>CATAJQ010000047.1 GCA_949487135.1 Cellvibrionales bacterium UBA7375 | reverse complement strand
ATTTGAGTACCCACAACCCCATCACAGTCATTATGACTGTATCGATGCTGAGCAATAACATATAACAGCTCATCGCCATCAATTATCTCACCCGCAGCATCGATGAATAAAACTCGATCACCATCACCATCTAAGGCGATACCAACATCAGCCTGCTCTTGCACAACGACTTGTTGCAATGCCTGCATATGCGTAGAGCCGCATTCGCGATTAATATTAAAACCATCGGGCGCGTTACCTATGGTAACAACTGTGGCTCCTAATTCTTTAAATACACGCGGGGCTGTGTTGTAGGTTGCGCCATTGGCACAGTCTAGCGCGACTTTTACGCCAGAAAGATTGAAACCTAGGGGTAGTGTTCCCTTACAAAACTCGACATAACGACCCGATGCATCATGGATACGTCTTGCCTTACCTAAGCTATCACTACTATTAGTCAACAGAGGCTGATCAATCAAGGCTTCTATTTCAAGCTCGACATCATCGGGTAATTTATAGCCATCTGCGGCGAAGAATTTAATGCCATTATCTTCAACGGGATTGTGAGAGGCACTAATTACGATACCTGCTGCCGCGCGGAATGTTCTGGTCAAGTAGGCGATCGCCGGGGTTGGCATAGGTCCGAGTAAATCCACATCAACACCTGCGGCAATTAGACCTGCTTCCAACGCAGATTCAAACATATAGCCGGAGACTCTTGTGTCCTTACCTATAATAACCCGATTTTTTTTGCCATCAGCATGCTTGGTAAGTACCTTACCTGCCGCCCAGCCTAGTTTAAGAATAAAATCTGCGGTTATTGGGTGCTCACCGACCCTGCCACGAATACCATCTGTACCAAAATATTTACGACTCATTGGTTATTAAAACCTTATAATTGTTTAGTTGCTTGCCAAATTTGCATGGCTTGCTTTGTTTCTTTGACATCATGAACGCGAAGAATCATTGATCCACCCGCCCGATAAATCTTTTGTGCTGCTAAAACCGCCATTGTAACACTTCCAACCAATCTATCATTCACTTCTGTATTTGTTATTTGCCCAATCATCGACTTGCGCGATACACCTACCACTATAGGATGTTTTTGGGCAGCCAGTTTAGGTAATGCTGCAAATAGTGCTAAATTATGTTCAAGCGTTTTACCAAAGCCAAAACCCGGATCTAAAAGTATTTGCTCTGACTTTATGCCAGCGCTTATGCACTGCAATTTTCGCTGCTGAAGAAATTCAGCAACTTCAGCAACAACATCCTGATAGTCTGGCTGATGCTGCATGGTTTTTGGTTGGTTTTGCATATGCATTAAACAGACCGGCAAATCCAATCTAGATGCAACTTCTAAGGCTTTTGGTCTCTGCAACGCTCTAACATCATTTATAAGATGCGCGCCCGACTGCGCCGCCTGTTGCATTACCTCTGGCGTACTAGTATCAACGGAAAAAATACTATCAAAGTTTGCCGAAAGTATTTCTAGAGCGGGAATCACACGATCAAGTTCTTGCTGTACCGAAACAGGTTCCGCGCCGGGACGTGTGGATTCACCGCCTAAATCAATGATGTCGGCACCCTGATTAATCATAGCCTCAGCTGTCGCTAAGACCTTTGTCTTATCGACTGCCTGATTGGCAAAAACCTGCCCCCCGTCAGAAAAAGAATCAGGCGTGACATTAAGCACCGCCATAATGGCCGGATTAGATAGATCGAGGGTTTTAGTGCCGCATTTAAGTTGCATAGTCTGAGGCTATTTTTGATTTAGAGGGTTTTCAACATAACACCGAGCCATAAAAAGAACGACTCGGTGTTATTATTTCTTACTATACACCTTCTACAGGATCGCCAACTTTGGGACCCTTTGGCGTACTTTTCTTGGAGCTAGAAGCACCGCCTGATGAACCGGAATCATTATCTTCCCATTGCTGTGGCGGACGAACTTTTCGCCGTGCCATTAGATCATCCACCTGATCAGCATCGATGGTTTCGTATTCCATAAGAGCATCTTTCATCGCTTCAAGAATATCTCTATTGTCTTCAAGTAATTGCTTGGCTGTTTCATAGGCTTTATCGAGAATATCACGCACTTCTTGATCGATTTCACGAGAGGTATCCTCAGAATAATGGGCATTGCCACCACCAGGCGCCTGAGACTCATCCTCACCATAGAGTACTGGACCCATTTTTTCGGTTAGACCCCATTTGGTGACCATGTTTCTTGCGAGCTGAGTCGCTCTTTCAATATCATTGGAAGCACCTGTGGTCACGCCATCAAAGCCACCAATCAGTTCCTCAGCTATGCGACCACCAAACAAACTGCACAGGGAACTAATCAGCTGACGACGGCTTGAACTGTATTTATCCTCTTCGGGCAAATACTGAGTCACACCAAGGGCACGACCACGAGGAATAATGGATACTTTGTGAACTGGATCATGCTCTGGCACCAATCGGCCGATAATGGCGTGGCCTGCCTCATGATAAGCAGTATTCATTTTTTCTTTCTCTGACATCACCATGGAGCGCCTTTCTGCACCCATCATAATTTTATCACGCGCCTTTTCGAACTCTTCCATAGTCACTAGACGACGATTAGCACGGGCAGAAAATAACGCCGCCTCGTTAACCAAGTTAGCTAAATCAGCACCAGAAAACCCTGGAGTTCCTCGCGCCAAAACACCTAAATCAATTGATTCATCTAATGGCACTTTTCGCGCGTGCACCTTAAGAATTTGTTCGCGACCGCGAATATCTGGAAGGCTAACATATACCTGACGATCAAAACGTCCGGGACGCAGTAACGCTTTATCCAATACATCAGGGCGGTTGGTTGCGGCAATCACAATCACTCCCTCATTACCTTCAAAACCGTCCATCTCAACCAGCAACTGGTTTAAAGTTTGCTCACGCTCGTCATTACCACCGCCATAACCACCACCACGGTGACGGCCCACGGCATCAATTTCATCGATAAAGATAATGCAAGGCGCTTGCTTTTTAGCCTGTTCAAACATATCGCGAACACGCGAGGCACCAACACCGACAAACATTTCGACAAAATCTGAACCGGAAATTGAGAAAAAAGGCACCTTGGCCTCACCGGCAATAGCCTTAGCTAATAGTGTCTTCCCCGTACCCGGAGGGCCTACCATCAAAACGCCCTTGGGGATTCGACCACCAAGACGTTGGAATTTGCTTGGGTCACTTAAAAATTCTACCAGCTCACCCACATCTTCTTTGGCTTCATCAACACCCGCCACATCGGCAAATGTAGTTTTAATCTGATCGCCGGTTAATAGCTTAGCTTTGCTTTTGCCAAAACTCATAGGGCCGCCTCGGCCGCCACCACCGCCTTGCATTTGACGCATAAAGAACATAAATATAGCTAAGATCAAAAGAATCGGAAAAGCGGCTATAAACAACTGTGACAATACACTCGGCGATTCGGGAAGCTCGCCAACAATTTTAACATTGTGGTTTACCAAATCTTTGATAAGGCCGTCGTCTTTAATCGCTGGCGGTATCACTGTGGTGAATTTACTGCCATCAGTTCTCTCACCCTCAATGGTCAGGCCATTATTGACCACACTAGTTACTCGCTCATTCTGAACTTCCATAATGAAATCAGAGTAACTGAGATCATTGACCTCGGCTTTGGGGGTAAAACTGTTGAAGACTGACATCAAAATACCTGCCAGTACCAGCCAAATTAATATGTTCTTTAAAAAATCGTTCAAACCATCAACCTCATTAGTTTTGTTGCAACCCTTTTGCCACTAGATACACTTCACGCGATTTTGATCTTGATGCATCTGGCTTTTTAAGACTAACAACATTAAACACCTTTCTAGTAGTACGCACAAACTCGTCAAATCCCTCACCTTGAAACAATTTAGCGATAAATATTCCATCCACAGTGAGTACTTGCTGTGCTAAATCAACCGCCAGCTCTGCTAAATAGACTACGGCGGGCTGATCTACTGCCTTCATACCTGTTAAGTTGGGGGCCATATCTGAAATTACAAGGTCTACAGGCTTATTTCCAATAGTTTTTAGTAATTCAGCCAGTATTTCTTCTTCGGTAAAGTCACCCTGAATAAAATCCACGCCGGCCACTGGATTCATCGGCAGTATATCAACCGCAACGACTGAGCCCTGGTGCCCAACTTTTTTGGCAGCTACCTGAGACCACCCGCCCGGGGCTGAACCCAAGTCCACCACGGTCATTCCAGGCTTTATAAGTCGCGCTTTTTCGATAATCTCTAGCAACTTGTAGCTCGCACGCGAGCGATAACCGTCACGCTGAGATTGCACAACGTAAGGATCTTTTACATGTTGTTTGATCCAAGTGCGATTTTTTGATTTCGCCATAGTCGGATTTTCGCTAAAATAGGCTGTATTGATAATACGGTATTGTACTATGACAACTTCATCTGCGGATAAGAAATATTTACGCTCTCTTGGGCATCAACTAAAACCTGTAGTCACTGTAGCCGGTAATGGCCTTACTGAGACTGTTTTGGCAGAGCTAGATCGCGCCTTGGGTGATCACGAACTAATCAAAGTAAAATTAGCTGTCGGCGATAGAGAGGCGAAGAAATCTACGATTGATGAAATTTGCCTGCAATCTAAAGCACAACTCATTCAATCAATTGGCCATATGGTTTTGCTTTTCCGCAAAGCCGATAAGCCAAATCCAAAATTATCCAATCTTTTGCGATAGTGGTTTTTACTGCTTTTAAATAATTAGTCTTGACCATGGGTGAGACATAGCACTTTAATAGAGCTATGATACTTATTATGTTTTGTATTATTGCAAAACGAACCTGTCAGGACTAATTATGGCGGCTAATAAGCGCTTCAAAGCAACAGTAGAGTTTCTTCAACTGCCGGTTATTACTGGGCTGGTAGTTGCTGGGTTATTACTATTTATTTTTCCAGAGTTTCGCGGCACTAACCTGCAAGCGGACGATGAACTAGCTGCGCATGGTTGGTCTGGACCTGTGTCCTATGCACAGGCAGTGAAAAAAGCCGCGCCATCGGTGGTTAATATCTATACCAAAACAAAGGTTAAACGCACCGTTCACCCGCTGTCTCGCCATCCCTTTTTTAAACGCCTGTATAAACAGCAACCTGATCGTGTTGAGGGCTCACTGGGCTCTGGGGTAATTATTGACAAAACCGGCTTTATAGTTACCAGCTTTCATGTGGTCGACTCTGTCGATGAAATCCTTATTCTGCTTTACGATGGCAGGGAACTTCCTGCAATGGTTGTCGGCACTGACCCGGAAACAGATTTAGCGGTTTTAAAAATTGATGCCGATAACCTTCAAGAAATTCAATTTGGCAACCCCAATCAAACTGAAATAGGTGATATTGTGCTAGCTATTGGCAATCCATTTGGTATGGGGCAAACAGTTACCCAGGGCATTGTTAGTGCAACACAGCGCAATGGGTTAAACCTCAATAATTTGGAAAACTATATTCAAACAGATGCCGATATTAACCCTGGTAATTCAGGTGGCGCGCTTATTGATGCCTACGGTAATTTATTGGGTATCAATGCGGCGATTTTAAATAATGAAAAATCTGATGGCATCGGTTTTGCCATCCCCGCTGACGAAGTTAAAAAAGTATTAACTCACCTGATTAACCACGGTCGGGTGATTAGGGGTTGGCTTGGCGTAGAGGCTATAGAAATTACCCAGGCCCTAGCCAATAAACTTTCGATTGAATTAACTAGCGGTTTGTTAGTAACAGCTACAGTTAAGGACGGTCCAACCTACGAAGCGGGAATCTTACCCGGGGATATTGTGACATCAATTAATGGGCAATCCGTGATAGATCGACAGCGCAGTATTAGCCAAATTGCTGAGATTTTCCCAGGTAAACCGGTAGAGCTAGTGGTTCAGCGAAAAGATCAGACCCTTAGCATCACTGCCACCGCGGGCGAGCGCCCAAGCCTAAATTAAAGTAGCTGCTTTAAGCTGTCTATTAGCAGGCTATTTTGCGACTCTGTACCAATGGTAATTCTTAAAAATTGATCAATTCTTGGCTTGGCAAAATAACGCACAATAATGCCTTTTTCTCTCAGACTGTCCGCCAGTTCGTTCGCCGCGTTTGTAGGGTGCTGAGCCAAGATAAAGTTAGCCTTAGAAGGTAGCACTTCAAAGCCAAGGCTCTCTAACTCATCAACTACGCGTTCGCGCTCGGCAATAACCTGTTGTGAGGTGTTTTTAAAATATTGCTCATCGTTAAACGCAGCAATCGCAGCCGCGATTTGCAAATGACCCAAGGGGTAAGAGTTAAAACTGTTTTTAATCCGATTGAGCCCCTCAATTAAATGCTCTGAGCCCATGGCATAACCAACTCTCATTCCCGCAAGAGAGCGAGATTTAGACATGGTTTGTACCACCAATAAATTATCATATCGGTTAATAAGAGAGGCTGCTGTTTGACCGCCAAAATCTATATAGGCTTCATCGACCACAACGACTGAGTTGGTATTTTTTTGCAACAGATTTTCTATTGCTTCTAAACCAAGTAATAAACCCGTTGGCGCATTGGGGTTTGGGAAAATAATCCCACCATTGTTTGACGGATACTGATCGAGATTTACCGAAAAATCATCTGCCAAGGGTATTTTTTCATAGTTTATACCATAGAGTTGGCAAAAAACTGGGTAGAAACTATAGCTAATATCAGGAAATAGCAAAGGTCCTTTGTCAGGGTGGCTCAAAAGCCCATTAAACACATGGGCCAACACTTCATCAGAGCCATTGCCAACAAAAATCTGTGCCGCGGATAAATCAAAATAATTAGCAATGGTGTTTTTTAGCTGTTCCGCTTCGGGCGGTGGATATAGTCGCAAGCGATCATCGGCCGCCTCTGAAATTGCATTGATAACTGCAGGTGAGGGGCCATAGGGATTTTCATTGGTATTTAACTTGGTGATATTGTTTATTTGCGGCTGTTCACCCGGACTGTAGGGTTCGAGGTGTTTAACAAAATCACTCCAGTAGCTACTCATAATAATCGCTCTATTGGGTTACTTTTTGATACGGTATTCAGCTGATCTAGCGTGCGCCGTCAAGTCTTCACCCCTACCCAGAACAGAGGCAATTTTGCCTAGGGTTGAGGCTCCCTCCGGCGAGCAGTAAATAAGTGAACTGCGCTTTTGAAAATCATACACGCTCAAAGGTGATGAAAATCTGGCTGTCGCTGAGGTCGGCAATACATGACTGGGGCCTGCGGAATAATCTCCGAGTGCTTCTGCCGTATAGCGGCCCATAAAAATAGCGCCAGCATGACGTATTTCTGACAACCAAGATTCAGGCTCATCAACTGACAACTCTAAATGCTCAGGCGCGATTCTGTTGCTCACCATAATCGCTTCTTCTCTGTCTGCCACCTCAATTAATGCACCTCGATTGGCTAGAGACTTAGCAATAATATCACTTCGTTCCATTTCAGGTAGAAGTGTGGCAATACTTTGATAAACCGCATCGAGATGCGACCTATCCCAGCTGACTAAAATGGACTGGGCGTTTTCATCATGCTCGGCTTGAGAGAATAGATCCATAGCAATCCAATCTGGATCGGTTTTTCCATCACAGATCACCAAAATTTCTGTTGGTCCGGCCACCATATCTAGGCCAACCGCACCAAATACCATACGCTTAGCTGTGGCAACATAAATATTACCCGGGCCAACAATTTTATCTACCTTAGGGATGCTTTGAGTGCCATAAGCCATAGCGGCAACAGCCTGCGCACCCCCAACAGTAAATATCTTGTCGACACCAGCAATGGCAGCAGCAGCCAATACAATCGGATTTAATTCTCCATCAGGCGCTGGCACTGCCATAATCACTTCTTCAACACCGGCAATTCGAGCGGGTATACAGCTCATTAATACCGACGAGGGATAACTGGCTTTGCCACCGGGCACGTACAGACCCACCCTTTCTAAGGGCGTAACCCTTTGACCAAGCATACTGCCATCAGCTTCGGTGTACTGCCAAGAATCCTGGGTTTGATGCTGGTGGTAATCGCCAATTCTTTTAGCGGCTGCCTCCAGTGCATTGCGTGTTTCGACACCAATGCTTTCAAGCGCAGCCTCAAGTTGAGATGGTTCTATACACAGCTCTTGCATTGATTTTATTGAACGACGATCAAACTGATTAGTAAAATCAATCAGGGCATCATCTCCAACAGTTCGAACCTGCTGAATAATGTTTGCTACGCGCTTTTCAACATCGACATCAGACACTGTATTCCAAGCAATTAGCTTATCCAGTGTGGGCAGAAAATCCCCATCTGCAGTCGACAGTCTTTTTATTAAGGGCGTACTCATTATTTTGTGCTCACTGCCTGTTCTAAAGCAGATAGAATTTCTTTAATCACTGGGTATTTTGTTTTCATTGCGGCTTTATTAACTATAACTCTTGAGCTGATATCAGCAATCATTTCGCGCGCCTCAAGGCCATTGGCTTTTAGCGTGTTACCGGTATCGACAATATCGACAATCTCATCTGCTAGATCCATTATTGGCGCAAGCTCCATAGCACCATACAACTTAATTAGATCAATTTGACGACCCTGTTGAGCATAATACTCACGTGCAACCTGAGTATACTTAGTGGCCACCCGCAAGCGCCCAACACCGGCCTTATAACCCACAGGTGCTGCAGTCATTAATCTGCATTTAGCAATACCCAAGTCGACCGGCTCATAATACCCATCGCCACGATGCTCAAGTAATCCATCTTTTCCAGCTATTCCAATATCGGCCTTGCCAAACTGGACATAGGTAGGCACATCAGAACCTCTTAAAATAAGTAATCTGACATTATCTTTATTGGTCGGAAAAAGTAGTTTTCGACTGGTAAATACATCATCCACAGGCTCAAGTCCGATCTGTTTTAACAGCGGCAAGGTCTCTTTCAAGATGCGCCCCTTAGTTAGGGCAATGGTGATCTGGGTCATAAAACTATGTCTATCTCTCGGTTACTTTGAATGAACTCGGCGTATTCTAGCACCCACTTGGCTTAATTTCTCCTCAATACACTCATATCCACGGTCTATATGGTAGATACGATCTACGGCTGTTTCACCCGAAGCGACCATTCCTGCTATCACTAGGGCTGCCGATGCTCTGAGGTCCGATGCCATTACTGGCGCGCCATTTAATGCTTCAACGCCTGTGACCACTGCAGTATTGCCCTCAACCGCAATATTAGCACCCATACGATTGAGCTCTTGCACCTGCATATGACGATTTTCAAAAATTGTTTCAGTGATCCTGCCGGTCCCTGTAGCTATAGCATTTACTACGCTTAACTGGGCCTGCATATCCGTTGGAAACCCTGGATAGGGCGCTGTTTTTAGGTTGATTGCCTTGGGTCGCTGCCCCTTCATATCCAACTGTATCCAGTCATCCCCTTGGGTAATTTCTGCGCCGGTTTCCTTAAGTTTTAATAGGACTGCTTCAAGGCTTGCAGGGTCGGCTTTAGTTACCTTAATTCTGCCACCAGTTGCGGCTGCAGCGGCCAAAAATGTCCCCGTCTCAATACGATCCGGCATAATGCTATATTCCCCGCCGGTCATTGCCTCAACACCATGAATAGTTAGCGTATTGGTACCGTAGCCTTCTACTTTCGCCCCCAGCGCATTCATGCATTGAGCTAAATCAACGATTTCCGGCTCACGCGCCGCATTTTCAATTACTGTTGTGCCCTTTGCTAAAGCTGCTGCCATCATAAGGTTTTCTGTAGCACCAACCGAAACCACATCCATTAATATATGAGCACCTTTTAATCGCCCATTAGTTCGCGCCTTAATATAGCCCTGTTCTACCTCTATTTTTGCACCCATTGCCTCCAACCCTTTTAAATGAAGATCAACGGGGCGACTGCCGATAGCACAGCCTCCTGGAAAAGACACATTGGCTTCCCCATACTTAGCCAATAGAGGGCCCAAAACCAATATAGATGCACGCATAGTTTTGACTAGATCATAGGGTGCTGTCACTGCATTGAGGGAGCCCGCTTCGACGCTAATTTGCATATTGTCATCAACACTGATGGTTACTCCTAGAGCGCCTAAAAGCGCAATAGTCGTAGTAATATCCTGCAAGTGCGGTAAATTAGATAGAGAGACTTTTTGATCGGTTAGAAGCGTCGAAAAAAGAATCGGCAACGCGGCATTCTTTGAACCGGAGATCCAAATCTTCCCATCAAGTTGCACACCACCTTGGATGACCAATTTATCCATTAACTTTCCTTTATTTTAAGGCACACAAGATTTGATAACCCTGCAATTTGATTAATTTTTAAAACTAAGTGAGTTGCTGCCATTCTTGAATTGAGTAAGTTTTCATATTAACTGCGTGAATAATCCCTGAGGCAATATGCTCTTGCAATGCGGCATAAACAAGTTGTTGACGCTGAACGGAGCGCTTACCCTCAAAGATATCGCCAATTACAATAATATTTACGTGGCTGCCGTCGACCTCAACCTTGATATCACAGTCTGTTAACTGTTGTTTTAGAATTGACTTTACATCCTCTGCATTCATTTAATTATTTCCTAAACTAAATTTATTTAACTTCTGTGATCCAGCCAGAAATAACCGCATCAATATCACCCGAGCTTTGCTGAACTGCTTGGGAAAATTGATTGCGGAAAATTTCACGTAAATTTATGCCGCTTATGGTCATATTAATCACCATCCACTCACCAGTTTTCTTACGCGCCATAGAGTATCTAAGGGGAAATGTGTTTCCTGAACTGCGTATTTCTTGTTGCACAACCAGTGTCTTTTGACCCTGCTTAAGCGGAGTGCGATTAATCAGTACAATTTTTTGATCGCCGTAATTGATTAGCCCCCTGCCATAGGTTTCTACCAACCCCTCACGAAATTTTTCAGCGAACAACTTACGCTGACTCGAGGTTGTATTGGCTCTGTAAGAACCCATCACTTTCTTCGATATATAGTTAAAGTCCACAGTATCGGCAAGCAGATCTGTAATCTCTGCAAAATACTGTTTTTCATTTTTGGGGTAGTCTTTCTGATACAGGCTAATAATGCCAATAAGCTCTTGGGTGATCTTTTCTATTTTTTTATAAGGATCTTCACTAGCCTTTGCCATCACAGATGAAGATAGCACTACACCTATAATAAAAACGCTAAAAAGAAAGCTATTTTTTTGAAATTTCATTTATAACATCCACTGTAATCCCAAAAAATTTCCGAGATTTAATTAAATTTTCTACTGACATAAGAGACCGCTCACTATACCATTCTGGGTCTATTGAATAAACAACTCAAGAAGTGCTACCAAAAATCATATGATGTCATTATACCTCCCTATTAGCGCACTTGTCGCTGGCATGATCGGCCTTATATGGGGCGCCGATAAATTTATCGCTGGCAGTGCAAGTTTGGCTCGCTCGGCGGGCATTTCTTCTTTAGTAGTAGGCTTAACTGTTGTCTCTATAGGTACATCTGCACCCGAGATCATTGTGTCTATTAATGCTGCACTCAAAGGTTCCAGTGAACTAGCGGTGGGCAATGCACTGGGTTCAAATATAGCCAATATTGGCTTGGTGCTTGGCATCACTCTTTTAATCGCTCCAATTCCAATTCAAAAAGCACTGCTTAAACAGGAAGGCATCATTCTTTTTGCGGTAACCGGATTGGCTGGAATTTGTCTTTATAATGACATGCTAGGACGGATTGAAAGCATCTTACTTATGCTTTTGGTAATTCCGCTACTCATACTTGCGGCAAAATACAAAAAGTCTTTAGCCGAATCGTCAGAATCCCAAATTACCCAGTCTTTTAGCCGCAACGGCGCACTTATTAGCTTTGCTATTGGTCTTATAGCCCTTTTAGCATGTGCTGAACTAACGGTTTGGGGCGCAAAATCCATTGCTTTAAGTATGGGGGTTAGTGAGCTTGTGATCGGCTTGACTGTTATTGCCATAGGAACAAGCTTACCCGAGCTAGCCGCTTCAGTTATGAGCGCTCTTCGCGGACACCATGATATCGCTGTGGGTAATATCATCGGGTCAAATCTGTTTAACTTACTATTGGTTATGGGTTCTGCAGGGGCAATATCGCCCATTGCCTTAGATAGCCAAGTATTTAGTCGCGACTATATGGCGATGGCAGTATTAACCTTGCTAATGCTGATATTTATGGCGGCAGTGCTCCGCAATAAGCTCAACCGCGCTCAACTGCCTAAAGCGGTCGGATTAGTTTTGCTCTTAGCTTATTGCCTATATTATGTTCTGCTCTGGTGCTCGACAACCGGTTATTGATGTTGAACACCGTATTGGCTTTTGCTCTATAATAGATCTTTCTTGAGGAACAAAATTAAAAGCACTATGTCAAATAGCACTATGTCAAAATCTAAAGTGATTCAATCAGGTCTTCGTACTGTAGATATGGAAGTTCAAGCTGTGCTTGAGCTCAAGCATAGAATTGATCAAACCTTTGTTACTGCCTGTGAGACTTTACTCCAATGTAAAGGCCGCGTGGTGGTCACTGGCATGGGTAAATCTGGTCATATAGGTAATAAAATAGCGGCTACGCTAGCTAGCACTGGCACTCCAGCCTTCTTTGTCCACCCTGGTGAAGCCAGTCATGGTGACTTGGGTATGATCACAAAGAATGATGTCGTTTTGGCACTATCCAACTCTGGTAACACTGCAGAACTGGTTACTCTACTCCCTCTGATAAAGCGCCTCGGCATTCCGCTGGTAAGCATGACCGGTGATGAAAATTCTGCCCTTGCTCAAGCCGCCTGCGCTAATCTTGATATCAGCGTTTCAAGTGAAGCCTGTCCGTTGAACTTAGCTCCGACAACCAGCACTACGGTTACTCTCGTTATGGGTGATGCGTTGGCGATTACACTCTTAGAATCACGCGGATTTACTGCTGAGGATTTTGCCTTTTCCCACCCAGGCGGTGCACTGGGAAGAAAGCTTTTACTTCGAGTTAGCGACATAATGCATAAGGATCAAGAAGTACCCCGGGTAGAGCCCGAAACACCCCTGCAAAATGCACTACTCGAAATGACTGAAAAAGGTTTCGGCATGACGACAGTGATAGATAAAAAGGGAAAACTTGTTGGAGTATTTACCGATGGAGACCTCCGGCGTGTTATCGATTCTAATATCGATCTAAGAAATGCATCTATTAAAGATGTTATGTCCTCGAATCCAAAAACTATCAACCAAGATATTTTAGCCGCAGAGGCATTGAATATTATGGAGCAGAGTAGTATCACTGCAGTTATTATTGAAAATCAACACCAGCATCCGATCGGGGTCGTTCATATGCATGATATTCTGCGGGCAGGAGTAATTTAATGAATGAGAATTATCCATCAACCGTTATAAAAGCTGCTCAAAAAATCAAACTGATACTGCTAGATGTAGATGGCGTGTTAACCGATGGTCGACTTTACTATGGCAACGACGGCGAAGAATTAAAGGCCTTTGATATTCAGGATGGCTTAGGCATTAAACTGCTGCAAAAAGGTGGAATAGACGTGGGGATTATTACCGGTCGTACTTCTAAGCTGTTAACACGTCGTACAGAGGAGCTTGATATTGAACTTTTAGTCCAAGGTCGAGAAGACAAGCTTACCGCCCTGAATGAAATCCTCGAGGACAGAGCTATTAATTTAAAGGAAATTGCTTTTGTTGGTGATGACCTTCCAGATTTAGCAGTTATTCGTCGAGTTGGACTGGGCATTACCCCTGCCAATGGAAATCGTATAGTTGCCAGCCAAGCATTATGGCAAACGAAAAAAGGCGGAGGACAGGGTGCGGTAAGGGAAGTAGCTGAGTTAATTTTAAACGCGCAAGGGAAATTAGAAGCACTTTTGGCACCCTATCAATGATAAAACAGTTCTTCTTTATGGTGTGTTTGATTGCGATCACGGGTAGTTTTCTCCTGTTGTGGGAAAGCCCGCCAGAGTCATTCTCGCGCCCTGATTCAAGCAAGATTGAAGAACTCCCCAGTGCCGATAGTTATATGAGCAATATAAAATCCTTTGTTTTTTCCCATGATGGCACACAGAGATACCTATTAAAGGCTTCTGAGCTGTCAATTTTTAGTAGCCTATCTGAGCTAAAACTAGCAAAACCTATTTTTATAGCCTTTCAAAGTGACAATAAAATTCAAGTTCACGTAAAGGCTAAAAATGGGCTACTCTCTAAGAACACACAAATTTTTGAATTTAATGGCGATGTTAATGTCAATTGGGAAACTATTGATGGTGAAATAAATTTACGCGCTGGCAGCCTTTCATACTCCCTAACAGGAGATAGCGCTTCAGCCGAGGGAGGTGTACAACTAATAACGCCAAATACCACAATGACCGGCGATACTCTTTCGGCAGATTTTGATAGCGAATCAGTTACAATAGAATCACGAGTAAGAGGCACTCATGAATCTATTTAAAGCGTTACTAGTAAGTCTTATTGCCCTTTCTGGTTCTTGCCTAGCATCCGACGAATACGACAGTCAGCCTATTACCGTTGAATCTGATAGAGCCGAGAGAAATGAACGGACTGGGCTTACCCAATATTCTGGCAATGTGATTATCCGTCAAGGGTCTTTGATCATTGATGCCAATACAGTCGAATTACATTATGCAGATAACCGAGTTAACCGAATTGTCTGCGATGGCAATCCAGCTAGCTATCAGCACAAAAGCAATACGGGAGGGCAGGTTTTAGCACGAGCAGAAACCATTGAATACCTTCCCGCAGAAAAATTAGTTAATTTAAAGACCAATGCTTCACTTTCAAGAAATGGCACCCTTATCAAAGGCGACAGTATCAACTATGATGTTGTAAATGAAACATGGCGCGCCAAGGGGGACAATCAAAGTAATCAAAAGCGCATTCAGCTAGTTATTCCTCCCCTTCAGAAACCTAAAGAACCGGTGAAAGAAGACGAAGTTGCTGATGAGAAGAGTAAATCTTAATGACTGTATTATCTGCAAATCATCTATCTAAAAGTTACGGCAAGCGCTCGGTAGTCAAAGACGTGTCTTTCTCAGTGAGTGAGGGAGAGGTGGTAGGAATTCTAGGACCTAATGGCGCCGGTAAAACAACCTGTTTTTATATGACTATAGGCCTAGTTAAACAGGATGGCGGTCAAATTGTAATCGATGATCAAGATATTTCTGACTTACCCATGCATGGTCGTGCTCGCAAGGGCCTAGGTTACTTACCACAAGAGCCCTCAATTTTCAGAAAGCTTAGCGTAAGCGATAATATTTTGGCCATTTTAGAGACGCGCAAAGATTTATCCTCACCTGAGCGAGAAGAAAAACTTCATAGCCTGCTCAATGAATTTCATATTACACATTTGGCTGATTCAAACGGCATGAGCCTTTCAGGTGGTGAGCGCCGTAGAGTTGAGATCGCAAGAGCCTTAGCTGCGGATCCAAAATTTATTCTGCTCGATGAGCCCTTTGCTGGCGTTGATCCTATCTCTGTGAACGATATTAAGGATATTATTCGCCATCTCAGCGAAAAAGGGATTGGAGTATTAATCACCGACCATAATGTTCGCGAAACGCTCGATATTTGCGCTCGTGCCTATATTGTCGGCGAAGGCCATGTGATCGCCGAAGGGACTACAGCACATATTTTGTCTGATCAAAAAGTTCGCCAAACTTACCTTGGGGACAATTTCACCATGTAACTCATGGTAAATTATTCATACAAATCTTGCTTTACCTATCGATTCAGCACTAACATTCAATATACATTCAAAAAAAGTTTCTAAAATATGCGGCAAGGCCTTCAGCTCAAGTTTAGTCAACAGCTAACCATGACACCGCAACTGCAGCAAGCTATCAAATTGTTGCAGCTCTCGACGCTTGACCTGCAACAAGAGATCATTGAGCAGCTATATAACAACCCCCTGCTAGAAACTGATGAGAGAGAAATTGAACCCGATCAGGCGCAGCAGAATGGCAATCATTCTGGTGATGATGTGAGTTTTGATAACAACGACCCAGAAAATTATACCGAGGTTCAAGATACACCTCTCTCTCCAGACAACGCTGTTGAGGCTTCATGGGAAAACGCAAGTACTGAAAGTTTAGTTGGCGAAAATAGTTGGAATGAATCAAATAGCCCCTCATCAAAATCACCCTCTAACGACAAAGACTTCAATCTTGAGGCTATTTATCAGGTCACTGAATCCCTTCAAGACCACCTTTTTTGGCAGTTAAACTTAATCACTTTATCTGATCGTGATAAGGCGGTTGCCGAAGCATTTATTGATTCTGTAAATGACAATGGTTTCCTGGTGGGTAACCTTCAAGAAATTACTGCACACCTCCATGATGAAACTGAAGATGACCCCTTACAGGATGATGAATTAGTCGTCGTACTAAAAAGGGTTCAGCAGTTTGACCCCCCAGGGATTTTTGCCAGAGACCCCAAAGAATGTCTTTCGATTCAATTAAATCAACTGTGTGATGACACGCCATACCTTCAAGAAGCAAAATTACTGGTTGAAGATTTCTTAGCGGATATTGCCTCAACAGAATTAGCTAAGCTGGCAAAGAAAAGTAAGCTCGATAAGGCGTGCCTTCAACAGGGTCTCGAATTAATTCGCACATTAAACCCAAGACCCGGCGAAATGCTGGCAGCAGACGATACTGAATATATTGTGCCCGATGTGTATATTGAAAAAATAAGTGGGCGCTGGCAGGTCAAACTGAATGATAGCAATATACCGCGGATTAAAATCAATCAAGCGTATAGCGATCTTATTAAGCGCGCTGATGATAGCGCTGAGAATCAGTTCTTAAAAAAGAATCTAAATGAAGCGCGCTGGTTTCTCCGCAGTCTTGAAAGTCGAAATGACACCCTTATGCAGGTCACTATGGCAATCGTCGATTTTCAGCAAGGCTTTTTGGAGCATGGCCCCGTTGCCATGAAACCATTGGTGTTGTCTGAGATTGCTGAGCAATTGGATCTTCATGAATCAACGGTTTCTAGGGTTACTACCAAAAAATATATGGCTACACCCCAAGGGATTTTTGAACTTAAATATTTCTTTTCAAGCCATGTTGGAACTTCTGATGGCGGAGAGTGTTCATCCACGGCAGTTTGCGCTATCCTAAAAATGCTAATAGAGGCGGAAAAGCCCTGTAAGCCTCTCAGCGACAATAAACTGACGACTCTGTTAGCCGACCAAGGAATTCAAGTCGCTCGACGCACGGTCGCGAAATACCGCGAAAGCATGAATATTCCATCGTCGAGTCAAAGAAAAAGGTTTTTAAATAAAGCGTAACTAAGGAGAACAGTATGCAAATGACAATTAGCGGACATCACCTAGACGTAACTGACCCAATTCGTGACTATGTTACCGCCAAGTTATCAAAGTTAGAGCGCCACTATGACCACATAAATAGTACTGCCGTAATCCTAAGCGTCGAAAAACTTTCCCAAAAAGCAGAAGCTACAATCCATGTCTCTGGCGGTGAATTATTCGCCAATGCAGAACATGAAGATCTTTATGCGGCAATTGACGCCCTCAGCGATAAATTAGATCGACAACTTATAAAATATAAACAAAAACACAGGGATCATTAATTAAAGCATGAAAATTTCAGACGTTCTTAGCCAAGAGTTAACCAGTTGCAATTTCCCTGGGCGCAGCAAGAAGCGCATTCTTGAAAATATCGCCCAGATGATTACATCCCAACTGGGCGGTAGCGATGAACTCTGTGACCTATTATTTGATAACTTTGTAGCCCGTGAAAAACTGGGTAGCACTGGACTCGGCAATGGCGTTGCCATTCCTCACTGTCGCACCCCTGGCGTAAAGAAGATTTATGGTTTTTTAGCCAAACTAACTTCGCCTGTAGAGTTTGATGCCATTGATGACAAGCCGGTGGATTTAATCTTTGCATTGGTGGTGCCGCAAGAAAAAAATGATGAGCACTTAAGCACTCTGGCGAGAATTGCCGCAATTATGCAAAATGATGGGTCACGTCAAAAGCTTCGCGACTGTGATAATGATGACATACTATACAACACAGTTATAGATTTGGAGCGCCAACAAAAATCATGAGACTTGTAGTTATTAGCGGTCATTCAGGTTCTGGTAAAACTTCTGCACTCAATATTTTAGAAGATGTTGGCTTTACCTGTGTTGATAACCTGCCCTCAAGCCTATTACCGGAGTTAATCCATCAATTAAAAGAGGATAGTAGCGACCCTAATCTACAATTAGCCGTAGGTATAGATGCGCGCAACCTAGTGGGCGACCTCACGAAGATCCCAAAAATGCTTAGTATCATCGAAAATTCTGGGGTTCAGGTAGATGTGATTTTTTTAAAGGCACAGCGAAATGATTTACTGCGACGCTATTCTGAAACTCGGCGTAAACATCCTCTCAGCACCGATGACATTGGCTTAAAAGAAGCTATTGATCTTGAAGAGAGTATTATCTCGCCGATTGCTCAGGTAGCTAGCCTAACTATCGACACCTCCGGTTTAACTCTGCATCAGTTGCGCGATTTGGTCAAAAATACAATTGTGCCTAAAGCAGAGCAGCAGATGACCATTTTATTTGAAAGCTTTGGCTTTAAGCAACGTATCCCCAATGGTTCTGACTTTGTATTTGATGTACGTTGCCTGCCCAACCCTTACTGGAAAACTGAGCTGCGCACACAAACTGGCCATGATTCAGGCGTTATAACCTTTTTGGAAAGTCAGGTTGATGTTGCCTCTATGCTGGCCGACATTATTGGCTACCTTACCCGTTGGATTCCAAAATTTGAGGCCAATAATCGCAGCTATCTTACTGTTTCTATTGGCTGCACAGGCGGTCAACATCGATCTGTCTATATCGCTAATCGTCTTCATGAACACTTTTCTCAACAATATAATTTTGTGCAAGTGATGCATAAAGAATTAGCCACCCAGTAACCGATAGAGTAACTCTATGATCAGTTGTAAATTACCTATTATTAACGAGCTTGGATTACACGCTCGAGCGGCTACTAAGCTCGCCTCTTTGGCTGGGCGTTACGAATCTAGTATTAGAACAGGCATAAAACCACCCCTCGTAGATGCCAAAAGTATTATGTCACTTTTACTCTTAGCTGCAAGTCAGGGTACCGAACTAATTTTTGAATTTGATGGCCCAGATGAAGATGAAGCCTGCAGCATGATTACACGATTATTGGCTGACTATTTTGGTGAGGGCAAGTAACGCACCAACAGTAAATTTACCATCTAGTGCAAGGCATCCCATTGTATTTTAGGTTAAACTATCGATTTACTGCTGCTTACAATTGGGCCTTTGAGGAAACAGATGTATGACTCAGGCAACGCAACATAACAGTCTACTGTCCCAACTTGGTAGCGCCATCGACTCGGTGACGCTTAATCAGGTTAGGCATACCCTGAATAATCTATCACCGCCCGATGTCGCCCATCAATTAGAAACTGCCCCACCTAAATATAGAAGAATCCTATGGGAGCTGGTTGATCCAGAGATATCTGGAGAAGTTATCCATGAATTATCCGATGAAATAAAATTAGAATTTCTGGATGAAATGGATAGCGTCGAAGTAGCATCGCTGACCGAAGGTCTCGATGTTGATGATATTGTAGATATCCTACAACAGCTCCCCGATCGGGTTATTCCCGAGGTTCTTCAGGCTATGTCAGCGCAGGATAGAATGCGTGTAGAGTCAGTGCTCACCTACGATGAAGACACTGCTGGCGGCTTGATGGATACCGAGGTTATCACAGTTCGCCCAGATATTACGGTGGATGTTGTTCTTCGTTATCTTCGCCGTTTTGAAGAAATTCCGGAGATTACCGACAACCTTTTTGTGGTCAATCGCGATGATACTTTTGCCGGTAATTTACCACTGGGTATGCTGTTAACATCAGCACCAACCACTACCGTTAGAGAGGTTATGAATACAGAAGTTCGAGGCATTCATGTTGACCTGACTGACTCTGAAGTTGCCCAGTTATTCCAACGTCATGACTTAGTCTCTGCACCTGTTGTAGATGATGAAAATCATCTGCTTGGCCGAATCACTATTGATGATGTGGTCGATGTTATTGTCGAAGATGCCGATCACTCACTACTGGCTATGGCAGGCTTAAGTGATACTGAGGATACTTTTTCATCAATCGGCAAAACTGCTCCGCGCCGCGCTGTGTGGCTGGGTGTAAACCTATTGACTGCTATATTGGCATCAACCGCTATAAGTCTATTTGAAGACGCCTTGGATAAGTTAGTAGCCTTAGCTATTTTAATGCCTATAGTCGCCAGTATGGGCGGGGTTGCAGGAAGCCAGACTCTTACGGTAGTGATTCGAGGTATGGCGCTAGGGCAAATTGAACGCAGCAACCTAAACTGGCTGTTGAGTAAAGAATTTGCGGTGGGCGCCCTTAATGGGCTACTTTATGCCCTTATTGTAGGCTGTGTGGTCTCGCTATGGTTTCAAGACGCTACAATGGCACTTATTATTGGCTTGGCTATGGCTATCAACTTGATGGCGGCGGCTTTATCCGGCACATTACTACCCGTGTTACTGAAATTTCTAAAAATTGATCCCGCACTTGCAGGAACAGTTATCCTAACCACAATTACTGATGTCGTAGGCTTTATTTCGTTCCTTGGCCTGGCAACCTTGTTTCTTACCTAATGACTGATTTATCCACCGAAGAAATAGATCTACCCAGTAGATCCCAACTTAAACGCGAAAACCAAGAGCTTCGGGATATGGGCGAGCAATTGGTTTTACTGGCTAAATCTCAATTAGAAAAGATCGCTTTGGATGATTCGTTAAAAGCGGCGATAAAAGAAGCTAGAAGATTAAAAAACCTTGATGCAAAGCGCCGTCAATTACAATATATAGGCAAGCTTTTACGTAATATAGACGTGACAGACATTAAATATTCACTAGAAAAACTCAATCATCAGTCGCAAACCTTTAGACAGCACTTCGCCAAACTTGAAGAGTGGCGCGATCGTTTTATCAACGAGGGTAATAATGCTATTGAGGATTTTATAGCCCAGTATCCAGAGGCGGATAGACAACAGCTCCGCAATCTTCAAAGACAGGCTAGTCGTGAAAAATCCCAGAATAAACCCTCAACCGCAAGTGAGAAGCTATTTAAATATATCCGGCAACTGGCTGATTAATTTTTAAACTTTAATCTAGCATGATTTTGAACCGGCATTCTTGCTCTAATATCATCCATCATATTTAAATTAATATCAGCAGTAGCCACACCAACCTCGTCCTCAAGCTTAGCAATAACAGTCCCCCAGGGGTCAATAATCGCACTGCCGCCCCATAGCCCGCGCGAACTTCTTGCTCTATCGACCAAGTTAGCACCGAGCATAAAAAATTGATTTTCAACCGCTCGAGCTCGCAATAAAAGCTGCCAGTGATCTCGGCCAGTAATTGCGGTGAATGCTGCTGGAACTGTTACTAGTTGCGAACCCGCTGCTCTTAACTGATGGTACAGGGCAGCAAATCTTAAATCGTAGCAAACAGTTAAGCCTAGTTTACAAAAGTCTGTTTCAATCGTTTTTATGGCATTGCCATAGCTGTAAGAATCAGACTCACGATAAGCCTGTTGGCTTGATTCTGAATGCACATCGGCATCAAACAAATGAATTTTATCGTAGTGATCAATGCAATGACCACTGGAGTCGTAGACTAGCGATCTAGCCACCGGCTTGGAGTTATTATCTCCCACTGGCACTGTTCCACCTACGATCCAAAGTTTTAGCCTTTTAGCTTGCTCGCTTAAAAACTGCCTGACGGGACCATTACTTAAGGCCTCCTGACAGCCTATGGCTTGAAGGTCTTGCTCACCATAATAGGCAAAATTTTCTGGCAAAACCACGATACTTGCACGCTGTCTTGAAGCCTCTATTAAGAGCTGTTGGATTTGATTGAGATTATTTTCTAACTTTTTTAATGGTCGTGATTGTATCACCGCCACTTTGACAATATTTGTCATAAAAAATCCTATTCTTTTAACTACTTTTATTGACTTGGTTCGCTAAGCTCAGCTGCAAAAATTTTATCAACTGCCACATCGACATCATCCCAAGGACCGCTTATCTCATAACTAATACTTGAGAGACGATCTACTTGTTTCTCTACTAATTTACTGGTTGCATAAACCCCAAGAGCGGTGGGAAGACCGCCAGCTAAACCAGCTAACCAGGGAAGATTAGTGGCTACCGGAAGCGTTGCAACCAGTTGCGCATCAATCGTCTCTAACCCTAGATCAAAATCACCTGCCATACTCATGCGCCCTGACGGCATTTTTATTTTTAGCGCATCATCTAAACTCAGAACAGATTGATCGAAACCTAGGGTTCCATCCAAACGGTTATAAACTAAGTTTTGACCAACTACATCAGAAAAATCTAACTGTAATCGCTTCAACCAGTTAGCGAAGTTAAATAACCCCACCAACTTCAATGCAGTACCGGCACCCCCGGGAGTCCGGTAAAAATTACCATCCACTAAGTTAATCTTTAACTGCCCATTTAGATTGTCTTTGTTAATAGCCCATGGCTCTCCTCGCCAAGTGAGGTTGGTATCAAACCTACCCGACTGACTATCCAATACTTGCGGTAAACTAAATACATTAAACAGATCGCCAATATTATTGACCCCTATGGGCCCCACTAACTTGCTAATATGGGTCTGGCCATCATAACCCCAAAAAAACTCAGTTGGCGCTTCGGAAGAATAGATGCCAGGGGATAAACCAAAAATATTTCCAGACATATTATTAAATGATGCGCCAGAGGGCTCGGGTCTCAATTCAAATGACAAAGCACCTAAATCTTGGCCCGCTATGGTTAGCCGATCAACGGAAAAATCTGTGGCTATTAGTACTCTTGGATCCAAACTAGCAGAATTACTAGCAAAGTTATTTGATAGACTAAGTCTATTTAGCGCAATTTTTGGCGGTTGCCTGGTATCGCTAAAAAGGCTGACTGAGCCATCAGCTAAGTCGCTGGTGAAAACTGCATCAAAACCATAAATCATTGGCGTAATTCTGGCGCTAATATCTGATAACTGTAATCCAGAAACCTTCCATTGAGCCAATTCCAAATCAAATATTATTTCTGTTGTATTTGCAGCTTTTGGCTTCTGTTCGATCAAGTCACGAAGTGGCTGCCACAACGTAAAATCAATGGTTGGCAAATTAGCTGATATCAAAAGCATATCTTGATCTGGCATCAATAAATCATGATCGTAACTAATAACGCCGCGCTTTAATTTTCCCTGATCAAAGCGCATATCAGAGACAAGATATTCGCCTAGCTTACCTTCAATCTGAGAAAGGCTGGGCTCAAAATGTAATTTAATATTCAGCGGCTTAGATTGGTTGATTGATTTACCTACTGGAGCGGGTAGATTCAACGCCACAGCCTCCATATCGCTTTGTATCTCAAGGGTAGTTTTAGACCGGTTAGCTGGGTCTTTATAGAGAGTTCCGTTTATCAGCATGGTCTCTGAAATTATATTTTGCCAAGAGAAATCTACAAATTTAGTTAAGCTTTGAGGCGATAAAGCCGAGGAAAATGACATCTTCTGCTGGTCGTCTCGGTATAACCTAGCCGTAAATGGCTGATTCCAAAGTTCTGCACTTAAACTATCTGAAATAATCCCCTTGTCAGAGGAAAACTCAATTTCTCCCATCATTTTTTCTAATTTAATCGGTGATCCCGAAATCCTCATATCACCATTATTAATCACGGAAGTTACTTTATATTCGGTAGCAACCGGCTTAGCTTTGTTCGCCATATAGGCTGGCAACTTCATGTGTAGATGAGTATTTGTCTCTCCAGTGTATGACCAATTTACCATAGGGCCGAAATTTTTCTTTAATGGCGACTGATTTAATAAATCCATCATGCTTGATAATTCAGCATCTAAATGACCATCAATTACCCACTTTCTTTGCTCGATTGGGGGCTTAACGCTGAATTCAATCCTAGTCTGGCTTACCGTGACCTGATCTAAAAGGGCCGATTTTATTTGCGCACTTAGGTTACCACTATCCACTACAAACAACCCCTCAAGCGCTGTAAATTGTGGCCAATTTGGATTGAATTTTATCGTTGCATCTTGGGCATCAAACAATAACTGCATGGTTCGAGACAGATGATCATTTTTTGGTGGGCCACTCCTAAAAAGCAAACCAAACTGTTTTAAATTACCATCTTTAATGGAATTTTTAACCCAGTTAGATGATCTTTCGGGCATGGTATAGGGCAAATATTTATCAGTTAAGGCTAAATTAAGGTTTTTGGCGCCAATCAATAAATTGTAATCAGCGGCCTTTTCACCTCCTTTGGGCCGAATCATAGAAAATTTCAACTGACTATCACCGGCTTCTAATTTGGTATAAATCGAATCGCTAAAAATTGTAGTTTGCTCAGGGGATTGCCAGTCAAAATAGATAGTCCCCAACGCTTCATTTATGACCGAATAATCTGTGTAGTTTTTGGGAAAAAACAACTCAAAGCCATCATGGTCGGCAATATGAAACAACCCTTTTGATTTTTTTATCTCAAGATAACCATCAAGCTCTTTGAACCCTGGCATGCCTCCATAGGGCGGCATAAAAAACTCTTCTAATTTTGCTGAAAGATAGAATCCTGTGCTTGATCTTCCCATACTAAGGGACGATATATTTCCTTTGGATTTATCACTTTTTAAATGATTGATAGCATCGGCGGAAACAATCTGAGTTTCACTGATTAAGCCCGCAACAGATTCTAAACCCATATCCTCTAGCAAAATGTCAAACTCTTGCCAATTAGAGCCTAGTTTTTGTTTATACAAAAGATTGACCGACTCCATATTTGTTGAGCCTAGCTCAAACTCAAGATCATTGAGACTCGCACACCAGTCTTCGCCAGGCAGATACCAACCAGTCAACATGGTTTTGATATCAGTTATGGGGGAAATATTATCACCCAACCAATTAAGCGGTATTTTGGAGACTGAAAGTTCACCCTGATAATCCAGATGCCATCCAGGTCTAAAATCTAACCAGACTTTGCCGCCGGCATTTATAGAGTACTGATCAGGCTGAATTGCTATATCAGGCATTAGGGATGTAGAGAGCATTTTTAGCGACTGATAAATATTTAATTCATCAAAATCAAGATAGCCACTGGCTTTAAATTGGTTCAAATCTGAGAGATGCCCTAAGGCTTCTATGATTAAATTAGCTGGACTACCATTTTCTGTAAGACTAACTGATAACTGAGCGCGATGAAAATCTTTATCATTTTCAATCAACATATCATTACCAAAAAGCTGAATTTTTTGACCCGAGAAAGAATGAAGATGAACAGTGACAGCTTTTAATCGAATTTGCTGACTGTATAGAAATGGCTGGAGAATAATATTTAGATCTGTATCAGATTCGCCATTAAAACCTTTTAATCGCCAGTGACCCGAAGCATTTTCAACAAAATTGATGTCTAATTTATCAATAGCAAGCTCACGCCAAATAGGTGAACCTAGTTTAAAACTACTATACAGATCCAAATCAGCGCGAGCGCCTTCAAAGCTTAATACCGTCTCCTGCTCCGAATTAATTAACTCGACACCCTCAATATCAATAATGGGAATAAGTTGTGGCCACTCGCCTTTTAGAGCGCCCATATTCACATGAAAGCCTGTGCTAGAGGCGATAAAAGATTTAACTGACGGCCGCAGCTCATCCAACTGCCCAATGGTTTGGCGCCCAAGAAAAACAAGTATGACCATGCCAATAACCAATAGGCCCGCCGCAATGCCAAGCCATTGAGCCACCTGTTTACACATTGTTATTACACTGTTGATCATCTGAATCATTTAGCCGGAATAATATTGAACTGATTGCTTTTTATTGTGCGATCTATACTAAACTTAACATCACAATTAGTTCTACTCTTAAAATCATTAAGTTGAGTAGAATATTTATCTTTTAATATTTCAATAATACTGTTCGAAGCGTAGATCTCTATAGATTTCCAACTACAACTAGACTTAACCTTAATTAATTCGCGCAGGATCTCAAGGCACAGGGTTTCCTTAGATTTAATAGCTCCACTGGCCTCGCAATGGTTGCAAGGAGTACATAGTATTTGGCTTAAACTTCTACTGGTTCGCTTACGCGCAACTTGCACCAAGCCAAACTCTGTAAAATCAGAGATTTTGTTATTGATAGGGTCGGGTAAAAAAGCACCTTTAAGTTGTTTTAGCACCTTGCGACGATGATCCAAATTTTGCATATCAATAAAATCAATAATGATAATGCCGCTTAAATTACGCAACTTTATCTGCCTTGCAGACTCAATGGCCGCTTCAAGGTTGACTTTGTAAAAGGTATTTTCATCAATAGAGTCGCCTATAAAAGAGCCCGTATTAACATCGATAACTGACAATGCTTCGGTTTGTTCGATCACTAGATGACCACCGCAATCAAGGGCTATCTGTTTATTCAGTGCGGCATCAATTTGCTTTTCTACTTGGTAGGTATCAAACAGATTACCCTCAGCGGTGAATAACTCGGTCTGCATTTTTGTCGCACGGCTATCTTGATTACACCATTGGTTTAATTGCTTGAGAAATTCAGCACAGTCTACCGTTATTTTATTGATACCAAGATCAACCATACTGCTAATTAATCGTTGAAATGTTTGAGTTTCTTGATAAACCGCAACTGGCGATTTTTGTACTCTCAAAGACTCTATCGACTGCCAAATGTCAATTAAACAACTGATACCTGCCGTTAATTCATTCGCCGTTACACCTTCAGCCGCGGAGCGCAGTATAAAATTACCCTTTAATCCCTTAGGCAACTCTAACCCAGACATAATTGAATCCATTAGATCATTGAGTCTCGATCGCTCCTGCTTGTGCTTTATCTTTGCTGATATACCCGGCTTTGCACGCCCATGTCGGTAGACTAAATAATCGGTCGCAATTGATAGGTCTGTGGTTAAAAGTGCTCCCTTTTTATTTACCGGATCTTTTACCACCTGCACCAATATCTCTTGCCCTTCCCTCAATAGGTCGGAGATCTTGTCGCTAACTTTGGCACGCGATATATTATCAATAGGGATAAACCCATTGCGCTTAGAGCCGATATCAACAAATGCAGACTGCATCCCGGGCATAATTCTAAGCACTTTGGCTTTGTAAATATTGCCGACTAGACTAGGTTCCTCACCTCTATCAATATGAATTTGTTGTAGCAGCCCATCTTCAACGAGTGCAAGACGAGTTTCAAAGATCGTATGATTGATTAAAATTTCTCTTGTCATCGGGCCACTATTTTTTGCAATCCCAAATGGGGACTCCGTATTTTTGTAACAGTAAGAAGGTCTCTTCTATTGGCAACCCAACAACACCACTATAACTGCCTTTGATAGACTCAATAAACACAGCACCATAACCTTGAATAGCATAACCACCAGCTTTATCTAGCGGCTCACCGGTATTCCAATAACTTAGGCACTCTTGTTTGGAGAGTTGCCGAAAAGTTACTTCTGTTATTGAGATAGATACAGAACAGCACTCGACATTACCCACAGCCAAAGCGGAAAGAACCTGATGTGATCTACCCGATAACGCCATCAACATATCCAATGCCTGCTGTTTATCACTGGGCTTGCCAAAAATACTGTCATCACAGACTACAGAGGTATCAGCCCCTAACACCGGTATTATTTCAGACCTTTGTGAGATTATATTTTGTGCCTTTTCTAGAGCCATTCTCTGCACATAATTAACAGCCGACTCATTGGGCCTTGGCGTTTCATCAATATTCGCTGGCTGCACCTGATGTCGCACACCCATCTGCTGAAGAATTTCGGTGCGCCTAGGAGAGGCAGAGGCTAATATCAAATCATATTTTTCCAATTTCTTACCTCAAGCAGATAGCTCTATGTCTACTTTTGACGAGAATAACAATGCCCGACAAATTTATCTAAGGGAATCCAGCATAATGCAGAAATAACTGCTAAAACGAGTATCCCCCCAATAGATTGCTGTTTATCTAAGGAGCTATCAATCGCTAAGCACATAAACTCAACCAATAAGATCATCAATAAAACCAATGTGACCCTATGGAATAACTGAAGATAAACAACAATGCGATGGAAAAAGATCAATATAAGTCCGCAAATCGAAAAAATTAAAATATGGAACCCAAGTGTTGATACAAAAATAAAATCTGCCAAAATCCCCATAATTACGGCAAATTCAATACCATACTGATCTGGAAAATAAAGCATCCAAGCGACCATCATGAGTAAAAGAAAGTTTGGTCTCCAAAAACCCCAGTCACCATACAAAGGAATAAATTGAAGAATCAATACTCCCAAAAGCATAATTAAAGCAGACTGAAAAGTGCTATTACTATTCATTAAGATCTCTAGTGACATCACCATCTTCGAGGGTAAACACTAAAAGAAGGTGTCTACTTCGATCCAGTTTTGCCGAAGGCGTCACTTTAATTTCCATGAACTTCTCGCCCGGTCTTTGATGGATGGATGCTACAGATCCAACAGGGTATCCCATCGGAAAACGTCCACCCAAACCTGAACTTACCAGCTTATCACCCTGTTCAATATCCACCGTTGGGGATACAAACCTCAATGACATCTCATTGTAATCCGAGGTACCCTCAACAATTGACCGCAAACCATTTCGCTGAACCTGCACTGGAAGCGCGTGATTGATATCAGTAATCAACAACACCTTACTATAATTTTCAAAAACCTCTACCACCTGACCCATCAAACCCTCAGCATCGAGCACAGGCTGGCCAACAAAAACATCATCATTGGTACCGCGATCTACGGTTACAGTGTGATCAACTGGATTAGGTGAAACGCCTATGACTTCAGTGACTAAAACACTTTGCATCAATAACTCAGTGGCATTAAGCAATTGACGCAAGCGTAGGTTTTCAGCGGCTAATTCTGCACTGCGCTGTAATTGCCCCAAAAGGATTAAACGCTCTTTTTCGAGGCTGACATTTTTTTGTTCTAACTTTGTTCTAGAAGTGGCATTCATCCCGACCCAATCAAAGACCTTAGAGGGAAAGTTCGCCACCAACTGAAGGGGAATTATTGCTTTGGAAATATTGGATTTGGTTGACTCAAAGACCGAGGTATAGCGATCCAAGGTCATAAGAAATAGCGCAAGCAAGAGTGCGAAAAACGTTTTTCGCACTGCTGAGGAAGAGTTAACAAAGACGTTTTTAATGAGTGCACTCCAAAACTATGATCAGCGGCAAAGAAGTGCCTATCGATAAGGCAGCCTTTGATCTGAACATGCTAGTACATAAGCATGCCCGAACCTTTTGCGCCCATCATTTCTAAGGCTTCGCCACCACCGCGCGCAACACAGGTCAGGGGCTCTTCAGCTAATATAACCGGCAGGCCAGTTTCAATAGCTAAAAGACGGTCCAAGTCTTTCAGAAGTGAGCCACCCCCAGTAAGAACAATACCTGTTTCGGCAATATCAGATGCCAATTCTGGTGGCGATTGCTCTAGCACGCGCTTAACCGCCTGAACAATACCCGACAATGGCTCTTGTAATGACTGTAGAATTTCATCGCTACTAAGAACAAAACTTTTTGGCACACCTTCGGCAAGATTACGACCTCTGACTTCAATTTCTCGCACTTCTTTTGAAAGATATGCTGTACCAATTTCGATCTTAATTCGCTCGGCGGTGCCGTCACCAATGACGCTACCGTATTTACGGCGCACATAGTTACAAATCGATTCATCAAAACGATCGCCGCCAATTCGAACAGAATCAGAGAAAACCACACCGTTTAATGAAAGAATAGCAATTTCAGTAGTACCACCACCTATATCTACCACCATCGAACCCACAGCTTCCTCAACCGGCAAGCCGGCACCTATAGCTGCTGCCATCGGCTCTTCGATCAAAAATACTTCCCGAGCACCCGCACTAAATGCCGATTCTTTAATCGCACGCTTTTCTACTTCTGTTGCCGTACAGGGCACACAAATAAGCACCCGCGGACTAGGGGGCACAAAGCTTTCCGAGTGCACTTTTCTAATAAAGTGCTGGAGCATTTTTTCCGTTACTTGGAAATCGGCAATTACGCCATCCTTTAGCGGTCGAATAGCCGTGATATTTCCCGGCGTTCTACCCAACATACGCTTTGCATCAACACCTACAGCTTCAACTTTCTTTTCTCCGTATTGCTGGCGAATGGCAACAACAGAGGGTTCATTGAGCACAATACCGTGTTCGCGCATGTAAATAAGCGTATTTGCAGTACCAAGGTCGATTGATAAATCGCTTGAAAAAAGCCCTAAAAATTTCTTAAGTAACAACATTTTTATAATTCCATTAATGTGCTATTTACGGCATGTAAAAGTCACAAACTATAGGCAGAAAACTATCAGGTCATTGCGTCGATAGCAAGTGCAATAACCACTGTTTTATTTCGCAAAATTTTTCTCTATGGTCTAATTGTAACAAGCCTGTAAAAAAAAGTGGCTTTTATGTTAAACAACTGCAGATTTTTCTTTACTCAAACTAACCTAAATCAGCTTAATGTTGTAAACTTCGATCTTTGAAATATTTTATTTATAAGATCTCAATATGAGTATAGAAAAACAAACCATAGAAAACCTTGCAACCCTAGCACGTTTAGCAATAGACGATACGAGAGTTGAAGAGATGTCACAGCGACTCGGCAGCGTACTTGAGCTGGTCGATCAACTTAAGGCTGCCGACACCAGCGGTCTAAGTGGTCTAGATCATCCGCTCAATGAAACACAGCGCCTGCGAGAAGATACCGTCAATAAGCCTAATATGAGAGAAGCCTTCCAAGCTATTGCACCTGATACTGAAGGTGACCTCTATCTGGTGCCAAAAGTCATTGATTAAACCCTTCAGTAAGATTTAGCCGAGTAAAGAATGCATAATTTCACAATAATTGAGCTTATAAACGGTCTTAAAAAGAAAGTTTTCTCTAGCACAGAAATAACTCAACACTTTTTGACGCGAATCAAAAACCTAGACTCAAAATTTAATAGCGTTATTACCCTAACTGAGAATCAGGCATTAGCAGCTGCCCAGTCTGCCGACCAGCTACTTGCCAAGGGTGAGGCACCAGAACTCTGCGGCGTACCGATACTACATAAAGACATTTTCTGTACTAACGGCGTGCGTACAAGCTGTGGCTCGAAGATGCTGGATAATTTTGTACCGCCCTATGATGCAACTGTTATCGAAAACTTCAAAAACAGTGGCTCTGTTATGCTAGGTAAAACCAATATGGATGAGTTTGCTATGGGTTCATCCAATGAAACTAGTTTTTACGGGGCTGTAAAAAACCCTTGGGCCACCGACTCCGTTCCCGGCGGCTCATCCGGTGGCTCTGCCGCGGCAATTGCAGCGCGATTAGCACCAGGGGCAACTGCAACCGATACTGGCGGTTCTATTCGTCAGCCGGCAGCACTCTGTGGGATAACTGGGCTAAAACCAACCTATGGGCGAGTTTCTCGCTGGGGAATGATTGCTTTTGCCTCTAGCCTCGATCAAGGCGGGCCTATGGCAAGAACAGCCGAAGATTGTGCACTGCTGCTTAACTGTATGGCAAGCTATGATGATAAGGACTCTACCTGTATCAATCGACCAGTACCTAATTACTCGGCCAACTTGAATGACTCCATTAAAGGTTTGCGAATTGGTATTCCTAAGGAATATTTTTCTGAGGGTTTAAACCCCGGAACCGAACAGGCAGTGCGAAATTCTTTGGCAGAATATGAAAAACTGGGTGCTGAGTTGGTTGAAATCAGCCTGCCTAATACAGGGCTGTCGGTACCGGCTTATTATGTGATTGCACCGGCGGAAGCCTCTGCCAATTTATCGCGCTTCGATGGTGTGCGCTATGGCCATCGCTGTGAGGACCCAAAAGACCTTGAAGACCTCTACCGCAGAACCCGAGCAGAAGGTTTTGGTGATGAAGTACAGCGCCGAATTCTTATTGGTACCTACTGCCTATCTGCCGGTTATTACGATGCATACTATGGCAAGGCCCAGCAAGTTAGACAGTTGATTCGCCAAGATTTTGTTCAAGCTTTTGAAAAAGTTGATCTTATTATGGGCCCTACCTGTCCATCGCCAGCCTTTATATTTGGCGCCAAGGGCAATGACCCTGTCGCCATGTATCTAGAAGATATTTATACCATTTCTACTAATCTTGCCGGCCTACCTGGCATGTCACTACCCTGCGGTATGGTTGACAGCAAACCGGTTGGGCTACAAATTATTGGCAACTATTTTGATGAAGCGCGCATGCTTAATGCTGCTCATCAGTTTCAGCAGGTGACCGACTGGCATCAACAAGCACCAGCGGGGATTGAATCATGAACTGGGAAACCGTAATCGGACTTGAGGTCCATGTTCAATTAGCTACCAAGACCAAAATATTTTCCGCGGCTAGCACCGCCTTTGGTGCAGCGCCAAACACTCAGGCTTGTGAAATTGATCTTGCTATGCCCGGCACGCTTCCGGTGGTTAATAAGCAAGCCATTGATTATGCGGTTATGTTTGGTCTCGCCATTGATGCTGAAATTGGCAAGACCTCGGTCTTTGAGCGAAAAAATTATTTCTACCCTGATCTACCTAAGGGGTATCAAACTACTCAGTTAGAACAACCCGTTGTTGGCCCTGGTGTAGTAGATATTCAGCTTGATAATGGCGATACCAAGTCTATACGCATTCATCATGCACATCTTGAAGAAGATGCTGGAAAATCACTACACGAAGGTAACTTTAGATCGGGCGTTTCAGGTATAGATTTAAATCGTGCCGGCACACCATTAATTGAGATTGTGTCTGAACCTGATATGCGCACTGCTGAAGAAGCGGTAGCCTTTGCCAAAAAATTGCACAGTATTGTTACCTCACTGGGTATCTGTGATGGCGAAATGTCTCAGGGCAGTATGCGCTTTGATGTAAATATTTCAATTCGCCCTCAAGGTGAAGACAAACTAGGTACACGCACCGAAACTAAAAACCTAAACTCGTTTAAATTTATGGAAGATGCCATTCGCCTTGAAGTGGAACGTCAAATCGACGTTCTAGAAGATGGCGGCGAAGTTGTTCAGGAAACTCGCCTATACAACGGCGAAACAAAAGTAGCACGCTCAATGCGCAGTAAAGAAGAAGCCAATGATTATCGCTACTTCCCCTGCCCTGATTTATTACCCGTGGTGATTAGCGATGAACATGTGGAGCAGTTGCGAGCAAACCTGCCAGAACTGCCCGATGCGCGTCAACAGCGATTTATGGCTGAGTATGAGCTCTCTCAATACGACGCAACCGTGTTAAGCGCCGATGCCTCTACCGCCAGTTATTTTGAACAGGCGGCAAAACAGTCTGGGAACCCTAAGCTAACTGCTAATTGGGTAGCGGGCGAATTGAGCGCACGACTCAATATCGAAGCTATTAGCCTTGAGCAAAGCCCTGTTACTGCAGAGCAGCTAGCTGGTCTTGTTATCAGGATTGCGGATAATACAATTAGCGGCAAGATGGCTAAACAGGTATTTGAAGGCATATGGAATGGCGAAGGTGATGCTGATCAGATTATTGAGCAACGCGGCTTAAAACAGGTATCTGATAGCGGCGCGCTTGAAGCCATGGTCGATGAAGTATTAGCCAATAACCAAGCCATGGTTGATGACTATATCAATACCGATGCAGATAAGCGCAAGAAAAAACTCGGCGGCTTTATGGGGCAGATTATGAAAGCCTCCAAAGGTCAGGCCAACCCTCAGCAGGTCAGTCAAATACTGGCGCAAAAATTAGCTAAAATGCTCTAATGAGAGCGGGAAAACTATGTCATTAAAAAAAGATAAGCAAAAAGTTCTCGGTGAAGTATTTGATGATGAGCGAGTTAAAAGCTTTCTCGACTATCTACCGCCAGAAGGTGTAAGCCGCGATTTTCATTTGCTAGAAAAAGCCTACCGCGGCATGAATATTGATAACTTTGTAACTTTTGTAGGCTTTTTTAAACAGGCTGGATTGAATCTTGATGCCACCAACCCAGACGGCATCAATATGGTACAGATTATGAATCAGCACCAGCAGGGCGTCGATTACGCTCAAGTCCTTATTAAAGCCGGCGCCAGTGCATGATATTTAATCCGAGAACATTAAAGACAGTTCTCGGCTATGGTGTTTCTCTGGTAGAAAAATACACGGGTGTTAGCCTAAAGAAAATAAACTGACATCCATTTATAACTATCTACCAATCAATGATAATCTAGCTAGTTCTGGCCAACCTACAGCCAATCAACTCATCGCTATTAAGGCGGCAGGTTATACCAAAATAATCAATCTAGCGCCGCCTGCTGCAGAGAACTCACTTGCAAATGAAGCCGGTATTCTGGCAAAGATCGGCATTGACTATATTAATATCCCCGTCGATTTCAGCTCCCCTTCAGCACAAGATTTTCAGCAGTTCGTCAGTCATATGCAGAGCCATAAAGATCAAAAAATCTGGGTCCACTGCGCAGCCAATCTGCGGGTTTCCTGCTTTATTTTTAAATACAGAACAGCTATCTTAGGTGAGGATTTATCAATTGCGGAAGCTGATTTGAACAAAATTTGGCGACCCAATCAGGTCTGGAAAAATTTTATCGATAAACCAGCAGCTAATTAGCTAACGTACACTCAACTGACTTAAGGGAATAATTATGAAATTTTTAGACAACTATCAAGAACACGCCTACGCTATTCTTCGAATCACCACAGGATTTATGTTTCTGCTTCACGGCACGCAAAAATTCTTTAATTTTCCACAACAATATCCCTACGGCGATCTGAGTTTTTTGACCATAGTCGCAGGCACAATTGAACTCGTTGGCGGCGTACTTATTATTTTAGGACTTACCACCAGAGGCGCTGCTTTTGTCTCCAGTGGCACCATGGCCGTGGCTTATTGGCTGTATCACGATACCCCGCCTTTTTATCCCTTAGTTAATGGCGGTGAAGTAGCCGCGCTATTCTGTTTTATTTTCTTATTTATTGCCTGTAAAGGGTCCGGTATATGGAGCATGGATAACAAATAATCCTACCCGTTGCTATGGCGCATAAAAAAGTAAATCTGCCAGAAAAAACCTGTCCCGTGTGTGAGCGCCCTTTTGCATGGCGTAAGAAGTGGGAAAAAACATGGGCGCAGGTTAAGTATTGTTCAGAGCGATGCCGACGCTCACCACAAAAATTAGGTAAATCTTAAAAATGACAAAACCCAATTCACCCCCTGTCGACACACTAATTATAGGCTCAGGTCTTGCCGGTCTTAGTGCCGCTAAAAAGCTTTCAAGCAAAGGGTTGAATGTTGTGGTTATCGATAAGGGTCGTGGCGTTGGCGGCAGACTCGCAGCGCGACGCATTGGTGAAGCTGTGTTTGATAACGGCGCCCAATTTTTTACTGCGCGCTCAGAGAAATTTCAAGCCTGTGTTAACCAGTGGATCAAAGCAGGTGTGGCCGAGCAGTGGTACAAGAGTTACCCCGGACAACCCAATGGTCACCCCCGTTATCGCGGTGTGCCAACCATGGCATCCATTGCTAAGCACCTGGCTAAAGAACAAACTCATTTGCAATCTACTAGAGCGCAAAGCCTATGCCATGATGGATGTCTATGGCGGGTACAACTAGAGTCCAAAAAGATTATTGAGGCGCGATCGGTTATTATCACCAGTCCTGTGCCACAGGCATTAGAGCTGCTAAATCAGGGCGATACTCAACTTCCCTCGCCCATTCTTGAGCGTTTGCAAAAGATTCAATATGAGAGCTGTATTGCGGTTATGGCAGTTCTTGATGGCCCTACTAACCTACCAGACCCGGGCGCTCTAGCGCTTGAACAGGGACCTATTGCGTGGATTAGTGATAATGCTAAAAAAGGCGTGTCACCCATTCCGGCAATTACCATTCATGCCAGCGGCAACTATAGCGCGGCTCATTTTTCTCATGATAGATTAGCGGTAGGTAGAGAATTAATTGAGAAAGCGAGACCACTATTTGGCGATGCCAATGTAATAGATTTTCAAGTACATGGCTGGCTGTATAGCAAACCTATAATCACTGATAATGATGCCTGTCTATTGGTTAGTGATGGTCTTAAAATGCCACCCTTAGTCTTAGCCGGCGATGCCTTTGCTGGCCCACGATTTGAGGGTGCTGTCCTCTCTGGCTGGTCTGCTGCTGGGCAACTACAGGATATATTATAATTATAAATTAACGGGGAATCGCTTATGTCTACCACCGAATCTGAATTAAGAGTACAGTTAGCTGCTTGCTACAGAATATTTGATTATATGGGCTGGTCAGAAATGATCTATAACCATATCACGGTAAAAATACCCGGCGATGATGAGCACTTTTTAATTAACCCCTATGGCTTGCACTACACAGAAGTCACAGCTTCTAATTTGGTTAAAGTTGATATCGCCGGCAATAAGATCGATAACAGTCCCTATGACGTAAATCCAGCCGGTATGGTTATACACTCGGCGATACATGCAGCCCGACCTGATATTCACTGTATTGCCCATACCCACACAACTGAAGGGATGGCCATAGCCTGTTCCAAAGAAGGCCTGCGAACCGATAATTTTTACTCAGCCCTACTGAATAATCGCATTGCCTATCACGACTTCGAGGGTATTACGGTTATGGATGATGAAAAGCCACGACTGGTAAAAAGCCTAGCGGATAAAAATATTCTTATATTGCGCAATCATGGCTTGTTGGTTGGCGGCAGATCTATACCCGAGGCATTTCAAACTATGTGGGGATTACAGCGCGCCTGTGAAGTTCAGGTCGCTGCCGACGCTACAGGCAAGCCGAGCATACCGGTCAGCGATGATGTACTCGCCAAAACTGCACAGCTTTTAAAGCTACAAGCTATGGGCGGACCGGCGGGTGGATTGGAGTTTGATGCCCTAACGCGAGTGATTGAAAAAATAGATTCGAGCTTTAAACAATAAGCTAGCCGCTAAATTAGAACAGACTAAAATAATCGGCGCATCAACCATTTTGGCATAAGGTTCAATAGCCATGCTACATATCGCCAACGCTTGGTAATATAGATATGGCCTTTTTTGTTAAGTATTGCCGGCACTAGCTGTGCAACCGCCTTTTCAACCGTCGCCGTCCAAATTGGGCTTCCCTGTACCATAGGCGTATCAACAAAACCCGGCTCTACAGTGGTTACAGTAATAGGCAACTTAGAATATTCAGCACGCGAACGCATACCATTGAGATAACTTGAAACAAAGGCTTTAGTTGCCGAATAGGTTGGCGCTAAACCACCAGACATATGTGCAGCTACAGAAGAAATACCTACTACATGGCCATTGCCACGCTGTCGAAAGTAATTCATTGAAACAACCGTAAGCGCTGCAAAACCGCGAATATTTACATCTATCATTTCGCGCTCAATGTCCCAGTCGAGTTTTTTCTCCTGCTGACCAACACCTGAATTAAGAACAATAAGTTCAACATTACCCATTGTTTCAATTAGCTCAGATAATGCGCTTTGAGCCTGCTCAGCCTGAGACACATCGGCTTGAACAACAAAATGATCCCCTGGAAGACTGCTAGACAAAAGCTCAAGCTTTTCTAGACGCCTAGCTACAAGCCCCAATTGATAGCCTTTAGCCGCAAGCTGAACTGCTAGCTCCCAACCTATACCTGAACTTGCCCCTATTATTATTCCCTGCTTCATGGCTTAACTCACTTTTTAGGTATTAATCATTAATAGATTTTCGACTCTATTACCCGATAACAAACAGCTTCTATCAATGGTTAGATAATTTAATATTCTGCTAAAATCATGCCGTGTATGCGCATAAACATTGGGCTGAACTGCACTACATGGCTGTTGCCAAAGCTGATCAATGGATTGTATTCCATACTCTGAGTACTGCATTTTTTGGCGCGCATTAAGCAGGCCAATACTATGAGCTTTGGTTCTGCCATGTAGGTTTGGCATTAGTACTTCTAATAGTGCCGCTATAGCCGAAGCATTTAGATAGCAAAACAGATCCCAAAATAAAACAATATCGATCTTAATATTTGCTTGAAGATTTAAATCATTTTTAAATAGAGCCACGCGCTCGGCATGGGATAGCTCTTGATCGTTGTATTTTTCGATCTCTGAGTTAATCAAGCCAGTGTATTGCAATCTACATTTGGTCTGGCCAAAAAAACTAACCGATGCAGCGCTAGCTAAGCCCATATCCAACACCACAACTGTTTTATCATCCATAATCTGATTGAATAACCCAACAAGAAGTGAGGAAGACAGAATATTGCTCTCTATATCTAGCTGTTGTGTTTCTGGCATTGGCTTATGCTCTTTAAATAAGACAGTATTATGAAATTTAGCCCGGCTCCATAGCCGCAGTTACGGCTTTCGGGGCTTGCTCTGCTGATACATCAATGGCCTCTTCTTGCGGAGGATCCATTTCTATAATACCTTTAAATCGCGCGCCATGTTCTAAGTCAACCACAGCGGCTTGAATATTGCCACTGACCCTAGCACTTGCGCTCAGTACCACAGTATTTTTAGCTTTAATATCACCCTTTATTACGCCCTGTATCACTACCTTATTAGCGCTGATATCGGCATAGACTATTGCATTTGATCCAATTGCGACCGTATTATTTTCCGCCGAAATAGTGCCTTTGAACTGGCCATCAATCACGAGGTTTTTATCACAGTGCAACTCGCCCTCTATCATCACATCTGCCATCAATACAGATTTTGCATCCACAGTATCAGCCAAAGATGGCTCTACCTCAGCTTGCGGCGTTTGACGCATCAGCTGAAGCTGTTGAATTAGCGCACTAAATCTATGGTTTACTAATAAAAGGAGATCTTTCATTGTACTTTTTAATTTTTTTGGCCGATGAATGAATCCTAACAAGCTAACACCCTTAGCTCCAGTAAAGTTTTTATTGTTTTTGTGTATCTGTGCCGTATCGCAGTAACTTCGTTAAAACTGCCTATTCAACACCCAAAAACCCACCTGATTGATGATGCCACAACTGTGCATAGACGCCCTGTGACTGCATCAATTGTTGATGTGTTCCCTGCTCTATAATTTCACCCTCATCGAATACAATCAGTCGATCCATTGCAGCTATAGTAGACAGCCGATGTGCTATTGCGATCACTGTTTTTCCTTGCATTAGTTGATACAGGCTTTTCTGAATAGCTGATTCAATTTCAGAATCAAGGGCAGAGGTAGCCTCATCCATAATCAAGATCGGCGCGTCTTTTAAAATCACTCGCGCAATGGCGATGCGCTGACGCTGACCACCCGATAAAGAAACTCCCCGCTCACCCACATGTGCGTCGTAACCCGATCTTCCGGCAACGTCCCTGAGTTTTAAAATAAAATCATGAGCTTCCGCTTTTTTTGCCGCCTCAATCATTTCTTCTTCGGTAGCATTGGGTCGACCAAATAAAATATTTTCTCTCACCGAACGATGCAACAGCGAAGTATCCTGAGTGACTACCGCAATATTCTCGCGCAAACTCTCCTGCTGAACCGTTTTTATATCCTGATCATCAATAGCAATGGTACCCTGCTGAATATCGTAAAAGCGTAAAAGCAGATTAATTAATGTCGACTTACCAGCACCACTTCTTCCCACAACACCCACACGCTCCCCCGCATTGACCTGAAGAGATAGCGCGTCAAACACCGCATAGGTCGGTAATTGTTCATTATTGATATAACTAAATTTAACATCTTGAAATTCAATCTTGCCGGCAGTGACCTCAATTTTCTTGGCATTGTCTTGATCTAACACCATTTGAGGCTCTGACAGGGTATTAATACCATCCTGTACTGTGCCTAAATTTTCAAATAAGTTGCCAATTTCCCATACAATCCAATGAGACATACCCGAAAGTCTCAGCGCTAAACTAATCACTACAGCAATAGCACCTGCGGTAATGGATTGCTGCATCCACAGATAGATGCCTAGGGCTAAGGTGCTAAACACCAGCAGCATATTAATAATCCATAAACAGATATTAAGTCCTGTAACCAAGCGCATCTGTGGATGAACTGTATTAAGGAATTCCGTCATTCCCTCTTTGACGTATTGCGACTCTCTGGATGAAAAAGAAAATAACTTCAGGGTGACTATATTGGTGTAACTATCAATAATACGGCCAGTCATGGTAGATCTAGAGTTAGCCTGTATCTGTGAAATATTTTTTAACTTTGGCACAAATATTAGCTGTAACCCAATATACAGAATTAACCATATTAATAGCGGTAAGCATAACCTTAGGTCGGCACTGGCAATCAGAACCAACATAGTTATCACATAGACAGTGACAAATAAAATAACATCTAACAGCTTCATAACCGATTCACGAACCGCTAGTGCTGTTTGCATTACTTTGGTAGCAATACGACCACTAAATTCATTTTGAAAAAAACCATAGCTTTGATTGAGTAAGTAGCGATGTGCTATCCATCGCACTGCCATTGGAAAATTTCCCATCAAGGTTTGGTGAACAACCAACGAATGAAGACTTGCGAGTATTGGAATAACAATTAGTATAAAAACTGAAATTACAACAATTGAAGTCCATGAGTCTTCGATAAAAGACTCGGAGTCACTAGCCACCAAAAGGTCTACCACTTTGCCTAAAACCCCGAATAATGAGGCTTCTGCTACGGCGACTAGGGCTGTCAGTATTGCCATAATAATCAACCAAGGCTCTAGGCCCTTGGTAAAGTATCGACAAAACTGGTAAATCCCTTTGGGAGGTTGCTTGGGAGCTTCCTCTGGAAAGGGATCAACCCGACGCTCAAAAAAACCAAACATGGGTGAAATCCACAGGGTTAACTATTAAAAAATTATCTGCAATTAGACAGACTCAGCCATTCTAGCCTAAAGGGCTAACTGGCGGGGAAAAACCTATTTAGGTTGATCGTTAGACTTCTGCCATAGCGCTTGCTTTACCATGACTTGCTCAAACAGCTTCGATTGTAAGAATTGATTTAACCAACGCTGAACTGAGGGGTAATCGGCATCATCAAACCAAGGTTTATCAACAAACGCAAACTGCCTAATAAACGGAAAAATAGCGATATCTGCCATACATATATTATTGCCAAGCAAATAGCTATTATGCTGCAAGCGCAGCTCTAAATTAGATAAAAATTTTTCTGCCTTTTTTCGATAGTCTTGTTGTGATTGCTCAGGGTATCGATCCCAGTATTTATATTTATCTAACCACTGTTTAAACTCATTATCGTTTTCATCAATAAGCGTTGATTGCTCTTGCTGGCTATGTAAGGCTAACCAATTCTCTGGATCAGATTGGCTTAATGCCCATCTCATTACCTCTACACTTTCATCAATCACTCTATCGCTCAACTGTAATACCGGTACAGTTCCCTTTGGCGATATAGCCAACATTGCTGCGGGTTTATTGGCCAGTGCGACTTCTCGCAGCTCAAGGGTTATACTGGCATAAGCTATAGCCATTCGCGCCCTTATAGCATAGGGGCAACGTCTAAAAGAATATAGAATGGGCAACATTTAACAGATCCATTTATAATTTGGCTTTCATGACAATAATACCATTGCACTCAGTACAAGGATTTTAACAATGGATAGCCAATCTCTCGACATAATTTTATTCGGTGCTACCAGTTTTGTCGGAAAAATCACTACGCAAACGCTTCTAACCGAAATTGGCCTGGGCAACAATATTAAATGGGGTATTGCTGGTCGCTCGGCAAAAAAGTTACAGCAATTAAAAACTGAGCTGGGTCCTGGGGCTGAAGGCATTCCAATTATAGTGGCAGATAGCTCGGATTCGGCCAGCCTAACCAAGATGTGTCAGCAGGCGCGTGTTGTAATATCAACCGTTGGACCCTATGCCCTGTATGGTGAATCCCTAGTCGAGGCCTGCGTCAACAATGGCAATGATTACTGCGACCTTACCGGTGAGGCTTACTGGATTAAAAAAATGCTCGACAAGTATCAATTGAGAGCACAAAAAACCGGCGCCCGAATTATTAACTGTTGTGGGTTTGATTCAATCCCCTCTGACCTTGGGGTGTATTTTCTACAGCAAATAAGTCAGCAAAAATTTGGCACTACCTGTAGCCATGTTCGGCTGCGAGTGAAAGCAATGAAGGGAGGTGTCTCCGGCGGCACTGTAGCTAGTGGCATTGAGATGGCGAAAGCGGTTAAACAAGACCCCTCATTGCGGCGCAAAATGGGCAACCCCTATTTACTATGCCAACCACAGATATCAACCGTTAAACAGCCGCGAATCTTAAAGCCAACTTTTGATAAGGATTTTAATGCTTGGTCTGCGCCCTTTATTATGGAGACCATCAATAGCCGCATTGTTTTAAGATCGAATAATCTTCAACCAGATGGTCCAGACGATTTTACCTATGGTGAAGCGGTATTAACCGGGAAAGGTCGGAAAGGATATTTTCGTGCCTGGGCTGTTACCCTTGGTTTGGGCGGATTTGCGCTAGGTGCTAAGAATAAGTTCTTACGCTTTTTACTGCAAAAATTTCTTTTGCCAAAACCCGGTCAGGGACCCAGCCCTAAGCAACAACAAAATGGCTTTTTTGATCTGCGAATAATTGGCAAACATCAACAACAGTCTATTACCATAAAGGTCACTGGCGATAGGGACCCAGGCTATGGATGCACCGCCAGGATGCTAACTCAGGCAGGTCTTTGTATGGCGTTTGATATCAGTAAGTCAGAGCTTCCAGGGGGCTTTTGGACGCCCGCTACCGCAATGAATAACCAACTTATTGATCGATTAGTTGCCTCAGCAGGAATGACCTTTGAGAACCTTAAATCGTAAAAAATGATGGGCAAAAAAAACCCGCGCTAAAAGCGCGGGGTTTTCTCTGAATGTAACAACTTACTCAGATACTCTATCCTTAACTGCGTTAAGAATTACAGCTAGAGCGGCTGCATTAACGATCGTGCTTAGGTTTGCCATAATATCACTGATTGGACCACCTACTACTGGTAAAGCACCAGCTGCACCAGACACTGTGCCTAATGCTACTGCGAATACAAGAAAGTAGGTTCTATTGCTTTTATCTGCTTCGTCTGCCATATAACCGCCGACTAAACCTAAAACTGCCATAACTAACGCGGCTTCTGGAATTGCGACGAAAGCTCCAACTACTGCAACTGCAATTGATAATAGACGTACAATTTTTAATGCACTCATGCTGTTACCCCATATATTTTATTTATTTATTGTTACATATGTATGCCTTTTTCGACACGAGCCCACCCTATCACGTTAAACCAGTAAAAAAAACCCTTATTCAAATAACAGATGTAGCGGTTTTTAATATAAAATACCCCTATATGTGGTAGATTTAGCAAAATTTAGCGTTTAAAGAAAAAAATAATAGTTACTCACTACACTAACTTAAATACTCTAAAAGTTGATTACTCATTTATGACTCAATACGTTTACACAATGAATCAAGTGGGGAAAATTGTTCCCCCCAAGCGGGAAATCTTAAAAGACATCTCTCTTTCCTTCTTCCCCGGCGCTAAAATTGGCGTTTTAGGTCTTAATGGCTCGGGTAAGTCTACCCTGTTAAAAATTATGGCAGGATTGGATGCTGATATTCAGGGTGAAGCGCGCCCAATGGCGGATATTAACATTGGTTATCTGCCACAGGAGCCCCAACTCGATCCCTCTAAGGACGTAAGAGGTAATGTTGAAGACGGTGTAAGAGACGCAGTTGATGCGCTTAAAGGACTTGAGCAGGTCTACCTCGATTACGCCGCACCGGATGCAGATTTTGATGCCTTAGCCAAAAAACAAGCTGACTATGAATCAGTAATTGATGCTTGGGATGCGCATAATTTAGAGCATACCCTCGACGTTGCAGCAGATGCCTTGCGTCTTCCGCCATGGGATGCTGCTATTGACAATCTCTCTGGCGGTGAGAAACGTCGTGTAGCACTCTGTCGTCTTCTACTCTCTCGACCGGATATGCTGCTACTTGATGAGCCGACCAACCACTTGGATGCTGAATCTGTTTTCTGGCTTGAGAAATTTCTCGAACAGTTTACCGGAACTGTGGTTGCTGTTACTCACGATCGATACTTTCTCGATAACGTTGCCGGCTGGATATTAGAGCTTGATCGCGGTCACGGTATTCCTCACGAGGGTAATTACTCTACTTGGCTAGAGAATAAAGAGCAGCGACTCAAAATTGAAGCTAAACAAGAAGTTTCTCGACAGCGAGCCCTTAAACAGGAACTCGAATGGGTTAGGCAAAACCCCAAAGGCAGGCAGGCTAAAAGCAAGGCGCGTTTAGCTCGCTTTGAAGAGCTTAATGCGCAAGATTTCCAAACCCGCAATGAAACCAACGAAATATATATAGCACCAGGGCAGCGACTTGGCGATAAGGTCATTGAACTCAATAATGTCTCTAAAGCCTACGGCAATAAAATGCTGATTGAGGACTTATCACTATTTATCCCCAAAGGCGCAATTGTTGGCATTATCGGTGGTAATGGTGCAGGTAAATCAACCCTTTTTAGAATGATTGCCGGTACAGAGACGCCCGATAGCGGATCAATCGACCTCGGCGAAACAGTCAAGGTTGCCTATGTCGAACAAACACGCGACGCGCTAAATGATAACCATAGTGTCTGGGAAGCCATTTCTGGCGGCTTAGATACCTTAAAAATTGGCAATAATTACGAGGTTTCATCCAGAGCCTATGTCGGCCGTTTTAACTTTAAAGGTACCGATCAGCAAAAACGTGTTGGCGAGCTATCAGGTGGTGAGCGCGGACGCCTTCATCTGGCCAACACACTAAAACAGGGTGCCAATGTACTCTTACTCGATGAGCCGTCAAATGATTTAGATATCGAAACCTTGCGCGCCCTTGAAGAGGCCATACTATCGTTCCCGGGCTGTGTATTAGTTATCTCTCACGATAGATGGTTCCTAGATAGAGTGTCGACCCATATTCTTGCCTATGAAGATAGCGGCGATGTCACCTTCTTCGAAGGCAACTATAGCGACTATCATGAAGATTTAATTAAACGCCAAGGTGGCGATACTCAACCTAAGCGTTTGCGACACAAAGCACTAAAGGACTAACTAGACTCAATAGTTCGTTTATCTTCGACTAAATCCCACACCAAAATAAAGGTGCTTGGCATTTGCCTAGCACCTTTATTGTGCCTGCCAAAATTCAAAAAAGCATTATTTTAGTGCACGACTAACTTTTATGGCATAAAAGTTGCTTAATAAACGCTGTAAGCGGGCAAATATAGCCCTAAACAGCTCTTTACTGCACTAATATAGTGCATTCAGGGTATAATAACGACACAAAGCACTATTTTAGTGCCAATTATTGCAGAGGAAAAACAATGTTTTTACAGTCTAGTAGCCTCCAACGAGGCGCAATCGCATTTCTTTTATGCTTACTATCTGGCCAAGTATTTGGTCAGGAATTAGACGGCGCAAATACATCATGGATCATGACGTCTACCGCTCTAGTTCTTTTTATGACCATCCCCGGCTTATCGCTTTTTTATGCCGGTTTAGTACGCTCTAAGAATGTACTATCAGTATTAATGCAATGTTTTGCCATTACTTGCCTAGCTTCAATTATCTGGTTGGTATTTGGTTACAGTATTGCATTTGGTGATGGCGGTTCTTTCAATGCCTATTTCGGCAATTTGGATAATATCCTTATGGGCAACATCACCGAAGGCACTATGGCCGGTGATATTCCAGAATCAGTATTTGCTATGTTCCAAATGACGTTTGCTGTTATTACTCCAGCACTGATTGTTGGTGCTTTCGCCGAAAGAATGCGCTTCAGCGCTATGCTACTATTTAGCGCACTTTGGCTAGTGGTTGTTTATGCACCTATTACTCACTGGGTATGGGGCGGTGGTTGGCTTGGTGAAATGGGTCTACTAGACTTCGCCGGTGGTACTGTTGTTCATATCACCGCTGGTGTTGGAGCATTGGTTGCTGCACTAGTTATTGGTAACCGAAAAGGTTTCCCAACTCAGGCAATGCCTCCTCACAACCTTACCATTACCGTAGCTGGTGCCGGTATGCTTTGGGTTGGCTGGTTTGGCTTTAATGGTGGCTCTGCACTAGCCGCTAATGGCGATGCTGGTATGGCAATTCTTGTGACTCATATTTCAGCTGCAACAGGCTCACTAGCCTGGATGATGATGGAATGGATTAGACATGGTAAGCCGTCTGTACTGGGTATTGTAACGGGCATGGTTGCAGGTCTTGGTACTATCACACCAGCTTCTGGTTTTGTTGGTCCTGGTGGTGCTTTGGTAATCGGCTTTAGTGCTGGTGTCGTCTGCTACTATGCCACTCAAGCAATTAAGCAGAAATTTAAAATCGATGATTCCCTCGATGTTTTCCCTGTTCACGGCGTGGGCGGTATCTTAGGTACTATCCTAGCGGGTGTATTTGCTTCAGATGCACTTGGCGTATTTAGCGGTCAGGGTTTCAATGAAGGCATGACAATGGCGAGTCAAGTTCAGGTACAAATAGTAGGTGTTGCTACTACTTTTGTTTATACCGCAATCATTACATATTTACTCTTGAAACTTGTCGATAAGCTGTTAGTATTACGGGTTGATGAAGAGCAAGAACTACAGGGTGTTGATCTTGTAGAGCATGATGAGAAGGGGTACGACCTGTAACAACAAAAAGAATAAAGCGAATGAAAAAACGCTGCCTTAAAAAATAAAATACTAAAGGCACTCAAAGCCGCTGACTAAGTCAGCGGCTTTTTTATATCTATTAATATTTAATTTTCAGTTATATTCAGCGACCTAACTAGATCAACATACTCACACATCAAGCGGGCGCCATCGAGAATTCGATCAGAATGTCGCTGAAGTAAATCTGAAGGAATAGCATATAAATGCTGGTTTTTAACTGCTGATATACCGGACCATTTGCGCCAAAACCCTGAGTCCAATAAGTCTGTTTTATTCTTACCACCTGAGATAATAATCTGCGGATTAGCCGCCACAACAGATTCAATATTCACGAAGGGCACCAGTGCGGCTGCATCAGCAAAGACATTAACACCGCCGCATAATTCAATCATATCCGTCACCATATGATCACCGTTTAGCGTCATTAAAGGCTCATTCCAGATTTGATAAAACACGCGAACAGCTTGTCTTGAACTAAAACTTTTACGCAACTGATTTAAACGCTGCGAAAATCTTTCAGCCTGCGTGTTGGCTTGCGCAGCATACCCCGAAAGCTGACCTAAACGGCGGTATAAATTTGGAATATCTTCTAGGCTTGCAGTTTCGACCACAAATACCGGAATATTTAATTCTCTTATTCGGCTGATAATTTTTTCACCATTACCTGACTGCCAAGCAATGACCAGATCGGGCTTAAGCGATAAGATTAATTCATAATTTGCCGCGGCATGATTATTAACTCTTACAATTTTGTTGGCCGCTTGCGGATAATTACTATATTCGTCCGCACCAACAATTTTTTCTCCAGCGCCAATATGAAATAATATTTCGGTGGTATTGGGCGATAGACTGATAATTCGATGGGCTGCATTAGCAATAGTCAATTTATCGCCATTATCATCAACTACATCAATAGCGGCTATGCTGCTATGGGCGAAAATAATAAAAAATATTGCTAAAAGTCTTGGCAACATTAGGTAATCACCAATGGCGTATTGGCCGTTGGATGACTTGAAATAGTTGCTTTTACCTCAAACACTTTTTCGACTAACTGCTCTGTTAATATTTTGTCCGGACTGCCGAAAGCTTCAATAACGCCACCATTAACCACTACCAGATTATCCGCACATCGAGCCGCCAGATTAAGATCATGTACCACCATAAATACGCCGACACCGCGCTGTGAAAACTGTTTTACAATATCTAATGTCATCTGCTGATGGGCTAGATCAAAGGCCGCTGTGGGCTCATCGAGCACCAGGAATTGCTCTCCTAATGAATTAGGACACCAGATCTGAGCAAGCACACGGGCTAACTGAACACGCTGCTTTTCACCACCCGACATTTGCGTATAGAGTCGTTGCTCAAGGTAATTGGCATCCACCATCTGCAATGCATCAGCGATAATTTTTTGATCCACTGCATAACCGGTTGTGTGAGGAATACAACCAAGACTAACAACTTCGTTGGCGGTAAACGGGAAGTTCAGCTCGCTATGCTGAGGCAATACTGCCAGCACATTGGCCTTGTCCTGAATAGCCCATTGAGATAATTTACGCTGGTTTAACCATACAGCCCCCTGAGATGGGTTTAACTCACCGGTTAAAACCTTGAGTAAGCTAGATTTACCCGCGCCATTTGGGCCGACAAGAACCGTCACCTGCCCCGCCTCTACCGATAAATTAATATTGCGCAACAAATCGAAACCCGCCAGATGCAAAGAGATATTGTCAGCCACTATCGACATCACTAAAACTCCCCGCGCTGACGAATTAACAAACCAATAAAGAATGGCGCACCTAACAGCGCGGTCAAAATGCCTGTGGGCAATTCTGCTGGTAATACCACAACCCGGGCAATACTATCAGCAATCATCAAAAGACTAGCCCCAGCAAGGGCTGTGGCAGGCAATAGCCATCTATGATCTGGGCCAATCAGTAGCCTCACCATATGCGGGATAATCAGTCCAACAAAACCAATAAGCCCGGCAAGCGCGACACTAACACCAACACCCAATGCGGTTAGAAAGATAAATTTGCGCTTTATTCTTTGAACATCTACACCCAGATGACGCGCCTCAGACTCCCCCAGTAACAGCGCATTTAGTGACTTAGCCTGTATCGGTAAAACTGCTGCCAAAATAGCCGCCACAGCAAGCATAATACTCACCTTAAGCCAGTTAGCGCCGCCTAGATTACCCATTTGCCAAACACTAATTTGGCGCAGCATTTGATTATCCGAAAAATAACTTAATAAACTATTAAAAGCACCGGCAATTGCACCAATAGCAATACCGGCCAACAACATGGTTGTGACCGAAGTACCCATACCGGAAGTAGCGACGCGATAGACAACCAGAGTAGAAATAACCCCGCCGATAAAGGCGCCAAAAGAAATCAGCGATAAACCGGCTAACGGCGAAGCTACAGATCCACCGACCAAAACAATAACTACGCTAGCGCCAACCGACGCACCACCGGACACACCAATGAGTGAGGGGTCGGCCAAGGGATTGCGGAATAAGCCCTGCATCACCGTACCCAGTACTGCCAATACAGCGCCCACTAGCAATGCCAAAATAATTCGCGGCAAGCGAATATCTAAAACAATACTGGAGGTTTGAGTGTTTTCAATGCCGCCACCCATAGTGGCGAAAAGCGTTTGTATAATCTGTGTAAATGGAATACTGACCGTACCCATCGATAAAGAGACAACCGCCACCGCTGGCATCAATAATGCCAGACACCAAACGAGCTTGGCGGCCGCTAAGTAACGCAATTAGAAATCCACACCTTTGCGCGCCATTATACCTTCGTTGTAGGCATGCTTAATTTCTTTAACCTCTGATACCGTATCAGCCAACTCTGCCAACTCACTACCACCACCGCGACCAGTAACTACCAGTGATTGCTCGTAGGGACGATTCTGTATCGCGCTTAAAACTCGCTGTTTATCGAGGTATTTAAAGCTCAGCATATAGGTCAACTCATCCAATACAACCAAGTCATACTGCTCATCAGCCAGAGCCTGTTCTGCTACCGCCCAGGTTTTTTCCGCAGCCGCTATATCAGCCGAGCGATCCTGAGTATCCCAAGTAAAACCGGTACCCATCTGATAAAACTTTACCTGCGGGCATTGATCCCGCAGGTAAAGCTCTTCACCAGAAAGTTGCTCACCCTTAATAAACTGCACTACAGCGACTTTGTGTCCATAACCCAGTGCACGCATCACCATACCAAAAGCAGAGCTGGTTTTACCCTTGCCATTGCCGGTTAGTAAAATACACACACCACGCTCCAGTGAAGCAGACTCAATAGAGGCATCTATATTCTCTTTAAGCTTCTGCATCTTGTTTTTATGTACATCATTATTTTTCGCTGTATTTTCCATAAGCTCCTCAAGCTATATTTTAAAACAAGCCATAGGATTAATTAAAAACTTGGCGTATAGGCTAGGGTGAATAACAACTCTCGACCCATAGATCGGTAATTACCCAAGAATCCACTGGCTGTAACATATTCTTTATCCGTTAAGTTATTTGCATTAACTTTAACTTTCCAGTTATCGCTCAGATCAAAGTGTGCACGCAAAGCAAGAGTAGTATAGCCACCAAAGCGGACTGTATTAGCAGCATTATCAAAGGTATGACTTTGGCTATAAACAGTAAAACCAAAACCATAATTACCTCCAGAATAGTCCCCGCCTAAGGAAGCAGATCGCTCCGCGCGTCGTCTTAAAAGATTTCCTGTAAACTTATCTTTCGGATTCAAAACTGTCCCTGACAATCCAACTAACCACCCAGACAATTCTGTTTCCAACGATAATTCTACACCAGTGATTTCAACTTCTGCAGTTTGATCTGTTGACCATGTTGCAAAGTTGTACTGAATTAAATTTTCCAACCGATTATTAAACAAGGTTACATTTGCAACTGAATCACCCCAATTGGCATTAAAACCAAGCTCAATATTTTTTGACTGCTCAGGCACGAAATTAGGATTACCGGAACCTGGATAATAAAGATCATTAAAGGTTGGCGCCTTAAATCCTTCCCCATATGAGAAATTTAAACGCATATTATCAGTAACATTTTGTCCCGCCATAAATGAAGTTGTGGTATGTGCGCCAAACTGCTCATTATCATCTCTTCGGGCACCAAAACTAACATCTGCACCTTCTGATTTGAATTTGTATTGAAGGAAGGCCGCTTTATTGTCTCTACTGGTAATATCATAAGCATTAGAACTATCAATCTCATCTTTTTGATAATCTAAACCTAGAGATAATATAGTATCTGCTTCGAGCTCAATTGCATTAAACCATGTGGCTTCAGTCTTGGTTGTGTTAAAGATTCCATCTAAAGAAAAATCTGCTAAATCAACATTGGGCGATAACTCTTCTGCATTATCTGTACTTCTACCAAGCTGAAAATTAGTAGACCAGCGATCAGTAACATCAAGATCCAATGAGGATGATAGGGATGTTATTTTAGTTTCGTTATAGATATAGCATTCAAACTGTTCTTGAACCCAAACACCAGAAACTTCCTCCCACTTCGAACACCCAGAATCATAATCGGTTGATGAATCATTACTGTTATATGACAGGCTTAACTTGGCATCATCATTGATTTCATAACCATAACGAAGAGCAATACTGTCATTTTCGTGGCCATCATCGTCACCGTGAAGAAAAGAAGTATCATAGGTACTATCAATGCCATCTGTTTCATAGGCATTAAATACCGCGGAATAACTACTTTTGCCCTGAGTTGTTCCTGCAGATAACGTTGTTTCTTTAGTGCCATTGCTACCTACTGATGTTTTAACCTGCAATGAATCCATATCAGCGGCATCACGGGTAATAATATTAACCACACCACCAATTGCGTCAGCACCATATAGATTGGATTTTGGACCGCGAACAACCTCAATACGTTCAATAGAATTAGTATTGATTAAGGCGAGGGTTGCACTTCCTAGGGTTGCACTACCAATGCGTACACCATCGACCAAAAATAGGGAGTGATCGCCTTGATTCCCTCTAATAGACAGACTGGTTGCAGAGCCACGCGCGCCATTTCGCAACATTGAAACCCCAGGTAACCTAGCCATCAAATCATATAAGTCAGATGCCTGATATCTCTCAATATCTTCTTTTGTAATAATGGAAATTGCGCTTAAACTTTCTGAAACAATGGTAGGAATTCTACTTTCAGTAACAATAATATTTTCAACATCTTGAACTTCTTCAGCATTAACCGAAGAAAGCGCAAAAAAAGGGACTAGGCATAACCCTAGGTTTAAATTTATTAATTTTTTCATCATAAGATCCTGCTCTCACCCGAGCATAATTATTTTATTTTCACGGGGTACACACAGGCAAAAGGACAGCAAAAGACTGTCGATCAGCGCAATACCGCACCCCGCGGTTTGTCTGCAAAGCGACAGGCCGGTCTCCGGACTTGTAAGTGAGCGATTATGCTCTGCTAGGTTACCTTCCCATGCCTGATTTGAGCACAGTGGTTTTACAACCTACCATTCTTACCTACCGTTGCGGGGGCAGTATCGGAATAACTTATACTCTTGAAAACTAAAAAGAACTAAGCGCACCGATTTCCCGTTTCACTCTTTGACTTGAGAAATAAAATCAAAAGAGAACCTGTTGCCGAAGCAAGGTGAGATTTAAACACAGTGCACTGATTAATTAAACACTTAATAAATTAAGATAGGGCCTCAAGGGCTTGAGTCACATTTCGCACAGCAGTTACCCTCATACCTTTAATCGGCTGTTTGGGCTTATTGCCCGCAGGCACTATGGCGTGCTTAAACCCATGCTTAGCCGCTTCGCGAAGACGTTCCTGACCATTGGCCACTGGGCGAATTTCACCGGCAAGACCCACTTCGCCAAACACCACCAAGTCATCGGGCAGGGGTTTATCTCTAAAGCTAGATATAACCGCCATTATCAGCGCTAAATCGGCACTGGTTTCCAAAACTTTAACGCCACCGACTACATTGACGAAAACATCTTGATCGCCAGCCATAATCCCGCCATGCCTATGCAGTACGGCGAGCAACATAGACAGTCGATTATGGTCCAAACCCACAGTGACTCGGCGCGGATTGCCCAAATGACTATCATCCACTAACGCCTGTAATTCAACTAATAGTGGGCGCGTACCCTCCCAAACTACCATCACTACACTGCCGGATGAAATATCTTCACCGCGCTGAAGAAATATTGCCGAGGGGTTAGCGACTTCAACCAAACCCTTATCGGTCATGGCAAAAACCCCCAACTCATTGACCGCACCAAAGCGATTTTTATGACTGCGCAGAGTTCTAAAGTGACTGTCACTGTTGCCCTCTAGCATCAGCGAGCAGTCAATCATATGCTCCAATACTTTAGGACCTGCCAGTGAACCATCTTTGGTTACATGGCCGACCAAAATCAACACTGTATTGGTCTGCTTGGCGTAGCGCACTAGCATCGAGGCACTTTCTCGTACTTGGGAAACACTTCCCGGTGCCGAGGTTACCACTTCCATATGCATCACTTGAATGGAATCAATCACCATAATTTTTGGCTTCCTCTGCTGAGCAACGGCACACACAGTTTCAACCGAGGTTTCCGCCATAATTTCTAGTTTATCCGTGGGTAACTGCAGACGTGAAGCACGCATCGCTACCTGCTGAGGAGATTCTTCACCGGTGATATACAACGCCGACTCTGTATTTGCTAACTTACAAAGGGTTTGTAATAGCAATGTGCTCTTACCAGCGCCCGGCTCACCCCCGACCAGAATCACAGAACCCGGCACAAGCCCGCCGCCTAAAACCAAATCTAACTCACCTACGGAAGTGCTTATTCTAGGGATTTCATCTAGGGTTATTTCAGACAGGGTTTTAACCTGACCATCAACCGCAGCTGCAAAACCAGTGCGCGAAATGGACGATGAACGCGTCGCGCTTCCCAGACGAACCTCAGTTAGGGTATTCCAAGCCTTGCAATCATTACACTGCCCTTGCCACTTTCTGTACTCAGAACCACAGTCGCTGCATACATAAGCTGTTTTGGTTTTAGTAGACAACCGCCTATCTCCATTACTGTTTTTATATACAGTAACTTAAACAGAGGCTATTTTCAATCTCAATTTTACAAAACCATTCGCCGTCAAAGAGACTATTTTCTCGTTCATTCGGAATGTTTCTGATAAAGTAACGACATGTCATTAATACCCGAAAAATCAATTATTTTTTCGCCAACTTTAGCCGCTACTTTAGGTTTAGAGGAAGCGATACTGCTGCAAATTCTGCAAGAATGCGCTAGTCATTCTGAGCAGGTAGCCAGCAGTGGCTTTGCTTGGACATCCATACCCGGTCAGAAGTTGCTAGAGTTAAGCCCCTTCTGGAATGAGCAAGATATTCGACGACTAACGGCTAGCCTGCATGAAAAAGGGCTTTTACTCGTTGGTGGCGGTGCTTTTCAGACCAATCAAGAATTTCGCTTTGCTTTTAATGAGAACAGCGCAGCCTCAAGTAGCTCTCGAGTCAGCAATAGGTCTGCTCAAACAGCGCCCAAGGCAAATTCAGCAAAAACTATTGGCAGTAGTTGGCAGCCCAGTGAAGATTGCTTGCGACAACTTGCCCAGTTAGGAGTGACCAACGAATTTGCTCAGCAACAAATTCCGCAATTTGTGGCCTATTGGCGCGAGAGAAATATTCCGCGCCACAGTTGGGAAGCAAAGTACATTAAAGAAGTGTGGCGACAGTGGCAGCAAGCCGAGGCTGACAGCCATCGCAAGAATAAACAATTACCGATGGCGAGTGACTGGTACCCCTCACAGGATGCACTCAATATTCTATCTAAGCAGGGCGCTATCAATAGCAATTTTATTGAAGATGCCATTCCAGAATTTATACTCTATTGGCGTGGTACTGGCGAAGTTTCCAGCACCTGGGACTCAAAATTTGTACAGCATGTTCGCCGCCAATGGCAGTTCTTTAACGGTATGATGAATCAAGACAAAACACCCAAAACAATGAGTGAGTCTTGGAAGCCTAATGAATCTGTCTACGATGTTTTACAGATGGCTAATATTGAACGTAGTTTTGCTGAAAGACTAATCCCTGAATTTGTGCTTTACTGGCAAGAAAATGGCTCAGCACAATGCTCATGGAGCACAAAATTTTTACAATATGTTAAACGTCAGTGGGCGCGACATATTCAACCCCAAACAGCGGACACCAAATATGGCAAGCAACAAGGATCTGGTTCAACAGGTCGTATCCGAGATCGCAACATCATCGACGCTCTCTCAGACAGAAGCTGGGCATCCTGAAAATCCACCTCAGAGCCCTGAACTGATTGATGCCATCAATCAGGTATTTGCGCTGTTTCAAATAAATTATCACAATCAGTATTTCAGTGCTTTTGGCGATAATACCAAATCAGAAAATTTAGCTAAAAATTTATGGCTTAACAAGCTATCGCAATTTAGTGCCGATACTATTTGTGGTGCGGCTGAGAAAATTATTGCCGACAATGACTATCTTCCTACGCTGCATAAAATGCTTGAAGCCTGTCGCCAAGTGGGTATGCCCAAAGGTTTGCCCAGTGCTCGTCAAGCCTACTTAGAAGCCTGCAATAAACCCAGCCCTAAGGCAACACAAGACTGGTCGCATGCGGCCGTTTATCTCGCCGCTCGCGACTGTGGATGGCATCTATTGGCCAATGAGATCGAGCGCAAAGCTTTGCCACTATTTAGTGATTGCTATCGCAACTACTGCGATCGTGTGTTGGGCGGTGAAGAATTAATAATTGAACTACCCAAAGAGTTACCTGAGACCTCAGGGAAAAAAGCTAGTCGCTCAGAAAATCTAAAGCAACTTAAAAAATTACAACAATTAGTTGATTAATATTAGCTAGAAACCCTATATCAAGGGTAAGCTAAAAATATTGAACGTCCCTGCTTTGCCAGTTCAATGCCATCTATCCTAATAGCAGATAATCGCCAACCATTAGCAACCAAATCACCTTGTTTAAAGGATTGATCATTAGCAAATAGGCGGTTGGATTTGGAACCCTGTGCGAAAAACATATGCCCGCTTATATCCAATACAGGTAAAGCGTAGGGGTCGACCTCAATTGTAGGCTTCACCTCAATCGATTGCGTCTCAATGGCCTGTGTAACGGCTTTGCCACTCTGTAATATCTCGGTTTTTTGCGCCAAAGGCTTAAACCCATCCATATAAATAGCCACAGCCACTGCAAGAGCTACCAGTGCGATCAACGATAATATAAGTGCGGTTTTATTGGACGATGTTTGTTGCTCGTAGGGATCCCAGCGCGCACTGGCAAAGTCCTCCAAATCTTTAGGGTCATCGCGCAATCGATCTTGCTCAGCCTTTTTTAGCGCATTTAATATATAAGACATTAAAGGTTTTCCTGTTCGGGCAAAGCATTACTCAGGGTTGGAATACTGGGTTTAGCCAACTGGTTTAGCTTCATAATGGTTTGTCGACCCACCACACCATCTGCGCGGATGCCCTGCTGTTTTTGAAACTCTAGCACGTTATCGCGAATAATTTCAGTGTAATTACCGTCAGTAATCAAAGGTAAATAATCACTATTAATAAGCTGTAGTTGAGACTGCAGCCAATTAAGCGCGAGTGGATTTTGATCTCCCAGGCGCAAACTTTCAATATCCGACGGAGAATACCATAGGAATAGGAAAGCGCCGTTCCAGCGCTCAGCAAACCACTGCAAAGTTTCACGACGACTGTTATCAGCCGACTTTAGTCGCACTGACTCAGCGTCTAATGCTAACAACAAATAACTTTTCAATCGGCCATTGTCTTCTGCGATCCAGATAATACCGGGCCTGTCGATAGACAATAATGCGTCAATATTGGATTTGGTTAGCTTTTCAGCCTCCAAATTATTAATAGCTGCTAAAGCAAATACTTCCTCTTCAGAAAATAATGGCTCAACTTCTATCGACCACAAAGCAAAAAGTTCAGCAAAAGTATTACTATTTACAGGGGTTGCAACCGCTGACTGGTCTTCATCTTCATCTTGATCTTGAACGGCTTTAGGTTCTGGCTCAACAAGTGGCAACTCAGGCTGTTTACTTGGCTGTATTAAAATTTCATCCGACTCAACAACCTCAAATAATGCCTCTACCTGTTGAGCAGTTTGCGGTTCTATTTCATCAATTATCTCAACTTCCTCAAATTCAATTTCTGAGATATTAGGCTTGTATTGCTCGGTTATTAAGACCGCAACAATTCCTGCAATCAATAAGGCAACCAACCATTTTTTTGATGATTTCTTTGGTGGAAGCTGAGTGTCAAATATTTCCTTGGCCGCCTTTTTAACCAATTTAGCGGATACCGTTTTAGCCCCAGTAGCATAGGCTGCCAGTAGTGCGTGATGGCAAATTAGATTTATCAGCCGGGGAACACCTTTGGTTAACTTAAACAATGTGCCCATAGCCGCATTTTCAAAAATTGCCCGATTGGCTCCTGCATGATGCAAGCGATGATTAACATAATTAGCCACATCGGTCTTAGCTAAGGGTAATAGGTGGAAACGCGCAACCACACGCTGATTGAGTTGACGCTGATTTTTTTGCGCCAGCGTTTCTAAAAGCTCTGGCTGACCTACCAATAGAATATGCAGCAACTTGTGTGTTGCTGTTTCGAGGTTACTCAGTAGGCGTAATATCTCAAGAACCTCGGGACTTAAATTTTGTGCCTCTTCTATCACCACCAGGGTTTTTTTACCCTCAGAATGCGCTGCAATAAGATTGGCATTTAAGGCATCGATACAATTTTTGGATAGAGATGTTTGTGAAGACTGAGGCAATTCAACGGATAATTCCTGACAAATACTGGCCAGTACATCCGTTACTTCAAGGGTGCTATTAAGTACATAGGCAACCCGCACATGTGCGGGAAGCCGCTTTAGCAATGTGCGAGTTAACGTGGTTTTACCTGTGCCTACCTCACCGGTAAGCAGGACAAAACCACCCTCTCGATCGAGGCCATACTTTAGATGGGCTACAGCCTGACGATGTTGACTACTGGGGTATAAAAACCCCGGGTCAGGAACGATAGAAAATGGTTCGCAATTAAGGGCAAAATACTGTTGGTATATGCTCATAACCCACTCTTAGTCGGTCTCTTGCGGCTGTCCTTCCTGTAAAATTTCGTTAAGCCTATCACTTAATTTACTCTGCTTTTTACCATCGAGGTCACGGCTTATTAGATGCTCAAATTTATCATTTGATAGATCTTTTGCATCCCCGGGCGTTCGAATAATCGTGGGTCGAATAAACATCATTGTAACTTTTTTATTTTCCGTCTTGGACGATTTGGTAAATAGCTTTCCTAACAAGGGAATATCACCAAGCAACGGTACCTTTGACTCACCTTCTTTAAAGTTATCTTCAATAAGTCCACCTAATACCAACAACTCACCATCCTCAATCATTACGTTGGTTTTAATGGTATTTTTAGAAGTAGTGGTTTGACCATTGTTATCTGTTGTTAATACCTTCGAAGATTCCTGCTCAATCTCAAGACGGATTGCATTTCCCTTACTAATTTGCGGTTTTACCGTTAACAGAATACCGACTTCCTCACGGTTATAGGTTGTGAAAGGATTGCTGGCACCATTTGAACCGCTAGTATATTTACCCGATGCAAAAGGTACCTCTTCACCAGATGTTAGCTTTGCCTCTTCATTATCAAGAGTTACTACTGAGGGTGTGGAAAGGATATTGGTATCTTCATCTGTTTTTAGCGCCTCAATTAATAGCCCCATTCCTTTTCCTGTAACAGGGTCAAAATCGCCAGCAACAGCAACTGAAGAGTTTGGAATACTACCTACAATTGCTGTTAATCCAGCAGAATCTGGCGTGCCATTTAGCGCAGTGCCAACCAAAGAAGTCAGCAGACCATCGAAATTAGTGAGATAACCGCCTTTATCCTTACTGGTATATAACAAATCAGAACCAAGCTCATTGGCTTGCTCTTCTGAAAGTTGAGCAATTACTGCCTCAATTAACACCTGCGGGCGAGAAATATCCAATTTACCAACAATATTTTTAATCTCACGAATCACTGCTGCTGGCGCGGCTAAAATGATGGCATTATTAAGCTCATCAATTTCAACTTTATAGGCCGCTTTAGCAACTCCTTTACTGCCTTTTCCTGTAGTTTCACCCGCCAAGCGAAGCAAAATCTCCGAGGTCAAAAGACCATCTAGTACCGGCTTAAGTTCTGCCGCACGAGAATAATTAAGATAGATAACTTCTACACTGCCCTTCTTGCTGAGAGGCACATCGAGAGATTCAAGCATGGTTTTAAATGCGGTTCTAGCAGAACCAGGACCACTGACAATTACACGATTATTTAGGTCATCTTCAACGAGGGATAATTCTTGCTTTTGTAATTGTTTTAATTGACCTGCGATATGAACAGCCTCAGCAGCAGAAATATGATCCAAGCTTATTACCTCAACTGCAGTTTGATCGGGATCATCAAGCTCATTAAGCAGCATTTTCAAACGATTAACATTTGACCGAATATCAGAAACAACCAAGTAGTTACTTTGATTATATGCCTGAACACGTGCGCCATTACTCATAAGAGGCTTTAACACAGGTATTAGCGTCGCTGCTTGCACATAACGGACCTTTAGTATTTCTGTTATTAGCTCACTATTACCACCCCCAGCCAGGTTAAATGACTGATTAAAAGGAACTATTCTAGTCACTGCGCCGTCGCGAATCGCTTGATAGCCCTGCACCTGAATGGCAGAAAGAATTGCTTCATATAATAAAGACTTATCAATTGTTTCAGGTGAAATAATGGTTACCTTGCCTTTTACTCTAGGGTCGAGAACAAAGGATTCACCGGTAATTTCAGCTACGCTTTCAATAACGCTACGAATATCGGCATCACGAAAATTAATTTTCACTAAATCTGCAGCCAAGGCATCAATAACAAAACCTATCGATATAGCTAGCGTAATTAACCGCTTGATAAAACTAGAACATTTTTTCAATTGACCCACTTTCATACACTTCAACCATCTATTAATTTTGAGTTTCATTTCAGGGTTTAAATCCAAGGTTTGGCATCATTTTAGCCGATAGGCTAGTAGCATTGATATAAATAATCTGCTTTTCACCGTCTCTAAATACAGTTATTGGCAAGTTTGTGGAAGTGCTAAACTTTTGCCAATTACTGGGGTCAGACATTATATCGCGCATCGAAGCCCCATCTACACCTATAACAACATCACCCTCACGAATATCTGCTAATGACTGGATCTCGTCAGATAAATCATTAAGCTTAAAGCCCGTAGTGCCTGCAGCCATTACCGGAACTGCTCCGAACATATTTGCTAATGCAAAGCCACCATCTGAAGATTTTTTAGTCTTTGCTTTACCCTTAGACTGTTCAATAATAGTGTCCGGCTTTTTCATTACCATTTGTTTATTAGCACCATCTTGAAGTACAACTATTCTATAACTTTGAATATCAACAATTTTTGTTTGTCCTTCAATCTTATCTCCAATAAAGTGAACCACTTCTTTAGAGCCTCCAAACTTTATTGTTGCCGTAGATATATCACCAGCAAGTACTATTCCTAATAATTGCGCGTTGATATCTGCCAAAGGTAAATTTTCTGGAATATCTGACAAGTCAATTTGTTTTTGTGGCGCAGCTTTGCCTCCAAACCAGTTGAATGTAATGTTAGCAGGCTTGCGAACCTGCTCAACAGCACTAAAACTTGGCTGCGCTTGAAACTTCTGAATTAACACTGCTGAAAGTAACCCTATGGCAAAAACTCCAGTTAAAAAAGAGGGAAGTAAATACGCCATATGCTTTTGTATAAATTTAATTAACACGCTGAACCCCAATTTCTGCAACCAAAAGCGATGCTTCCTCTTGGTCAGCAGCCAATGAAACCTCCATCAACCTGAAACCCTGACAGGCAATTTGATGCATTAAAGCAATAAATTTATTACTATCATTGCCGGAAACCGTGAGCAGTATAATTTCTTTTTTCTCTGATGATGATTCAACTTTAAGCTGATTGCGAAGCACCAAGTTTTTAAGACTATCCAACTGACGTATCTTTTGCTTGCTCACTTGAGGACAAGCACTAACAAGTGTAGCCACAATACTTTGATTTTTTTGCAGCCAATCCATATCAGCCTTTAGACTTTCTCGTTGCTCACTCAACTGACTGTAGGCTTCCCATTTTGGCTGAACTAAAATAACAACCAAAGCAACCACAAATACAACAGAAGCGACTTTAAGTAGCAACCTCTCGCGCGGCTCTAATCCAGAGAAAAAATCTTCAATAAGTCCCATGAAATCTTTCATTGACTGACTCCTGATTTTTTCGAGGTCAAACGCAACTCAATCGCATTTTCGTCCCCTCCAGGCTGCTGTGTTACAGCGATTTTGTAGCCAGGTAAATTAAGTTTACGTTTTTTTAACTCTGCGCCATTTTCAATAAGCATCACAATGGTGTTTTTAGAATAATCTAGAGCACTGAGCTGACACCCACAACCCCTCATCAACCTATTTAAAGCCAACAAACCGGCAACAGGTTCCGATTGTATGCTCTCACGCTGGGTGAGTAATTGAGCAATATTGCGATCAACTTCAAACCTAACATTCGACGGGGATGGTCTACGACCATCAAATAATCTTGAATAACCCTGTGTTAACCGATTTTCAAGAATACTAATTTCATCTCTGGCATTTTCAATGCCAGTTTGAAAATACAGCATAGCCAACAAAATTGAACTCACTCCCAATATTGATGCTGGGATCCATTTGAGTATTCCCGATAGAGAAAAGGCACCTTTCTGCCTGTTGGCTAAAAGATTGCATTGCGATGGAAGTTGAGAAAATTGCCAGTCCACCAAAGAATCATTAATATCGGCAAATTGAACTATGTTTTCTGGCACGATTACAGACTCAGGAATTGAAATTGAGACCCTGAGTGTTTCATCCTGTTGCAACAAAGTGCCAATCATCGACCATGCGATGTCGGGACTTGCAGCAAAACCATCAACCGCCCCTGTACGAACAAGGCATACCCCATCTCGCCAACCAATACTGATTCTACCTTCTTCATAGGGCAACGCCATATAATCGGGATACATTGATTGTGGGGCTACGCCTGAATTTTTAGCTACACGTTGCCAGTTTTGAATATCTGCATCAGAAACCACCAAAATTTGCAATTGACCTTCGGTGTTTTGACCACAAAGTACAAAATTCACTTCTTCGATAGGCTGTAACAACCTATCTTCTAAAATCCAGGGAATCAATTCAGTCCACTTGCGTTTTGGTGCGGAGGGGGGATCTATAAGATGCATAGCCACAGACTCAGATGGCACCCACAGGTTCATGCTGACAAGATCAGCATCTGCCACTGACTCGAAAGCTTCACCCTCATTGGTGATATAACTATCAAGATTGTGAATATGGTCCACTGGCAGTATCATTTTAAGCCCCAATCATTGCGCAAGCGGGAAGCACTTGCTCGTCGTCTGTCGTACTATCTGACTTTTTATCAGATCCTAGTTTATTTCTTGCCGCCAACTTTTCCAGCAACCCTGTTACGCTATCTTTTTGCATTTTGGCTGCCACTGTGGTCAATTCTCTGGAGATTATAACCGAATCTGCTTTAGAACTGCGCATTATAATGCTTCTAACTTCAATTCTCGCCTCTCCCAATGTAACTTCAATATATAATTCAAAAAAATTAGTTGCTACACCAATCACGCCCTCTGGCCAGCGTTGTTTAATATCATTGATCGGCAATGCTAATTCGAATTCAAGCAAACCATAGAACTCATCCAGAGTCTCAAAAGGTCGTTTTGCTAATACAGCATCTCTAAACTGCATATCGTAAATATCTCCAAGCGCCAGGAGCAGCTCTTCTGAGGCAGTATTTACGTTGATAGCTACCGACGCTTTTGGCTCACCAGGTGGAATTTGAGGAATAGGAAGCGCAGCTAGCCATGGCATTAATCGCTGGACTTCAAAAACTTCATAGCCAAATACGGCAGCAAGCTCTCTTGGCTCAACCATAGGCGAATCGGCTAGGGTTCTAGGTGGATAAAAACCAGAATATTCCTCCCGCTCAGCACCATCGGGTCCTATTTTTGAAGAGTTCGCATCAAGCCAATCAATAATGGTTTCAATTCTGCCAGGGTGAACAGGGATCTCAAAGTAGTTTAATAAATTATTCCAAGTCTTAGCAAAGCTAGCAATATCATCGCCTAGTGCGTTCTTTAACTCGCCAGGGGATCTATAAAACAGACTATTAATGTTAAATCGTCCCTGTAAATCAGAAATACAGCCATTCACAATGCCACCCTCAACAGGCATCGCAGGGATAGCCTGAGCCCATAGCTCCTCAAAATGATCAGCTTGCGAATCAGCCATGTCTTCTTCCAATAACTGTCTAGCCCAGCTTTCTGCGCTAAGTGCTAAGAGATAGGCTTGATCCTGGTGTATTGACAGCGTCGACTGAGCAACATTAACTTGATGACGATAAAAAATATTACCTAAAATAAACATTACGCTAGTCATCAATAACAAGGCTGCAACAAGCGCAACTCCTGACTGTCTAGAAAAACCTGACTGCATTAAGAGCTTACCCCCAAAAATAATTTCGACGTCTCTGCCCCATTACTTAATGTAATGGTAACTCTTATCATTTTTGGCAAAGGATCAGATTTTTGACGGCGAAGAGGCGGCCAATCAGCATTAAATAACTTACTACCATCTGAGTGCTCAAACAAAATTTTTTCGACATCCTCCAACAGCACAAGAGAAACTCCATCACTGTATCTCATAGACTCAGTAATACCCCACGATTGTCGAATTAATTGTTGATCATCATTTAATTCGTAGGCCACCCTTCTCATACCACTTGGATTTGTCGCAATCATGGGTCCATTTCCGCGACTGAAACGAACACCAAAATCACTTTTTTCAGTAAAATAGGGAGGCTCAATACCGCCAAGGCCATCCCTAAAGGGGCGATTTCTGATATGCATTAGATCTTGCTGAATAATTTTCCAAGCTCGCTGTATTTGCATTTCACCTGATTGCTTAGCTCGACTTCGCTCATCCGCGCCAATCACCACCTCTATCGCTTGGTATGACATCAGTGAAATAATCGCCAATAGCGACAGCGCTATTAAGGTTTCAATTAAAGTAAAGCCTAACTGAGACTTTGTGCGATAAATTGAATTGAGGTCATTAATTACATGCATAATTAATCCTCAACAATATAAATAGAAAGGGCGCTTGTTACACGATCACTGTTTACGGCACTAACTTTTGCTTCATAGCGATATAGATCTTTACCCATTGCAGGCTCAACGGTTAGATTCCAATTCCAATCAAGTCCATACTGAGTTTGCCGGCCTTTTTGAGCATTACTGGTTCGCCTAGAGTTAGAACTGCGCATCTCGGCATTTTGGTATTGCTGCATTAAAACATTCCAGGCAACCTGATTGCTAAGATTTTTAGCACTCATATAAACTCGCTGATCAGCGTACTGATGGACAGCAGAAATAGCGCCACCTAGAACTAGCCCCAATATCCCTAGAGCGACTACGACTTCAATTAAGGTAAAACCTGATCTTCGACTGGAATAATTCACTTTTCCTGCCTCTGCCTGTTCATCTTGATAAGAAAATCTTCACTATCCCAGTAATAACTATAGCTTATTTCATAATTCTCGTAACTCAGACTGAGTGCCACCTCAGGTTCCACATAGCCATCAGGCAGGAAAGCCAAGGTTGGCTCTAAAAACTTTTTTTTCTTTTTCATGGATAAACTATCGATATCTTCAAATTTTTCTCTCGAGGACAGGCTTTCCTGCTGAATGAACAGAGACTCCTCATTAGCTTCATCCGATAGCCATAAAATCTTTGCGCCCTCGCCAAGCATATAGGGCTCTGGGAAAGATACTTTTACCCACTTATTCCTGTAGTAAACAGCAGCATCTAGCTTTGTGGTTTTCTTTGTTTTTTTATTAATATCCGGGACTACCCCGAAAGCAGCTCCTTGCATAACCGCAAAATCAGCGAGTTGGTTTAACCATATAGACAATCGCTCTGCCTCGTTTGAGTAACGCCGGTTCAACGTCTGGCTAATTGATGTAACAGCCACAGTCGCCATAAGAGCAACAACAGCAATTACCACCATAATTTCTATTAGCGTATAGCCTTTTTGGTGACGAGAACTCATACCCACGGCGACCCCAAACAACTATTGCGTAGCAAAGCTTTTATTGGACGTTCCAATTACCCCAATCCTTGTTAGAACCCTCGCCACCGGATACGCCATCAGCACCATAGGTATAGACATCAATATCTTTACCCTTTGACCCTGGATTTCCATATAGATAAGGGGTCTTCCACGGATCATTAGGTACTGCATCTAGATAGGGTCCATTCCAATTCTCAGAGCCTGCTGGCGCGCTGACTAATGCCTCTAAACCCTGAGACTGGGTTGGATATCTAAAGTTATCTAGGCGATAAAACTTTAATGCATTCTCAATGACTCTAATATCCTGTGCGACCCTAGTTCGCTCAGCTTTTTCAACTTGATTAAACACTCTTGGTCCAACCATGGCTATTAACAGCCCGATGACCGCCACAACAACCATCATTTCAATTAGAGTAAAACCAACCTGTTTTCTTTTGCTTGTCACTTTCATTTTTTGATCCCCTTGCTTAACTGTAGTTGGCAAATTATTTAACCTGCCAAGGTCTAAACCATATTGCCCATATCCATAATGGGTAACATTACCGCCGCAACTACCGACAAAATAATACCGCCCATAAAGATAATAAGAATTGGATTGATTAACTTTAAAAAAACTTCTACCGCATTAGCCAAACGCAGTGAGTAATAGTCTGATACACGCATTAACATCTTATCTAATTCACTCGAGGCCTCACCACTGCCAACCATATGAACCAAGAAACCACTGCCTACTTTATTTTCTTCCAAGGCTTTCTGCAGCGAAACGCCTCGACGCATACTCTCTGTTACCTGCTCCATTTTACCGCGCAGATAAAGATTGCTTACTACTGCCGAAGATATTTTAAGCGCAGCCAATGCCGGTACGCCGTTACCCAAAAGCACGCCAAGGCTTCTCGACCAGTCAGCAATATTTGCCATTGTTGTCCAGCGACCCAAGCCTGGCAAGCCAAGCACCACCTGATGCCAACGCTTCCTGCGACCGTCATCGCGCAACAGCCATGAAATAGTTCCACCCAATATAAGCCCAAGTAACAACAGATATAAGCCATATTGCTGAGTGAAATCACTAATCGCGATTATAATTTTTGTAATCGTTGGCAGCTCACGATTAGAGCTTATGAAAATGGCGGTTATCTTGGGCACAACCCAAACCATCATCATAGAAACAACCAGCATAGATGCGCCTAAAAGCGTCGCTGGATAAATTAACGCTCTGGTGACTGTTTTCTTGTTCTCGGCGCTGGTTTCGATATCTTCGGCCAAGCGCATTAGGACTGTATGTAAGTGCCCACTCTCTTCACCAACACCAACACCAGCAAGAACACTTTCTGGGATTTTATAGGGTGAGCGGCGCATAGCCTCTGAAAAACTTCGACCTTCAATAATCTCAGAACGCCAACTTTCTACCATTCTTTTTTGCCGGTCTGTTTCAGCCTGCTCAATGGTCATTCGCATTGCATCTTCAAGGGGCAACCCTGACTGTATCAAGATAGCCTGCTGTTGCAGGACAAGGGAAAGATCAAATTCATTGACCTTGGTGGCTCTTCCTAATTTAGATTTAGGCGATGATTTTGCAACTTCGCTAAGTTTTGATGGCAGCAGTTTCTTTTCTTTAAGGATACGTCGAGCATGGCGCTCAGAATCCGCAGAGACGACACCATCTACTAATTTTCCGGAAATATCATAGGCTGCATAATCAAAAGTCGGCATGGCTGCTTACACGCTCGTAACTCGGAGTACTTCTTCAACCGTAGTAGTTCCTTCACGCACAAGATTAAAGCCTGCCTCACGAATACTTGGAACCTGCTGTCGTATTGATTGCTCTAGCTCTATTTCGCCGGCATTCTCATGAATAAGCGACTGTAATTCAGCGCTGACAGTAACCAACTCAAATAATGCCTGACGACCTACAAACCCAGTATTGTTGCAATGTTCACAACCTTGAGCCTCATAAATTTTTGCGCCTTTTGATAACTTCAATAGGTTGCGCTGATACTCATCAGCCGGCACCTCTTTACGGCAGTGAGTACATAGTTTACGCATAAGACGTTGGGAAATAATTCCTCTAACAGTCGAAGCCAACAGGAAGCTGTCAACACCCAAGTCTTGCAATCTGGTAATAGCGCCAGCGGCAGTATTAGTGTGCAAGGTAGATAACACTAAGTGGCCCGTTAAACTGGCTTGGGTTGCGATCTCTGCAGTTTCACCATCGCGAATCTCACCAATCAAAATAACATCTGGATCCTGTCGCAAAATGGCGCGCAGCCCACGGGCAAAGGTCATACCTGCACGAAGATTAATTTGCGTTTGGCTAACACCTGGAAGATCGTATTCCACCGGGTCTTCCACTGTCATAATATTGCGCTGCTGACGATCCATTTGCTGCAATGCAGCATAGAGCGTGGTGGTTTTACCCGAACCCGTAGGACCTGTCACCAAAATAATGCCATGGGGCCTTGAAATTAGCTGATCCAACTCTTGCTTGGTACTCTCTGGCATGCCCAACTGCTGAGCTTTCAATTTACCCGCATCTTTATCGAGCAATCGCATAACCACTCGCTCGCCATGACTTGAAGGCATGGTCGAAACCCGTAAATCAATATTGCGGCCGCCAATTAAAACACTCATACGGCCATCTTGTGGCAGGCGCTTTTCAGCAATATCCAGTTTTGACATTACCTTGATGCGCGAAATCAACAATGGCGCGATTTGCACCGACGGGGTCAATACTGTTCTAAGAACGCCATCTAGACGAAAGCGCACTAAAGCTTCTTTTTCATAGGGCTCTATATGGATATCAGAAGCATTTTCTTTTAGAGATTCTGTAAGGATGGCATTCAATAGCCTAACAATCGGCGCATCATCATTTTCTGCATCTAAAAGATCACTTACGTCTTCTAAGTCAGCTGCCGCAGATTCCATATCGACAAAGTCTTTGATATCTTCCATGACCGCTTCGGATGTTCCCGAACGACCACTGTAAATTTGACTTAGATGAGCATCAAATTCAGCCTCAGCCAAATGAGTTACTGGCAATTTCGCACCAGTGATACGGCCTACTTCGGCAATTGCCCATAGCGGCGCTTCTGGGCCAACCAGCAAGTGCTCTTGCTCGCTATCCACAATAACTCGATTCACTCGAGCAAATTCAAAGGGCAATAATTTTAGTGCCTGCTGTTCCAACATAAATCTTACTCTAAAGGTTACAAAAAGTTGGTGCGTGCTTTATCAAAAGCTAAATCAAAACAATACCATACAGTTAAGTAAAGTATACACCGTGGTTAATGTTTACAACCTATTTAAACGCCGACTTAACGATTATTGGTTAATAAAAAAACTAACCAGTATTAAATTTATAATTATTAAGGCAAATCTTATTCTTGCACTGGCTTAACACCTACTACATTGGGGAATGGAAATGGGGTTATATTGCCACCCTTTGGCGCCTCTGAAATCTTACAGGCACCTTCCTTCTCAACTTCGTCAATTCTCACGACGGACTGCATCGGAATAAAGCTGCGCTTTACTGACGAGAACTCGCTTTTTAACTTTTCTTCTGCCGGATCAACGATCGTTTTTGTTCGCTCTCCAAACACAAATTGCTCAACCTCTAGGAAACCCCATAGTTCACTTTGAAACACATGCTTAGCATATATTTCATAAACCTGTCCCTGATTAAAGAAAGTAATTCTGTAAATTGGCTCATTAATCATTAAAAATCACACATCTACTAGTAAAAAATCGGCGGCAATCATACCACAAAACAAGCGCGATAATATTGCCAATTAATGACGCAAAGCTATAATGCAATCCACTTTAACAAAACACTAAAAGCGCTTTTCTCATGGGAACTGAATCTGTTAAAAAATTACATATTGTGACGCACGGCTGTCAAATGAATGAATACGACTCATCGCGCATGGCAGACTTGCTCGGAGAAAGTCATAACATGGTGGCAACAGAAAATGCCGACGAAGCGGATGTGTTGTTATTAAACACCTGCTCAATCAGAGAAAAAGCTCAGGAAAAAGTGTTCCATCAATTGGGTCGCTGGAAAAACCTAAAAGACAAAAATCCCGATCTAGTCATTGGCGTCGGCGGCTGTGTGGCGAGTCAAGAAGGCGAGGCTATTGCTAAACGCGCGCCTTTTGTCGACGTAATTTTTGGACCACAAACCCTACATCGTCTTCCAGAAATGATTGAGACGCAAAAACAAGATGGTACTGTAGCGGTTGATATAAGCTTTCCCGAAATAGAAAAATTTGATCGCCTGCCAACGCCTGAAGCTGACGGCGTTAGTGCTTTTGTCTCGATTATGGAAGGCTGCTCTAAGTACTGCACCTTTTGTGTAGTGCCTTATACTCGAGGTGAAGAAGTAAGTCGACCACTAGCTGATGTTTTATCGGAAATTAATGAACTTGCTCAGCAAGGCGTTCGAGAGATTAATCTGTTAGGTCAAAATGTTAATGCTTATCGAGGGGATATGCCGGATGGATCGGTTTGTGATCTGGCGGAATTAATTACCTATGCTGCCGAAATCGAGGGCATTGACCGCATTCGCTACACCACATCTCATCCGGTGGAATTTTCTGATGCGCTAATTGATGTTTATGCCAAAGTTCCCGAATTGGTTAGCCATTTGCATCTACCTGTTCAAAGTGGTTCAGATAGAATTTTAATGGCTATGAAGCGAGGCCATACAGCAATTGAATATAAATCAAAAATACGCCGCCTTCGCGCTATACGCTCAGATATTAGTATTTCATCAGACTTTATTATTGGCTTCCCGGGCGAAACTGAGGCCGATTTTGCCGCCACCATGAAACTGATTGAGGACATTGGTTTCGATACATCTTTCAGCTTTGTTTACAGCGCTAGACCCGGCACCCCCGCGGCCGATCTCCCAGATACTGAAGATGAAAGTGTTAAAAAACAGCGACTGAAGATCCTTCAAGATCGCATTGTTCAAAATGCCTTTGAAATAAGCCGACGTATGGTTGGCACTCAACAGACACTGTTAGTAACCGGTATTTCTAAAAAGGACCCTGGACAGCTACAGGGACGCACAGAGAATAATCGCGTGGTGAACTTCTCCACTGATAACCATGACTTAATCGGCCAGTTTGTTCAGGCTGAGATAACTGAAGCCTTGCCTAATAGCTTGCGCGGCATCCTCTGCTAGGGTGATAGTGGAAAAATTAAGTTATTAGACGTACTAATTAGTCATAAAAACTATTTACCCTGAGATTATTTTCGCGCTATGCTAGACCCATCTTTACTTAATAGGTATAAAAATAACTAGTGAACCAACGGGAATCACTATCAACCGCTCACAGTATTACCCTTGAGCCCAATGACGCCCATCGTCTCGCATCACTTTGCGGACAGTTTGATGAGAACCTGCGCCTTATTGAACAGCGGCTCGGCATTGAAATCCGTTCACGTGATAATTACTTCGCCGCCCATGGTGAGGCTAAAGCCTGTCAAAATGCCCTTGATATTTTATTTAACCTCTATCAAGAAACGGCGCATTATCCAGAATTACCCATTGAAGAAGTTCATCTCAACCTCCGACAATCTGAGAGAGAAAAACCTATGACCCAAAACGCTAGCAATATAGAGCCATCCAGCAATGTTGAAAATTTTTCGGTGATTAGAACCAAAAAAGGCAGTATTAAGCCTCGCGGATTAAATCAACAGCGTTATGTGAGAGCCATTCAAACTCACGACATCAATTTTGGCATTGGCCCTGCGGGAACAGGCAAAACTTATTTGGCCGTGGCCTGTGCTGTGGAAGCTCTGTTGCGCGATGAAGTTGAACGCATTCTATTGGTTAGACCTGCAGTTGAAGCCGGTGAGCGACTGGGCTTTTTACCTGGCGATTTAGCGCAAAAAGTAGACCCCTATCTGCGCCCTCTATACGATGCCCTCCATGAAATGCTTGGGTTTGAGGCCGTTGCAAAACTTCAGGAGCGCGGCGTAATTGAGGTTGCACCACTGGCCTATATGCGAGGCAGAACCTTAAATTCGGCTTATATTATTCTAGATGAAAGCCAAAATACGACGCGCGAGCAGATGAAAATGTTCCTCACAAGAATTGGTTTTGGCTCTACCGCTGTTATCACTGGCGACTGCTCGCAGATTGATCTCCCAAAAGGCGTTAGCTCAGGGCTAGTTCACGCACAAGAGGTCTTAAAATCGGTTGAAGATATTAGCTTTACCAGCTTTGTCTCAAGAGATGTGGTGCGACATCCAGTGGTTCAAAGCATTGTAGATGCTTACGATGATCACGAAGCCAAATCCTAATAAACAAAAACGATAGCCATGACCATCATCCTCGACATTCAGTCGGCTTCATCCTCTGAAGACGCCCCAGACGACCAGAGTATTAAGCGCTGGGTAAGCGCTGCACTAGATTCAAAAACTGGTGATACTGAGTTGAGTGTTCGCATTGTCGATGAAGATGAAGGAAAAGCATTAAACGAAACTTACCGCGGCGCTTCAGGCCCGACCAATGTACTGTCATTCCCTTTCGATGAAAAAACGCCAGAACCCTTGCCACTGATTGGCGATATAGTTGTTTGCGCACCTGTTGTAGTTAGAGAAGCCAAACAACAGAATAAAGCATTAAATGCACATTGGGCTCACATGATCATTCATGGTGTGCTACATTTGCTAGGCTATGACCATCAAAATGATTCAGAAGCGGCAATTATGGAAGCGCTTGAAACGGAAATTATGCAGAAATTGGGTTTTCCTCCTCCCTATAAATGCCAATAAGAATAGAACCATGAATGACGAATTAGACAAAAGTCAGCAGGAAAAAACACTTCTACAAAAATTGTGGGAAACCTTTTCACCTGCGCCATCCAATAGTGATGACGTTATTGAGATCCTGCGCGATGCTGAAGATCAGTCCATTATTGATCCGGGGGCGCTGCAAATTATGGAGGGTGCTTTAAAAGTATCTGACCTTCAGGCACGTGAAATCATGGTGCCTAAATCGCAGATGATGGTGATTGAAGAGGACTTTACACTTGAGCAAATTTTGCAGGTTGTAATTCAATCACAACATTCACGATTTCCTGTTATTGGTGAATCCTCTGACGATATTAAGGGAATTTTATTAGCCAAAGAATTATTACCACTGGTTTTATCTGGCAAAGAATCTTTTGACCTGCATCGCATGCTTAGACCTGCCACTATTATTCCTGAAAGTAAGCGACTGAATGTGCTACTCCAAGAATTTCGTGAACAGCGCTACCATATGGCCATTATCGTCGATGAATATGGCGGGGGATCGGGGCTATTAACCATTGAAGATGTATTAGAAGAAATTGTTGGTGAAATCGAAGATGAAACCGATGAGCATGAGGCAGAGCAAATTATTGAGATGTCTGAAAACTGCTACAGCGTTGAAGCTATCACTACGATTGATGATTTTAATGAATTTTTTGATGTAGGTTTTCCCGATGATGACTTTGATACCGTTGGTGGCCTTGTAATTAATGCCTTTGGTCACCTGCCCAATATTGGCGAAAACACCAAAATCTCTCAGTTCGACTTCAAAGTTTTAAATTGCGACAATCGAAAAATCACCCTACTTGAAGTCACTAAAGACCCGCGAACCTAGCTCGCTTATATGCGCACTAAATCGATGACACTTTTTTTAGGCTTACTGTTTGCAGGAGCTTTATTACCGCTAGCCCTCGCGCCTTTCTCCTACTGGCCTATTGCTATTATAAGTATGGCCATTCTGTTCTCTAATATTTATGAACAATCCGCTAAAAATGCCTTTACGCGAAGTCTTATATTCGGACTCGGCATGTTTGGTAGTGGTGTAAGCTGGATTTTTGTCAGCATGTATGTTTTTGGCGACATATCAGCTTTACTGGCACTGATTGGTACGTTTTTATTCTGCCTTTTCAATGCGATATTTTTTGCATTGCCTTTTGTGTTGTGCAGCCTAATGCCCAAAAGACGATTTCTGGCGCTTGCTGTACTTCCAGCTCTATGGGTTATTAGTGAATGGATTAGAAGCTGGCTATTTACCGGCTTCCCCTGGTTGTATGCCGGCTATAGCCATACAGATACCTGGCTGAGTGGCTGGGCTCCGGTTGGTGGGGTATTACTGTTAAGTTTTTTTACTGCATTAGCAGCCGCAGCTTTGACCCAAATTCGAGTACACAAAGACTTAGGCTCAACACTAGCAGCCCTCAGCTTAGTTGCGGTAATGTTTTTAGGGGGTCTAGCGCTGCAAAAAATTAACTGGACCGAACCTGTGGAAACGTCAGTTTCTGTGGCGCTTATCCAGCCCAATGTAGATCAAAGCGATAAATGGTCAATCACTATGCGCAGTCAAATTATGCACAACCTGGTCGCTCAGACTGAGCCACACTGGGGAGCTGATATTATCATATGGCCTGAAGGTGCGATCCCAGTACTCTATACCCAAATTAGCGATTTTCTAGACGACATACATCAGCGAGCACTGGCGAGCAAAACGACATTAATTACTGGTTTACCTTCCAACCAAAAGCCTGAGGGTCCCTACTACAATTCCATGCTTGCCCTGGGTGCGAGCCATGGCATCTATAACAAAACCAGACTGGTGCCATTTGGTGAATATGTCCCCCTCGAGAAACTTATTCGCGGGCTTAATAATTTTTTTGACCTACCCATGTCTTCATTTTCATTGGGCAGTAAAAACCAACCGCTACTGACAGCCGCAGGGCAAAACATCTCAACTGCCATCTGCTATGAAATAGCCTATCCAGATCTGGTCGCTAAAAATTCACGTAACAGCAACATACTGTTAACTGTGAGTAATGATGCTTGGTTTGGCGATTCAATCGCCCCCTCCCAGCATATGCAAATGGCAAGAATGCGTGCTATTGAGAATGCTAAACCTGTTATGCGAGGTACCAATAATGGGATTACTGGCTTTATTGATCATCGTGGAACAGTAATAAAACAACTGAGCCAATTCAGCCCAGGAGTACTAACGGCAACTGTGACCCCTTACATTGGGGTCACTCTGTTTTCTAAGTTTGGCAGCTGGCCCATCGTAATATTTAGCCTGCTGATATTAACTTTTCTTGTGCTAATGAGATTGCGCAGAAGTTCTTGAGGAGATTGATTATGAAATCTATGATTCGCAGCCTAGCTGCATTAGCTTTAGCCTTATCGAGTAGTGGAATAAGTTTAGAAGTTGGGGATGTAGCGCCAGACTTTTCACTTCCTGCATCCGACGGCAAAACTTATAGCCTTGATCAATTTAAAGGCAAACAAGCTATTGTTATCGCATGGTACCCAATGGCGTTTACACGAGGCTGTACCATTGAGTGTAAATCCTTGGCTGAGAACGGTGATCTGCTAAAACAATTTGATATTTCATATTTTATGGCTAGCGTCGATACCTTAGAGAAAAATACCGAGTTCGCCAAGTCAACTAAGGCTGATTTCCCTCTGCTTAGCGATACGAGCAAACAAGTCGCTAAGGCCTATGATGTGCTAGCACTTTATGGCGTTCCCAAGAGACATACCATTTATATTAGCAAGCAAGGTAAAATTCTTATGGTCGATCGCAAAATTAATGCTGCCACTTCTGCACAGGATATAGCGGCCAATCTGGAGAAATTAGGCGTACCTAAAATTGCTGTGGGTTCAGCTGAGTAACATTAATCACTGTTAGAGCGGCGTTGGTTCGCCTATAATTCGCCACTGAAAATCAACTTTGTACTAGCAGTGAGCCCAATGACCCAAGAACAGCAATATGATCCGGCTATAGTAGAGCAAGAGGCGCAGGCTTTTTGGTCTGAGAATAAAACCTTTGAAGTCAGTGAAGACGCCAATAAAGAAAAATTTTATTGCCTAGCTATGTTCCCCTACCCCAGCGGAAAATTACATATGGGGCATGTGCGCAACTACACCATCACCGATGTTATCGCGCGCTATCAAAAAATGCAGGGCAAAAATGTTCTACATCCCATGGGCTGGGATGCATTTGGCCTGCCCGCTGAAAATGCTGCCATCCAAAATAAAACCGCTCCCGCTAAATGGACACTTGAAAATATAGCCTATATGAAGACCCAGCTTAAATCACTGGGCTTTGGTATCGACTGGTCGCGGGAGCTTGCCACTTGCCAACCAGATTACTATAAATGGGAGCAATGGTTCTTCACACGACTTTATGAAAAAGGGCTGGTCTACAAAAAAACCAGTGCCGTAAACTGGTGCCCACATGACGAGACTGTTTTGGCCAATGAACAGGTTATAGAGGGCGGTTGCTGGCGCTGTGGCACTGGAGTTGAGCGCAAAGAGATACCCCAGTGGTTTATTCGCATCACTGACTATGCTGACCAATTACTCAATGATTTAGACCAACTTGAGCACTGGCCAGAGCAAGTCAAAACGATGCAGCGCAACTGGATTGGCAAAAGTCGCGGCATCAATATGAGCTTCACACTAAATGAAGCGATTGATAGTTACCAAAGCTTTGAGGTCTATACCACTCGCCCAGATACCCTGATGGGCGTTACCTACGTAACCCTAGCCCCTCAACATCCAATTGCATTGGAAATTGCCAAAACCAATCCCGAGTTGGCTAAATTTATTGAAAGCTGCCAGTCACAGCAAGTTTCTGAAGCAGAGATGGCTACCCTTGAAAAAGCCGGTGTAGCCACTGGCATCAATGCTATTCATCCGCTGACTGGCAAAGAAATACCGGTGTGGGTAGGCAACTATGTGTTAATGGATTATGGTTCTGGCGCCGTAATGGCAGTACCTGCCCATGATCAGCGAGATTATGAATTTGCTCAAAAATATCAATTGCCGATTCAACAGGTGATCGCGCCTAGCAATGGTGAAGACTGCGATTTAGAGCAACAGGCCTTTACTAACAAAGGCCAACTAGTCAATTCAGCAGCGTTTGACGGGCTTGATTTTGAGCAAGCATTTGATGCTATAGCGACGGCATTAAAGGATAAGAATCTTGGCTCAGTCACATCCAACTTTAGACTGCGAGACTGGGGTGTTAGCCGACAGCGGTATTGGGGCTCACCTATCCCAATGTTTAATCTTGGTGATGGCAGTGATATTCCAGTGCCTCTTGAAAAATTACCGGTGCTTCTGCCTGAAGATGTTGAAATGGATGGCATTCAATCACCTATCAAAGCCGATCCTGAATGGCGCAAAGCAGAATTAAATGGTCAATCTGTAGAGCATGAAACCGATACCTTTGATACCTTTATGGAGTCTTCTTGGTACTATGCGCGCTTCACCTGCCCTGATGAAAAAGATGTCATGCTAAATCCCGATCGGGCTAATTACTGGCTACCGGTTGACCAATATGTCGGCGGTATTGAGCACGCCATTTTGCACCTTCTATATTCACGCTTTTTTCACAAGCTTTTGCGCGATGAAGGCTTTGTAAACAGCGACGAGCCCTTTAAGCGTCTACTTTGTCAGGGTATGGTTTTGGCTGAATCTTTTTACACTGAAAAGGATGGCCGTAAAGAATGGCTATCGCCTGCCGATATTGATATTAAGCGCGATAAAAAAGGCCGAACAATTAAAGCGATAAACCGCACCACCGGCGAGGAAGTCCAAAGTGGCGGCACGATCAAAATGTCTAAGTCTAAAAATAACGGCATCGACCCTCAGTCTGCTATTGAGAAACATGGTGCCGACACGGTTCGACTATTTACTATGTTTGCAGCACCCCCAGAGCAAACACTGGAGTGGAGTGATGACGGTGTCTCTGGTGCGCATAGGTTTTTGCGCCGCTTATGGTTGGCGGTTATAGCCCACAGTGGACTAGAAGAAATATCACCCCTTACTCCTGAAGGCCTTAGTGAAGAACAAAAGAATTTACGCCGCAAAACTCATCAAACCATTGAAAAGGTAAGTGATGATTTTGGTCGCCGTTATACGTTTAATACCGCGATTGCTGCGGTTATGGAACTGCTGAATGACATTTCACAGCTGCCTGATAATGATGCTCAAAGCGTTGCGGTAAAACATGAGGCTCTCACCTCTGCTATTTTATTGCTAGCACCAATAGTGCCGCATATTTGCCATAGTCTATGGCAAAAAATGGGTTACAAAAACAGTATTGCAGAAGCCTCATGGCCGCAAGTGGATAAATCAGCATTGGTACAAAGTTCTATTGAGCTGGTTGTTCAGGTGAATGGTAAGGTGCGGGGAAAAATTCAGGTCGCAGTCGATGAATCTAAAGAAGAAATTGAACAGATTGCAATGAATGAGCCAAATGCTCTTCGCTTTATTGAGGGCAATACGGTAAGAAAAGTGATTGTGGTTCCCGGAAGATTGGTTAATATTGTAGCCAACTAAATAATATCAGCTAATCAAAAGGTCTGAGCAATGCCAAAAAAATGGGCGCTAATTAATCTAGCATGGGTCTTTTTAATCCTTAGCGCCTGTGGCTGGCAGTTGCGTGATAACGCTTTGCTTGGAATTAATTTGGGAACTGTATATGTCAGTTATCCTGAATCTCAAAGCACCATTGGCATCGAATTAAAACGCGAACTTAAAGCCAATAATATATTACTCGTTGGCGCGACAGATAATGCCAACTATCAAATAAAAATTATAGATGCTACTCAATCGCGGCGAATAAGTGCGCTAAATACCAACGTTCGCGCAGCACAGTACCAACTATATCAAGCAGTCGATTACATTGTGCTTGATGAAATGGGTACACAGCTTATCCCCATCACTACAGCAGCGGCCGAAAGCACTTATAATTTTAATGAGCAAGATGTCTTAGCCTCACACAATGAGGAGGTTATTTTGCAAAATAATTTGCGCGCAAAAATTGTCAGACAAATCATACATCGCCTAGGCGAGGTATCTGATAGTTCTGTGGGTCAATAGTGAAACTTAAGCCTGAGCAATTAAGTTCTCATTTGCAAAATAGCCTGCAAAGCAAACAGCTATCCCCCATCTTTATTATTAGTGGCGATGAGCCGCTTCTTATTCAAGAAGCCGCAGACAGTGTCAGAGCTGCTGCGCGAAAACTCGAATTTACCGAACGAGAAACCTTTGATATAGATGCTCGCTTTGATTGGAATCATGTCTTTAATGAAACCAACGCACTGTCACTGTTTGCCGATAAAAAAATACTCGAACTGCGAATTGCCAGCGGCAAACCCGGTGACAAAGGCAGTAAAGCGCTTTGTGAACTCTGCGAAAATCTCAATGACAGCAATTTGATTCTGGTTATTTTACCTAAATTAGATAAAGGCGCTTCTCAAAGCAAGTGGATAAAAAAATTAGAGTCTCATGGCGTGCATATCCAAGTATGGCCTATAAGCCCTCAACACCTTCCCCGCTGGATAAATCAGCGCCTAGTTCAATCGGGCATTAGCGCAAGCACCGAGGCGGTCGATATTCTAGCCGATCGAGTTGAGGGAAATCTGCTAGCGGCAATGCAAGAAATCAATAAGTTAAAATTACTGTCACTGGAAGGCACCGTGGATGCTAATATTATGTCGACAGTGGTTGCTGATAGTGCCCGCTATAATCTTTTCGCCTTTGTCGACAAAATACTAGAGGGCGATGCTCAGTCAGCCGCCAAAGCATTGCGAGGTCTTGAGAGTGAGGGCACTGAACCGCTTGCTCTGTTATGGGCTATCACCCGAGAACTGCGTACGCTGAACAAAGCTAGCCATCAAATTCTTCTCGGCAGTTCAAAAGAAAAAGCGCTTAAAAGTGCGGGGGTATGGGATAAGCGCATCCCAATTTTCAGAAAAGCATTAAGCCGCTTATCACCTGCACACCTTCGTATGTTAATGCATCAAGCGGGCGCCATTGATCGCGGCGTTAAAGGCTTGCGTCAAGCTGATATATGGGATGAGATCACTACGCTGGTTCTATCTTTTGCAGGCAGTCAGACCCTTCACCCAAAAAACATTAAAACCCTATTGCAACAATAGTTAAAAGCGTCGCTTTAGTACTCGCAATAAAGCGACCGAAAGAATTCCTGTGCCATTGGCGATCAAATCCATTAATTCCGCTTGGCGATGCCCCGTATAAGACTGTGTAACTTCAATCAACCCACTGAATATAGTCAATAAAATCCCTAAAAACCATATGTTTTGCTGTTTTTCATAGGCCCCAAGTAAACACCAAAATAGCACCGCATAGGCCACTAGATGATGCACCTTATCCTGCCAAACAAAAATTTGCTGTGTGTCTACAGATATCAAGGAGAGAATAGCTACTGCTAACAGCAATAACCAAAATATGGCTCTATACACTGTCACTGAAATCATTATCTTTCCTGACTTTTATCAGATATACATTGGCTATCAAGCAACTGATTAAGCTCTCTAAAACGCTCAATCGTTCCAACATCACACCACTGACCTGAATGCAATGCCCCTGCCACTGTTTGCTGTTCAATCGCTGGTCGCAAGATATCCCGCAATGGAAAGCAGGGTTGTGCTGAATTATTTTTAATATAATCTCTTATTAATTGCGGTCGCATTATACTAATACCACTAAAGGTAAATTTTTTTTGCGGCTGGTAACTAACCAAGTCCTCGGTAAGGGCAAAATCACCATCGAGATTGTGATCTGGGTTTTCAACCAACAATAGCCAAGCACTGCGATCGGCATGTAACTGATAATTAAGTGCCGATAAAAAACAAAAATCAGTCCACACATCCCCATTAACCAGTAAAAAGGGTTGATCGCCCAGATAGGGCAATGCTTTATTAATCCCTCCACCGGTTTCAAGCGGTTGTGGCTCCCTAGACCATGTAATACTCACGCCAAAGTCAGAGCCATCACCAAAGAATGTCTCTATTTGCTCTGCTAGCCATGAGGTATTGATCACTATGTCAGTAATACCTATAGCCGACAAACGCTCAATATGATGCTGTAAAAGTGGTTTACCCGCGACGGATAATAGTGGTTTTGGCGTTTTATTGGTTAACGGCTGTAATCTTTTGCCATAACCAGCTGCCAATATCATCGCTTTCATAATTCTTTATCCGAATACCATGACTGTTGCGCCAACAAAGGTAGAACGGTCTGTTTAAACCAGTGATTAAATGCCTCTGTCTGAGGATATTTACTGGATGCCTTGAGACAGTAGTGCACAACTAGAGGCATATCGTTCAAATAGCCCCTTTTAGAATCCCTAAGTGCCAATCGAGAAAATATACCAAGCACCTTTATATGTCTTTGAAGGCCCATAAAATCAAACCATTTAAGGAACTGGCTATCAGCAACATCAACCAACAACCCCGCAGACACTAAGCGCTGTTTATAAGCTAGAGCTCGTTTTGTAACCCAGCTTTCAGGCCAGTAAACATAACAGTCCTTTAGCAGAGAGACTAAATCGTAGGTAATAGCGCCTAGCATTGCATCCTGAAAATCTATAACCCCCAACTTATTTTGCTCAAGAATCATCAAGTTGCGCGAGTGATAATCGGCATGAATCATTACTTGAGGCTGTTCTTTAGCGCTGTTTTTTATAGCTGTAAAAAAACTATCTAACAAGGCCTTCTCATCACTATTAAGATGATAATTTAGCAAGCTTTTTAAAAACCACTGTTCAAACAGGGCTAATTCTTGATCTATTTTAGTCTCATCATGTAACGGAATAGCCGGCGCCTTATCTGTAGCTCTTTGAATTTTTATTAATTCTGTCTCGGCCTGATCATAAAGCACTCCAGAATCAACCACTTCAAGTTGCTGACCAAATAATGTGCCACCAAAATCTTCAACTAGCATATAACCATGGGTGAAATTTACCGCATGGATTGTTGGCGTTATAAGCCCCTGAGACTGAAGAAATAAAGATAGCCCGACATATTCTGCATTCTTTTCTTTTTTAGGCGGAGAATTTACGGCGATCACACTAGGCTGGGTGTTAGATCTAAAATAGCGCCGAAAGCCAGCATCACCGGCGAGCGCCTCAAGCTGTAATAAGCCTGAAGAAGTAACAGTTGAGGGAAGCGACCGCTCAATCCATTGTGAAAAAAACTGCTGATCTTGCATAAAAATAGTTATTTATATGAAATGCAATTCCATTATAGCCCTAAGAAGCTATTATCTTTCAAGTAAACAGCGGTAAAAGCATTAAAGGGATTAGCTTTAATTCACTTAGAATCGTCAATTTCATGCCTATTTCAGTTAGAATAAGCAGGTGTAGATTTTTTGATGAGAATTACTTTGCTCAACCCAATGAAATATAGCCTTTTAATTACAAAACTGTGCCTCTGTGCATTGGTTTTTTTATACGCTATATCTACTTCAGCTAATACAGAGACTATAATCTCTGAGCCCGTCAGTGCAAATATTGCTGACAATAAAGAGCAACCTAGGCTATCTCTTTCAGATAATTTAGACTGGGTAAAAAAACAAGATATGACCCCTGAGCAACAGAGCTTGGTGGCAAAATTTTGCTGTGGTGCCTATATCGAGCCAAAGCGGGATTATCAAGATTCTGATAAACACCCAGATGAGTCCGCCCTTAGAGTCAATGCCATCAGTACTGAGGCACAAAGTGATTCGGTAGCTATCCTTGAGGGTGATGTGAATATTGCTCAGGGCTATCGTCAGCTTCGCAGCAATAGCGCTATTGTCGATCAAGAAAATCGGCGCATTACCCTTATAGGTAATGTTAGTTTTCGCGAGCCCAATATGCTTTTGACTGGTAACCATGCGCTGCTGAACCTAGATAGCCAGGAAGTTAAAATTGAAAATGCTACCTATGTTTTGCATCAGGCATCGGTCAGGGGTTCAGCTAAAGAACTTCGCCGTCAGTCCAATGGTTTAATTCTTATTGAAGACTCATCGTTCACAGGCTGTGAGCCGGGTGTTGATACCTGGAAGTTACAAACCAGTGAAATTCAACTCGATCAAAAATCAGGTTTTGCAACGGTCAAAAATGCCCGCCTCGATGTCGGAAAAGTTCCGATTTTCTACTTTCCCTATGCCAAGTTTCCCATCAGCAATCGCAGATCATCTGGTCTGCTTTTTCCAAGTATTGCCAGTGATCAAGAAAATGGCATAGATTTTTCTCAGCCTATCTATTGGAACTTAGCACCCAATTATGATGCCACAATCACCCCGCGCTATATTCAGCATCGCGGCATGGGTATTGAAACAAAATTCAGGCATCTTAATAACTGGTCAAAAAACCAACTATCGGCTGGATTTCTTGCCAATGATAAAGGCGGAAATCACGATTACCAACCTGATGCCAGCTCTGGACTCTATCCAAATCAGGGTGAAGACCGGTATATGCTCAGACTGCTACACCAAGGGAATTTTGCAACCTCTTGGTCGTCGTTAATTGATTTCAATGAAGTCAGTGATAAAAATTATCTGTCCGATATTGGCGAGTTAACAGAACAAAAAGATAACCTAACCCATTTGCTCAGGATAGGCTCAATTGGCTATCAAACAGATTCATTGCAGTTTTCCGTTGAAGCGCAAGACTTTCAGTCCATCACTGTTGGCTTAAATGATCCCTATAAAATAGCCTCTAGAATAACTCTCAACAGTACTCTGAGATATGCCAACTCAGTGACTGTCGAATTAAATAATCAGCACGCAGAGTTTAGGCATGATTCTCAAGATCTTATAAGCGGCAGCAGAACTGCGCTCAATTATCGCTTAGGCATAAATAATCGCTGGGATTGGGGCTATTTCAAACCTACTATTGGCGTTAAGCATTTAGCTTATCAGCTCGAGACCGCCATCAATCCAGCGGATAGCTTTGACACAACAAATAACCCAATGATTACGGTGCCGGCTATAAGCCTAGATAGCGGCATTTTTCTGGAAAAAGAAAGTCATCTATTCTCCGGTTATCAACAAACTCTTGAGCCGAAAATTTTCTATATAAGATCAAAATACCGCAACCAAGAGTTCCTGCCAGATTTTGACACTAAAGAAATGACCGCCTCCTACACCCAGCTATTTAGACCAAACCGGTTTGCAGGGGGGGATAGAATTTCAGATGACCATCGCTTAAGTCTTGGCTTATCAACTAGCCTTATCAATCAAGAAAATGGTCGCGAGAAGTTGCGCGCGAGTTTAGCTCAGGCTATTTATTTTGATGACCGCAAGGTATCTCTAAGCAATAATGTAGACAGCAATTCTGATCTTGAGCGTAAAAAATCAGATCTAGCATTCGAACTATATTATAGAATTAATAATCACTGGCGCTTAAACAATGAAGTTGTATATAGCAGCCAAAAAAATCAGTGGGAAAACGCCTCAGCTAGTTTGTATTATCAAAATAATGAACAACTATTTAATATAAGCTATCACTATTCTCGCCTAAATGCAGAACTACAAACCAGCGCAACAACGCAGCCAATAGAACAAATAGACATGTCATTTTATGTTCCAACGGGTAATGACATAAGTTGGGTCGGTCGATGGCATCATGATTTTACAAATAACCGGGAACTTGAAGTGTTTTCTGGGTTCGAATATAACAACTGCTGTTGGCGTGCAGGCTTGGTTTTACGACGCTGGCTTGATAGGCAGAATGATAGCCTCGTAACAGAGCGAGAACCAAAACTGCGGAATGGTATATTCTTGCAGATACAGTTTAAAGGCATTATTGGTAACGGTGGTCGTGTAGCCTCAATTTTGAAAAAAGGAATCTATGGATATGAACCTGTGGAAAGTTTTTAATCTAGCACAGAATAAAGCTGTTTACCCAGCTGTGCTTTTTTTAGGGGCTCTACTAGCAGTCTCCGTGGAGGCGAAGGTGGCCGTTCTTGATCGTGTTGCTGCGATAGTAAATGATGACATAGTATTGCAGAGCGAACTCAATCAGCGCACAGCTGCCATATACGTTAATTTACAGGCATCGGGAACCCAATCTCCAGATAAAGAGGTGCTCAAAAAGCGTGTGCTGGAGCAATTAATTTCTGAAAGAATCCAGCTTAATATGGGCTTTAACGCTGGCGTTCGTATCAAAGCAAGTGAAATAGACCAAACCATTGCTCGCCTTGCAGCTAGCAATAACCTCAGCGCACAGGACTATTTAGCTAATGTTGAGGCTGGCGGGACTCCTATTAGTGATCTGCGCCAAGAAATAGCTAATGAAATGATTATGATGCAAGTACAACAGGGTAGTGTTATGCGCGGCATCCATATAAGCGAACAGGAACTCAACAATTTTCTGAACTCTGAGGCAGGCAAATTAATGAATTCGCCAGATATTAATCTCGGGCAAATTCTTATTTCAGTCCCCTCCTCTGCAACAATGTCAGAAATTGCTGCAGCACAAAAAAAACTGGATTCGATTAGTACGCAAATTAGTCAGGGTGCTGATTTCAAACAACTTGCTATCGCTAATAGTGATGATCAGAGCGCTCTTGAGGGCGGCGATCTCGGCTGGCGTAAACAGGCGCAACTACCGAGCCTGTTCACTGACGCTCTCAAGGGACTTATGCCCGGTGAGGTATCGAAATCTGTGCGAAGCGGTGCCGGCTTTCACTTACTTAAACTCTATGATCGAAGAGGCGGCGAAGAAAAGCTTATCGAACAACACTTTTCCCGCCACATCCTGCTAACCCCTAACCAAATCCGCAATGAGGCCGAAACAATTGTGTTACTGGATGAAATACGCACTAAGCTTCAAGCTGGTGAAGCCTTTACTACTCTGGCAAAAGAATATTCTGAAGACCCTGGCTCAGCGCTTAAAGGTGGTGAGCTTGGTTGGTCAACACCAGGAGCTTTTGTGCCAATATTTGAACAAACAATGAGTAGTATTGCGCTCAATGAAATTAGCAAACCCTTTCAATCTCAATTTGGCTGGCACATATTGCAGGTAACCGATCGTCGCATGCAGGACTTTAGTGATAAGATTTTACGTAATAAAGCCGATAATCTTTTGCGACAGCGCAAATACTCTGAAGAATTACAGGTATGGCTGCAAAAAATTCGCGATGAAGCCTATGTTGAAATCAAAGAGATTTAACCATGGCTTTTAAGATCGCGGTCACTCCAGGAGAACCTGCGGGAATTGGACCTGAACTTCTGGTTCAGTTGGTTCAACAGGGCTGTCCTCAAGAGCTAGTAGCCTTTGCTGACCCAGACCTTTTGCAGCAACGGGCGAAACTGTTAGGGCTACCCTTAGAGTTAAGATTTTTTGATCAGCACCAACCGCCAACCCCGCTGAGACCGGGAGAACTTTGCGTATATCCCATTACCCTCAATCAAACATGCCTAGCTGGACAGCTAGATGTAAAAAATGCCGCCTATGTACTCGACTGCCTAGACGCGGCCATAGATGCCTGTATCAATAATCACTGCAATGCTATTGCAACAGGCCCCGTTCAAAAATCAGTTATTAATGACGCGGGAATTCCTTTTTCAGGTCATACCGAATATCTGGCACAAAAAACCAATACTGATACTGTTGTAATGATGCTAGCAACGGAAGAAATGCGCGTTGCACTTGCAACTACCCATCTCCCCCTGCGCGACGTTGCTGATGCCATTTCCAGCGATCTATTGCATTCGGTTATTCAAATATTAGCGCATGATTTAAAGGCTAAATTTGCAATCAATAGCCCCAAAATACTGGTGTGTGGACTTAACCCTCATGCCGGTGAAGGCGGACATCTGGGCAATGAAGAAATTGACACCATTAGCCCTGTAATACATCATTTTGAAACACAGGGTTTAGATATTGTGGGGCCCTTACCAGCAGATACATTATTTACTGATAAGCATCTAAACTCAGCTGATGTAGTACTCGCCATGTATCATGACCAAGGCTTGCCAGTGCTTAAGTACAGTGGCTTTGGCCGCGCAGCCAATATAACCCTCGGGCTGCCCATTATTAGGACTTCTGTCGATCATGGCACTGCATTAGATTTAGCCGGAAAAGGTATTGCTTGTACTGGAAGCTTTGAGGTTGCCATCAACATGGCAGCTAATATGCTGTCCTTACAAGCCGGTGATACTGCTTGAAGACTCAACATCAGCCTAGAAAACGATTTGGACAAAATTTCCTTATCGACCAACAGGTAATTGGGCAAATTGTTGCCGCTATTAATCCAACACCAGAGGATAACCTTATCGAGATTGGCCCCGGGATGGCGGCTATCACTGAACATTTGGTCAAATTATGTCCTAGCATGACGCTTGTTGAGCTCGATCGGGACCTTATCGAATTTCTTCAACAAAAACTTATCGACTATCCTGCTGTATCAATTTTAAACAGCGATGCGCTAAAAACTGATTTTGGCGCCTTATATCAAGGCGATAAAATGCGCCTAGTGGGTAACCTTCCGTATAATATTTCCACACCCCTTTTGTTTCATTTACTGGAAACCAGAGAGGAAATTCGGGATATGCATTTTATGCTTCAGCGCGAAGTGGTTGATCGTTTAAGTGCTGCACCCGGTCAAAAAAGCTACGGTAGGCTGTCGGTGATGATTCAGTACCACTGCCGGGTTATGCCGCTGATTCCCGTACCGCCAACCTCGTTTAATCCGGCACCTAAGGTACAGTCGGCTGTTGTTCGATTAACGCCCTATTCTGAGGTTCCCTATAAAGCGGATAACCCCAAGTTACTGAGTCAAATTGTCAGCCAGTGCTTTCAGCAAAGACGTAAAACACTCAAGAACTGCTTAAATAATTTTATAGACTATATTTCCCCTGACTCTACTAGCGTTGACCTAACCAAGCGACCAGAACAACTTTCTGTTAAAGAGTTTGTCGACTTATGTAACTGTATTAATCAAAGTATGGCCCAAACAAATGACTAATTTAGACAATAGTATCAACCCATCGGATATCAATGTGTCGGTGGAAACCGAATACCTAGCCAATCAGTCAACGCCAGATGAAAACCAATTCGCATTCGCTTACCATATCTGCATTACCAATAACTCTAGCTATGGCGTTGTGTTAATGCATCGGCATTGGATTATTATCGATGGGAATGAACAACGACAAGAAGTCAAGGGTGCTGGGGTAATCGGTGAACAACCGCTCATTCCAACCAATGGTAAATTTCAATATAGTAGCGGCACCGTTTTAAACACGCCGATAGGCACTATGCAAGGCTCTTATCAAATGGTTGATGAATTTGGTAGCGCACTCGAAGTGCCTATTGAGCCATTTTTGCTGGCACTGCCCAATCAGGTTCACTAGCCTTATGGCTACCTATGTTGTTGGTGATATTCAGGGGTGCCTAGAACCCTTACAAGCTTTGCTAGAAACAGTTAACTTCAACCAACACAATGATTTATTAATTTCTGCGGGGGATTTAATCAATCGTGGACCTGAATCCCTAGCAACTCTCAGATTCTGTATGGGTCTCGGTAATTCATTCAATATGGTTTTGGGCAACCATGATCTGCATTTATTAGCTATAGCTGAAGGCATCAGAGAACCACATAAAAAAGATACCATTCAAGAAATCCTGGATGCGCCAGATAGAGAACTATTATTAAGCTGGCTGCGCCAATACCCACTTATGCTTCGCTATAAGGGCTTTAGTATTGTGCATGCAGGCATTCCACATATATGGACAATGGAGCAGGCGCAAGCCCTTGCCAATGAGGTAAGCAACGCAATACGCTCCCCCCAGCGAAAAATATATTTCGAGCATATGTATGGCAATAGCCCCGAGGTATGGCATAACAGTCTGACAGGCCCTGAGAGGTTGCGTGTAATAACCAACTACCTAACCCGAATGCGTTTTTGTAGTCACAGGGGAGAATTAGAGCTAAAAACTAAGGATAAAAGCGATATGGATGAACCTTTCAAGCCATGGTTTGAACACTCTCGTAACGAGAAAAATACCGGTATTATTTTTGGTCACTGGGCTGCGCTAAAAGGTGTGCCTTGTGGACCAGATTTATTTGCGATGGACACTGGCTATGTCTGGGGCGGAACATTACGAATGATCAACCTAGATACCCAGCAAGTATATGAACAGCCACAACTTCACTAAAAAATTTAGACCAAAAAAAACCGAGCTAATGCTCGGTTTTTAAGCGCAGAAGTAAAAATTACTCGGCAGTTTCTACTGCTTCAGCTTCTTCTTCAACTTCAACGATTTCTCTATCAACCAACTCAACATAGGCCATTGGTGCATTATCACCCGTACGCATTCCACACTTCAGAATACGTAAATAACCACCTGGTCGCTCTTGATATCTAGGACCTAGATCAGAGAAAAGTTTTCCAACCGCTTCTTTATTGCGAAGACGATCAAATACCAATCTACGATTAGCTACAGAATCATCTTTAGCTAGGGTGATAAGAGGCTCAGCAAAGCGACGCAGTTCTTTTGCTTTGGGTAGAGTTGTTTTAATCAACTCATGCTCGACCAAAGAAGCCGTCATGTTGCGGAACATAGCTCTTTTGTGAGAGCTGGTTTTATTAAGTTTGCGACCACTGTAGCGATGACGCATGATTAAATTCCTTAATTCTTTGCTGTCTCAGCAATGATTTTAAACAAGTTGCCCTTAGGCCAACTCACGATCAGTTTGGATGCTTGCTGGCGGCCAATTTTCAAGGCGCATTCCCAGAGACAAACCTCTAGAAGCCAACACATCTTTAATTTCAGTTAATGATTTCTTACCTAAATTAGGTGTTTTCAGCAACTCAACTTCAGTGCGCTGAATCAAATCACCAATGTAATAAATACTTTCAGCCTTCAAGCAGTTGGCAGATCGAACCGTAAGTTCAAGATCATCAACTGGACGTAATAGAATAGGATCTATCTCGTCTTCTTTTTCCTCTGGCTCAGCAGTAGCTTCACCCTCAAGGTCAACAAATACAGCTAATTGTTGCTGGAGAATAGTCGCCGCACGACGAATAGATTCTTCAGGATCAATAGTACCGTTAGTTTCGAGTTCAAGAACTAATTTATCCAAGTCAGTACGATTCTCTACACGCGCACTTTCAACATCATAAGACACTTTGAAAATTGGGCTGTAGGTAGCGTCTAACTGAAGACGACCAATAGTTCGAGTTTCCTCGTCAGATGCACGAGCATCAGATGGTTGATAACCACGGCCTCTAACAATGCGAAGCTGCATATTAAGGCTTGTTTTGCCAGTGATGTTAGCGATCACATGCTCAGGGTTGATAACCTCAACATGGCCATCACTTTGAATGTCACCAGCAGTTACAGGACCTGGTCCTTTAAAGCTTAGGCTAACAATAGTGTCGTCACGACCTTCCATAACAACAGCTACAGATTTGAGATTCAAAAGAATCTCCATCACATCTTCCTGAACACCCTCAATGGCTGAGTATTCGTGTTCAACACCTTCAATTTCGACTTCTGTGATAGCACAGCCAGACATTGAAGAAAGAAGAATACGACGTAAAGCATTACCTAGTGTATGACCAAAACCACGCTCAAGGGGTTCAAGAACCACTTTTGCATGATTAGCATCATAAGAAGTAACATCAATATTTCTTGGCGTAAGAAATTCGTTAACAGAATTTGACATATTTTTTCCTGTAAGAGCTATTAAGCGATTACTTAGAATACAATTCGACGATTAAGTTCTCATTAATTTCTGCCGGCAAATCAGCACGGTCAGGCGTTCTTGAGAAAGTACCTTCCATTTTGTTGCTATCTACGGCAACCCACTCAACTTCACCGCGCTGTGCAGCAAGTTGAAGAGCCGTTTGAACACGCAACTGCTTCTTGGATTTTTCACGAAGACTTACAACATCACCAACCTGAACGTTATAGGATGGGATATTTACTTTTTGGCCATTAACCAAAATTGCGTTGTGAGCAACTAATTGACGCGACTCGGCACGGGTTGAACCAAAGCCCATACGATAAACTACGTTATCAAGCCGTGTTTCCAAAAGGGAAAGTAGGTTTTCACCCGTGTTACCCTTAATTTTAGCAGCTGCTTTGTAGTAGTTACGGAATTGCTTCTCTAACACACCATAAATACGACGTACCTTTTGCTTTTCACGCAACTGAACACCGTAATCAGAAAGTCTGCCACGACGTTGGCCGTGTTGTCCTGGTGCGCTTTCAGAGCGACACTTAGACTCAAGTGGACGAACGCCACTTTTAAGGAACAAATCAGTTCCTTCACGACGCGATAATTTACAAGTTGGTCCTAGATATCTAGCCATTATTTAATCCTTTTACACACGACGCTTTTTAGGCGGACGACAACCGTTATGAGGAATCGGTGTCACATCGGTTATACTTTGAACCTTGAATCCAGAGCTATTAAGAGCTCGAACCGCTGATTCACGTCCAGGACCAGGTCCTTTCACACGAACTTCAACATTCTTTAGTCCATACTCTTTAGCAGCCTCACCCGCACGCTCAGAAGCAACCTGAGCTGCGAATGGAGTACTTTTTCGAGAACCACGGAAACCTGATCCACCAGAGGTAGCCCAAGACAATGTATTACCCTGACGATCTGTAATCGTGATAATGGTGTTGTTAAAGGTAGCATTAATATGTGCAATACCGTCTACAACGACCTTCTTGACCTTTTTACGGGTAGTTTTAGTTGCTGCTTTAGCCATTAGAAACCGATCCTAATTATCTTTTAATTGGACGACGCGGACCCTTACGAGTTCGCGCGTTAGTCTTGGTACGCTGTCCGCGCACTGGAAGACTGCGACGATGTCTAAGGCCACGATAGCAACCTAAATCCATCAAACGCTTAATATTCATGCTGTTTTCTCTACGAAGGTCGCCCTCAACTTCATTCTGCCCTACAGCAGCACGTAGCTTATCGAGTTGAGCTTCGTCTAGCTCAGAAATCTTTGTGTCCTCTGCAATACCCACTTCAGCACAAATCTGTGCAGCAGTTGGGCGCCCGATTCCGAACACATATGTCAAAGATATGACTGCGTGCTTGTTATCAGGTATGTTGACACCGGCAATACGGGCCATTCACATTACTCCATTTACTATGAGTTTAATCAGCTCTAGCTTGCTTTAGGTAGACCAATCGGGCTACGTAAAGGGCGCGCTAGGATACCGATAGACATATCAAAAATCAACCAGATTATCCTTGGCGTTGTTTATGACGTGGTTCAACACTACAAATAACTCTAACCACACCGTTACGACGAACAATCTTGCAATTACGACAAATCTTTTTTACAGATGCGCGTACTTTCACAGCATCACCTCTTTACTTACGACCGACTTTTTTAAGGTTGGCCTTTTTCATTAGCGAATCATATTGCTGAGACATTAGATGTGACTGCACTTGAGCCATAAAATCCATTGTTACAACAACCGCAATTAACAGTGAAGTCCCGCCCAGGTAAAAGGGTACGTTAAAGTACACATTTAAGAACTGAGGCATAAGACAGATTAATGTGATGTATACACCACCAATCAATGTCAAACGTGTGGTCACACTGTCAATATATTTCGCGGTCTGATCACCAGGTCTAATTCCTGGCAAATAAGCACCGCCCCTTTTCAAATTATCAGCTACTTCTCTCGGGTTATACATCAACGCCGTATAGAAGAAACTGAAGAAAATAATTAATGCAGAAAATAATAAAACATAAAGTGGCTGCCCAGGACCAATCAGTAGAGAGATATCCTGCAACCAAGCTGGCGCGTTTACACCCTGCCCAAACCACTGACTAATAGAAGCTGGGAATAATAATAGGCTACTGGCAAAAATAGCTGGGATAACACCGGCCATATTAACTTTTAGCGGTAAATGCGAGGTCTGAGCGTTATAGCCTTTACGACCTTGTTTTTGTGCATAGTTAACTGTCAAACGACGCTGACCACGCTCAATGAATACAACAAAGTAAACAACTGCGAGCGCCAGTATTAAAATAACCAAAAGCATTAGAGAGTTAAGATCGCCTTGACGGGCGGACTCAATTGCCTGACCAATTGCACCGGGGATACCCGCAACAATACCAGCAAAAATAAGCATTGAGATGCCGTTGCCAACACCGCGTTCAGTAATCTGCTCACCAAGCCACATTAAGAAAACAGCACCCGATACAAGTGAGGCAATAGCCACCATGTAAAATAAGCTGTTAACTTCAAAAGCTAAACCCTGAGTGGCAAAACTTACTGCTAGGCCTGTCCCTTGGAACAAAGCTAGCGCAACAGTCAGATATCTTGTGTACTGATTAATCTGACGACGTCCATTTTCACCTTCTTTCTTTAACTGTTCTAAAGCAGGTACAGTAGCCGACATCAACTGCATAATAATAGAGGCAGATATGTAGGGCATAACACCTAGAGCAAGGATACTCATTCGCTCAAGGGCGCCGCCCGAGAACATATTGAATAGACCTAAGAACGTACCTTGATTCTGCGTGAACAAATCAGCAAGGCGTTCTGGATCAAATCCAGGAACAGGAATATGGGTGCCTAATCGGTAAACGATAATGGCTAGTAGTAAAAAGCGTAAACGAGCCCAAAGCTCACCTAAACCTTTCGAATTACCCATAGTAGCTGCATCTGCTTTAGCCATAAGACTTACTCTTCTACCTTTCCGCCAGCGGCAACAATTGCTTCTGCTGCACCTTTAGTAGCGCCAAGACCCTTGAGGGTAATAGCTTTCTTAAGCTCACCTGAAGCAATTACTTTGGCACGACTAATGTTGTTATTAATTAGTCTGGCTTTAAGTAAGGCTTCCATATCGGCAACATCACCTTCAATAAGGTTTAGTTCTGACAAGCGAATTTCAGCAGTCACTGCAGCTAAACGCGATGTAAAACCGTACTTAGGCAAACGCTTTTGAAGGGGCATTTGACCACCCTCAAAACCTGGACGGACTGAACCACCAGAACGAGCTTTTTGACCTTTGTGACCACGGCCACCAGTCTTACCAAGACCGCTACCAATACCTCGACCACAACGCTTGCCCTCTTTGATTCTACCCGGGGCTGGGCTTAGGGTGTTCAGACGCATCTTAAGCTTCCTCAACCTGCAACATATAGTTAACTTTATTGATCATGCCGCGATTAGACGGCGTATCTTCCACAACTACTGTGTGGTGCATACGACGCAATCCCAAACCACTCAGGCAAGCCTGATGATTTTTTAATCGCCCAATTGCACTCTTAACTTGAGTGACTTTTACTTTTTTTACTTTAGCTTTAGCCATGATCTATTTCCAATCACCGAGACGCTTTAAAACGTCAACTAATTCAGAATTTCTTCAACTGATTTACCGCGTTTTGCAGCGACATCATCAGGAGACTTCATATCTCTTAGAGCGTTAAAGGTTGCTCTAACAACATTGACTGGATTAGTAGAACCGTAGCACTTAGCTAGTACGTTCTGTACACCAGCAATTTCCAACACAGACCGCATTGCGCCACCGGCAATTACACCAGTACCCTCAGATGCAGGCTGCATATAGATTTTTGAGGCAGAATGAATACCTTTAGTAGCATACTGAATAGTCGAGCCATCCAGAGCTACATCAATCATATTTCTACGAGCAGCTTCATTTGCCTTTTGAATAGCTGCTGGAACTTCGCGCGCTTTACCGCGACCAAACCCAACCTTGCCATTACCATCACCAACAACAGTCAACGCAGTGAAAGAGAAAATACGTCCACCTTTAACTGTCTTAGCAACACGGTTGACCTGTACCAGCTTCTCTAACATACCTTCAGCTGCAGCGTCTTTTTGATCTGTAAAAGCCATATCTATTACCTATTAAAATTCGAGGCCGGCTTCACGCGCGGCGTCTGCCAATGCTTTAACACGGCCATGATATTTAAAACCGCTGCGGTCAAAGGCAACTGCTTTAACACCAGCTGCAACAGCGCGCTCCGCAACTAACTTACCAACAGCCGCAGCTGCAGTAACATTACCCGTACCTTCAGACTTCAGATCTTTATCTAGGGTTGATGCACTGGCAAGTACTTTAGCACCGCCCTCTGCAATAACCTGCGCATAGATATGACGCGGAGTACGGTTGATGCATAGACGCGTTGCGCCCTGCTCGCGTATCTTCATTCGTGAACGTCTTGCTCGACGCTGACGTGATAATTTTTTATCGCTCATGGTTTTAACCTATTACTTCTTCTTGGCTTCTTTACGTCGTATATATTCGCCAGAAATCTGAACACCTTTACCTTTATAAGGCTCTGGTGGACGGAACGCCCTAACTTCAGCGACGGCCTGACCCAATTTTTGCTTATCAGCAGACTTTAGTAGTACTTCTGTCTGACTTGGCGTTTCAGCAGATACACCCTCAGGTAATTCGTAGACAACTGGATGCGAGAAACCTAGTGTAAGATTTAATTTCTTACCCTGGACCTGCGCCCTGTAACCTACACCGACTAAATCAAGTTTAGTCTCAAAACCCTGTGTAACGCCGACAACCATGTTATTCACAAGCGCTCTAGTAGTACCAGTCAACGCTCGTGAAAAGTTATCCCCAGATCGTGCCGCAAAGGTCAACACATTGTCGCCCTTTACAATTTCAACATGAGGATTAATGGCCATGGCCAATGTTCCTTTCGCGCCTTTAACGGAGATATCAGAGTCACTTACTGTGACTTCGACACCCTGTGGTAAGGCTACTGGATTATTTGCAATTCTAGACATTGTTGTTTCCTATCAGAATACTGTGCAAAGAATTTCACCGCCGATACCGGCAGCTCTTGCAGCTCGATCTGTCATCACACCTTTACTGGTAGAGATAACCGCAATTCCGAGACCGCTTCGTACTTGGGGCAGATCATTACTACCACTGTAATGACGAAGGCTCGGCTTACTCATTCTCTTGATCTCTTCGATCACCGGCTTACCGTCAAAATACTTTAAATCTATAGTCAATGTAGGCTTAACTTCTGCACTGACATTAAAGCCATTAATATAGCCCTCTTCTTGCAAAACTTTTGCCACAGAGGCTTTAAGCTTTGAAGAAGGCATTGTAACTTCTGGCTTGCTACGATGATGGGCATTACGAATGCACGTCAACATATCTGCTATTGGATCTTGCATGCTCATAGTATATCGCTCCTAAACTACCAGCTGGCTTTACGTAGTCCGGGAACAAAACCGCGCATTGCACTCTCGCGTAGCTTGTTTCGGCATAAACCAAATTTTCTGTAAACTCCGTGAGGACGACCAGTTACGCTACAACGATTACGCTGACGTACTGGGCTGGCGTCGCGGGGTAACTTTTGCAACTTTTGTTGCGCTTCCCAACGCTCTTCATCTGAAGCGTTTACGTTGCTAATTGTCGCTTTTAATTCAGCGCGCTTAGCAGCGTATTTCTCAACCGTTTTGGCGCGACGCTTTTCGCGCTCTACCATAGATACTTTTGCCATGAGTCTGGTACCTCAACCTTTAAGCGGGAAGTTAAAGGCACGCAGTAGTGCGCGACCTTCGTCATCATTGCGAGCTGATGTCGTGATTGTGATATCAAGACCTCGCAACTTATCAATTTTTTCATAATCAATCTCAGGGAAAATGATCTGCTCACTGACACCCATTGAGAAATTACCTCTACCATCAAACTGCTTTGGACTAATACCACGGAAATCTCGGATACGTGGAATAGCAATGCTAATAAGACGCTCTAAGAATTCATACATACGCTCACTGCGCAATGTAACCTTAGTACCAATTGGCCAGCCTTGACGGACCTTAAAACCTGCAATAGATTTTCTAGCATTGTTAACCACCGGCTTTTGGCCAGAGATAAGCGTAAGATCAGCCACTGCATTTTCTAGAGCCTTCTTATCGCCAAGAGCCTCACCAACACCCATATTAAGCGTTACCTTAAGAATGCGCGGGACTTCCATAACATTTGCTAGACCCAGCTCTTTTTTAAGACCCGGTGCTATTTCTTTATTGTAAACTTCTTTCAGCCTTGCCATTTGCTCTACCTATCCTTAAGCGTCTACGGCTTCGCCGCTTGACTTAAATACTCGAATTTTGGTGTTATCTTCTTGCACTTTAAACCCAACTCGGTCCGCTTTGTTTGTTGCACTGTTAAAGATCGCGACATTTGAAACTTGAATTGGCGCTTCCTTTTCAATAATTCCGCCTGGAACACCCGCTTGAGGGTTCGGCTTTTGGTGCTTCTTCATCATTTGCACACCAGAAACCAATAGACGATTATCATCTAAGACTTTAAGCACCTTGCCTCGCTTACCTTTGTCTTTACCAGCAATAACAACGACTTCGTCATCACGCTTGATTTTCTTCATTGCCATGTCTAAAACCTCGCTTAAAGTACTTCAGGAGCCAATGAGATAATTCGCATGAATTTTTCATTGCGAAGCTCTCTTGTAACCGGCCCAAAGATACGTGTTCCTACAGGCGCATTGCTCGCATTCAATAAAACTGCAGCATTATCATCAAATTTAATTAAGCTACCGTCTTGTCTGCGCAAGCCTTTTTTGGTGCGAACTACAACCGCACTCATTACCTGACCTTTTTTCACTTTGCCTCGAGGAATCGCTTCTTTAACGGTGACTTTAATAATGTCACCAACCCGTGCATAGCGACGGTGGGATCCACCTAATACTTTGATGCACATAACACGACGTGCGCCGCTGTTGTCTGCTACATCAAGATAACTTTCTGTTTGAATCATTTTCGTTCCCCGAAACTATCGCTATCAGCAGAATTATTCTGCTAAAGCTCGCTCATCAATGTTAACCAACTTCCAAGACTTTAGCTTAGAGATAGGTGCACATTCAGCAATTGTTACCACGTCACCCATACGCGCATCATTCGCTTCGTCATGCGCTTTAATCTTTGATGACTTGGTCAAAATTTTCCCATAAACAGGGTGCTTCACTCGGCGCTCAACTAGCACTGTGATGGACTTATCCATCTTGTCGCTGACGATCTTGCCTGTCAGTGTACGTGTATTAGTTTTAGTATCAGACATAACTATTCACCTGCCTTCTGAGTGATAACTGTTTTAAGACGCGCAATATTACGACGCGTATCTTTCACCTTGTGAGTCTCAGTAAGCTGACCAGTAGCATGCTGCATACGCAATTTAAACTGGGCTTCTTGCTCTTCACCTAAAGTCGACTGTAATTCTTCCACCGACTTTTCGCGTAAATCTTTAGCTTTCATCTTTACATCACCGTTCTTTTAACAAAGGTGGTTGCAACTGGCAGTTTTGCTGCCGCTAGTGCAAATGCTTCACGCGCTAGCTCCTCGCTTACACCTTCCATTTCATAAAGGACCTTTCCAGGTTGGATTAACGCAACCCAGTATTCAACATTACCCTTACCTTTACCCATTCGAACTTCGAGAGGCTTATTAGTAATCGGCTTGTCCGGAAAAACACGGATCCAAATTTTACCGCCACGTTTAATATGACGAGTCATTGCACGACGAGCTGCCTCAATTTGTCTGGCGGTCAAACGACCGCGACCAGATGCTTTAAGTGCAAACTCACCGAAGCTTACCTTGCTTCCTCGGTGCGCTAACCCACGGTTGCGCCCCTTGTGCATTTTGCGGAATTTTGTACGTTTAGGCTGTAGCATTTCGCTCTACTCTTAATCGCTTATTTCTTGTTTGTCTTAGTTTGTGAAGGCGCAACTTCTGCTTCTTCACCACCCAAAATCTCACCTTTAAAGATCCACACTTTCACGCCAATCACACCATAAGTGGTATTGCCTTCAGCTGTGGCATAGTCGATATCTGCTCGCAATGTATGTAGCGGAACTCGACCTTCGCGGTACCATTCAGAACGAGCAATCTCTGCTCCGCCCAAACGACCTCCAACCTGGATCTTCACACCCTGTGCACCAGCACGCATTGCATTTTGAACGGCACGCTTCATTGCGCGACGGAACATAACACGACGCTCAAGTTGCTGAGCAACGTTCTGTGCTACTAGTGATGCATCTAAATCCGGCTTGCGAATTTCTTCAATATTTACATGGACGGGACATCCCATACGCTTTGAAACTTCATTGCGTAGCTTTTCAACATCCTCACCCTTTTTACCAATTACTATGCCTGGGCGCGCTGTGTGGATTGTGATTCGAGCACTGTCCGATGGACGCTCAATATCAACACGGCTTACTGACGCATGCCCCAAAGACTCCTGAATAAACTCACGCACAGTGAGATCCTGATAGAGCTTGTCTGCATAATCCTTTGTGCCGGAATACCAAGTTGAGGCATGCTTTTTAACAATACCTAGACGGATACCGGTTGGATGTACTTTTTGACCCATTTAATGGACTCCCGAACCTAAATTCTATTTCTCAGAAACTTTCACAGTGATATGACAACTGCGCTTTAAAATTCTATCAGCACGACCCTTAGCACGCGGTCTAATGCGCTTCATAGTCATACCTTCATCAACAAAAATTGTTGATACTTTTAACTCATCTACATCAGCACCTTCATTGTGCTCTGCATTGGCAATTGCTGACTCAAGAACCTTCTTGATGATGTCAGCGCCTTTTCTGCCACTGAACTGTAAAAGCTCAAGAGCAGATTCAGCGGATTTACCGCGAATTTGATCGGCCACCAAACGCGCTTTTTGCGCTGATAGTTTGGCACCTTTTAATTTAGCTACTACTTCCACAATAACCCCCTATCTTACTTGGCTTTCTTGTCCGCAACGTGACCTTTATAGGTACGTGTTGGAGCGAATTCACCCAGCTTATGACCAACCATTTCTTCATTGATCAAAACAGGAACATGTTGACGGCCATTGTGAATGGCAATAGTAAGACCAACCATATCCGGTAGAATCATTGAGCGACGAGACCAAGTTTTAATCGGTCGACGATCGTTGGCTTCTGCAGCGGCTTCAACCTTCTTTACTAGGTGAAGATCTACGAATGGTCCTTTTTTTAGAGAGCGTGGCACGTTTGCTTTCCTCTTATAATAATCAGTCTTCGCTTACTTGCGACGACGAACAATGTATTTATCAGTACGCTTATTCTTGCGCGTCTTGTAACCTTTTGTAGGCATACCCCAAGGTGAAACAGGGTGACGACCACCAGAAGTACGTCCTTCACCACCACCATGCGGGTGATCAACTGGGTTCATAGCAACACCACGAACTGTTGGTCTAATACCTCTCCAGCGAGAAGCACCGGCCTTACCCAATGAGCGAAGACTGTGCTCACTGTTAGACACTTCACCTAGAGTAGCGCGGCAATCAACTGGCACCTTACGCATCTCACCACTGCGTAACCGCAATGTTGCATAAGCACCTTCACGCGCAACTAGCTGAACTGAAGCAGCAGCACTACGCGCTAACTGAGCACCTTTACCTGGCTTCATTTCAACACAGTGAACAATCGAACCCACTGGGATGTTTCTTAGCGGAAGACAGTTACCTGTTTTAATTGGCGCATCACTACCTGATACTAAAGTATCACCAGCAGCTATACCCTTAGGCGCAATAATGTATCTTCTTTCGCCGTCTGCATAACAAACCAATGCAATATGTGCACTGCGATTTGGATCATACTCTAAACGCTCTACCTTCGATGGGATACCATCTTTGTCGCGCTTAAAGTCTACGATTCTGTAATGTTGCTTATGACCACCACCAATATGACGAACAGTGATTCGACCATTGCTATTACGACCGCCTGACTTCTTCTTAGTCGCCAATAATGGCGCATAAGGTGCACCTTTGTGCAAATCAGGTGTAACAACGCTTACTACAAAACGTCTACCTGGTGAAGTTGGTTTTCTCTTAATTACTGACATTATTCAACCCTCACTCCGTAACCGAAAAGTCAATATCTTGACCTTCAGCAAGGCGAACATAAGCTTTTTTCCAATCGCTACGTTTGCCCATACCAGTTTTTGTACGGCGTGTTTTTCCTTTTACATTAATCACACGAACGCCTTCAACCTTAACCTCAAAGAGCTTCTCTACCGCTTTCTTTACTTCGAGCTTGCTGGCATCAGTAGCTACCTTGAACGCTACTTGAGTCGCAGACCCTGTAGCTGAAGCAGCTTTTTCCGTGATGTGCGGTCCTAATAACACTTTGAAGAGTCTCTCTTGGTTCATACCAATATCTCCTCAAGTTTTTTCAGGGCGGCAACAGTAATTACCACCTTATCAAAATTAATTAAGCTAACCGGATCAAGAGCAGCAGTGTCGCAAATATCAACCTTATGCAGGTTGCGAGAAGCTAAGTATAAGTTCTCACTTACTTCTTCTGTGACGATAAGCGCTTCACTTAATTTGAAGTCTGCAAGCTTAGCCACCAAACCTTTTGTCTTTGGCTCTTTAAGCTCGAACTTCTCAACCACAATTAAACGCTCTTGGCGGGCCAGCTCAGAAACAATTGACTGCATCGCAGAACGGTACATTTTGCGGTTTAGCTTTTGACTGTGATCCTGTGGCTGCGCAGCAAAGGTAACACCACCAGAACGCCACAGTGGACTTCTGATTGTACCTGCTCGCGCACGACCTGTACCTTTCTGACGGAAAGGTTTACGACCACCACCAGAAACTGCTGAACGATTCTTTTGCGCTTTAGTGCCCTGACGAGCACCCGCCAAAAACGCTACTACGGTTTGGTGAATAAGATCTTGATTAAATTCTTTTCCAAAGGCTAATTCTGAAACTTCAACCGTTCCTTTTTTACCTTTCGGTGTCGCTATTGCTAATTCCATGGACACTCCCCTTACGCCTTAACTGCTGGACGAACTACAACATCGCCGCCTGGAGCACCGGGAACGGCACCTTTAACAAGCAACAAATTGCGTTCTGCATCAACACGGACAATTTCTAAATTCTGAGTAGTCACCTGCTCAGCACCCATATGACCCGCCATCTTCTTACCTTTAAATACTCGACCAGGGGTTTGGTTTTGACCAATTGATCCAGGTGCACGGTGAGAGATAGAGTTACCATGTGTCGCATCCTGCATGGTGAAGTTCCAACGCTTGACGCCCCCTTGGAAGCCTTTACCTTTGGATGTGCCGGTGACATCAACTTTTTGGCCTTGCTCAAATCGCTCAACCGTTAATGCTGCACCAACTTCAAATGCTTCATCAGCTCCCGAACGGAATTCCCATTGCCCACGACCAGCCTCTACGCCTGCTTTGGCATAGTGACCTGCTTGGGATTTGGAAACACGGGAAGCTTTTACAGAGCCTGTGGTGACCTGAATAGCAGAATAGCCATCAGTCTCCAAAGACTTAATTTGGGTAATAAGGTTGGGCGCCGCTTCTATCACAGTAACTGGAATAGATGCACCATCCTCGTTAAATACACGAGTCATGCCGCATTTGCGGCCGACAAGACCTATACTCATTTTTTTGACCTCTCAAGCGTACGGGGCTCTTACCCGCTACGGCTGCCTATTTCAAGGCATTACACTTTTAAATTAAGCCCAGCAAAGGCTGAGCAGCTACAGCTGATATCAACCCAGACTAATCTGGACATCAACCCCTGCGGCAAGATTTAGTTTCATTAGCGCATCAACAGTTTTTTCAGTTGGCTCGACAATGTCGATTAAGCGCTTGTGCGTACGAATTTCATACTGGTCGCGCGCATCCTTGTTTACGTGGGGAGAAATCAACACCGTGAATCTCTCCTTGCGTGTAGGCAAGGGTATGGGGCCACGAATTTGTGCGCCAGTGCGTCTAGCAGTCTCAACAATTTCTTGAGTTGAGGTGTCGATCAACTTGTGGTCGAACGCTTTAAGGCGAATCCTAATGCTTTGGTTCTGCATGGAAGCGAAACTCCGCTATCAATACGTTTAAATTACTTGGCATTCAAAAAAATTACTTTTCTGAAGCCACTCGGCCCTTAAAAAGGAGCGCGAATTCTAGAGGTGCGACCCAAGCCTGTCAAGCTAATTAATGCTTAGATTGCTTTTTTTTACTTTTGTCCGGTTTTATAGGCTTTAAAAAAAGCCTAGCGTTAAAAAAGAGGGTATAAAAACCCTCTTTTTTTAAGCATCAATGAAGACTTAAGCAATAATTTTGGCAACAACACCTGCACCTACTGTGCGGCCACCTTCACGAATTGCAAATCGAAGACCTTCTTCCATCGCAATCGGGTGAATCAACTCAACTTCCATCTGCACGT
>CATAJQ010000046.1 GCA_949487135.1 Cellvibrionales bacterium UBA7375 | reverse complement strand
TGAGCTATTCCCGCATACACCGAAGTGACTTGCGATAACCAAATGGCGTCCCGTAGGGGGTTCGAACCCCTGTTCCCGCCGTGAAAGGGCGGTGTCCTAGGCCTCTAGACGAACGGGACGTGTTTGGCTAAGAGGCGGGCATTCTAAGTAGCCGCACCGATACTGTCAAGGGCTTATATGCCCTATTACGATATTTTTCTTTTTGCTCTGCCATCGATTCATTTTTAGTAACAACTAATCCGTCTGTAGATATTGGTGATTGTTTTTTTAGCTGATTTTTATTATTTCCATTTTTATGGTTATTTTTTGCTAGAATGCGCGTATTACCTGTTTATGGACATCAATACCCAATGACTAACTTTGTAAAATCTGACAAATTAAATGGCGTTTGCTACGACATTCGCGGCCCCGTACTCGATCATGCTAACTGGCTTGAAGAACAGGGCCAGAGCATTATTAAGCTAAATATTGGCAACCCGGGTGCCTTTGGCTTTGATGCGCCCGATGAAATTATGCAAGACGTAGTTCAGAATTTGCGACAAGCCCAAGGTTATTGTCATAGCAAGGGACTGTTCCCTGCGCGCAAGGCAGTAATGCAACGCTATCAGGCTCAGGGTATTGAGGATATAACCGTAGATGACATTATTATGGGTAATGGCGTCAGTGAGCTAATTGTCATGGCGATGCAGGCATTACTTAATACCGATGATGGAATTCTTATTCCTGCCCCTGATTACCCACTTTGGACTGCGGCTGTCTCTATTTCAGGTGGTACTCCTGTGCACTATCGCTGTAATGAAGAGGACGACTGGCAACCCGACTTAAAGGATATTGAATCTAAGATTAACCCTAAAACCAAGGGTATTGTGATTATTAACCCTAATAATCCAACGGGTGCAGTGTATTCAGAACAAACACTTAAAGCACTGGTTTCTCTGGCAGAAAAACATAATCTAGTGGTGTTTGCCGATGAGATATACGACCGTATTATCTATGATGATGCTGTTCATATCCCCCTTGCTAGCCTAGTAGAAAACACGCTGTGCCTGACCTTTAATGGCTTATCAAAAACCTATCGATTGGCAGGATTTAGATCGGGCTGGATGATGATGACTGGCACTAAGAAACAGGCAGAAAGTTATTGTGAAGGCTTAGAAATGCTGGCTTCTATGCGACTCTGTGCTAATGCGCCGGCCATGTTGGCAGTACAAACGGCACTGGGTGGTAGGCAGAGTATTGAAGACTTAATTCTTCCCGGTGGGCGACTATTAGAACAGCGAGACTTGGCTTACGATATGCTTACCAGTATTCCTGGCGTTAGCTGTGTTAAGCCAAAATCTGCTATGTATCTTTTCCCTAAATTGGACCCAGAAATGTATCCAATTGCCGACGATGAACAGCTTGTTTTGGACTTTCTAAAACAGCAACGGGTGCTTTTGGTTCAGGGTTCGGCCTTTAACTTAGATGACACTCAACATTTGCGTATTGTGTTCTTGCCCGATAAGGCTCAGTTAGTGGAATCTTTAACCCGTTTAGCAGCGTTCTTGGAAAGCATAAGACGATAACCGCCTTAGTCGATTGAAAATCCCAGTAGGTCTAACTGTCGGTTAAGTGCTGTATCAGCAGCAACCCTGTAGTGGCTATATTCTCTGCGCTGTGGGTAGGTTTTACGAAGATAATCAAAACCCTGCCCTGTCTCGCCCTGCTTTAATGTCTCACGCATACGCTGATCATCGGCATCGATGTTATAGCATTCAAGTAATAGTTGACTTAAAACCTTCCCTGTAGCGTCTAAGGGTACTTTTTTATCTTCCATCGACATGCTGGGTTGCTGTATAAACTCTCTGTCTAAGTATGACCGACATAAGGCATCATAGAGCATACTGGTCCCGCGTATTTTTCCCTCAGTGCTATAGCCCGCTATATGGGGTGTGGCGATAGACACCAAGTCTAATAGCTCAGTATTAATCTGCGGCTCTGACTCCCAGACATCAAGGGCTACCTTTAGATTGTCGGACTGTCTAAGTCTATCTATCAGGGCTAGGTTATCGATGACAGCACCCCTGCCGGCATTGATAAGCAAACAATTTGGCTTGAGCTGCGCCAGCACTTGCTGATTAAACATATGATGGGTTGGGAATTCACCATCAGTGGTGAGCGGCGTGTGCAGTGAAATAATATCGCAGTCTAAAGCTTCGTTAAAAGACACCAAATCTTGGATCTGACTAGCGTTTAGAAACGGGTCATACACGCGACACTCAATACCCAAATTAACTAGCTTTTGATAAAGACGACCACCCACATTACCACAGCCGACAATACCCACCCTACTCTGTTGCCATTGAGGTTTTAAGTGACTAAAGGCGGAAAGCACATATTGCACAACTGCATCTGCATTAGAGCCCGGTGCATGGCTAAATTGGATACTCTTATTATTGAGATAATCAAGATCTATATGGTCGGTACCGGCAGTTGCCGAGCCTACAAAGCGCACAGAACTGCCTTCTAGTAGGCTTTTATTAACCTGAGTCACCGATCGCACCAATAGGATTTCAGCACCTTCAATGCTTTGACGATTAATATCTCGACCAGGCATCATCATTACTTTACCTAGTTGGCCAAAGTAGTCCTCTACAAGGGGCATATTTTGATCGGCAATGATGCGTGGACTGGTCATTTGAACCTTTTTATCATTTATTTAGCTACCCGATACGTGTTGAAACTGTCTTTGTCTCAAATCAGCCGTGCGGCGATTAAACACATCACCAAAGCCCATCTCGTCGGCAAATAGGGTAAATGCATCCTGATAGATCCCCTGCCACTGTATTTTGTCGCAACTAGGGGTTTCTTCTATATCCGTCACTATGGTGGCTAGTTTACGCGACAACAAAAGTTGATCTTTATTGTGCACTATCTTATCACTTAGTTTGGCTGCACCGCGAATGGGTAGATCCCCAAGCTGATCGCTGTTTTCTATAATATGATCTATGGATGGCATCCAGGATAGTAATTCACGGGCAGTTTTGGGACCAACCCCCGGCACACCGACAATACTATCGCTAGAGTCTCCCACTAAAGCCAAATAATCCGCCATTTGATGACAGCCAACCCCAAGGTCAGACTCTAACTGTTTGTAATCTTTAGGCTGGGACTTACCTATATCCCAATACAGATCACCCTGTTGGATAATTTGCGTCAAATCCTTATCGCGAGAGACGATGACTGGTTGCATACCTGCCTTTCTAACCTGTTTAGCCATAGCACCCAAAAGATCATCAGCCTCATACTTATTCGATGCCATTTCGCAAATACCCAACACGCGACACAGCTGTCGACAGGCATTGAGTTGAAACGCTAAGGCTTCGTCTGGCAATTCGCGGTTGATTTTATAATTGGGACACAACTGATGACGAAAGCCTGTTTGTAAGCTTTCATCAAAGGCGCAGAAAATATATTGTGGCTGCTGTTTTTTAAGTAACTCTAGTAAAAAGTGAGTAAAGCCGAACACCGCCTGTGTTGGGTATTGGTTTTCATCGGCATGCCATTTCTCGGGTAGCGAAAAATAACTCTTAAAGATATAAATCGATGAATCTATAAGTAACACTTGCATGATTAATTGCTTAGGCCAAATAACTGAGTTGATAATACTCTAGATTAAAAGGATCAGCAGCATCAAATTGTTTAACGAGTGCATCGATAAAAATCTTCGCTCGAGATGGCAATACTTGAGTTTGACACCAGTCTTGTGCCTGCTTAACCAATGCCTGTTTAAATGCCGTATCATCGCTACTACAACCTTCTAAGGCATTAAGATTATCAGCACTTGGGGTAAATTTTTGACCGCAGGCATTGGAAAAAATCCACTCTAAGGCCTGTGGCTTAATCTCAACCGATTCAAATTTCTCTTGCTGACGGGAAGTACGGCCATCCGGTTGATACCAATAGCCAAAATCTTGCAGTAAGCGCCGTTCTTTACCGGCAATACACCAATGTGCTATTTCATGCAGAGCACTGGATACAAAATTTTCTCTAAAAAATAATTGATGTGGTTCATTGGCTGTTAATGATGGCTTATAAAGTGGTTCTTCTGCACCACTCATTAATTGGGTATTTTCAGCTTTAAGAAATAATCTATCAAATAACTGGTTAATTAACTGCAATCGTTGTTGGTCAGGTGAATTCATTTTTAATCATCAAGTGTGTGCTGGAATAAGCTATGTTAGACAGACATTATCCTTCAATGTAAGCATACAAATATATTAACAGCGAACGAGTCGAAGCTTAAACATCTACTGAGTTTATTCCTTATTGTTAATACTTATGGGTAATAGTTTTTATTGGACATCAGGCTATTATTAACAGTGTAGACATCAAGAAAAATCTGTTATGAGGTGCTATAAGGATGAATAATACAGGCAAATATGGCAGAAAAGATAATCGCTTAACGTATTACCCAGTATCTCAGCAAGGTAATACTCTGGTTCCAGTCATAATCGCCCTCACCATTAGCGCGATTGCCTCGATTGCATTTTAAAAACAGGGTTCAGATTTAACGGATAAAAGTCGTCAACTTATCGCAAAACGAGAATTGGCAGAAATATTTGATGACTGGAATGCACTTACGTCAAGTATAAATATAGATAATAACACTCCCACACTCCCCTCCATGAGTGGTACAAATGGTATAGGTGGAACCATTCGTTTCACCAGCGGCGTTGCAAAAACAAATAGTAGCTCAGTATCCCAAACTGGTTCGACGACCCAAGGCTTTTCGAGTGGATTTAGTCAACCTAACAACGCGAACTTAGTTTATGGTCCATTCCCAAATAAATCATCTTGTGAGTCAGTGAAAATGACATTCAGTGGAAGCATGATTGGGGTTTACGAAAGTTCTTGCAGAGAGATTGATATCAGAGCCAGCTCCTCTGATGCGCATAACCTGCTTATTTATTTGAACTAAAATTCGATCCTTATACTAACAGAATATAATTACCCGTATTTATAATACTTTATAACAAAACTTTTTTTCTTAAAAAATTTCAAATAAGTATATTTAATAAAGCACAAACTATTGTGCTTTATCCAATTCTGGAGTACCTTATGTAGTGTTAGCTGTTTCGACCATCGACTACCAGAAGGAGATGTATCCATGCCTAACCACGCCATTGATCACCCGATGGACAATGTAATTGATATTTTCACTCGCAAGCCAATCTCTGAACTTTCTGACAATAAAATAATTCGTATCGCGCCGGAACTCGACGGCTTAGAAATGCTCTACAGCAATGCTCAAAATCCTGAAAAACTATTTTCTGTTAGAGTCTTAGCTTGGGGCCTTAGAACCAATGGCGAAGTTATCGGTCTAGTGCCTTGGCTAGATGAGCTTATCGCCTGTGATGAAATAAATGATCCGTTAAATGGCCAGTGGAAGGGTTATTTTGATCAGGGTGTTGAGGAGTTATTTTTTACCGCTCCCCTTCATAAGGTGGTTGAACTTGAAACTGCGGCTGATTATTACGATTACCATTGTGAATCTGAACAGGATGTGATCCAAGAGGTACCGGATACTATTGGCACCCATGCAGTTCTATCGAACGATGGTTTTTCTAGCATCACATTAAAAGAAGTGATTAGCTGGCGGCTTTTAAATAATGGCTCAATTGAAGCTATGATTGCCGATGAGGAAAAATTGGTAAGTACCCCAGTATTGCCAGGCGATGATTGCCTTTATGCGGCGGATAAGAACAAGGATTTTCACTATTTCTTTCAACATCATATCGCCAACAAGCTTAAGTCTAATGACCCAGAGGCATTGGCGGCGATATCGCTATTAAAAGATGGGTAACTAAATAAATTAGTTACCGTAGGACATTACTCGCTGATAGCGCTGCTCTAGCAGTTCTTCTGTTGGTATTTTTTGCAACTCTTCGAGCTGACCCGCAAGATGCTGCTTGATGTTTTCACTCATGGTATCTATATCACGATGGGCACCACCGAGTGGTTCTGGAATAGTCTCATCCACAATGCCTAATTGCTCAAGATTATCTGAAGTTACACCCATGGCCTCCGCCGCCTGCGGCGCTTTTTCGCTGGTTTTCCAAATAATATTGGCACAGCCCTCAGGTGAAATCACAAAGTAAGTGCTGTACTGCAACATATTCAGTCTATCACCCACACCAATAGCCAGTGCACCACCAGAACTACCCTCACCAATAACGGTACAGATAATAGGCGTTTTAAGACGTGACATTACTGCGAGGTTTTGTGCAATAGATTCTGAGATATTGCGCTCTTCAGAATCGATACCAGGATAGGCTCCCGGCGTATCAATTAGAGTAATTACCGGCAGATTAAATCGCTCAGCAAGCTCCATTAAACGTAGAGCTTTACGATAGCCCTCAGCCTTAGGCATACCAAAGTTACGCATAACTTTATCATTAACACCGCGACCTTTTTCTTCGCCAATCACCATCACTGGCTTGCCATTGAGACGCGCAACGCCGCCAACAATCGCGTTGTCATCACCAAAATGACGGTCTCCGTGCATTTCTTCCCAATCGGTAAAGATGCGCTGTATATAGTCTAGAGCATAGGGTCTTTGCGGATGACGTGCTACCTGAACCACATCCCATGGCGTAAGCTTTGAGTAGATGCTTTCGGTTAGCTTGCGCGATTTTTCTCGCAATTTTGAAATTTCTTCAGCAATATTGATATCACTGTCGTTGCCAACTAGCTGTAGTTCTTCAATTTTTCCTTCTAAGTCAGCAATCGGCTGTTCAAAAGATAAATAGTTTAAATTCATGCGGTACTCTGTCTCTGTTGGCTCTGGGCAGTTATTTTTGCAATGCGCTATTTTAAACGTCTAGTGCAATTATCGCTAGCCCAGTTTTCTATATTTATACGATTGGTACAAAATGCACTTAACCATAGTCCAAATTAACATTAGCGCTGCCAAATTGTTCTTTTAAGCGGGCAATTAGCTCATCTTTGGGTTTAACATGCCATTGCTCCCCGAGAGTAAACTGCCCTGCTGCTGTTGGATGAGCATAGTCTAACACCACCGGGCATGAGCCATCTTTGTAGTCATTAAGCGAATTGTGGAAAACGTTGACCCAGCCGTTGCCAATATCGGCTTTGGCAACCGATATACGTAATTTTTCGAGCTTGCTACAACGGGCTTCATAAATAGACTGTATTGATTCAGCCACCATTTTTAGCCCACCGGTATAGTTATCCTCAGATACCGAACCCTTGACTACCAGCAGTGCATCTTTATTGAGAATATTGCGGTACATATCAAACTGCTCAGCCCATACCGACAATTCTAAGCGACCACTTTTATCATCTAGGGTGATAAAGGCGAAACTATCTCCACGCTTATTTTTTAGCACCCGCATACCAACTACCATGCCATACACGGTGGATTTTTCTTTATCAGAACGAAGATCGACAATACGCTGAGGCAACATTTGTTTTAGCTCATCTTCGTACTCATCAATGGGGTGGCCTGTAAGGTAGAGACCTAGGGTGTCTTTTTCTCCACCTAAACGCTCTCGAACGGTGAATGGCTTGGTAGATATAAAGTTTTCATAGGGATTTTGCTCTGTGCTTTCAACCATGGCGCCACCGAATAGGTCCGTCATACCACTGCTGACATCACGCGCCTGTTGTTCAGCCATTTTTAGAGCCTGATCCATGCCTGCAAGCATCACTGCACGTCGATAGCCTATTTCACCTCCTGGACCTATTTCATCCAGTGCCCCACTTCGTATCAGTGCTTCAATTGCCCTTTTATTAACTTTTCTACCGTCTACTCTGGCGCAAAAGTTAATAAGATCGGTAAAGGGGCCATCCTGCTCACGAGATTGAATAATATTTTCAATGGGCCCTTCACCAAGCCCTTTGATTGCGCCTAATCCGTAGATCACCTGACCCTGATCGCCCACGCTAAATTGGTATCGACCTCGATTTACATCGGGGGGCGACAACTCTAACTCCATCGATCGGCATTCATCGATAAAGGTGACAACCTTATCGGTCTTATCCATATCGGAAGACATAGTAGCGGCCATAAATTCAGCCGGATAATGGGTTTTTAACCAGCCAGTTTGATAGGCAACCAACGCGTAAGCAGCGGAGTGGGATTTATTAAAACCATAGCCAGCAAACTTTTCCATCAAATCAAAGATATTAGATGCCAATGATTCACTATGACCCTTTTCAATCGCCCCACTTACAAATAGCTCCCGTTGTTTGGCCATTTCTTCGGCTTTCTTTTTACCCATAGCCCGACGTAATAAATCTGCACCACCAAGGGTATAGCCCCCCATCTCCTGTGCAATCTGCATCACCTGCTCTTGATAGAGAATAATGCCATAGGTCGGCTCTAATGCTGGCTTCAAGCTCTCATGCTGATACAGCGAATGAGGGTAACTAACCTCGGCTCGACCTTTTTTTCGATTGATAAAGTCATCGACCATGCCTGACTGCAGTGGCCCGGGTCTAAACAGTGCAACCAATGCCACAATATCTTCAAAGCGGTCTGGCCCCAACTTTTTAATTAGCTCTTTCATACCGCGAGATTCCAACTGGAACACTGCGGTTGTCTCGGCGCGCTGCATCAGTTCGAAAGTTTTTTGATCATCCAGCGGAATCTTCTCTATATCGAGCAACTCTTCACTATTGGCTGCACGATCCTTATTAATCATCTGTACTGCCCAATCGATAATCGTCAGTGTGCGCAAACCAAGGAAATCGAACTTAATTAACCCTGCTTCTTCTACATCGTTCTTATCAAACTGGGTAACAACACCAGAGCCTGTTTCATCACAGTAAATTGGAGAGAAATCTGTGATTTCTGTAGGCGCAATTACTACACCACCGGCGTGCTTACCACAGTTTCGGGAAATACCTTCAAGTTGAAGTGCCATAGACCAAATTTCTGAGGCTTCATCATCTTGCTTTAAAAACTCCTGAAGTGCTTCCTCTTCTTCCACCGCTTTCTCGAGGGTCATCCCCACTTCAAACGGAATAAGCTTAGACAGCTTGTCTGCCAGACCGTAGGATTTACCCTGAACCCGCGCTACATCTCGCACCACCGCCTTGGCCGCCATGGTCCCGAAAGTCACAATCTGGGATACAGCATTGCGACCATAGCGCTCGGCAACATAGGCGATTACCTTATCGCGACCTTCCATACAGAAATCGATATCGAAATCAGGCATTGAAACCCGCTCTGGATTAAGGAATCGCTCAAACAGCAGGTCATATTCGATCGGATCTAAATCAGTAATTTTAAGCGAGTAAGCCACCAGTGAACCTGCACCTGAACCACGGCCGGGGCCAACCGGAATTTTGTTGTCTTTAGCCCAACGAATAAAATCCATTACGATTAAGAAATAACCGGGGAAACCCATCTGAATAATAATATCCAGCTCGAATTTAAGCCGCTGATAATAACTTTCGCGGGTGGCTGGATAGTCTTCGGTAGTTATATCAAACAGGCTTGCTAAGCGCTGCTCAAGCCCTTCTTCGGATACCTGAATCAAAAATTCATCAATGGTCATACCCTCGGGAATCGGGTAATCCGGGAGGAAATATTCACCAAAACTAAGATCGACATTACAGCGTTTGGCAATTTCAACGGTATTTTGCAGTGCTTCGGGAATATCGCTAAAAAGCTCTGCCATTTCTTTGGGGCTTTTTAGATACTGGGTCTCAGAATAGCGACGCTCGCGACGAGGGTCATCTAATGCTCGTCCCTCATAGATACAGACTCTGGCCTCATGAGCTTCGAATTCGCTGGATTCAATAAATCGTACATCATTGGTTGCTACTACCGGACATTCACAGCGTTCAGCCAGGGTAACCGCTGTATGAATGTAATCTTCTTCATCTGGGCGATTGGTACGCTGCAACTCCAAATAGAAACGATTAGGGAATAATCCCATCATGTCACGCAGAGTGGCTTCTGCTTCGGCATAACGGCCAGATACTAGGGCTACGCCAACTTCACCTTGGCGGCCGCCAGATAGTGCGATTAAGCCCTCATTATGTGACGACAGCCACGACTTATCGATAATCGGCACCGCTTGGCGCTGTCCATCAAGATAGGCGCGAGAAATAAGCTGAGTTAGATTGCGATAGCCTTTGATATCAGAAGCTATTAACACCAACTGGGTTGGTGTAGCTTCAACCTGATCAGCAAGTAGGACATCTGCCCCCAGAATAGGTTTAACACCCGACCCCTGAACTGCCTTGTAAAACTTAATGAGACCAAAGAAATTATTAAAATCTGTCAATGCAACCGCAGGCATACCCATTTCGGCAACTTTTTTTGCCAACGGCTTAATACGTACAAGCCCATCGACCAATGAGTACTCGGAGTGCAAGCGAAGATGGACAAACTCAGAGCTCATAATGTTTTCTTAATATGCCAATTAAATAAAAAGTATTCATAGAATTTAATGTATAGCTTCGGCTGAATTAACTCAAGCCAAAGCGCTTAAAATTATATTTTTATAATAAAGTTTGTTGCTGTGGCAACAAGTTTTCACTGACCGGTGCAAATGACCGACGATGAATTGGCGTGGCACCTAAACGTTTTAAAGCTTCCATATGTTGCGCCGTACCATAGCCTTTATTTTGAGCAAATCCATAGCCGGGATACTTAGCCTCAAACTCTACCATTTCTCTGTCACGTACAACTTTGGCAACAATCGAAGCGGCACTAATTACCTCGACCCGACCGTCTCCTTTTACTACCGCTTCTGACGGATATTCCCATTTAGGAACGCGGTTACCATCTACGGCGACAAAATCGGGTTGAACGGATAAACCTATTACCGCCCTGCGCATTGCCATCATGGTGGACTGTAAAATATTGTACTGATCTATTTCTGCCACTGAAGCTCTCGCCACACACAGGCATATCGCTTGCTCGGTAATTTCTTTATACAACACCTCGCGCTGATGTGCAGATAGCGCTTTGGAATCTGCTAAGCCTTGAATATCATGATTGGCAGGTAAAATAACTGCAGCGGTGACCACATCACCGGCTAGTGGACCTCTGCCAACCTCATCAACACCGGCAAGTTGTTTTATATGTTTGGGTGCATTCCACTTTTCCATTTGCCCTATTCACTCGCTATAAGCTTTGAAATAGCAGCGGTCGCCAAACTGGCCGAATCTAAGAATAGCTGTTGATGTAGCTCATTGAAGTGTTCAACTAATTCAGTACTGTTTGCTTTGTATAGATTTACCACCTCTGCCGCTAGAGTTTCAACGGTAGCTTTATCTTGAATTAATTCTGGCACCAAAAGCTGATTGGCCAGTAGATTAGGCAGCGATATAAAGGGCGTTTTAATCAGAGGGAAAAGCAATTTAAAGGATAATGGGTTCATGCGATAACTTACCACCATCGGCTTTTTAAGTAACATTGCCTCTAGAGCCGTGGTTCCCGATGTCAGCAACACCGCATCTGCCGCTTCCATAGCTTGGTGAGACTGCTGTTTAAGCAGTGTTATATTGTCTGATCTGGCATCTAAAATCTTCTTTAATTGGTCGTATCTAGACTGGTTGGCCGCCGGCACAATCAGCTGTAATTTAACCCCTAAATCTTGCGAGGCTTTAGCCGCTGCATCCAACAAAAGCTCCGCCATTAGTTCAACCTCGGCACTGCGACTGCCTGACATAATACACAAGGTTGGTTGATTGAGCTCTAGACCTAATGCTTGCCTTGCTTTAGATGTATTAGGCTGTTGTGGAAACTGTTTGGCTAAGGGGTGTCCTACATAGCAAACTGGCACCTGATGCTGGTGATAAAATTTAGCCTCGAATGGCAAAAGGGTAAGCATTAAGTCTACTGAACGCTTGATATTTTTTATTCGACCCTGACGCCATGCCCAAACTGAGGGGCTGACGTAATGTACGGTTTTGACGCCAACAGCATGCAGCTTTTGCTCAACCTTGGCATTAAAATCAGGGGAATCTATACCGATAAATACTATCGGTTTTCGCGTGGAATAGCGCTTGATAATTGAACGCCGAATAGACAATAACTCTGGCAGTCGCTTAAGTGGCTCCCATAAACCCATAACCGATAGCCTTTCCATATCGAACAGAGAGTTAAACCCTTGAGCTTGCATTTTTGGCCCACCAATACCCTCAAATATTGCATTAGGATACTGTTTTTTAAGCCCTTGAATCAGATCGGCACCCAATAAATCACCGGATGTTTCACCAGCGACAATGGCAAAAACAGGAGCTTGCGTCATAATTTAGCGAATGATGCCGCGGGTAGAAGACTTTAATGAATCGAGAAGCACTGAAATTACAGCGTCATCACCGAGCTCAGTAATTGCTTCTATGGCTTCGTCTAAAGAGTGACCACGACGATAGAGCAACTTATAGGCCTTATTAGCCAAGGCAATTTGATCGGCACTAAATCCGCGACGCTTTAGCCCTTCTTTATTAATGGTTCTGGGCTCTGCTGGACTCCCAAATGCCGTCACAAAAGCCGGTACATCGTGGTAACTAAATGCCGCTGGTCCAACAAAGCTATGGGCGCCAACCGAAACATATTGATGAATAAGCGCATAACCGGAGAGTATTGCCCAGTCGCCAACATTTACATGACCAGCAAGACTTGAATTATTGACCATAATCACATGATCACCTATTACTGAATCATGCCCAACATGCGCATAGGCCATTAATAGGTTATGGCTACCAATAATGGTTTCGCCCTTATCCTGTATGGTACCTCGATGAATGGTGACACCCTCGCGGATAACGTTATTATCGCCAATAATTAGCTTGGTTGGCTCACCTTTGTACTTGAGATCGGGGGTATCATCACCAATGGTCGAAAATTGATAAAACTTGTTATTTTTGCCAATAATTGATGGGCCGCGAAAAACCACATGGGAAGCAATGTCACAATTGTCACCAATTTGTACATCTGGGCCTATTATGCTCCAAGGACCAATTTTGACATTTTCACCAATTTTAGCCTTTGGATCTATGATCGCTTTTGAATCAATCACACTACTTTATCTCTATCCTGATAAGCGCATAGCAAGGTGGCCTCACAGCACACTTTTCCATCCACTGAAGCGGTGGTATTAAAACGCCACATATTGCGCTTTACCGTATCAACCTCTGAGGTTAGAACCAACTTGTCACCCGGCACTACTGGGTTTTTAAAGCGCGCTTTATCAACTCCAGCAAACAAGAAAAGCTTGCCGTCTTCTGCCGTAAGTCCCGAGGAGTAAAAACCAAGAATGCCCGATGCCTGAGCCATCGCCTCAACAATCATTACGCCAGGGAAAATGGGTGCCCCCGGGAAGTGACCATTAAAAACATCTTCGTTAAAGGTGATATTTTTATAGGCCACAATACGCTTATTGGCTTCAATTTCTTCTACTCTATCAACCAACAAGAACGGGTATCTATGAGGCAGAAGTTTCATTATTTCATTTACATTCATCGCTCAATCCATTTACTCAAGAGTTTGCTATCTTTAACCATTCAGTCTTTTTGTTCTAGTTTTTTTAATCGCTGGGCAATTAGGTTTAACTGCCCCATTCGCACAGAATTTTTTGACCAATCAGCCGTGGTCATTAATGGCATAACAGCATTTGAATATGAGTTTGGCTGCTTAATATCCTTAAATACTAGGCTGTGTGCCATAACCTGTACATTGTCACATAAACTGGCGTGTCCAACCACATGGGCGCCGGCGGCAAGTACACAATTTTTCCCTACGATAGTACTACCTGCAACACCCGCATAGGCCGCCATTGCTGTATTGTCGCCAATCACTGCATTGTGGGCTATCTGCACATGATTATCTAATATAACGCTATTACCAATCCTGGTGTCGTTAATCGCGCCTCGATCAATTGTAGTGCAGGCACCTACTTCTACATCATCACCTATGACTACACCACCTATTTGGCTAATTTTTTGCCACCCCTGACTACCATTTGGGGCAAAACCAAAGCCATCAGCACCAATGACCGCACCACTATGCACGGTGACGCGGCAACCCATTTGAACGTCATGGTAGATTGACACATTAGCCGCTATGGAGCAGTCATTACCCACGACAGACCGCGCCCCAATCACCGTATTTGCCTTGATAATTGAACCTGAGCCAATACAAACGTCCGCTTCAACCACAACATTAGGCCCTATAGATACTGCATCACAAATAGTGGCAGTAGAATCTATCACTGCAGTGGCATGAATGGTTTTTTCTACTTTGGGGGTTTTATCAAACCAGGCACTAATTTTGGCATAGCTTAGATAGGCATCGCTGACTATCAGACAGTTACCCTTATACGATTGTGCTTGCTCAGCCTCCAAGATTACTGCCGCAGCCTGACAGCTTTCTAAATGCTTTGCATATTTCGAATTACTTAAAAAAGTTAATTGACTCGAATTAGCCAGCTCTAGTGTTGCTATACCATTAATTTCGGTAGTGTCATCCCCCTTTAGCTCGGCATCGAGAAATAATGCTATTTGTTTTAGGCTGTAAGAGAACGACATCAAATAATCCTATTAAGAGAAAGCTACTCAGCGGTAGGCTTAATTTTAGCATCAATACGAGCTGCTACCTTTGCAGTGATCGATGTATCAGGGCTTGCTAAAAGAACTGATTCTGCTCTTAACAAAACAGAAATGCCCTCTTCTTTTACAATCTCTTGAAGAGCCTGTTCTACTAGAGGCGCTAAATCCTGTAAAACTCTTTGCTCTAGTTGCTTTTGCTCTGATGTGATTTTTTGGATTGCCAATTCGGCATCAGCTTTTACATAACTCATTTTCTTTTGATGTTCGGCCAATTCTTCTGGCGACCATGTTAGGCGCTTGGTCTCTGCTTCTTTGGCCATGGTCTGAAAGTCAGCTGAAGCGCTCTCATATTTTGCTTTTAGGCTCATAAAATCAGCACTTTCTTCAAACGCTTTTAGGGCAGTTTGAGCCGCATTAGAGCTAAAGATAGCTATTCTTGCATCGACTACCGCAATTTTCTCTGACACCGATTCAGCAGCGGAAGTTAGAGAGATAGAAGAAATTAATGCAATTGCTACGATTAACCCATAAAAATTAAATCTGTTACCCTTCATAATATTTTTACCTTATCTTAAAATTAGAACTGATTTCCCAGCGAGAACTGGAAAACTTCTCTTTCATCATATTCACTTGCATTCAACGGCTTGGCAAAACTAAATGTCAGCGGTCCCATAGCACTTAACCATGTCGCTCCTAGTCCTATTGAGTATCTTAACTCACCTGCATCCGGTTTAAAGCAGTTTATCTGGAGATCAGTACATTTGGTATTAAATATATTGCCAGCATCGAGGAAAAATACTGACTGTACTGAGCGCTTATCTTTAATAAATGGCATTGGGAAAATCACTTCCGCACCAAACTCGATCTGAACATTGCCGCCAATAGGATCATGCCTATAACCCGATGGCGTCGTACAAGAATTATCATCGCCAACACAGGGAGCATCTTGTGGACCTAAACTATTGCGTTCAAAACCTCTAACAGAGCCAAAACCACCACCATAGAAATTCTTAAAAAATGGAAGTCTAGTTGTATCACCATAACTCTCGCCAAACCCAAGATCTGCTCTTAGCTTGAGACTAAGGGTTCGAGTAAGTCCAGTTAGGTACTGACCTCTATAGGTTGCCTTGTAGTACTCCATATCGGAACCGGGCATTGCAAAATTAATCGCTAAACGTTGCGATTGACCACGGGTAGCAAACATACCGCGATTCAGTGTCGATTTAGACCAATTTAAATTTAGATTAAATACATCAAATTCATTACCATTTTCAGTTATAAAGTTTCTAATTACTCTAGAAGCATAGTTACCTGATTGAATATCCAGCCCCTCAAAACCCAGACCAAAGCCAATGCGTGAGGTTTCAGATATGGGATAACCCCAATTGACATTAGCTCCCTGTGAATTGGTCGAAAAGCTCGAGACATTAATCTGATCATAATCCGTCTCTCGAGAAAAAATACTGTAGCCAACACTCACGCCGTCTACCGTAAAATATGGCTCGGTGAAACTTAGATTAAGCGAGTCTTGGTAAGTGCTGCGATTCACTGCGACTGTGACTTTTTTTCCGGTTCCTAAGAAATTATTTTCACTGAGATTCGCGCCTAAAACTGTACCATAACCCTGAGCATAACCAATACTTGCCCCTACTGAACCTGAGGGCTGCTCCTCTACGGTGTAAACAACATCTATTTGATCATTAACATCAGGAACAGGAATAGTTTCAACTTCAACCCCTTTAAAGAAACCTAATCGCTCAAGACGGACTTTTGATAGATCAATTAAAGAATTGTTAGCTGAGGAACCTTCCATTTGACGCATCTCTCGACGGAGAACCTCATCCTGAGTTTTGGTATTGCCTCTAAATTCAATTCGACGAACATAGGCCCGCATTCCCGGCATCAGCACAAAGGTGACCTTGGCGGTATTATCTTCTTTGTTTAACTCAGGATAGCCCTCAACTTTGGCAAAGGTATATCCCTCATTACCGTATCGACGTGTAATTAATTCACTGGATGTAGTCATTAATGCTTGGGAGAATGTCATTCCCTTGCGCATTAATATCATTGTTCTTATATCAAGTTCAGGTAACTTTAATTCACCAGATAGCTCGATATCGCTAATCGTATAGATATCCCCTTCATCAATGGTGATAGTGATATACACTGACTCTTTGTTAGGGCTTACTGATACCTGCGTGTTCTTAATTTCAAATGCCAAATAACCGCGATCCAAATACCAAGTCTCTAGAGTTTCGATATCCCCTGTAAGTTTTTCACGGGAATACTTGTCATTACTTGTTATCCACGACCATAAGCCAGTTTCATTGAGCTCAAAATCTTCGCGTAATTCTTTTTCAGTAAAATTGTTATTGCCAATAATATTTATATGTCTAATTTTGGCAACACTGCCCTCATCAATATCGATATTAACCGCGACACGATTGCGCGGTAGATTCTCAATGCTACTTTCGACGGTTGCACCATAGCGACCTTGGGAAACATATTGACGCTGAAGTTCTTGCGCCATTCCGTCTAGTATAGATTGGCGAAAGATTTCTCCTTCAGAGAGACCATTATCGGTAAGGGCCTCTAATAACTGCTCAGATTGAATGGCTTTATTGCCCTCTAAATTAATCTCACTAATAGCCGGTCTTTCAGTCAATACGATAACTAATACACCATTTTCTTGCGCCATAGCAACATCAGCAAAAAAACCTGTCCTAAAAATTGATCTTGAAGCATCTCTAATTGACGCTTGATCGACTTGATCGCCCACATTAATTGGCAGTGCAGAAAAAACCGTACCGGCAGAAACACGTTGTAGCCCCTCAATTCGAATATCGGAGACTTCAAATAGTGCGGCCGAAGCCATTGAAGCACAGCTAAGAATAGTTAGGCAGAGCCCAATAAAGAGTTGTTTCATGTAATAAAAATCTGCCTATTTATATTGTTGTATAGATCAATCAAAACGGACGAGTTAGATCGTTGAATGTAGCAAAAACCATCAAGCCAACCAATAAGAAAAAACCAACTTTATAGCCAATTAACTGGACCTCAGTCGATACTGGCGAGCCTTTTACCCATTCCACTACGCAATAAACCAGATGCCCCCCATCAAGCACCGGAATTGGCAGTAAATTCATAACTCCGAGCATTATACTTAGAATGGCTACAAAGCGAATAAAATTCTCTGTACCTGCCTTCGCGGTGTCGCCAGCCATCTTTGCAATAGTAATTGGTCCACTTAAATTCTTGGGTGATAAATCGCCAACGATTAATTTGCCTAAAGATGACAAAATAAATCCAGCATTAGTGATAGTTTCATCAACAGCACGAGTAGCGGCACTAAGTATACTGTGATCGACCCGGCGAATTAGATTATCAGGATACTTTCCCTTAACGCCGAGCTGAACCCCAAGTTGACCGACATATTCGCCATTTTTAAGAATCTTTTTAGGTGTCACTGCAAGCGACAAAAATTGACTGCTATCAGAATCCTTAGTTACTCGTTCAAGATCAATCACTAGTGATTGATTACTACTGCTAGAAATCTTCTGAATAAATCCATCAGCACTTTTAATATCAAGGCCATTTACTGCTAGCAAGATATCGCCCTCGCGCAAACCACCTTTAAAGCCTGAGCCAGTTTCTGATACAGGCCCCAATACAAGGGCTTCGAAATCAAAGGCTGGATTTATCCCCAACTCCCGTATTGGCGATGGATTATCCTCATCTCTAAGCCATGCGCTTACCGGTATTAGCAGCTGGAACTCCGATGTAGAGTCTGGGTAGCGAACAGTTAAGGGGATATCCCCAGTGGTGCCAATAAAATCAAATAATTGGCGATTGACCGAGCCCCAAGTGTTGGTCTGGGTTTGGTCTACTGCGGTGATTTCCATGCCAATTTCGAGACCCGACTGGGCGGCCAATGACTCATTTTTAACCCCACCTATCACCGGTGCTAGACCCTGCTCACCACCCAAAAAAAGAACCCAATATGCAGCAATCGCTAAAATAAAGTTGGCCACGGGGCCAGCGCTAATAATTGCCATTCGCTGAAGTACAGTTTTTTGTGTAAATGCATAGGGTCGATCTTCAGCTGCTATTTCACCTTCCCTTTCATCGAGCATCTTCACATAGCCGCCCAACGGCAGTGCCGCCAAAATAAATTCTGTGTTGTGCTTATCGCGCCAAGAGAACAGTTTTTTACCAAAACCTATAGAGAATTTTTCTACCCGAACATTGCAACGACGAGCCACCCAAAAATGACCAAATTCGTGAAAAGTAACCAACACACCAAAGGCAATAAAGGTATAAAATAATGTTTGAATTAATGCCATAAATTAGGACTCTGACCGTTTAATCACAGACTCAGCCGTGACTCTTGCGCGATTATCAGACTCTTGGACAGCGGCAAGTGATTCTGGTTCATAAAAATTAAAGGACTCTAGGGTCTTTTCAACAATTTGCGGGATAGCAGTAAAACCAACTCTAGTATCAAGAAATGCCTGTACCGCAACCTCGTTAGCAGCATTTAATACCGCCGGCGCATCGCCACCTGCTTGAGCCGCATTGTAGGCTAACTGTAAACAGGGAAATTTAGTTAAATCCGGCTGCTCAAACGTTAATTGCGCAATTTCACTGAGATTCAAATCCGCCACACCCGAAGACAGTCTTTGCGGCCATGCTAGTCCATGAGCAATAGGCGTGCGCATATCAGGATTACCAAGTTGAGCCAACACAGATCCATCAATATATTGTACAAGGGAATGGACGATACTTTGTGGGTGAATAAGGACTTCAATTTTATCCATCGATGTGTCGAACAACCACTTAGCTTCAATGCACTCCAAGCCTTTATTCATCATAGATGCAGAATCGATAGATATTTTATTGCCCATACTCCAATTTGGATGAGCGCATGCTTGTGCTGGGGTAGCCTCAGCAATTTTCTCTATATTCCATGTTCTAAAGGGCCCGCCAGAGGCTGACAAAATAAGTTTGCTAATAGCCGACTGATGGCTATCTTTATAGTTGTGAGGTAAACACTGGAAGATCGCATTGTGCTCGCTATCAATAGGCAATAATGTGGCACCATATTGTTTTACCGCAGACATAAAGATGGAACCCGCCATAACTAGAGATTCTTTATTGGCTAAGAGTACCTTTTTCCCTGTTTTGACCGCAGACAGTGTTGGCAATAGCCCTGCAGCACCTACAATTGCTGCCATTACAATATCGACTTGGCTATTAGCGGCAACCTCTGACAGTGCGTCTACGCCAAAAATCACCTCTGTGGTACCTTTTAAATCTTGAATCAAGTTCGTTAGTTGCTTTGCTGAAGACTCATCGGTAACCACCGCATATTTTGCCTTAAACTGAACGGATTGCTGAGCGAGTTTTTGTAACTGGCGACAACCGGTTAAGGCATAAATTGTGTACTTTTCAGGATGCTGCGAAATGACATCTAGAGTACTTTCGCCTATGGATCCGGTTGAACCTAATATAGTGACAAAGTGCATAATCTAGAAAGGATTGGCTTTAGTTAGAATGACAAAAAATAGCGGTAAAGCAGCCATCACACCGTCTAAGCGGTCTAAAAAGCCACCGTGGCCTGGTAAGAGATTGCTACTATCTTTGATCCCCCTAAAACGCTTAAGCATACTTTCAAAAAGATCACCAACTACTGAGGACAAAGCGACAGGCAGGACTAACAAACATAGGTGAAGTAAATTTACATTGGGTAATAATTGCACCAACACAGCAATCAAAATGCCCTGTAAAATAAGCCCACCAAGCAGGCCTTCCCAGGTTTTTCCTGGACTAATAGTCGGCGCCAACTTATGACGACCGAATAAGTTTCCAGCTATATAACCGCCCACATCGGCCAAAACAATTATAGTGACTGCTAGCAATAGCAGATAGCGGCCATTCTCAAGTGAAATAATTGAACTTAATGCAAGCCAAGTAGAGGCTAGTAAGAAAATGCCAAGAGCAACCATAATGGGCTTTGACGACCACAGAATAGCGCTCGAGGGATAACCTTGAAGCCAGAGGAAAATTACCGCCCAAAGAACCACCGAGGCAAAGCATATTTGATAACTTAATGCGTAGACATGTTCAGTATAAATACCAGCATAACTGGCTATCAGAAGCATAGAGAACAACAAGCCTAAAACAAAGGATAGTTTACCTATAGTTGACTTAATTTTTGCCAGATCAGACCATTCCCAGCCAGCGATTAATGCCACCAACATAATAAAACTGACAAAATTGGAGGTTGAAAAAAATACCAAAGCACAAATAAATAAAAGAGCCAACACGGAAGCTGTTGCAAAACGCTGTTTAAACATAAACTTTCTAATTCAGCCCCAATTGATTATTTATTATTAGATTGATGATCAGATGATCTAGCACCAAACCTTCTCTGTCTAGAGTAATAATCTTCAATCGCGGATTCAAATGCATTTTGATCAAAGTCTGGCCAGTAACAGTCGGTAAAGTAAAGTTCAGCATAGGCCATTTGCCATAACATAAAATTACTTATTCGCTGCTCCCCCGCAGTTCGAATACATAGATCGGGTGCCGATAAGCCCTCAATTGAAAAATAACTATCGATACTTTCAGCACAAATATCTTTTGACTCTAGACTGCCATCTTCTATATTTTCAGCCATTTTCTTAGCCGCCTGAGCAATTTCCCAACGGCCGCCATAGTCTACATAGAGGTGTAAATTAAGCACTCCTGACTGGGTGAGTTTCTCTGCATCAACAATTTGACGATTAAGGCGATCACTAAAACGCTCCCTACTGCCGATCACCCGCAGCCTAATACTGTCATCACGTAATAATTTTGCTTCTTGCTTAAGGTAGGTAGAAAAAAGAGACATCAGGCCTCTTACTTCTAGAGAGGGGCGATTCCAGTTTTCGCTGCTAAAAGCAAACAGACTGACGGTTTCAATGCCTTGATTGCGCGCGGTAGGCAGAAGATCCCGAATTCGTTCAGCACCCGCCTTATGCCCCGCTACACCAGATAAACCTCGCTGCTTTGCCCAGCGATTATTACCGTCCATAATAATAGCTACATGCTTTAGCGGATGTAACGCAGTCTGTGCTTTGCTATTCATTGTTGAACCTGAGATTCTAAATCTCTAGCAAGTCTTTTTCTTTGGCGGCAAGAGCTTCTTCAACTTTTGCAATAAATCGATCAGTTATCTTTTGGACATCATCCTGAGCTTTGCGTTCCTCATCTTCACTGATTTCTTTTTCTTTTAGCAGATCTTTGATATCGGAAAGCACATCTCGACGAATATTTCTTATACCAATTCGCGAGCCTTCGGCCTCATGTCGCGCCTGCTTGCCATAATTTCGTCTAGTTTCTTCTGTCAGTGCGGGTAATGGAATACGAATTATAGTCCCAGCAGTACTTGGGTTAAGCCCGAGCTCAGATTTCATAATGGCTTTTTCTATTTCTGGCACCAGAGATTTTTCATAGGGTGAAACAGACAGTGTACGAGAGTCTTCTATGGTTACAGATGCCGCTTGACTAAGCGGGGTATTAACGCCGTAGTAATCAACTGTAAGACCATTTAAAAGGCTGGGGTGTGCCCTGCCTGTACGAATCTTATTAAATGCAAGACCAAGGGCTTCAACCGTCTTGGCCATGCGTTGTTCTGCATCTTTTTTAAAATCTTCTATCACTTGAAACCTCTTTATTGTTCATCAATTAAGGTGCCTTCATCACCACCCACAATCAAATTAAGCAATGCACCAGATTTTGACATCCGGAAAACTCTGAGTGGCATCTTGTGTTCTCGACATAAGCAGATTGCGGTCATATCCATAACACCCAATTGCTTATTAAGCACTTCGTCATAGGTCAGGTTGTGGTATAGCGTTGCCGAGGCATCTTTCATCGGATCGGCAGAGTAAACGCCGTCAACTTTTGTCGCCTTTAAAACAACATTAGCGTTAATCTCAATGCCGCGAAGACAGGCAGCTGAATCGGTAGTAAAGAATGGATTACCTGTACCAGCGGCAAATATAACCACATCTCCACCTTTCAGATAACGAATAGCTTTTCGACGATCGTAGTGTTCTACAACACCACTCATGGGAATAGATGACATAACATGAGTTGAGATATTAGTTCGCTCAAGCGCATCACGCATTGCAAGTGCATTCATAACCGTAGCTAGCATACCCATATGGTCTCCGGTTACCCGATCCATACCTGCTGCATTAAGGGCGGCACCACGAAAAAGGTTACCGCCACCAATAACTAAGCCTACCTGAACACCAATACCAACTAATTGGCCAATTTCTAGCGCCATTCGGTCAAGAACTTTAGGATCAATACCAAAGCCCTCCTCTCCCATTAACTCTTCACCGCTGAGCTTGAGTAAGATTCGCTTATATTGCTTCTCTTTGACCGTTGACGCCATAATTATTCCTCTAAATTAGTTACTTGCACCCTGTACCTGCGCCGCTACTTCAGCTGCAAAATCAACTTCTTCTACTTCAATTCCTTCACCGACTTCAAATCGAACGAAAGATAGAACTTCAGCTCCTTCTGCTTTAACTAGCTTCCCAACAGTGGTTTCTGGGTCTTTTACAAAAGGTTGATCTACAAGACTACTTTCTTTTAAAAATTTAGCAACGCGTCCGACAATCATTTTCTCAATAATTTCTTCAGGTTTGCCACTTTCGCGTGCCTGAGCAGCAAAAATTTCTTTTTCAGCCGCCACCAAATCAGCAGGCATATCGTCTGAATTAACAACTGCAGGGTTTACTGCAGCAACGTGCATAGCTACATCCTTAGCCAACTCTTCAGAACCACCGCTCAAGCCTACTAGCACGGCAATACGGCTGTTACTGTGAACATAGCCACCAACCACTGGCGCCTCGACGCTATCCGCTCTGCGCGGTGAAATATTTTCACCAATTTTTTGCACTAGCTCTTGTCTCTTAGTCTCAAGATCGCCAGCCATCAAAGCAGCTACATCAGTTTGTTTAGCGCTGAAGCCCGCATCCAAAACTGTATTTACAAAACCTTGGAAACCCTCGTCTCTGGCTACAAAATCAGTCTCACTGTTAACTTCTAATACTAGACCATAACCACCCTCTGCACGAAAGGCAACAACACCATCTGCAGCAGTTCTACCTGCTTTTTTAGCTGCTTTCATACCGCTGGATTTACGTAAATCTTCAATTGCTTTATCAATATCGCCCTCAGATTGAGCTAGAGCACGCTTGCACTCGATCATTCCTAAACCGGTTCTATCTCGTAGCTCTTTTACTAGGGACGCAGTTACCTGTGACATTTTATTCCTCTCTCAAACATATAATTAGTTAGAAAAAAAGGGGGCAAATGGCCCCCGTAATTTTGTTACATCATCGCCCAATGGGCCGATATTGAAATTACTCAGCTTCTTTTTTTGCCGCTGGCTTCTTAGCCGCCGGCTTTTTGGCTGCAGCTTTTTTTGCTGGCGCTTTTTTAGCTGGAGCTTTCTTAGCAGGTGCTTTTTTTGCCGCTGGCTTTTTAGCCGCAGCCTTCTTAGCAGGTGCTTTTTTAGCTGCTGGCTTTTCTTCAGCTACTGGTTCTGCAACTACTTCAGGCGCTGCTGCTTCAGGCGCTGCTGCTTCAGGCGCTGCTGCTTCAGGCACTGCTGCCACTTCAGCTACAGGCTCAGCTTCAGCTGCTGACTTAGCATCAACCTCAATAAACTCGTCTTTACTAGAGACTGTAGCAGCCTGAGCCTTTCCTTCCAGGATAGAGTCCGCAACCGATGCCGCATAAAGCTTAATCGCACGAATTGAATCATCATTACCAGGGATAATATGATCAACACCATCGGGATCACTGTTAGTATCGACGATACCAACCACACGAATACCAAGTTTATTTGCTTCGTTAATAGCGATACGTTCATGGTCAACATCAACCACGAATAAGATATCCGGCAAGCCGTTCATATCTTTGATACCACCAATAGAATTCTCTAATTTTTCTTTCATACGGGTGCGCATCAAAACTTCCTTTTTGGTGATTTTGTCAAAGGTTCCATCACCCTGCTGAGTTTCTAACTCACGGTAACGACGAATTGACGCTCTAATAGTTTTGTAGTTTGTTAGCATTCCACCTAACCAACGATGGCTAACATAGGGCATACCACAACGCTCCGCTTGCTCTTTAATTATCTTACTAGCAGCTCGCTTGGTGCCAACAAAAAGAACCTGATTGCCTTTTGCCGCTTCGGCGCGAAGGACATCAAGTGCTTCATTAAATGCAGGTACTGTATTTTCAAGATTGATAACGTGGACTTTATTGCGTGAGCCGAAAATAAATTGGCTCATTTTTGGATTCCAAAAACGGGTTTGGTGACCGAAATGGACACCTGCTTGTAACATATCTCTCATGCTTACTTTTGACATAATATTTTCCTTTTGGGGTTAAGCCTCCACATATCCCAATAACCAACCCACAGGGTAAAAAAACCGTTGGGCACCCAGACTATTGTGTCGACATGTGTGTGTCGTTAAGTACTACTTAATTTAGTTAGTTTGATACGCTATTGACGTATCGGCGCGCTTTATACCATAACCACTATTTTATATAAAGAAAAAAGCACTAAATTTAGCGTTTTACGGCGCATAAAATACAAAAACAAGAAAATCATTAATTTTGACGTAAAAGCTTGCGATTATTTTTTAATTTGAACTCCCGCAATTGCCTTTAGATTGGTTACAATAGGCAGGATAAAATAAGAGAGAATTGCAATGTCTGTAAATCTTAGAACACCTGAGCAAATCGCTAAAATGCGCGTCGCCGGAAAGCTTGCCGCAGAAGTGCTTGAGCTTATTGGACAATATGTAGTTCCCGGAGTCTCCACCGAGGAATTGGATCGTATATGTCACGATCATATCGTACAAAACCAAAAAGCGATTCCAGCCTGCCTTGGCTATAGAGGATTTCCAAAATCTATATGCACATCGGTTAACCAAGTAGTCTGTCACGGTATTCCCTCTGATAAAAAAATATTAAAAAAGGGCGATATCATCAATATTGATGTTACCGTCATCAAGGATGGTTGGTACGGCGACACCAGCAAAATGTATATCGTTGGCGACGCCCCCGAGCACGCTAGAAGGCTGATCAAAGTATCCCAAGAATGCATGTACAAAGGTATTGAAATGGTCAGACCTGGGGTTAGACTGGGTGACATTGGCCACGCCATTCAAACCCATGCAGAAGCTCACTATTACTCGGTAGTTCGCGATTACTGCGGCCATGGTATTGGCGATGAATTTCATCAGGAGCCGCAAATTCTCCACTACGGCAAACCAGGTACCGGACTGGAACTCAAAGAAGGCATGACCTTTACAATCGAACCTATGGTGAATGCTGGTAGGTATCAAACTAAATTAAAAAGAGACGGTTGGACTGTTGAAACCAAAGATGGGCGCCTATCCTCCCAGTGGGAGCATACAATGTTGGTAACCCATGACGGTGTAGAGGTCTTTACAGCGAGACAAGAAGAAAAACTTCTAGCCTAGCTGATCATTGATAATCGAAGCAATCTAACTGCGAAGCCATTGTGATTTTTTATGCCAAGTACTTGTTCTGACCAACCATTACTGCCCACTAATCGTGCACCTATCTTTTTTGACCAAAAGCGTTTTGTCGCCGATTTGGCAACTGAAAACCCAATCAAAGTATTCAAGCATGCTTTAAGCGCAGCTAAAAATCACTTTGATAATCGCTTTCTGGAGGGTGAAGATGCTCGATCACTGGTCAATGAGGCATCGCAGTTTGCCGATGTTCTTCTGTGGCATGCCTGGAACCAATATGAATGGGATGAGAACGTCAGCCTTGTTGCGGTAGGTGGTTACGGGCGAGGTGAATTACACCCCCACTCGGATATTGATCTTCTAATTTTAATGCGCAAGGATTTTTCTAAGGCATACAGAGAGCGCATTGAATTGTTTATTACGTTTCTTTGGGATATACAGCTCAAAATTGGCCACAGTGTTCGCTCAATTTCACAATGTGTCGACGAGGCCAAAGCTGATATCTCTGTCGCTACTAATTTAATGGAAACGCGTTTGGTTTGTGGCAATAGTGATCTTTTGCAACTCATGCTAAAGAAGACTGGCCCAAAAAAAATCTGGCGTTCATCGAAATTTTATAAAGGTAAAATTGACGAGCAAAGTGCCCGGCATCACAAACATCAGGATACTGAATATAATTTAGAACCCAATGTTAAAGAAGCGCCCGGCGGACTTAGAGATATACAGTTAATTAATTGGACCGCTAAACGTCATTTTGATGTCCATCGCCGCTCTGAGTTGGTACATAGTGGTTTTCTCTCTGAGGAGGAGTATTTAACCCTGCACAAAGACGAGGAGTTTTTGTGGAAAGTGCGATACGGTCTTCATTATCTAGCTGAACGCCCAGAAGAGCGCCTGTTATTTGATCATCAACGTCAACTTGCCGCCCTGCTCGGCTATAAGGATGGTAACGGCAAATTAGCTGTTGAGAAGTTTATGCAGCGTTATTATCAAACGGTTTTGTCTATTCGCGAGTTAACGGACGTACTTCTTCAATATCTAGATGAAGCGATATATCGCAAAAATAAAACTAGGGTCGTAAAAAAGATCAATGATCGTTTTGTAATTAGAGACAATTATCTCGATACCATAGATGATGATCTATTTACCAAGCACCCCTCCGCCCTGTTGGAGCTGTTTGTTGTACTAGGTGAGACTGAGAGCCTCAAAGGTATTCGCGCTTCAGCTATACGTCAATTGCGTCTGCACAGAAAAATGATCAATTCAGAATTTAGAGAAGACCCAATTAACCGACAGTTATTTATGCGTCTATTGCGCTCGCCCTACAAGCTCTCTGTTCATCTAAAACTTATGAACCGCTATGGCATTCTTGGTAGCTACCTACCTGAATTTGGAAAAATTGTTGGGCAGACACAACATGATTTATTTCATATATACCCGGTTGATGTCCACACGCTTGAATTAATTACTAATATTAGACGCTTGGTTCAGCCAGAGGAAGCCGCTAAGTTTCCTGTTTCTTCTCATATTTTTAAGAATCTACCCAAACCTGAACTTATTATTATTGCTGCGCTGTACCACGATATTGCCAAGGGACGCGGTGGTGATCACTCGATTCTTGGTGCCGTGGATGTCGCTGAATTTGGTGAACGTCACGGGTTACAAGCTCAGGAAATTTCATTATTAAAGTGGTTGATTGAAAATCACCTTTTGATGTCAACTATCTCCCAGCGCGAGGACACATCCGATCCCGATGTAATTTATAAATTTGCCAAGCATGTGGGTGATCAACGTCATCTAGACCATCTATGGGTATTAACTGTTGCCGATATCAATGCAACCAACCCTAGATTGTGGACAGAGTGGAAAGGTGCCCTTATGAGCAACCTCTACTTTGAAACCAAGCAGGTTCTTCAATCCGGCTTGGATGAGCCAGCAAATCGCGATGCCTGGGTGAACGATGCTAAGCAGTCAGTTCTAAAAATCCTTGAGCATCAATCAGTCGACGAGGCTGATGCGAATGAACTTTGGGGCGATGTTGACGATCAATTCTTTTTACGCGAACGAGCTGAGGATATAGCCTTTTTCACCAAGGGCATTATTGATAGCAGTGATGAACAAGCGGTTATTCAGATTCGTGACGTTGGGGTTGAGATTCCTGTAGCTACACAGATATTTTTACATACCAAGAGCACCAAAAATCTGTTTGCTATTGTTGCTGCGACACTAGATAAGCTTGGCTTAACCATTCAAGATGCAAGGTTACAGACCACTAGTGATGATCGAACTTTTGATGTGTTTTATGTTTTAGATGGAAATGATCTCCCCGTCGGTAGCAATAAAAAGCTTTGCAAGAATATTTCTGACAGCTTAAAAACAGCCATACAATCGCCAGAAAAGATTAATCTGAATGTTTCACGTCGCACTTCAAGACAGTTGAAAAACTTCACCATGAAGACAAAAGTATCTCTGCGCAATGATAGCGAGACAGATACAAGCATATTGCAGGTTATTACCCCTGACCGCCCGGGACTACTGGCTAAAATTGGCAATATCTTCGAGCGCTATGATCTTGTACTTTACAATGCAAAAATTTCCACTCTCGGTGAACGCGTTGAGGACACTTTTTACCTAAGGACCCATGATAATCAGCCGATTGATAATGACGAATTAGGCGAAGAGCTTAAGCAAACCATCCGCAATGAACTAGACTCTCGTATTAAGGAATCTGAACAAGAGTCAATATTTCAATCGATCAAAATTGGGCGATAATTATGAATCCGTATTTTAAAGATCTGCAGTCTTATCCCTTCGAAAAGCTAAAAGATTTAAAAGCTGGGATAACAACAAACCCTGATCTTGAGCCGATTATGTTATCTGTCGGCGAACCCAAACACGCTGCGCCTGAGTTTGTTAAACAGACTCTGTGTAATGCTATTGATGGCCTTGCCAATTATCCCTCAACAAAGGGTCTTACAGCCCTTAGAGAAACCATCGCTAACTGGGCAACAAAGCGTTTCAATTTAGCCACATCATCTCTAGATGCAGAAACCAATGTGCTTCCAGTTGCGGGTACCAGAGAAGCATTATTTGCTTTTACCCAAGCTATTGTGGATAGCTCTAACGGCCTTAAACCCCTAGTGGTGTGCCCTAACCCCTGCTACCAGATCTATGAGGGTGCCGCACTCCTTGCTGGCGCAGAAACCCACTACTTAAACTGCAATACTGAAGATGATTTTAATCCTGACCTAGAAGCAGTTCCCGAAGCGGTTTGGCAACGTTGCCAATTACTCCAACTTTGTGCACCGGGCAATCCAACTGGGGCAACCCTGTCATTAGCCTACTATAAAAGAGCCTTGGAACTAGCTGATCAATATGATTTTATCGTTTCAAATGATGAGTGCTATTCCGAGCTTTATCGAGATGAAAACAATCCACCCCTTGGGTTATTAGACGCCTGCCAACAATTAGGGCGTGATAAATTTGAACGTTGCATGGTGTTTCACAGTCTCTCTAAGCGCTCAAATTTACCGGGCTTGCGCTCTGGTTTTGTCGCTGGCGACAGTGAACTAATCAACTGCTTTTTTCGCTATCGAACCTATCATGGCTGTGCTCTGTCACTGCCTGTTCAACAGGCTTCGATTGCGGCATGGAGCGATGAAAGTCATGTGCTAAAAAACCGCGACTTATACAGAGAAAAATTCACCGCCGTTAGCGAAATTTTAAATGGCGTTCTAGCGTTTAATGTACCCTCTGCTGGTTTTTATCTATGGCCAAAGACGCCAATAGATGATGTCACCTTTGCCAAAGATTTGTATTTTCAAGAAAATCTGACGGTACTGCCCGGTAGCTTTTTATCGCGCAAAACAGCAGATGGCAACCCTGGCGAATCTCGCATTAGGCTCGCTCTAGTCCCCAGCCTAAGTAACTGCATTGAGGCGGCTGAGCGAATTGTTCGCTTCACGAAAAACTTAAAATAAAGAGTCTTTTTAGATGCTAAAAAAACAGCGCGCACAACTGGTATTGGATCGACTAACTGAACTCTACCCCGAGACACCAGTCCCCTTAAATCACAGCAATCATTTTGAACTGCTTGTGGCTGTATTACTAAGCGCACAGTGCACCGATGAGCGAGTTAATCAGGTTACTCCTGCGCTTTTTAAACTAGGCAACAGTGCTAATGCTATGCAACATGTAGCGGTCGATGATATCTATCATATTGTGCGCCCCTGTGGACTGGCACCGCAAAAGTCTAAAGCCATCTCAAACCTTTCAATAATTTTAGTAGAAAATTACAACGGTGAGGTTCCAGAGGATATGGCGGCACTAGAAACACTGCCTGGGGTTGGTCATAAAACAGCCAGCGTAGTTATGTCACAAGGCTTTGGTCATCCAGCTTTTCCAGTGGATACCCATATACACCGCTTGGCCCAGCGCTGGGGGCTGACCAAAGGCAAAAGCGTTACCCAGACAGAGCGTGATTTAAAAAAACTGTTCCCCAAAGAGTCTTGGAATAGCCTACACTTACAAATCATTTTTTATGGGCGAGAGTTTTGTTCCGCTCGGGGCTGTGATGGACGGGTTTGCGACATCTGCACTAGCTGTTATCCCAACCGAAAAAAACCTTTTATAGCAAAAAAACCTTAAAAACTCAGACTAAAACAAGGACTATTAATGATTATTTACGGTATTAGCAATTGCGATACAGTTAAAAAAGCTAAAAACTGGCTCGATAGTCATAATATTGATTATCAATTTCATGATTTCCGCAAAGATGGCATCAATAAAGACATCATTAACGTTTGGTTAAACACTGTTGCCTGGGATAAAATTTTAAACAAACGCAGCACTAGCTGGCGCAATTTAGACGCCTCTACTCAACAGGCTATCAACGCAACTAATGTGGTCGATTTACTGATAGAAAACCCTACACTGATAAAGCGACCGGTGATGGATGTAAATGATATAATAACCGTTGGATTTAATTCGGATACCTATCAGGGTATCTTTAACTAAGACATATTTCAGATAAAGAGTCACATTATGAGCAACCTTTACAGCTTCGCCATTGGCGCAGGCACCAAAAATAGCCGTGGTGAATGGCTAGAAGTTTTTTACCCTAATCCAGTACTTAATCCAGAGCCAACACTGAGTAATTTAGTCACTGGCGTATTCGGTGAAACTTCAGATGTTGAGCCCACTAGCGATCAGCTAGCATCTCTGCAAACTGCACTGGAAGAAAATGGCTACAGCGATTTGGCAACATCAGTAAATACCCTAAAAAGTGGCGACCGCCCCTTGGCTGTGGTGATCTTAAAACAGGACAGTGTCCCTACCTCGGTTCCTCAGGGCTATTTAAAACTTCATTTGCTAAGTCATCGTCTCGTTAAACCTCATGGCACTGACTTAACGGGTATTTTTGGCGCTCTGAAGAATGTGGCATGGACTAACGAAGGTGCTATCGATATTGACGATCTTCCAGCAAGAATGCTCGAAGCCCGCGCAGTCGGCCGTCCACTCAGTGTTGACTGTGTCGATAAGTTTCCTAAATTAGTCGACTACGTTGTCCCATCGGGCGTGCGGATTGCCGATACCTCGCGAGTGCGTCTTGGCGCCTATGTAGGCGAAGGCACTACCGTGATGCATGAGGGCTTTATAAACTTTAATGCCGGCACCGAGGGCCCAAATATGATTGAGGGTCGAGTCTCTGCAGGTGTTTTCTGTGGCGCAGGCTCCGATGTAGGTGGCGGTGCTTCGATTATGGGTACCCTATCAGGTGGTGGCAATATGGTAATTGCTATGGGTGAAAAATGCTTGCTGGGAGCCAACTCAGGTCTAGGTATTCCACTAGGTGATCGCTGCACCTTAGAAGCAGGTCTCTATATTACTGCGGGGACTATTGTAACCATGCTAGACGACAGCAAGCAGGCTACGGGTAAAGTAAAGGCGCGTGATTTAGCGGGTAAAAGCGATCTGCTATTTAGACGTAACTCAGTGACTGGCACCGTTGAATGCCTAACCAATAAATCTGCAGTTGAACTCAATCACGAACTTCACGCTTCAAACTAATATTTTGGTACTAATGGGCGCAATTTAAGCGCCCATTAGATTCTGACCACAGACCCTGACTGTATTACCGTTAATACCCGACGCCTCCGGGCTTAAGAAGAAGCCCACAACCTCTGCCACATCCTGTGGTAACCCACCCTGACTCAGCGAACACAAACGACGACCAAATTGTCTAGTAGCAAATGGGATTGCCGCCGTCATTTTGGTTTCGATAAAACCCGGGGCCACTGCATTGATGGTAATTCCTCGCTCAGCACAGTCTGACTTCATACTTTCCACCATGCCAATAACGGCAGATTTTGAATAGGCATAATTACTCTGCCCTAGATTACCCGCAATACCACTAATAGAAGCAACACCGACAATACGACCTCCTTGATCTAACATATCTGTCGCTAAAATAGCCTGATTGATTCTTTGAACACTGCCTATATTGATATCAACTAATAACTGCCACTGTTGATCAGACATACGCGATAACATTTTGTCGCGGGTTATTCCGGCGTTATGCACAATACCCTGCAACTTTTCATTCTGTTTGCCACAGCAATCTATTAGCTTCTGCGGTGCATCTTCAGCAGTAATATCCAACGCTAAAGCTACACCGCCGATATCTGACATTGCCTTTTCAAGCTGCTCTTGCGCCTGTGGTACATCTACCCCTATAACCACAGCACCATCTCGTGCCAACACCTGACTCATAGCCAAACCTATCCCCCTTGCGGCACCAGTTACCACAATTGATTTACCCTTCAGAGGAAGCTGCCAATTATGCTGTGATGATAACTCTGTCACTGGCGTCGTTAAATTGATGACCTGCCCATTGGTGTAGGCACAGCCAGCGGATAACAAAAATCGTAATGGTGCAGCCAAACCCTTATGCCCAAAGCCATTTAAATAGATCAAGTTAGCGGTTGCGCCTTTGCGACCTATTTCTTTGGCTACGGATTTCATAAAGCCAACTAAGCCACGCTGTGCTATGGCATGCTCTATACTGTCAATATGATTTGGTTGCTGCCCAATAATCACCACTCGCCCACAGCGCGGCAATTTGGATAGGTTTTTGTGGAAGAATTGGTATAGCTCAGCGGCCTGCTCTGTGCTTCTTACACCACTGGCATCAAAGACTAGATTACATGACTGTGCATCTTCACTCACCAAAACTAATTCTGTCGCCTCAAGTGATTGTTTTATTTGCGTACCATAGAGCGCGGCAGTAGTAGTTCCACACAATAAATTAGACGATAACTGATGAGGGTGATTTTCATTTTCCCTAATTAACCTAGGTGGCTTCGGCAGACCCAGCATAGACAGGATTGATTTGCCGATCTTGGAATTAGCGAATTGCAAATATTTGTCACTCATTCAGTTCTCCTTATTTTGGCAATTAGGGCCTTATTATTAACACTCTACTCTATCAAAGTTTCGATAAATCGAATTGACCCAAATGCCACTTTAAATTTTGAATTTACCAATGAAATGATCATTTTATTTATCTAATGTTAAGCTGTAAGAATAATAGACGTGTTTGTAACTCAATGTAATGATGGGAACCCTTATGGACAGCACAAGCAGAGTAGCAATTTTAGGCGGCAACAGAATTCCTTTTGTACGCAGTAATACCGCTTACAAAAACGCATCTAATCTCGAGATGCTAACCTCCTCAATCACAGGTCTCGTTAAACGCTTTGATCTGGAGGGGGAACGCCTTGGCGAAGTAGCCGCTGGAGCTGTTATGAAGCACGCAAAGGATTTCAATCTGGCTCGCGAGGCCACTCTCAGCTCAAAATTATCGCCAGGAACACCAGCCTATGATGTCCAACAGGCCTGCGGCACAGGATTAGAAGCAGCCATCTTAGTCGCCAATAAGATTGCTTTGGGACAAATCGATTGCGCCATTGCTGGTGGTACCGATACCGCCAGTGATGTTCCTATTGGGGTTAACGAAGGCTACAGGCAAATGCTGTTAGATCTCAACAGAGCTAAGACGCTAGGACAAAGACTTAAGATACTAACCCGTTTTAGACCGAGTTTTATTCTGCCAGAAATCACGGCTAACGTTGAACCTCGCACTGGGCTGTCTATGGGGCAACATTGTGAAATAATGGCTAAACAGTGGGATATTAGCCGTCAAGAGCAAGATGAACTCACCTTTAGCAGCCATCAAAATCTTATAGCCGCCTATGAAGATGGTTTTTTTAACGATCTTATGTCCCCTTTTAATGGTGTTAACCGCGACGGGATTATGCGCAATACCCCCATGGAAAAACTTGCCCAATTACGACCCGCTTTTGATCGTAAATCAGGCACTCTTACCGCAGCTAATTCAACTACCCTAACTGATGGCGCCGCCTCCGTTCTGTTAGCCAGTGAAGCATGGGCCGATAAACGCAATATTCCGGTTCACGCCTACTTAACTCACAGTGAAGTTGCCGCGGTAGATTTTCACTCTCAGGGTGAGAATAGCGAAGGTCTATTAATGGCACCGGCCTATGCCGTCCCTCGCTTACTTGAAAAAGCCGGTGTAACCCTGCAAGATTTTGATTTTTACGAAATACATGAGGCCTTTGCGGCGCAGGTTTTATGTACCCTTAAGGCTTGGGAAAGTGACGAGTTTTGCCAATCCAAACTGGGGTTATCTCAAGCACTGGGTAGCATTGACCGCAGTAAGCTAAATGTAAAGGGATCCAGTGTAGCGACAGGACACCCCTTCGCCGCTACAGGTGCTAGAATACTAGCTACACTAGCAAAAATACTTCAACAAAATGGTGGTGGGCGCGGCTTGATTTCCATCTGTGCCGCCGGCGGTCAGGGTGTTACCGCTGTTGTTGAAGCCTAAATATTGTTAATTAAACATTCAACAAGGAGAAATTGTGACACTACAAACTATTATTGACGGTCTACAGGAAAAAGTGGGTGAGGACTGCGGGCTTGGATCTGTCGTTAAGTTTGATTTCGGTGATGAGGGAAGTGTTATTTTAGATGCTTCGCAAGTGCCTAATATTGTCTCTACTGAGGGCGCCGACCCCGATTGTACGATGGTAATTAGTGTCGAGGACTTTATGGCCATGGCGGAGGGATCACTGGATGGTGTGTCTGCTTTTATGACAGGTCGTTTAAAAGTAAGCGGAGATATGGGCATTGCGATGAAACTAGGCGCACTCCTTGTCTAAGCCAATTTTTTCTCCCTATTCTTGCTCTATTACTTGGTATTTTTAATAACAAAATCTTTATGCAAAAATTGGCACGATTACTGCTTTAAACCCTGACATATATGTAATTTTTCGCTGAAATTCAGCGCATAGGACATTGATGTTAGTAACAGCCACACGCGGGTTCGAAGGCCAAACCATAACATGCACCAAAATAGTGCAAATAGGGGTTTTTGCATGTCTGTAATTTCTTCGACACAAGCGCTTGTATTCACTGATCTTGATGGAAGCTTATTGGATCATGATAGTTACCGCTTCGATGCTGCTAAACCATTATTAGAAGAGCTGGAAACTAGAGCAATTCCAGTAATACCCATTACCAGTAAAACCTTTGCTGAAGTGGAACAACTGCGCATAACATTAAACAACCGTCATCCGTTTATTGTCGAAAACGGTGCAGCCATTGCCATACCAACTAAATATTTCCCAACCATACCCCAACACTGGGCTGAAGAGTCTGGCTTTTGGATTGTTGCCAATAGTAAACCTCGTCAACATTGGAACAACTTACTAGAAGACTTTGCCCAAGACTTTGAAGGTGAGTTTGAAACCTTTGCTAGCATTGTGTCTGATAGGGGGCTAAAAGGTATTCAAGATATTACTGGGTTGAGCTTAGACCAAGCTGAGTTAAGCAATAAGCGAAAATATAGTGAGCCCATTCACTGGCTGGGCAGTGCACAGCGTAAACAAGAATTTATCGACAAACTATCGGCAGCAGGTGGAACACTATTGCAAGGTGGGCGATTTCTAGCGCTTGGCGACAAGGTGAATAAGGGCAGCACCCTACTGCAACTGGTTAAAATCTATCAACAACTCAACTCCCTTGAGGAAGTCCATAGCCTAGCCATTGGTGATAGTGGCAACGACATAAGTATGCTAGAAGCTGCGACTAGCGCAATTATAATTCGCTCAAAAACACATATGCCACCAACCTTAAATCGGAAAAATAATCTGTTAATTAGCAGTGATTTCGGACCCCAAGGCTGGGCTGAGTCTGTGTCTTTTTGGCTTAAAAATTCTTTAGAAATAGGTAGTAAAATTTATGGGTGATTTTCATCAAAACGGCATTATTACAACATTGCACAATTTATCTAAACGTCCACTAGAGGATATGGAATCTGAACTGGTTGAATTCTCCAAGAAAAGACCTCTGGGTCTAATTTTGCCTTCACTTTACTCTGAACTTGAAGGCGAGGCGATGCCGCTTATTATTTCAGAACTTAAAAAGGTGCCGTACTTAAATCAGATTGTGATTGGTTTAGACCGTGCCGATGAAAACCAATATCGCGATGCGCTAAAGTTCTTCTCTGGGTTACCGCAGGATTTTCGCGTGCTGTGGAATGATGGCCCAAGATTGCGTGCATTGGACAAGAAACTGCAAGATTTAGATCTAGCCCCTAAAGAGATGGGCAAGGGTCGCAATGTTTGGTACTGCATGGGCTATATTCTTGCATCTAATAAGGCTGAATCAGTGGCTTTGCATGACTGTGATATTGTCACCTACAACCGTGAACTTCTCGCTAGGCTAATCTACCCTGTCGCCAACCCACTGTTTAACTATGAGTTCTGTAAAGGCTATTACGCTCGGGTAGCGGACGGCAAAATTAATGGACGCGTTTCTCGCCTATTAGTTTCTCCCTTACTACGCGCCCTTAAGAAAACAGTGGGTCACACTGATTATTTAAACTACATGGACAGTTACCGTTATCCATTGGCGGGGGAGTTTTCTTTCCGCCGCGATGTGCTTAACGATATCCGTATTCCCAGTGACTGGGGGCTCGAAATTGGTGTTCTTTCAGAAATGTACCGCAACTATGCCAACAACAGGCTTTGCCAAGTGGATATTGCGGACACCTATGACCACAAGCATCAGAAGTTGTCTTTAAATAACGACTCAGATGGGCTATCTAAGATGTCCATCGATATCGCTAAGGCTCTTTATCGAAAGTTAGCTACTCAGGGGGAGGTATTTAGCCAAGAGGCGTTTAGATCGCTTAAGGCGACCTATTACCGCATGGCACTGGATGTTATTGAGACCTGTCACAACGACGCTATTATGAATGGTTTAACACTGGATGTTCATCAAGAGGAGCAGGCAGTAGAAATGTTTGCCGAAAATATTATGAAAGCAGGTGAATTGTTTTTCACTTGCCCTATGGAGCGACCATTTATTCCCAGCTGGAACCGTGTAGTCAGTGCCGTACCGGATATTTTTGACGAATTAATTCATGCCGTCGAAGAAGATCACAAAGAATTTAGTAACCAATAATTTAGGTAAAGAGTTAATCTATGTCATCCGCGCTCACTCAACAAATTGAACATCACCTTGAGTTTATTTATCGAGACACTGAAGTCGATAACACTGATAATCTTGCCGCTGAACTTATTCAGCTGATGCGGCTGGAGAATATTGAGCCGATAAAAAATCGCTATATTAATCACTGGAATGAGAAAGACAGTATTCTAATTTGCTATGGTGACAGTATTCTAGAACCTGAGCGACAGCCGCTAGCCAGCTTAAAGTCGTTCTTAGATAGCTATAGCAAGGATATGATAGACGGCGTTCATATACTGCCGTTTTATCCTTTTACCACCGATGATGGCTTTTCTGTTTTAGATTATTCTACCGTCAATCCAAGTCTTGGTGATTGGGATGATATTGTTGCCATTGCTGATAATTACTCGCTAATGGCTGATTTGGTGATCAACCACTGTTCTGCTAGAAGTCTGTGGTTTGATAATTTTAAAAAGAATCGTGACCCCGGTCGCAATTTCTTTTTTACCGCCAGCCCCGAAGATGATTTAAGTGCAGTGGTTAGGCCGCGAACAAATGATTTATTACGTGAAGTGGAAACGGCCGAGGGGACTCAACATGTGTGGTGTACCTTTAGTCATGATCAGGTGGATCTGAACTTTAAAAACCCTGAAGTCCTTAAACAGTTTGTCAGTATTATTCGTCAGTATCTTGATCATGGTGTGCGAATCTTTAGATTAGATGCTGTGGCGTTCCTATGGAAAGAAATTGGCACCAACTGTCTAAATTTAGAGCAGACCCACGAGGTTGTTCGCCTACTTAGGTCTTTGATTGAACAGGCCAGACCTGATGCAATCATTATTACAGAAACCAATATACCCAACCGTGAAAATTTAGCCTATTTTGGCAATGCTAACGAAGCTCATTGCATCTATAACTTCTCGTTGCCTCCCCTACTTGTAAATACCCTTGTCACCGGGAGTTGCGACCACTTAAAGCAATGGATGATGAGTATGCCGCCCGCTCGCAATGGCACCGCATACTTTAACTTTATTGCCTCTCATGACGGTATTGGCCTCAGACCCGCAGAGGGGCTGTTAGATGAACAGGAAATTGATTCACTGGTCAGCACTATGCAGCAATTTGGCGGCTTAATTTCTTGGCGCAATGCGGAAAATGTCACTCGCAAACCCTATGAGATCAATATCTCTCTATTTGATGCACTGCAGGGAACAAAAGATGGTGCCGATGAAAACGGCTTACAGCGTTTCTTATGCGCCCATGCGATTATGCTGGCGCTTGAAGGTATTCCCGGCATCTATATCCACAGCTTGGTTGGTACCAAAAATGACTATCAGCGCGCTGAAAATAGTGGGCATAATCGAGCAATTAACCGCCATCAATGGGATTATAAAACGCTTCAGAGCGAATTAAATGACGAAACCAGCACCCATCACCAAGTTTATAACCGCTTAAAATCTCTATTTAATATTCGCAGTAATCAATCGGCTTTTCACCCTAATGCTACCCAATTCACACTCCATCTTGGTTCACAATTATTTGGCTTTTGGCGTCAAAGCATGGATCGAGAGCAGAGTATTTTTTGTGTCAGCAATATCAGTAACCAGATGCAAACATTAGAAATGTCTGATTTAAACCTAATCGATACCGAGAATTGGTTTGACCTAATTTCTGGTGATACATTTAACGAAAAGCATCAAATTATCGAATTAGCCCCTTATCAAACCGTGTGGATTACTAATCTTCAAGCACAATAAGACGTATAATTGTCCATTTAGATTGATATACAGTCGATCTTATAGGAGACTATGCGTCCGTTTTTACAAAATAATCACACAGGATTAAATAATGAAGATTGAAACTCAGGCAATTCACGCCGGATTTGATGACGATCCAACAACAAGAGCGGTAGCCGCACCGATTTACCAAACGACTTCATTTAGTTTTCGCGACACCCAACATGGTGCCGATCTATTTAACCTTGCCGAAGTGGGGAATATTTATTCAAGAATAATGAACCCTACCTGCGATATCCTTGAGCAGCGCATCGCTGCAATGGAAGGTGGAGCAGCGGCTTTATGTGTTGCCTCTGGTATGGCGGCAATCACAGCGTCTATGCAAACACTTTGTGCTGCTGGGGATAACTTTGTCAGTGTAAGTCAACTCTATGGCGGCACTTACAATCTGTTTGCTCACACATTCCCACAACAGGGAATTGACGTGCGTATGGCATCTGGTGATGATATCCCTGCGCTTGAAGCATTGATCGATGAAAACACTAAAGCTATTTTCTGTGAATCTATTGGCAACCCAGCAGGTAATATTATTGATCTCGCTGCAGTGTCAGAGATGGCGCACAAGCATCAGATTCCTGTTGTTGTTGACAATACAGTGGCAACACCTTACCTATGTCGTCCGTTTGAACATGGTGCAGATATCGTTATTCACTCGCTGACTAAGTATATTGGCGGTCATGGAACCAGCATTGGCGGTATTATTGTTGATTCAGGGACATTCCCATTCAAAGATAACCCGCGTTTCCCACAATTTAATACCCCAGATCCCTCCTACCATGGTGTGGTTTATGCCGAAGCATTAGAGGCGCCATTTATTGGTCGCGCACGGGTGGTGCCATTACGTAATATGGGTGCTGCGCTATCGCCATTCAATGCTTTCTTGATTCTACAGGGCCTTGAAACGCTTGCTCTTCGCATGGATAGACACGTTGAAAATGCGATGGCAGTAGCTAACCACTTAAAAAATAATGCGCAAATTTCTTGGGTCAATTATGCCGGCTTAGAATCGGATAAGTATCATGAAATGGCTAAACGCATGACTGGTGGAAAGCCATCGTCTATTATTAGTTTTGGCATCAAAGGCGGTGAAGAAGCAGGTGCTAAATTTATAGATGCCCTGCTAATGATTAAGCGCCTAGTGAATATTGGTGATGCAAAATCACTGGCCTGTCACCCGGCGAGCACCACTCACCGTCAGTTGAATGAAGATGAGTTAAAAACTGCGGGTGTCAGTGCTGATCTTGTTCGAATTTCAGTGGGCATTGAAAATGTTGCCGATATTATTGCTGATATTGATCAAGCATTAGATGCTGCAAAATAAAACGCAGTTTGCACTGATATAAAAAAAGCGACCCTAGGGTCGCTTTTTTTATACTTACTCACTAGCTTACCAACCGGTTAGCTCTTTAAGAGCCTCACCAATGTCCGCTAGACTGCGGACAGTTTTAACCCCTGCATCTTGGAGAGCGGCAAATTTTTCATCCGCCGTCCCTTTGCCGCCAGAAATGATTGCGCCGGCATGACCCATGCGCTTGCCCGGAGGAGCCGTTACACCAGCAATGTAGGAAACCACAGGCTTGCTGACATTAGCTTTAATATAAGCCGCCGCTTCTTCCTCTGCAGTACCACCAATTTCACCGATCATCACAATAGCTTCGGTGGCTGGATCTTTTTCAAACATCTCAAGGATATCGATAAAATTAGAGCCTGGAATTGGGTCGCCACCAATACCTACGCAAGTAGATTGGCCAAAACCGTAGTCTGTAGTTTGTTTTACGGCTTCATAAGTAAGGGTACCTGAACGAGATACAATACCTACTCTACCTGGCAAGTGAATATGGCCGGGCATAATACCGATCTTACATTCACCTGGGGTGATAACACCTGGGCAGTTAGGGCCAATAAGACGCACGCCTAACTCATCACATTTAACTTTACACTGCAGCATATCAAGAGTTGGTATGCCCTCGGTAATACATACAATAAGCATGATGCCGGCATCGGCTGCTTCAAGAATTGAGTCTTTACAAAATGGCGCTGGAACATAGATAACAGAGGCTTCTGCACCTGTTTGCGCAACAGCTTCAGCAACTGTATTAAATACGGGTAGACCTAGGTGAACCGTACCGCCCTTACCCGGCGTTACACCACCCACCATTTTTGTACCATAATCGATGGCTTGTTCTGAGTGGAAAGTACCCTGACCACCGGTGAAGCCCTGACAGATAACCTTAGTATCGCTATTGATTAAGATAGACATTATTTAGCCTCCACTGCAGCTACTGCTTGTTTTGCCGCATCCGTCAAACTGGTGGCAGCGATAATTGATAGACCAGATTCAGCCAGCTTTTTGGCACCGAGTTCAGCGTTGTTACCCTCAAGGCGAACAATCACTGGTACAGTTACACCGACCTCTTCAACTGCCCCGATCACACCATCTGCGATCAGATCACAGCGAACGATACCACCAAAAATATTGATCAGTACTGCTTTGACATTGTCATCTGAAAGAATAATTTTGAATGCCTCAACTACCCGCTCTTTGGTTGCACCACCACCAACATCCAGGAAATTGGCTGGCGACCCGCCGTGCAGTTGAACGATATCCATAGTGCCCATCGCTAGACCAGCACCATTAACCATACAACCAATATTGCCATCGAGTGCAACATAGTTAAGATCCCAAGATGCCGCATGGGCTTCTCTTGCATCTTCTTGTGAGGGGTCATGCATTTCTTTAAGTGCAGGCTGTCGATACATCGCATTACTATCGATAACAATTTTTGCATCTAGACAATGAAGGTTACCCTCATCGGTAATTACCAATGGGTTAATCTCAAGCAACGCTAGGTCACGCTCTTCAAATAATTTAGCCAGACCTAGGAAAATTTGCACAAATTGTTTAATTTGCACACCTTCTAGACCCAGTTTAAAGGCTAATTCTCGCCCTTGATGTGGCTGGGCACCGGTCATTGGATCAACAACTGCCTTTAGAATTTTATCTGGCGTTTCTTCAGCCACTTTTTCAATCTCTACGCCACCCTCAGTGGATGCCATAAAAACGATGCGACGAGTTGAACGATCAACCACCGCACCTAAATACAGCTCTTGAGCGATATCAGTACAGGTTTCTACCAGAATTTTACTGACTGGCTGACCATTGGCATCCGTTTGATAGGTAACTAGGTTTTTACCTAACCAATGGTTGGCAAAATCTTCAATTTCAGACTTTGAGCTAACGAGCTTTACACCACCCGCTTTACCGCGACCGCCGGCATGTACCTGAGCTTTTACCACCCATTTATCACCGCCAATCTTATCGGCAGCTGCTACTGCTTCTTGTGCTGTAGCAACGGCTATACCTTGAGAAACAGGTAGTCCGTATTCTGCAAAAAGTTGTTTACCCTGATATTCATGCAGGTTCATAGTTTAGTCCTGTAACGTGTTTAATGTATTGGCGCCCTGAAGGTCGTCAAGGGCGCAAAGGATAGTGTTTATTTACGTTTGCGATTGGCTATATGAATAGCACCCCCATTGACTGCTAGAGCGGCCTCATGAACAGCCTCAGAAAGGGTTGGGTGACCAAATACTGTCATTCCCAAGTCTTCGGCACTTGAGCCAAACTCCATCGCAATGGCGACCTGCTGTACAAGATCAGCTGCACTTGGCCCTACGATATGACAACCGAGGATATGGTCAGTATCAGCATGCGCGATAACTTTTACAAAGCCATCAGTATCATTTGCTGCCATAGCACGACCACTGGCTGCAAATGGGAAGGTACCTACATTGTAGGAATCACCCGCCGCTTTAACCTGCTCTTCAGTCAGACCCACTGAGGCCACTTCAGGATGGGTGTATATAACATTGGGGACGATATCGTAATTCATTTGTGCCTTGTGGCCAGCGATAATTTCTGCCACCATTACTCCCTCTTCTGAACCCTTGTGAGCCAGCATTGGACCGCGAACCAAATCACCAATAGCATATACACCAGGCGCATTAGTGGCGCACTGCTCATTGACAAATACGGTACCGCGCTCGTCAAGTTGGACACCGCTATCATCCGCTAGAAGACCATCAGTAAATGCACGACGACCCACACATACGATAAGCTTATCAAATGTCTCTTTATGCTTTTCGCCAGCGGTTGATTGATAGGTAACTTCAACTTGCTTACCTTTGATTTCAGTCCCTGTGACACGAGCGCCGAGACGAATATCTAGGCCTTGCTTGGTAAAGATCTTTTTGGACTCTTTAGCAATTGCCTGATCCATAATGGCTAAAAAATCTTCCATGGCTTCAAGTAAAACCACCTCAGAACCCAAACGATTCCAAACAGAACCCAGCTCCAAGCCAATCACGCCGGCGCCAATAACACCTAGACGCGCTGGCACTGCGTCAATTTCTAGGGCGCCGGTTGAGTCCAAGATAAGCTCGCCATCAACTGGCGCAACCGGAATTGCGATGGGCAGAGACCCCGATGCAAGAATCACATTATCAGCATCAAGAACGCTTACTTCACCGTCATTGCTAGTGAACTCAACTTTTTTGCCGGCCAATAATTTACCCGTACCATATAAAGAAGTAACTCCATTAGCTTTGAACAAGCCGGCAATACCGCCAGTCAGTTGATTAATAATCTCATTCTTTCTGTCCAGCATGCCAGACACATCCATACCAACGCCATCAGCGCTAATACCGTGAATACCCAGATCATGCTTGGCTTCGTGATATTTATGTGAGCTATCTAGCAGTGCCTTTGAAGGAATACAGCCAACGTTAAGGCAGGTGCCGCCGTTGACGCCCTTGCCCTCTTTGTTCTTCCACTTTTCAACACAAGCGGTTTTAAGACCAAGCTGAGCTGCACGAATCGCCGCTACATAACCAGCGGGCCCACTACCAATTACCACTACATCATATTTTTCTGACATTGAATGACCTATCTGAGATAACTAAAAATTAAATTTCTAACAAAATTTTCGCTGGATCTTCGATTAACTGCTTAATCGCCACCAAGAATCGTACGGCGTCTTTGCCATCGATTAGTCGATGATCATAAGACAGAGCTAAATTCATGATTGGACGAATAACAATCTCACCGTCAAGTACCACTGGTCGCTGTTGAATACTATGCATGCCTAAAATAGCAGTTTGCGGCGGATTAATAATTGGCGTAGATAATAACGAGCCATAAACACCACCATTGGTAATGGTAAATGTACCACCTGTCATTTCTTCGATAGTTAGCTTGCCATCGCGCGCCTTGCCGGCGTAGTCGCCAATTGAATTTTCAATGGTAGCAATACTCATATTTTCAGCATTGCGCAATACCGGTACTACTAGACCGCGCTCTGTAGATACGGCAACACCAATATCCTGATAACCGTGATAAATAATATCATTGCCATCAATTGAGGCATTCACTAATGGGAAACGCTTAAGTGCTTCAACCGACGCTTTTACGAAAAAGCCCATAAATCCAAGGCGGGTGCCATTGTGGGTTTTTACAAACTCATCTTGATAACTTTTACGCAGACCCATTACAGCCGACATATCCACTTCATTAAAGGTGGTTAAGGAGGCCGTGGTTTGGGTAACTTCTAGTAAGCGTTCGGCAATTCTACTACGCATACGAGTCATAGCAACTCGACGCTCAACTCTCTCACCAACCTCAATCACTTCGTCTGCTTGAACCGGTGGCGCACTAGCAGCTGTCGATGGTGCAGTTGCGGGTGAGAAGTTAACCACATCTTCTTTGGTAATTCGTCCACCCTTGCCTGAACCCTGCACTTGAGCCAGATCGATGCCACGCTCTTCCGCGAGCTTTTTGGCCGCCGGATTAACTAGAGATTCTGACTCTGATGAGTCCTGTGCTTTTGGGGCTTCAGCGGCAGGCGCTGTAGCAGTCGAGGCCTCGACAGCACCCTCTTCGATACGAGCAATAACTTCATTACTCAGCACTATATCGCCTTCAGCTTTAAGCACCTCTGTCAGTGTACCGCTAGCAGAAGCAACCACTTCAAGAACCACTTTATCGGTCTCAATATCAACCACAAGCTCGTCGCGAGCTACAACATCACCAGCATTTTTGTGCCAGGTAGCAATAGTGCCTTCTTGAACTGATTCAGGGTAAGTTGGTGCCTTAATTTCAATGGCCATTGATCTATTCCTAATGTTTTAATTATCTAAAGTTAGAGCTTCATCAATAAATGCATGCTGCTCTTCTAAGTGCACCGACATATAGCCACTAGCCGGTGCCGCTAAACTCTTGCGCCCTACATAGCTGAGAACAATCTCTGGCTTGAGGGAATGAATAACACGTTTCATATGATGCTGACTACTATACCAAGCGCCCTGATTAATTGGCTCTTCTTGACACCAAACCACAGATTCCATATTGGTATAAGCACCTAGAATTTCTTCTAACTCGTCATCGGGGAATGGGTACAGCTGCTCAATACGAACTAAGGCTATATTATCAATTCCACGAGCCATTCGCTCTTCTAGCAAGTGATAGTAAACCTTGCCGGAACAAAGAATAACGCGCTTGACCCCCTTGGGCTTAACATTATCGCCAATAGCATTCTGGAATTCACCATTAGCTAGCTCTTCAAGTGAGGATGTGGCTAACTTATGACGCAAAATCCATTTTGGACTTAATATAATCAGAGGTCGACGCATAGGTCTAATAGCCTGACGACGCAACAGATGGAAAACCTGAGCCGGCGTTGTGGGTATTGAAATTTGCATATTGTGCTGGGCACAGAGTTGCAAGAACCTTTCTAAACGCGCTGACGAATGCTCTGGACCCTGCCCTTCAAAACCGTGAGGTAGCATCATAGTTAAGCCCGATAAACGACCCCATTTGTGCTCACCACTGGCAATAAATTGATCAATAACGACCTGAGCTCCATTGGCAAAGTCACCAAACTGCGCCTCCCAAATAATTAGTCCTTTAGGTGCGGTAGTCGCGTAGCCATATTCAAAGGCTAACACCGCTTCCTCTGAAAGGATCGAATCATATATATCAAAGCGTGGCTGATCTTCAGATAAGGCTTTGAGCGGAAGATGGGTCTTTCCATCTTTTTGATTATTAATCACTGCATGTCGGTGAGAGAAAGTGCCTCGACCCACATCTTGACCCGTTAATCTAATGGGATAACCTTCTTCAAGCAAGGTGCCATAGGCTAACAGTTCTGCCATACCCCAGTTTAGAGGCAGTGCACCACCGGCCATCTTATGACGATCATCATAAATTTTAGCCACTTGGCGCTGTACCTTAATCCCATCGGGAATAAGGCTAATTTTATTAGCTACCGACTGAAGCTTTTTAAGCTTAACACCGGTTTTTGCCGGCGTTCGCCAACCGTGATCTAGGTACGGAGACCAGTTTACAAACAAACTGGTATCCGGCTCGCTGACCAGGTTGTGCACTACATATTCTCCGCGATCCAAGCTAGCGCGATAATTATTGGCCATTTGATCTGCTTGCGCTTGGCTTACAACATTTTCTTTTACTAGCTTCTCAGCATAGAGCGTGCGAACGGTTGGATGCTTGCGAATCACATCGTACATTAATGGCTGAGTTGCTGATGGCTCATCAGTCTCGTTGTGTCCGCGACGACGGTAACACACCAAGTCGATAACCACGTCTTTACCAAACTCATAGCGATAGTCCATAGCCAACATGGCAGCAAACATGACTTCATCAGGATTGTCGGCATTAACATGTAAAATTGGTGCTTGAACCATTTTCGCAATATCGGTGCAGTATTCTGTTGAACGAGCATCATCCTGACGGCTAGTGGTAAAACCAATCTGGTTGTTAATTACAATATGAATTGAGCCACCCGTTTTATAGGCACGAGTCTGGGATAACTGGAAGGTTTCCATTACCACACCCTGACCTGCAAACGCTGCGTCACCGTGAATCAGAATAGGCACTACCTGCTGACCTTCAGCATCGTTGCGACGGTCTTGTCGAGCACGACCTGAACCTATCACTACAGGACACGAAATCTCAAGGTGGGATGGATTGAATCCCAGTGCCAAATGAAGCTCACCCCCGGGGGTCATCACATTGGATGAAAAACCCTGGTGATATTTAACATCACCCGATGTGTCAACCATACGCTTACCCTCGAACTCTTCAAAAAGTTCGGTAGGGTTTTTGCCTAGCACATTAACTAGAACATTTAGCCTGCCGCGGTGGGCCATAGCCATAACAATTTCTTTACAACCATATTCACCAGAGCGATGAACCAAACAGTCAAGCAATGGAATAAGACTCTCGCCACCCTCAAGACCAAATCGTTTAGTACCAGGATACTTAGAATCCAAATGCTTCTCTAAGCCCTCAGCAGCAGTAAGACGACTGAGAACATCAATACGTGCGCTATCGTCATAACTGGGCTTTGATCTATGACTCTCAAAGCGCTGCGCCAACCACTGCTTTTCTGCAAATGAAGTTATGTGCATAAACTCCGCACCCAGACTTTGGCAGTAGGTCTCTTCAAGAGTCTCTACGATCTCTCTCAGAGTTGCCTCAACCTTGCCCATATACAGAGGGCCTGACTGGAATGTTGTATCGAGGTCGGCCTTGGTAAGACCATGGAAATGCAAGTCAAGATCGGGAACATGCTCGCGTTTCATAATCCCCAAAGGATCAAGATTGGCTTTTTGATGTCCACGGAAACGATAAGAACTTATCAGCTGAACAACTTTAACCTGTTTGCGTTCATGTTCAATATGAACACCACCTGAACCAGGCGCAGGAGTTGGTCGAGCTTGCCTGCGGCCTAGCAATTCGAAATGCTTAACCACAGTGTCATGAGAGATATCTGGAGTTACCGACCCATTTGTGCGCGGCAAAGAGTCAAAAAAGCGGCTCCACTCCTCTGGCACATTGTTTGGTTCGTGCAAGTAGGTTTCGTAGAGTTCTTCTATGTAAGCGGCATTTCCACCAGAAAAGTGGGAGGAGTTTAAAAAACGCTCCATTAAGCCTTCTGCCATCGCGAAAATTCCTCGTAGGGTTACATCGGCATCCAGTAAATTTAAGGCGCATATTTTAGACCTTTATTGAACAAACAACTAGTATAAATTTACGAATAATGTACCGAAATTAGCCATAAAAAGCGTTTATTGGCTGCTTTTTGAAATAACCCAGCAAAGAGTCAGTATATTCGCCCTATTTAACAGTGGTTTAAAGTAAAAAAGACAAAAAACCAAGCATAAAAAAAGGGACCAAAAAGCCCCTTTTAAATTCAATACTGACACCTGCTTAGGTGGCACTCGACAACAACATGCTGCGAATATGACCAATAGCCTTCGTCGGGTTTAGACCCTTTGGACAAACTTGAACACAGTTCATAATACCGTGACAGCGAAACACACTAAATGGATCATCTAAGTTCGCCAGACGGTCTTCCGTACCCCTATCTCTGCTATCAGCGAGGAATCGATATGCTTGAAGCAGGCCCGATGGCCCAATAAATTTATCGGGATTCCACCAAAAGGATGGGCAAGCCGTTGAACAGCATGCGCACAGAATGCACTCATACAAACCGTCGAGCTTGGCTCTATCTTCTGGGGACTGTAAGCGTTCAATTGCTGGCGCGGGCGTATTGTTGATCAAATAGGGCTGAATTTTCTCATACTGCGCATAGAACTGGGTCATATCGATAACCAAGTCGCGTATCACCGGTAAACCTGGAAGAGGACGGATAACCAACTTATTATTTTTTACCACCTCAGATAGGGGCGTAATACAGGCTAAGCCATTCTTACCAGATATATTAACGCCATCTGAACCGCACACACCTTCACGGCATGATCGCCTGAAAACCAACGTAGGATCCTCTGCTTTAAGCTTTTCGAGAACATCTAACACCATAACGTCTTTGCCCTGAGTGTCGTATGAGAACACCTGCATATAGGGCTCAGAATCAACCTCTGGGTTATAACGATAAATACTTACTTCTAACATCGACACGCCTGACTCTCCTAGTAAGTCCGAACTTTAGGCTCAAAGGCCTCTCGGGTTTTAGGGGTAAAATTCACATCTCGTTTTGCCACAGTCTGACTTTCTGGCAAGTAGATTGAGTGACACAACCAATTCTCATCATCACGCTCTTGGAAGTCTTCACGGGCGTGAGCACCGCGGCTTTCAGTTCGCCACTCAGCTGCTACAGCCGTCGCCTCAGCAACCTCAAGAAGATTTTGCAGCTCGAGAGCTTCAATTCTAGCGGTATTAAAGGCGTTACTGGTATCGCTTAACTGAACATTCTCAATGCGTGGACGCAGGGCTTTTAATTTCTCAATCCCTTCCTTCATAAAGTCACCGCGACGAAATACTCCAAAATGGTTCTGCATGATTGTTTGCAATTCAGCTCTCAATACAGAGGCTTTCTCACCCTCTTGAGACTGATTAATACGATTGAGGACCTGCATTGCTCTGTTGATATCATCTTCAGTAGCATCTTTAAGATCAACACCTTCGCGCAATTGCTTCTCGATAAATAAACCTGAAGCGCGACCAAATACAACTAGATCAAGCAGTGAATTTCCACCCAAGCGATTGGCGCCATGTACAGACACACAGGCAGCTTCACCACAGGCATAGAAACCCTCAACAACCTGCTCATTACCCGCGTCATCAAGAGTTAGTGCTTGACCGTCGACATTGGTCGGAATTCCGCCCATCATATAGTGACAGGTTGGAACTACTGGAATCGGCTCCACAACCGGATCGGCGTGAGCAAAGGTTCGAGATAACTCTAATATACCGGGTAACTTGGCATTGAGTGTTTCTTCACCCAGATGATCAAGTTTTAAAAACACATGGTCGCCATTTTCACCACAGCCACGACCGGCAAGAATCTCTTGCACCATAGAGCGGGCAACAACATCCCTGCCTGCAAGATCCTTGGCATTGGGTGCATAGCGCTCCATAAAGCGCTCACCATCTTTATTGACCAAATAGCCGCCCTCACCGCGGCAACCTTCTGTTACCAGCGTACCGGCACCATGGATACCAGTAGGATGGAATTGCCACATCTCCATATCCTGTACTGGGAAACCTGCACGCATTGACATGCCAATGCCATCACCGGTACAGATATGCGCATTAGTGGTTGAAGCATAAATACGCCCTGCTCCACCGGTTGCAAATACTGTAGCCTTAGATTTTACATAAACGGTTTCGCCAGTCTCAATATTGATCGCGATAACACCTACAACAGCATTGTCGGCATTTTTGACTAAATCGACGGCGAACCATTCATTTAGAAATACAGTTTCATTTTTGAGATTGCCCTGATATAGGGTATGCAACAGAGCATGACCAGTTCGGTCCGCTGCCGCACAGGTTCTTGCTGCCTGACCACCTTCACCGAAATCTTTTGACTGACCACCAAAAGGACGCTGATAGATACGACCGTTATCATTGCGAGAGAAAGGAAGACCCATATGCTCTAACTCGAATACTGCCTCAGGCCCAGTTTTACACATATATTCGATAGCTTCTTGGTCACCAATGTAATCCGAACCCTTAATGGTGTCATACATATGCCACTGCCACTGATCATTTGGATCATCGCTAGCTATTGCACAGGTGATACCGCCTTGAGCTGATACAGTATGTGATCTTGTGGGAAAAACCTTGGTAATTACCGCTGTCTTATAACCTGACTGAGCAAGCTGAAGCGCCGCTCGCATGCCTGAGCCGCCACCACCAACGATAACCGCATCAAAGCTCATTGTTCTCATATTTGCCATCTAATTAAATCCCCAGAGGATATCTAAAGTCCAAACCACATAAAAGAGTATTACTGCGATCATTGCCAACTGTAAAAACATACGTATTGGCGTGGCCTTCGGCCCAATTAAGCGAACTGTAATATAGTCAGTTAAGACACACCAGATACCGATCCAAGCATGGGCAGCGATAGACAATATAGTCAAAAGGCTGAAGATGCGCATAGCCAGCGAACTGTGAAGACCTGACCACTGCTCGTAACTTGGACTTGGATTTAAAACAAAGAACCCGACCATAAATAAAAGGTAGGCAGACATTATCAGCGCCGAAACTCGTTGCAACAGCCAATCAGACAGACCGCTACGACCTAAACTAGTTACTGATTTCACCATAGGAAAATCCACCCTGAAATAGAAGCAATAAGAATAATAGCGATAATCACCACCACCCGTGCACTGTTACGGCCCGACTCAAAGCTATCCTCACCAATACCAAAATCCATAATTAGGTGTCTAATACCAGCAACAAAATGGTAAGCCAACGCCGCTAGCGCAGCCCAGATAAAAAATTGTGCCACAGGGCTAGTCAAGCTATCTTTAAGTGACTCAAAGCTTTGCTCTGACTCTAAACTTGCATCAAAAACGCAAAGCAGCAATGCAACAGCAAAAAATAAAACAACACCAGAAGCTCGGTGCAAAATGGAAACATATGAGGTTATTGGCAACTTAATCGAACCAATATCCAAATTAACAGGTCTTTTTGTCTTCACAGTGGGTTAACTCTTAAATAAGAACTCTAAAAAGGCGAAGTAGAGGGCGTCTGGTTAGAGCTGGAAAATTAGACTGATCTCGTCGTTAAGATCGTTCTTTCACTACGGCGTTGCATTATAGTTAGTTCATACAGCTAATTCAATCTGTTGCTATTGAAACCGATAAATTAGGAAAAAAAGGGTAAATTTGCTTCCCAAGTTGACAATTTTATCAGAGTATTTATAGTATTCGGCTCAGCTAAAGCCAGTCACATCATTAGTATTTCTCGAGGACCATGCATGACCAATCGTAAAGCAACTCTGTCTATCGATGGAGATTTAAACGTCGACCTCCCAATTTTGGAAGGCACCAAAGGACAAGATGTAATTGATATAGGCACACTTGGCAGCCACGGCTACTTTACCTATGACCCCGGCTTTTCTGCTACAGCCGCCTGCAGATCGGACATTACCTATATTGATGGCGCCAAAGGTGTATTACTGCATCGCGGATACCCTATTGAGCAGCTAGCTGAACAATCAGACTATTTAGAAACCTGTTATTTGTTGCTTGAAGGAAACCTTCCTGACGCTAGCCAAAAAGCTGATTTCGAAAACAATATCAAATATCACACCATGGTGAATCGCTCGATTGAAAACTTTATCAGCGGCTTCCGCCATGATGCACACCCAATGGCAATGATGTGTGGAATCGTGGGTGCCATGTCATCTTTTTACCATGATTCGTTAGATATCACTGATGAAAATCACCGCAAAATCTCTGCCCATCGCCTCATTGCTAAAATGCCGACTATTGCGGCGATGTGCCATAAACACTTTATGGGTCAGCCCTTTATGTACCCAGATAATTCTCTGTCATATTCAGAGAATTTCTTACATATGATGTTCGGCACACCATGCGAAAGCTACAAAATAGAGCCGGCAATTGCCAAAGCCATAGATCGCATCTTCCTTCTTCACGCTGATCACGAGCAAAATGCTTCGACTTCAACAGTAAGATTGGCTGGATCATCAGGTGCCAACCCATTCTCTTGCATTGCTGCTGGTATTGCAGCGCTTTGGGGACCGGCTCACGGCGGCGCTAACGAAGCCGTACTAGTTATGTTAAATGAAATTGGTCATGAAGATAATATTGCTGAATATATTCGCAAGGCCAAAGACAAGAATGATCCATTTAGACTTATGGGCTTCGGGCATCGGGTTTATAAAAATTATGACCCAAGAGCAACAGTGATGCGTGAGAGCTGTAACGAAGTTCTCGAAGTTTTAGGCCTAGAAAATGATCCACTATTCCGCTTGGCTAAAAAACTTGAAACCATAGCGGTTGAAGACGATTATTTTGTAAGTAAAAAACTCTATCCAAATGTTGATTTCTACTCGGGAATCATTCTAAAAGCACTTGGTATACCGATCGAAATGTTTACTGCTATTTTTGCTACAGGCCGGACTGTAGGCTGGATCTCTCATTGGAATGAGATGATTACTAACCCCTACCGTATTGGTCGCCCCCGCCAGCTTTATACTGGCGCTGATAGCCGAGACTATGTTCCGCTTAACAAAAGATAATAAGCAGTACAGATATAAAAAGGCAGCCAATGGCTGCCTTTTTTAATTTTTATTGGAAATTTTGGAAATAATTATTAATAGAAGTTACTAATAAAACCAGAAGCATGCCATCAGAAAACATACTTCTAGCCCCATAACTTTTAAAAACGTTTTAAACCCATGCTGTATTAGGTGATCACTCGTCATATTTGATGATTAACCAAGAATAATTAGCGTTATATCTATTTGAAAGTTCGCTTGTTAATGTATTGATATATTTCTCAAGTCCATCAACATCGCTAATGGCGCAATAACCATTACAAATTCCCCTCACAGTGTGACCTCTAACCAAATGGCTATTTATGTGCTCAAATACATCGTGTTTATAAGCATAATAATCATAAGTAACAAGCTTGTAATATAAAGTTTCGCTTGTATGTATGACACATCTGTATTTCCTGCAGTATATGTAGGGCTTAAAGTCTGAATAAGCCTCACCTGAGCTTTTAATATTTTTAGCTTTTTTTGGCTTTTCCGGAGGGGGAACTGCACTCTTATTAAACGAAAATTCACCATATTGACACAGGTACGAAACATAATCTTTAGCTATTAAATCATGTCGCGAATGATCTGAACTTACAGCAAGTAAAGGACTTTTTAATAACCTATCATTGCATTCATCCGATTCAAATGACTTGATTATTTGGATAAGTAACAATGTCCGCTCCGTATAATGATGGTCATAATAAACATTACCATAATGCTTAAACAACATAACCCGATCATAAGCATCTGTAAGCGAAGTAAAGTCTCTATTGAAGTAATTATTGGCTACCGCATTATAAACAACGATAGACTGATTAAATTCAGATTTCATTTTATTCGAATAATTAGCCCACGATGGGAAAGTGTGCAAAAAATCATACTCATCACTTGATACTATAAGCATCGGAAAATGTGACGTGGATAAAGAAACTTCCTTAGTCATGCTTTGTATTTCTTTTGAAATAGCTCTTTTAAGAGTAGGCGTTACATCTATGATGAAATTTTGTTTTTTCCAATAGGCATCCCATGCGTTTTTATTACATGCTGCCAAATCACCGTCAAACCAGATATCCCAAAGGTATGAAAAAAAATTTGAGTACTTTGAAGCACATTTACGAGCCTCTATAATAAAATCAGTGAATGATAATGAGAAAGAAAAAACCAGTCTTGACTCTGGGAAATTATCTACAGGATAGTCCAAATCCCCTAGTTTCATCTTACTAAGTAAATGGGAGTAGTTATCGTGCTCTGTGAGTCGATACTCCTTTTTCCCTATGGTTAAATTAAAGTTGTAAATTATATAGTTTTCATAACCTTCTAAGATTTCTGGGGGGCTACCCGAAAAGGATAAAATGGCACTATCCTGCTCATGATCTACATGTATTTTTTCAACTTGGTAATATTCATCACCGTAAGAGTTGGCAGAAAATAATAACGCAGTACAGATTAGAAATGGCCTAAATTTCGATGATTGATGATGACGAATAAAATGGCAAAATGATGTTCGATAACTTTCTTCGGCTGTTTTGAGACAACCAAAAAAAACTTGTGTTAATAACATAAATCCACTCCTTGGATTCAAGGTTGTAAGAAACCGTAATTAAATAATTACAGCGCAAGGACGTTGCGAGCGAAATTCTCCATATTATTTCGACTTGGTCAATTCCCATTATGTATTACTTATTTGTGATTAGAGGTAATGCTAACCTTCTGTCTCTCATGCTGATTGAATAAACACCTAACAGGCTATGGGGCAAGCTTGCAACGAGCTTGTGATCACTCGCAGGGTCCCGAATGGAACCTAAACTCGCTATCTGGAGAGAGAATTAACTTTTTCTCGATCGCCAAAAACATCGCTAAACGATCACTAACTTCCTGCTGGGAAGCTATAGACTCGGCAAGTGCAAGATAATCTTTGAAGTGTCTGCCCTCTGATTTAAGTAGTGATAGATAGAATTTTTCTAATTCCTCATCAAGAAACGTTGCTATTCGCGCAAATCGCTCACAGGAACGCGCTTCAATAATCGCACCCACAATTAGGATATCTACAAGTTTATCGGGATCATTCGGCCTAACAGCATCCCTAAGTTTGACGGCATAGCGAGAAGCCGTTATTTGCCGATATTCTATATTTCGGCGCTTCATAATGGCGATAACCTGCTCAAAATGTCGCAACTCTTCACGTGCTAAGCGCGACATTTTGTTAAGCAGATCAAAATTATCCACATAGCGGTACATTAAATTTAACGCTGTGCTCGCCGCTTTTTTTTCGCAATTAGCATGATCAATTAATAATAATTCAGGATTAGCTAGGGCATTTTCTACCCATAATTGCGGAGTATTACAGGGTATGAAATCTTCAATTTCTTGTAGAACTGTCATAGGGATTAGCGGTTTAATTTTAAAGCGTGAATTATAAACTATCGAGACCTGACTAACAGCCCAAATAAGTAAAAATTATATGGTCAAAGTTTTCCCTTCAAGCTGTTCCAAGCTACAGCAGGGCAAAGGAACTTTTGACAACGGGCATATCTTTCTGTAAAAAAACTACAAATTCTTGTACAATCAGCCCATACCAACCCAAAAACCTAAGTTTTAATTTAATTAAATCTTATAACCTATTGTTATTAATGAGGTATTCCGTGCTAGAAGCCTATCGCGCCCATGTTGCAGAACGTCAATTAGAAGGTATCCCGCCTAAGCCATTAACCCCGGAGTGGACCTCCGCTTTAGTTGAATTACTAAAGAATCCACCGGCAAATGAAGCCGAGTTTTTACTCGATTTAATCGCCAATCGCGTACCTCCAGGTGTGGATGAGTCAGCCTACGTCAAAGCGAGCTTTTTAAGTGCCATTGTTAAAGGTGAAACCACCTCCCCTTTGATTGATCGACCCGCTGCGGTTGAGCTTCTTGGCAATATGCATGGTGGCTATAATGTAGCAACCTTAGTTGAGCTTTTGGACGACAGCGAACTTAATGAATTAGTCGCCAATCAACTTAAGGCGACCACCCTAGTATTCGATGCTTTTCACGATGTTGCCGAAAAAGCTGATTCAGGCAATGCCTCTGCCCAGTCGGTTATGCAGTCTTGGGCAGATGCCGAATGGTTTACAACCAATGATGCTGTACCAGAAAGCATCAAAGCCGTGGTATTTAAAGCCACTGGCGAAACCAATACTGATGATCTATCCCCCGCACAGGACGCTTGGTCACGACCCGATATCCCACTGCACGCGAAAGCTATGTATAAGATGACTCGCGACGGCTTAAACCCAGAAGAACACGGCGTTATCGGCCCTATGGGCCAGATTGAAGACATTAAGTCTAAAGGCTTACCGGTTGCCTTTGTAGGCGACGTTGTTGGTACTGGCTCCTCACGAAAATCAGCCACTAACTCAGTACTGTGGTTCTTTGGGGAAGATATGCCGGGCGTACCCAATAAGCGTTCTGGCGGTATCTGTATCGGCAGTAAGGTAGCCCCTATTTTCTTTAATACTATGGAAGATGCAGGCGCCTTGGTATTTGAAGCTCCGGTAGACGATATTCACTATGGCGATGTGATTGAAATTCGCCCTTACGACGGACAAATTCTTAACGAAGCTGGCGAGATTATTTGTGAATTTGAACATAAATCAGAAGTTATTCTCGATGAAGTGCAAGCTGATGGTCGAATCAACCTAATTGTGGGTCGCGGCTTAACTCAGAGAGCTAGAGAGCATCTCGGCCTTCCCGCATCAGATGTATTCCGCAAGCCAGAGGTACCAGAAGCATCAACAGCTGGCTTCTCCCTGGCACAAAAAATGGTCGGTAAAGCTTGCGGTGTCGACGGCGTTCGCCCAGGCACCTACTGTGAACCCAAGATGACTACGGTAGGCTCACAGGATACTACCGGCCCAATGACTCGTGACGAGCTTAAAGATCTTGCTTGTCTTGGCTTCTCTGCTGATTTGGTCATGCAATCATTCTGTCACACAGCGGCCTATCCCAAGCCAGTTGATATCGACACTCAACACAGTCTGCCTGACTTTATAATGAACCGCGGCGGTGTTTCCCTTCGTCCCGGTGATGGCATTATCCACAGCTGGTTAAACCGTATGCTTCTGCCAGATACTGTAGGTACTGGTGGTGATTCCCACACCAGATTCCCCATGGGTATTTCATTCCCCGGCGGCTCAGGCCTAGTGGCTTTTGCAGCTGCAACCGGCGTAATGCCACTCGATATGCCAGAATCGGTTCTAGTGCGCTTTAAAGGCGAAATGCAGCCGGGTATCACCCTACGCGACTTGGTTCACGCTATTCCCTACTACGGTATCAAAGAAGGCTTATTGACGGTTGAGAAGCAAGGCAAAAAGAACTTCTTTTCAGGCCGTATTCTAGAGATTGAAGGTGAAGGGATTGAAAGTCTCACTGTTGAGCAAGCATTTGAGCTTTCAGACGCCTCAGCAGAGCGTTCAGCCGCTGGTTGCACCATTAAGCTTAGCGAAGATTCAGTGGCTGAATACTTGCGCTCTAACGTTACCCTGTTGCGCTGGATGATTGCTGAAGGCTACGGTGATGTAAGAACCCTAGAGCGTCGTGTGCGCCAAATGGAAGATTGGCTAGAAAACCCAACGCTAATGTCAGCCGATGCTAATGCAGAATATGCTGCGGTTATCGAGATCGACCTCGCTGATATTAAAGAGCCTATTGTTTGCTGTCCGAATGACCCAGATGACGCCAAGCTTCTGTCTGATGTGGCTGGCGATAAGGTTGATGAGATCTTTATCGGCTCTTGTATGACCAATATTGGTCACTTCCGTGCCGCGGGTAAATTACTGGATGAAGCTGGATCAGTCGACTCCAGATTCTGGATCTGCCCACCTACTCGAATGGATGCTCACACCCTAATGGAAGAAGGCTATTACAATATCTATGGCAAAGTAGGCGCACGGACTGAAATGCCGGGATGCTCCCTATGTATGGGCAACCAAGCGCGGGTATTAGCTGGCGCAACGGTGCTTTCTACTTCTACACGAAACTTCCCCAACCGCTTGGGCGATGGCGCTAATGTTTATCTAGCATCAGCCGAACTAGCATCGGTTGGCGGTATTTTGGGTCGACTACCTACCCCTGAAGAATATATGCAGTATGCGGGTAAGATTGACTCGATGGCCGATGAAATCTATCGCTATATGAACTTTGATCAGATTGAATCGTTCCAGAAGTCTGCGGAACAAGGCAAGACTATTGCCGCTGAGCAAATTGTTGAAGTCAGTTAAGATCGATTGAAAGTTATAAAAAAACCCCGCAAAAGCGGGGTTTTTTATCTCTAACGCAGTATTTAACGCTACATATAAGCATTGGATGTATCTGTATGGTCAGTCGCATCCTTAACACCCTTTAATTCGGGAATTTTCTCTAAAAGGGTTTTTTCCACCCCCTCTTTGAGGGTTAAACTGACTGCAGAACAACCCTGACAGCCCCCACCAAATTCAAGCACTGCGTAGCCATCATCGATGGCTGCAAGGGCCACATTGCCACCATGAGATGCGAGACCCGGATTAATTTCACTGTGGAGTAAGTAGTTAATTCTATCTTCCACCGGACTATCGTCTGTTACATTAGGCACGCGAGAGTTAGGCGCTCTAATAGTAAGCTGACCACCAAATTTATCCTCGGCGAAATCTACTTTGGCATCATCTAAGAATGGGATACTTCGCTGTTCAAAGTAAGCATTAAATTTATCATACTCAATAATCACATCTTCTTCGTTATGCTCACCAGGACGGCTGTAGGCAATACAGGTTTCAGCTTTGGGCGTTCCCGGATCAGAGATAAACATTCGAATACCTATACCCTCGCAGTTCTGCTTTTCAAGCAGACCTGCCAGATATTCTTGAGCCGACTCTGTAATTGTGACATTAACCATTTAATAAATCCCAAGGTAATAACTGAGTAAGAGAGCCATATATTTTACGTTATGCAGGGTCTAAACAAAACTTTTCTTTTTGAAAAATACTGGTATGATGTGCATCCATCAAAATATTTTGATGAAGCAATGAATAAAGGCGCTAGAGCATTATATGCACGAGACTGGTTTATCCAAAATTCATAAATCCCTAAAAGCCGCTACAGAAAAGCGCATTCTGATTATTGACGGCGCCATGGGAACCATGATTCAACAGCACAGTCTGGAGGAAGCGGATTTTCGCGGCCAGCGTTTTGCCGATTGGCCCTCAGAGATTAAAGGCAACAATGATCTTTTAAGCCTAACTCAACCGCAGATTATTCTTGATATTCACCGCGCCTACCTTGAGGCCGGCGCCGATATTATTGAGACTAATACCTTTAACTCGACTCAGGTATCCCAGGCTGACTACAATATGCAGTCACTGTCTGCGGAGATTAACCGTGAATCGGCCAAACTTGCTCGTCAAGCAGCTGATGAGTTTTCTACGCCCGAACGCCCGCGCTTTGTCGCCGGTGTCCTAGGGCCCACCAGTCGCACTGCGTCACTATCACCGGATGTTAATGACCCCGGCGCGCGCAATGTGACCTATGATGAATTGGTTGAGAACTATTGCGAATCAACTGAAGCACTTATCGAGGGTGGCTGCCATCTAATCATGGTAGAAACTGTTTTTGATACGCTGAACGCCAAGGCAGGCCTTTTTGCCGTACAGAAGGTGTTTGAGAAAATCGGTTATGAGTTACCCATTATGATTAGTGGCACCATTACTGATGCCAGTGGTCGAACATTATCAGGTCAAACACCAGAAGCATTTTGGAATTCGGTGCGCCACAGCACACCCATTAGTATTGGTCTTAACTGCGCGTTGGGGCCCGATGAGTTGCGCCCTCACCTATTAGAAATATCTAATGTGGCTGATACTTTGGTTACCGCTCACCCCAATGCCGGCTTACCTAATGAGTTTGGTGGCTATGATCTTGGCCCCAAACCAATGGCCAACACCATTGCAGAATTTGCTCAGTCAGGACTTTTAAACATAGTCGGCGGCTGTTGTGGTACCACCCCCGAGCATATTAAGGCGATTGCCACTGCGGTGGCTGATATTAAGCCGCGTCAGATACCAGATATTGCCCCTGCCTGTCGACTTTCTGGCTTAGAGCCATTCACCATAGATACTAAATCTTTATTTGTGAATGTGGGTGAGCGATGTAATGTTACCGGATCGGCCAAGTTCAAACGGCTGATCCTTGAAGAAAATTATGATGAGGCTATAGAAGTTGCTTTGCAACAGGTAGAAAACGGCGCGCAGATTATTGATGTCAATATGGATGAGGGAATGCTTGAAGCCATTCCTGCCATGGTCAAATTCCTTAACCTAATTGCCTCGGAGCCGGATATTTCTCGAGTGCCGATTATGGTCGATTCCTCCAAATGGGATGTGATCGAAGCGGGCCTAAAATGCATACAGGGTAAGTCTGTCGTAAACTCGATCAGCCTTAAAGAAGGCGAGCCAGAGTTTATTCAGAGAGCCACATTGTGCAAGCAGCATGGTGCCGCAATTGTGGTAATGGCGTTTGATGAACAGGGTCAAGCGGATACCCTTGAGCGTCGCAAAGAGATTTGCCAGCGCAGCTACGATATTTTGGTCAATCAGGTGGGCTTTCCCGCAGAAGATATTATCTTTGACCCCAATGTATTTGCGGTTGCAACCGGTATTGAAGAACACAATGGCTATGGTTTGGACTTTATCGAGGCCACGGGCTGGATAAAACAAAACTTGCCTCATGCGCTAGTTTCCGGTGGTATTTCCAATGTCTCCTTTTCATTTAGAGGCAATAATCCGGTGCGCGAAGCGATTCACTCGGTATTTTTATACCATGCTATTCGCGAGGGTTTGACCATGGGTATCGTTAATGCCGGTCAATTAGCCGTATACGATGAACTTCCTCCTGCCCTTCGCGATACGGTTGAAGATGTCGTCCTGTACCGCAACGATGAAGCCACTGAAAGCTTATTAGCGATTGCCGATGATTATCGCGGTGATGGCACTGCTAAAGCGAAAACAGAAGACCTTAGCTGGCGTGATGAAAATGTAAATCGTCGCCTCGAGCATGCCCTTGTAAAAGGTATTACGGCATATATCGAAGAGGATACTGAAGAAGCACGCCAACAGGCCGAACGCCCTCTGCATGTGATTGAAGGCGCGCTAATGGACGGCATGAATACTGTCGGCGATCTATTTGGTTCCGGTAAAATGTTTTTGCCACAGGTGGTTAAATCAGCTCGCGTCATGAAGCAGGCTGTGGCTTATTTACAGCCCTATATCGAAGATGAAAAAGACGAATCCGCCAGCCGCAACGGCAAAATACTGATGGCCACTGTTAAGGGCGATGTTCACGATATTGGCAAAAATATTGTGGGTGTAGTGCTGCAATGTAATAACTATGAGGTGATTGACCTGGGCGTGATGGTGCCCGCGGAAAAAATATTGCAGACAGCCAAACAGGAACAGGTTGATATTATCGGCTTATCTGGACTGATTACACCCTCCCTAGATGAAATGGTGCATCTAGGCAAGGAAATGCAACGTCAGGGCTTTTCTGTGCCCTTATTAATTGGTGGTGCTACAACCTCTAAAGCTCATACCGCCGTAAAAATTGCCCCGACTTACGAGGGCAATCAGGCAATCTATGTCTCTGATGCCTCGCGCGCTGTAGGCGTTGCCAGCAAACTGATTAGCGAAGACAGTCGAGATGACTTTGTAGCCGAAATACAAAAAGACTACGACGCCGTCAGATTGCGTACG
>CATAJQ010000045.1 GCA_949487135.1 Cellvibrionales bacterium UBA7375 | reverse complement strand
GTTTGATCAACTTCAGTGCCGTCAAATTCATCAGACCAAATTAGGTCATAACCAGCATAGGAAGTGGGAGCGTCATAGCCTTTGGTTTTCTCTACTTTAACCCATGGCGTGTATTCTTGATCAGGTATATCAGACCCATCACAGGAGAATTCACATTGCCAAACAATGTTATCAATTCTAATCTTTGGTCCAATCCAATTGGCTAAAAACATTGGAATAGTACCAATTTGATCACTTCTTAGGGCACATCCTTGATTGAAAAGATCGGCCGCAGGGATTGAAATTTCTTGCCACTGTTGTGCGCCAACACCTTCCAGCAAAACAGGATTAGCAGCATTTGGGTAGGCAGGGCAATCCACTGCAATATTAAGATCAACACCATCAGTAGAATCAGACCATACTTCAAAGGTCAACTTACCATTGACTTCTGCTCCACGAAGATCAATTGGATCATTCGCTAGATCATCATCTTCTTTATCTGGATCACCTACCTGCATGAAGAAGCCAGCTTGATTTGTGTTGTCTATACCTTGGTCAATATAAATTACGTCTCGTTCTTTGGTAGGGTCATTTTCGATGCCATAATCTAGGTTAGGACAAGTGTTGCCTGGGCAAGCTCCATAGTCTAGATCAACGTCATAACCATTAAGAACCCATCCTTCAGCAAGACTGCCGTTACTGAACAAAACTATTTCATCTTGATAACTTGGCTCGACTATGACGGTTAGTGCTTTTGTTGTCTCATTACCTGAAGCATCGCTTGCAGCGAAGGTAACCGTGTAGGTGCCAATGGTTGTTGTATCAACATTACTTGTGATATCCGTAACAGTAGTGGTTGCGTTATCAAAAGCGTCGAATGAAGATGCAGAAGGCAGGTCGAAATCATCACCAAAGGCTACAAGCACAGGGTTATCTCCTGTGATAGATATTACAGGACCTGTTCTATCAGCAACGTTAATGGTTCGTACTGCAGTAGAAACGTTACCACTGCTATCTTCCGCTGTGTAGGTCACTTCATAGGTATCAACTACTGTGGTGTCGATGCTATCAACGCCCTCTGTGGCAACACCTTGAATGCCCGCAGTGCTTGGATCTTGATCAACAATTGTATTGCCGTCCCAAACATCACGCGCTGTTGCGCCCATTTCTACATATTCATCACCAATATCTAGTTCAACAATGGCATCACCTGCCATAATTATTTCTGGGCCTGTTGTATCGTAAGCGCGGGGATTTGTTGAGTCTTGGCTACCACAAGCTGAGACTAATACGCTTAACATACCAATCAGAGTAAGATTACTGATTGAGCCAGCGCTGTAAGTTTTTAGAATAGATTTCATGACCACCCTCTTCGGAAGTAACTTTCAATGTAATTGGAATATTTAATCCAACTCCGAATTTACCCTTTTCATCGCTATTTTGGCTAGCTTGGCGCGTTAGATTAGCCATATTTTGAGATAAGTAGAGAAAATAGTAATTATCGCTTCAATTATTCTACAGGCTGGTCATTCATAAACAATAAAAACTCTGTATTTTGTTCACTTTTTAGCAGGGGGGATATTTCTTCTAAATTTCAAATCTAATGCGAGGCTAGCATTTCATACTATGCTTGCAAAACCAATTATTTTGATGGGTTGAGACTTAAAAGTGTTTATTTTAAGTGGGCTTTAAGATTTGACTCTCAATGATTATTTAAATAAAAATTAAAGCACATTTTTCTTTTGGGACCATATAATGAAAATATACTTCGCGGCACTAGTAATTGCGCTTGTAGTTGCATGCTCTTCGGATCATCAAACAAAACAGTTGGAGAACGATCAAATGCAAAAGATTTCTGATGGCGCCTATTTGCTGTCACAGGTAACAATCACTGAAAATGGCGAGACAACCGTCCAGCTAAGAGATCAAATCAAAATTTATACCCAGGGCAAGTTTATGTTTGCCTTTGATAATGAGTCTACTGGCGATATGGATGTGGGTGCAGGTAATGCGACATGGGTCAATGGAATTATGGTGGAAGAGCCTCTAGTGAACCATGATGGGCCGCTATCTGGATTGAGTTTCGATATCACCATTGAGCCCACAGAGGCTGGTTTTGATCAGGTCTTGCACGGTATGAAATACGATGATGGTCGCGTTCTTGAGACCATGGTGGAAGTCTGGAACCGAGCCTCGGGCGAGCCATCGCCTTATGATGGTCTTTGGAAGCTAGAAACACGTCATACAGATAATCCAGAGTTAACAAATTTTACTGAAACCAAAATGATCGGCGGCGGTCATTTTATTATTCTTCAAAGCGCTTTATTTAAGGGTGAAAAGATCAGAAACTTTGGCTTTGGCACTTTTGTTGTTAAAAGTGGTGGTAGGGTGCTTGAGAGCGGCATGGTTGGTTCTTGGGAGGGTTATTCGGATTGGACGACAGAGGTGAAATTTGAAATGATTGATGAAAATCATATGACTCAGTCATTCAGTTTTGGTGGCCAGTTAGTGACTCAAAATTACGTACGGATGTAAAACTTTCTACTGATATTGTAGTATCTAAAATTCACAAAAAAATCGGTAAATTTATGATAAAATGCGGCTATTTGTCGCTATCATGCTGTAAGTTGTTTTATTATTTGATGATGGAGGCTAGGCTGACTCAAAGCATCTTGCTGATGCTTTTTGGGGTTTCACCCCGCCTACTGCGTCCTAATTGCTGGCGCAATTGGTCAAACCGAATGCCGCTTCTCGCCGACCCCGTGTCACAAACAAAAACACCCACCTAAAAAGGCGGGTGTAACTGTTTGGTACCAGAGGCCTTCTTCGGTACCTTATATAGGCACTATAACTACTGTCAAACCCAATGAAATCATATAGTTACAGAAAGTAAGTTCATAGTCAAAGGCATATTTGTGTCTACTGTTTTGTCTACTCTTG
>CATAJQ010000044.1 GCA_949487135.1 Cellvibrionales bacterium UBA7375 | reverse complement strand
TGCGGAAGAAGCACCTGCGGAAGAGGCTCCTGCGGAAGAAGCACCTGCGGAAGAGGCTCCTGCGGAAGAAGCCCCTGCAGAAGAAGCCCCTGCAGAAGAAGCCCCTGCGGAAAAGCCCAAGCCAAAAGCAAAAGCCAAGGCAGCGGCTAAGGAAGATTAATTGCTATATGCTCGCATAGCATAGGCAAAAAGCCTCCAGCTATCTGGGGGCTTTTTTTGTGGTTGACTCAATCAGGATTGATTGCAACACTAATGAATTAAATACTTAGTACCCATAAGATGATAAGAATTATAGGAATAGACCCAGGCTCAAGACGCACCGGTTACGGTATCGTGGATATGTCTGGTGCCACAATAAATTATATAACCAGTGGGATTATTCGATTGCCCGATGGGTCAATTCCAGAGCGACTGCAATTGATATTTGATGGCGTCAGTCAATTGATAGAGGAGTACAAGCCTGTGGTTATGGGTATTGAGGATGTGTTTTTCGCACGTGACCCAAGAGCGGCGCTTAAATTAGGACAGGCTAGGGGCGCGGCAATATTAGCGGGCACAAACGCTAAGTTACCTGTTTCAGAATATTCTCCGCGAAGTGTTAAGCAAGCTGTCGTTGGGACGGGTGCTGCAGATAAAAAACAGGTTCAGATGATGGTTACTTCGCTACTTAAATTGCCTAGTGAGCCCTCTGAGGATGCTGCAGATGGTTTGGCGGTTGCTATATGTCATGGTCATAGTATGCGCAGTCAAAAGTTAATGTCTGAGACCGGGGTAAAGGGTTTTGCTCGCGGACGACTAAAATAAATTAAAACAGAGTGAAAAATAAATAATTATGATTGGAAGATTGCAGGGTAAAGTTATCAGCAAGCAGGCACCTGATTTGTTACTCGATGTTCAGGGGGTGGGCTATGAAGTTCTAGTGCCTTTAAATACCTTCTTTGATATTCCTGATATTGGTGAATCAGTGACCTTGCATACGCATTTTGTAGTTCGTGAAGATGCTCAGCAACTATACGGGTTTAGTCAGCTTGAGGAGCGTTTATTATTTAGGCATTTAATTAAGGTGAATGGCGTTGGGCCAAAGATGGCCTTAGCTATTCTCTCGGGAATGTCAGTTAAAGAATTTTCACGCTGTGTGCAAAAGGACGAAGTAGCTACTCTGGTGAAAATACCGGGAGTAGGTAAAAAAACAGCTGAAAGACTGCTGATTGAAATGCGCGATAAAATTAGCAAAATTGCCGGTGATAGTTCTGAAGAGATTATTCAGGAAGTGACACAGGATATTAATCTAGAAGCAGAAAGTGCGCTTACAGCCCTAGGCTATAAACCACAGGATGCTGCAAAAATGGTCAATCGTGTTGCCGGTGAGAATATCACCAATGCTGAGCAGTTAATTCGTGCCGCCTTAAAATCTATGGTTTAAAAAGCTTATACCCTAGTCATTTCACTAGTGGAAATTTAGCTTCAGGCATGTATCCTTAACGACAGATTCGAGATAGTGACTAATGATAGAACCAGATCGACTAATTTCAGCCGCAGGAACTCCTACAGAGGAGCGATTTGACCGCGCTCTAAGACCAGTAACGCTGGTTGATTATGTGGGTCAACCCGTTGTTAAAGAACAGTTAAACATATTTATTGAAGCGGCGCGCAAACGAGGTGAGCCACTCGATCACTGCTTGGTTTTTGGTCCTCCCGGCTTGGGCAAAACAACTCTGGCACATATTATTGCCAATGAAATGGAAGTGGATCTTAAAACCACCTCTGGTCCAGTGCTAGAAAAAGCCGGCGACTTGGCAGCATTGCTGACTAATTTAGAAGAAGGTGATGTGTTATTTATCGACGAAATACACCGTCTCAGTCCAGTGGTCGAAGAAATTCTCTATCCCGCCTTAGAAGACTATCAGCTAGATATCGTTATCGGCGAAGGGCCAGCGGCACGCTCGATAAAGTTAGATCTTCCCCCGTTCACATTAGTAGGTGCAACAACTAGAGCGGGTCTTCTGACCTCGCCATTGCGCGATCGCTTCGGGATAGTCCAGCGATTAGAGTTTTATTCAGTTGAAGATCTGGCAAGAATTATTGCTCGAGCAGGTGACATCCTGAATGTGCCAGTCGATGGGGCAGGCGCAAAAGAGATTGCCCGCCGTTCAAGAGGTACGCCTCGAATTGCCAACCGCCTGCTTCGACGAGTCAGGGATTACGCTGAAGTGAAAGGTGATGGCAAAGTAACAGTAGAAATTGCTGATGCCGCATTGAATATGTTGAATGTCGACAAAAATGGCTTTGATCATCTAGATCGACGTCTATTAATGACCCTAATGGAAAAATTTGATGGTGGCCCTGCTGGGGTCGATAGTTTAGCGGCCGCTATTAGCGAAGAGCGCGGAACTATTGAGGATGTATTGGAGCCCTATTTGATTCAGCAGGGATTCCTAATGCGCACCTCCAGAGGCCGGATAGCTACTCGAATGGCCTATGAGCATTTTGGTTTAGCTAGCCCCAAGCGTCTGCAGGAACAGTTGGATGGTCTAGGTGAGTAAAACTACTGAAGAGTTTAGTCATCAGCTGCGGGTATATGTCGAAGATACAGATGCAGGTGGCATTGTATTCTATGCCAATTATTTAAAGTATATGGAGCGTGCGAGAACCGAGTTTTTACGCAGTCTTGGCTACGACAAGCCGGCACTCTTTGATGGCTTACAGTTTGTCGTCCGCAGTGTTGAATTGTTGTATCAGAAGCCTGCGGTATTAGATGATATGCTCGATGTTTCTGCCAGTTTAATCAAACTATCCAAAGCCAGTTTTGAAATGCAGCAAAATATTTTTAGAAATGGGGATCTTTTGGTCAAAGCTAAGGTCAAAATTGCCTGTATAAGTAATGATGCTAAACGGCCTCAGGCTATGCCAGCAGAAATTTACCAAACCTTAAAACATTACATTAGTTAAACTGGAGCTAATAGTGAGTGAAGAAAACCTATCAATCCTGTCATTAATACTTGATGCAAGTCTGCTGGTACAGCTGGTTATGGTTATATTGTTTGTCGCATCAGTCATTTCATGGGTTATGATTGTCCAGCGCGGTCTGTATCTCCGCAACGCTGAGCGCGACTTTAAAAGCTTTGAAGATACTTTTTGGTCGGGTATAGATCTCAATAATTTCTATCATGAGCTTTCACAGCTAGCTAAAGAAAATGGGGGTGGACAGGGCATTGAAAATGTTTTTCGTGCCGGCTTTAGAGAATTTACTCGCCTTACAAATGGCGGTGGAACAGACCCTGACGCGGTAATGGAGGGCACGGACCGCGCTATGCGGGTTGCTCTTTCAAGAGAAGATGAAAAACTCAGTGCCAATTTACCTTTTTTAGCCAGTGTTGCATCAGTTAGCCCCTATATCGGATTATTTGGCACCGTATGGGGCATTATGAATTCATTTCGAGGTCTCGCAATGGTTCAGCAAGCAACCCTCGCTACTGTTGCGCCGGGAATATCTGAAGCCCTTATCGCAACTGCAATGGGTCTATTTGCGGCTATTCCAGCGGTGTTGGCTTACAACCGTTATGCTGCCAAAGTTGAAACAATGAACGCCTGTTACGAAACATTCGCTGAAGAATTTTCCAGTATTTTGCATCGACAGGTGCATTCAAACTAAGCACTAAAAGAGAACCTAGAGTGAAAAATAAACGAGCCAAACGCAAGCTAGTTGCCGAGATCAATGTAGTGCCTTACATCGATGTCACCCTAGTACTGTTGGTTGTGTTTATGGTGACTGCGCCACTGTTAATGCAGGGTGTAAAGGTTGACTTGCCGGTTGCTAATTCCGCGCCTATGGATAAGCAAAAGCAAGAGCCACTTATTATCTCTATTAAATCCGATGGTACCTATTGGATTGATGAAAATGGCACCAATATAGCCAACAGTCTGTCATTAATTAAAGATAGAGTTGCCAAGGTTTTAAGGCAAAAACCCAATACGCCAGTTTTAGTATGGGGCGACGCACAGGTAGATTATGGCTCTGTGGTCGACTTAATGAGTCAATTACAGATCGCAGGAGCTCCCTCGGTAGGTTTGGTGACCGAGCCGTCTAAATCTAAATGATAGGATCAAAAAGCAGTTATTTTATTGCAGCCATTTCGAGTATTGGTATACATGCCGTAGTAATCTTGGCGATGCTTGCCAACTGGGAGCCGGAGAGTAAAAAGACTGTGGTGCAACCACAATATATTCAAGCCGAATTAATTGAACTTGCACCGAAAAAAAAGCCGGTTAAAAAGCCCAAAGTTACACCATTAATTGATAGGGCTACCAAACAACGTGAAATTGATAAGCGCAGGGCTCAAGAAAGCAAGTTAGCTCAGCAGAAATTAGCGGCGCAGCGCAAAGCCCAATTGCTTAAAGACCAGCAGCAGGCAGAAAAAGATCGCAAAGCGCGCGAAGAAAAACAGCGCAAAGCCGATGAAGAGCGCGCTCGTAAGCAAGCTGAAAAAGCACAACAACAGCGCAAAGAGCAGGTGCTTATAGTGGCAAAAGAAGATAAGCAAGCGGCAAATAGTTATTTGCAGTTAATTCAGGCGCGCTTATCTCAGCAATGGAACCGCCCCAAAAGTGCACGGCGCGGAATGGAAACTTTAATTGAACTAAGACTGGTACCCACGGGTCGAATAGTAGGTGTAGAGATTTTAGAGTCCAGTGGCGATATTGCGTTTGATCGATCAGTCGAGCAGGCGGCTTACAAAGCGGCACCATTTTCAGAGCTACAGAAAATGAAGCCGAGGATTTTTGAACAGTATTTTCGCAGTGTAAAAATAGTATTTAACCCTGAAGATTTAAGGCTTTAGATCTGTGTTATGGAGATTAATGAGTGACCTTAATTAGACAGTTTTCAATATTGCTTATTGCGCTATTTATAGCCAGCAACGCTCATAGTGAATTGGTCATTAGAGTGACTGAGGGCAATGATAAGCCGACGGTAATAGCCATGTCGCCCTTTGATCTCAATGGGTTAAAAATAAATGAGAATATTGTCGATATTGTTGAATCTGATTTGCGTCGCAGTGGCCTATTTAAATTAATTCCTCAAGAGGATATGCTGGCTTTCCCTTCAAGTCCAAATGATGTCTACTACAGAGATTGGCGTCTTCTCGGAACGGAATATCTGGTTGTGGGTAGTCTATCGGTTTTAACTGATGGCCGCTATGAATTAGAATTTAGTCTGTTAAGTATTAATTCACAAAAAATACAGTTTACTCACAAAGTCCGCTCATCAGCTTCAAAAATTCGTGATTTAGCCCATTCGGTAAGCGATAAAATATATCAGTCGATTACTGGTATTAGAGGTGTATTTTCCACTCGGCTTGCCTATGTGTCGGTGATTAGAGAGGGTGATGATTTTACCTACAGACTTCAGGTTGCCGATGCTGATGGTGCCAGAGAGAGCCTTATGCTGGAGTCAAAGCAGCCCATTATGTCGCCCAACTGGTCGCCCGATGGTAAAGAGTTGGCTTATGTGTCGTTCGAGACAGGAAGGCCGGCGATTTTTAAACAGAATTTAGCCACAGCTACCCGCGAACAGCTAACAAATTTCAAAGGGCTTAACGGTGCACCCTCGTGGTCGCCGGATGGTAAAACATTAGCCTTGGTGTTATCAAAAGATGGCAACCCAGAGCTTTATAGCCTGGAGCTAGACTCGGGTAAGTTAACCCGGCTAACGCGCCATTTTGCTATAGATACCGAACCAGCATGGATGCCGGATGGTAAACACATACTATTTACCTCTGATAGAGGTGGAACACCGCAAATATACAAACTTAAATTAGCCGATCGCTCAGTTGAGCGTATCACTTTTCAAGGCAACTACAATGCTCGAGCTAGTATAGCTCCAGATGGACGCACAATGGCGATGGTTCATCGCTCATCAAATGTGTTTCATATTGCAGCATTAGACCTTAAAACAAGACGGCTTATCGAATTGACTGAAACCACACTGGATGAATCTCCATCGGTTGCTCCCAATGGTGCTATGCTGATGTATGCCACTAAGTATAAAGATAGAGGGATTCTTGCTGCAGTTTCGGTTGATGCTGGTGTAAAATACAATCTTCCAGCAAAACTTGGTGATGTCAGGGAGCCTGCATGGTCGCCTTTCTTACGTTAAACTATTTAAACCCTTTTCTATAAACTTAAAGCGTTACTCAGAGGAGTTAACAATCATGAAAACCCGCATAAATTTATATGCATCTTTACTGGCACTTAGTGTCCTAACTGGCTGTAGTTCATCGGCTATATATGATTCAGAGCCAACGACAACTGACATTGATAATACAGGCGTTAAAACGGCTGAAGTTGAATCAGCTGATATTGAAGTAGTCCCTGTAATAGCTGATACAGCTACAGTATTTTATTTCGATTTTGATAAGGCCCTATTAACCGCTGAGTCGCGAGCTGATCTTCTTGAAAATGCAGTTATTCTGGCTGGCAACTCACGTTCTATTCGCTTAGAAGGTCATGCCGACGAACGTGGTACTCGCGAGTACAATATGGCACTTGGTGAGCGTCGAGCTGCATCAGTAAAAGAATTCTTAGTTATGCAGGGTGTATCAGGTGATCGTATTGAAGTGATTAGCTTCGGTGAAGAGCGAGCAGCAGCCTATGGTAGCGATGATGAAGCATGGCGCTTAAATCGTCGTGTAGAGCTTAAATAGTCTCAATCTTAAAAAGCTCGAAATGAGGGTGGGTTATACTCACCCTCTATAATTTGTTTGAGTGCAGTTTACTATGAAAAAAAGATGTCTTTTGATGGCCGCTATGCTGTCTTCTCAGCTTGTGGCACAGCCATTATCTCCGGTAGTCGAGCTGGATAGCTCAGGCTATTCAGATGCCAATAAAAAGCCAAGCGCAGTTGATATTCAACGTGCCGAGCAGTTTTATCAGATGCAGGTACTTAAGGATGAAGTTAAAATGCTGCGCGGCAAAGTTGATGAGCTCTCCTATCAGTTGCAGCAGATCAAACAGTTGCAAATGGACGATTATCTAGATTTAGACCGTCGCCTGAGCGCCATAACCTCAGCTAAAACTGCGATTATGCCAGCCACTCAAAATAGTATTCTAATGGTGCCAGATGCACAGTTAAACACTTCGGATCCCGAATTAATTGAGCAGGAAAAAATAGTCACGCCAGAAGATATAGAAGCGGATTATTTGGCCTCGAGTAAATTATTAAAAGATAGAGACTTTGATGGTGCAATTGCGGCGTTTAAAGATCATATTTTAAATTATTCTCAAAGTCCTTATTTGGCCAATGCGCATTACTGGTTAGGTGAAATCTTCGAGTTTAAAGGTGAAAGTGAACTTGCGGTTGAGTCTTTTGAGGTTATTATCAACAATTATAGCGACCATAACAAAGCCATGGATGCACGCTATAAGTTGGGTAAGCTATATCATAAGAAAGGCGAGACTCAACAAGCCGTTGCAATGTTAAAGCAAGCCGCACAGAGCAACGGTGGTGCCGGAGCTAAAGCAAAGGCATATTTAAAGGCCAAGGGTCTATAAGGGCTCAGTCTTTACTAGTTTAAGTTTATTCTATGGAAAACCATTCTTTACGAATTACCGAGATCTTTCATTCTCTGCAGGGTGAAACTACAACGGTTGGGCTGCCAACAGTATTTGTACGTCTTACGGGATGCCCTCTGCGATGTGGCTATTGTGATACTGCCTATGCCTTTGAAGGGGGTCAGAAAATGGCTATTCAAGATATTTTGGATACAGTTGCCGATTATAAGACTGACTATATTACAGTTACCGGCGGTGAACCCCTAGCTCAACCACAGTGTATAGAGCTTTTAAAGCAACTGTGTAATCTTGGTTATAGAGTCTCCCTAGAAACTAGTGGGGCAATGCCGGTAAAAGAGGTAGACCCGCGAGTGATTAAAATTGTTGATCTTAAAACACCAGGGTCTGGTGAGGTCAGTCGCAATCTTTATGAAAATATCAATTACCTTCAGCCGGAAGATGAAGTTAAGTTTGTAATCTGCAATCGTCAGGATTATGACTGGAGTTGTATGCAGATTGATCAGTTGCGATTGCGAGATACCGGCTCGGAGATTTTATTTTCACCTAGTCAGGGGGAATTATCACCTGCGCTATTAGCGCAGTGGATCCTAGAAGATAAGTTAAGGGTACGATTGCAGTTGCAAACCCATAAAGTTATCTGGGGTGATGAACAGGGGCGCTAGAATATGACTAAAAAAGCCGTTGTATTGGTTTCTGGTGGGCTAGATTCATCCACCGTGCTCGCTATTGCCAAGCAGCAAGGCTACCAATGCTATACCCTTAGTTTTGACTATGGTCAGCGGCATAGATCTGAATTGGTGGCAGCACAAAAGGTGTCTAAATCCATGCAGGTCGAGCAACATAAAGTAGTGACCTTAGATTTGGCGACTATTGGTGGTTCTGCCTTAACAGATACCAGTATAGAGGTGCCTGAGCAGGAAACATCAGGTATTCCAGTTACCTATGTGCCGGCGCGCAATACAGTGTTTTTATCCATTGCACTGGGTTGGGCCGAAGTTCTGGGTGCAAACGATATTTTTGTCGGTGTTAATGCGGTGGATTACTCAGGTTATCCCGATTGCCGCCCCGATTATATTAAAGCCTTTGAGCAGATGGCCAACCTTGCGACTAAAGCCGGTGTTGAAGGTAATAAATTATCTATTCATGCGCCGCTTATTAATATGACTAAGGCTCAAATTATCAAAGTGGGTGTAGATTGCGGTGTTGATTACAGTGCTACAGTTTCATGTTATCAGGCAGCAGAGGATGGCACTGCTTGCGGTGTCTGTGATAGCTGCAGGCTGCGAAAACAGGGTTTTTTAGAAGCTAATGTAAAAGACCCTACAAGATATCAAAATAGTACTTGAATTTATCCTGCTGGTGAGTATGATACGCTCCTCATTTAGGGGGCCGTTAGCTCAGTTGGTAGAGCAGTTGGCTTTTAACCAATTGGTCGCTGGTTCGAGCCCAGCACGGCCCACCACTTCCCCTAAATATCCAGCGCAATAACTCTCCTGTTACTCCCTACTTTCTAAACCTTAAAATGGTTATTTATAATTGAGTTTTAGCATTGTTTTGCAGTGCCCGCTCAGTTGATGGATAATGAGTCGATAAATTAGATATTGAACGCTTGGTAAGCATGCTTTCGGGCTTCAAAATAATTACATAGAGCATAAATTAATGAGTAAAAATGATAATCATACTTATAGGCTGATTATTCACTGCCCAGATAAAGTGGGTATTGTCGCGGCGGTCAGTCAGTTTATCGCCGATCATAATGGCTGGTTGCTTGAATCCAATTATCATGCGGATCCAGATAGTGATTGGTTTTTTATGCGCAATGAACTCAAGGCGAGTTCGTTATCGATTAGTTTGGATGAGTTTCGCGAGAAGTTTTCTGAACTTGCGACAAGCTACAATATGCGCTGGGCGATCTATGATTCCAAAAAGCCGCAAAAAGTGGTGCTTCTAGCTAGTCATGCTTCTCATTGTTTGGCTGATTTACTCCATCGCTGGCATAGCGATGAGCTTGATTGTGAAATCAGCTGTGTGATTTCAAATCACGAAAACCTAAGGTCAATGGTTGAATGGCACAATATCCCGTTTAAATATGTTCCTGTAGACCGCAACGATAAAGCTCCTGCATTTGCTGAAATGGAATCAATTATTGATTCTTACAATGCAGATACCGTGGTTTTAGCGCGTTATATGCAAATTATACCGCCGCAGATGTGTAGCAAATACAAAGGACGCATGATTAATATCCACCATAGCTTCTTACCGTCATTTATTGGCGCTAATCCCTATGCGAAAGCCTACGAGCGCGGTGTTAAATTGGTGGGTGCAACCAGTCATTATGTGACGGAAGACCTAGATGAGGGGCCAATTATTGATCAGGATGTGGTTCGTGTAGGCCACAGTCATAGTGAGCATGATTTGGTTCGATTGGGGCGGGATGTTGAAACCATCGTGCTTGCAAGGGCGCTGCGCAACCATCTAGAAAATAGAGTGATTGTTCACGGCCATAAAACCGTAGTTTTTGAGCAGTAAGAGCCTATTTTAAAAGGCAGACTGGGGAAGGTTCCCAGTCTGCCTTAATAAGAAATTAGTACTCTGAGTTAACCACTACTACATCCACATCTAGCGCAGATATAACGCGCTCGGCTGTATTGCCACGACGAGTCTTGGTTAAACCTGTTTGCCCAAGGGTGCCAATAACTACCACATCGGCATCTACCTTCTTAGCTACCTTAGCAATGACCTCATCGGTATAACCTTTAACCACATGGGTATTACTTTGATTAAGACCCGTTTGTTTGGCTAGCCTGCCTCGATCAGGGTAGAGTAGGGAGTCAATATAGGCATTAACCACATGAAAATCCGCACCATAACTCTCTGACAGGTACATGCCTCGCTCCAAGATATTTTTATTTAAAATTTCTTGGTTAATTCTAGAGGCTTGAAAGTTCACAGCAGCCAAAACAACCTTGCGCTGTGGTTTTGCTTCATCGCGCACTAACACTACAGGGCAATTAGCTTCTTTAAGTAGTTCCCACTTTGACTCGGCAAAGATGAAGCGCTTACTTTTGATGGGTTTACCTGCGCGAATCATGATTAGAGTGGCGCCAAAATGTTTAGCCGAGGCCATAATGGATCCCTGCCAGTCATTTGACCAAGAAATTTCAATGCGATAATTTAGGCCGGCCTCTCTGAGGGGTTTATGTATTCGCTGCTCAAACCAATCAGTGTCTCGATAAATACTAGGGTTTCTTGCATCCAAATTAACGGTATTACTGTCCACCGCGACAAAAACACAGATTTCAGGCGAGGTTGTCATTAATTTAGAGGTGATAAGGGCGCGATCAAGGGCTACCTGTTTATCCAGTGTAGGGTTCACAACAACAAATATCTTTTCTTGATTTGGCATGATTTGTCTTTTTAACCTCGCTCATGATATGCATTAGAATCATACTTCCTTGCAGAAATATTAATTGTGCGCATAATACGAAAATTTGCACTAAAAAAGGTCATTTTTGGTTATGGTATTTTTTGATGACCTGTATACCAATTTAGTTATTCCCTGAGAATAAAAAACTAAAGGTAAATTTTACGGATATCTGCTTATAAGGTATAAATTGAAAAATGTAGTAACAGAACAATCATAGAAAACGTATAATCGGTTTTTTTAAAAGCAGATATAACTTGCTTTAAACACAAAATGATAATGATTGGATAAAAAATGACGATCAGAACACGAATTGCTCCATCCCCAACCGGAGATCCTCATGTTGGCACAGCCTATGTGGCATTGTTTAATATGGTGTTTGCGCGCAGTCAGGGTGGTCAATTTTTACTGCGAATAGAAGATACAGATCAGGCTCGCTCAACCCCTGAGTCTGAAAAGGCGATTCTTGATGCATTATCTTGGCTGGGTCTCGACTGGGATGAAGGGCCAGATGTCGGTGGTAATAAGGGCCCCTATTGTCAGAGTGAGCGTTCAGAAATATATCGTAAATATGCAGAGGAATTAATCGAAAAAGGCTATGCCTTTCGCTGTTTTTGTACGCCTCAGAGATTAGATGAATTACGCGCTACTCAAATGCAAGAAAAACAGCCGCTTGGCTATGATGGCCACTGTGAAAACCTTTCTGAACAAGAAATTGCCAAGCGCCTTGAGGCCAATGAGCCCTATGTAGTTAGAATGAAAGTCCCCAGAGAAGGGCAGTGTCAATTTAATGATATGTTGCGCGGTGAAATCAGTATTGATTGGGCGCAAGTGGATATGCAAATTTTACTTAAAGCCGATGGCATGCCGACCTATCATTTAGCCAATGTGGTCGATGATCATTTAATGGAAATTAGCCATGTAATTCGCGGTGAAGAGTGGATTAACTCAGCACCCAAGCATATATTACTGTATCAATATTTTGGCTGGGAACAGCCGATTTTTTGCCATTTACCGCTATTGCGCAATGTCGATAAGAGTAAGTTATCGAAACGCAAAAACCCTACCAGTATCCTGTATTACCAACGTATGGGCTATCTGTCAGAGGCGCTATTAAATTACTTGGGACGCATGGGTTGGTCTATGCCCGATGAGCGCGAAAAATTTACGCTTGCAGAAATGCTTGAAGAGTTCGATATTCAAAGAGTCTCCCTCGGTGGCCCGGTATTCGATATTGAAAAGCTTAGCTGGCTTAATGGTATGTGGATACGCGAAGAATTAACTGATGATCAGTTGGCAGATCGACTGCAGCAATGGGCATTAAATCGCGATACATTGAAGGCCTTTTTGCCATTCGCTAAACAGCGAATGGAAACCTTGTCAGATATTGCACCACTGGGTAGTTATTTAGTGTCGGGAATGTTGCCAATAACGGCAGAGGATCTGCAAAAAACAGGCTTTGAGCAGGATCAGTTAATCGAGGTGCTGCAATTCTCTCTCTGGCGTTTAGAAGCCATTCAGCAGTGGCAGCGAGACAATATCTTTGAGGCCTTAAAGTCGATTGCCGATGCTTTGGATATAAAGCTAAAGCCTTTTTTGGCACCTTTGTTTATCGCCATTGCCGGTAGCAGTAGTTCTATATCGGTTATGGATTCTATGGCGCTACTGGGTGCTGATATGTCTCGAGCAAGGTTGCGCTATGCCATTGATCTTCTCGGTGGTGTAGGTAAGAAGAAGCTTAAGAAAATGGAAAAAGCCTATCAACAGTTAAGTTAAACCCCGAGTGCGGTCATCAGGCTTGACTTGCTGTCACCTGATCCCTATCATTCGACCTCCAAATTTGGGGCTATAGCTCAGCTGGGAGAGCGCAACACTGGCAGTGTTGAGGTCAGCGGTTCGATCCCGCTTAGCTCCACCAAATAAAAATCCCCCGCATCCTATTTAATGCGGGGGTTTTTGGTTAAATACTTGTTAAATTTCAATTGGCACAATAGATAGCAGTAAAGGAGAACATCATTGATTAAACCTCATGGCTCAGACAGTCTAAACCCACGTCTTGTCAGTGCAGACAAAGCACAGCAGTTATTAGTAGAAGCTGAGACTCTGCCAAGTTTACTACTTAATTCAGCGGCAGCAGCCAATGTAGTGATGTTAGGAGCCGGTTATTTTAATCCTTTAAAAGGCTATATGAATCTAGCGGATGCGCTGAGCGTATCCATCAACTTACATACTGAAGACGGTTTATTTTGGCCAGTTCCTGTTTTAAATATGGTTGAAGATATCTCTGCCATTGAAGGCGCCAGTAGAATTGCCCTGCGAGATCCTAATACCGAGGGTAACCCAATCATGGCAGTCATGGATGTTGCCGCCATTGAGACGGTCACTGACGAGCAAATTACGCAAATGGCCCAAGAGATCTTTGCGACTACAGATCCACAGCATCCGGGTGTAGCCACCTTTACTAACCAAGGTCGCTATATTGTATCTGGTGATGTAGAGGTGCTAAATCTAAGTTACTTCCAAGCCGATTTTCCCGATACCTTCCGCACAGCGGTAGAGATTCGCGATGAAATTTCTCAGCGCGGCTGGAATAAAGTGGTGGCTTTCCAAACCCGCAACCCAATGCACCGTGCGCACGAAGAGTTGTGCCGTATGGCCATGGAGCGTTTGGACGCTGATGGTGTTGTGATACATATGTTATTAGGCAAGCTGAAGCCAGGGGATATTCCTGCCTCAGTACGCGATAACTGCATTCGCAAGATGGTTGAGCTGTACTTCCCAGAAAATTCAGTGATGGTTACGGGCTATGGCTTTGATATGTTGTATGCCGGTCCTAGAGAAGCGGTATTACACGCCGTATTCCGCCAAAATATGGGTGCGACACACTTGATTGTGGGTCGAGATCACGCCGGTGTTGGCGATTACTACGGTGCCTTCGATGCGCAGACGATCTTTGATGATAAGGTGCCTGAAGGCGCGCTTGAAATTGAAATATTTAATGCTGACCACACTGCATTTTCGAAAAAGCTGGGTCGCGTGGTGATGATGAACGAAGCTGAAGACCATAGCAAAGAAGACTTTATTCTGTTGTCGGGTACCAAGGTGCGTCAGATGTTGGGTGAGGGTATTGCGCCACCGCCAGAGTTCTCGCGACCCGAAGTCGCTCAGATTCTGATGGATTATTATCAAATTCAAAACGACTAAATCGCCTAATAGCGATTTATTCCAAAGCAGGTAGTTTTAGCGAGCTATCTGCTTTGTTGTTTTTGAAATAACGTTTGTTTAGATTTTTAGGTGTTTTTGCTGAGTTTAAGTCGCTAGAGCTGTGTTTTAGAGTGCAATTCTACGGCAGAACCTGTAAGCTTCGCGCCCTGAGAAACACCAACAAAACACTATTCAACTCGCCACTGCTGTCAAAGCTTGACAATAACTCTGAAGTAAACAATTTATGACCTTTAAAGAACTGGGTTTATCTGCTCCAATTTTAAAAGCTGTAACCGCTCAGGGTTATAGCGAACCATCACCTATTCAAGCCAAAGCGATTCCGGCTGTGCTTGAGGGTCATGATTTGATGGCAGCCGCTCAAACCGGTACCGGTAAAACGGCTGGTTTTACACTGCCTATTTTACAGCGTTTAAGTGGTGGGCGCAGAGTAGGGGCTAATCAAGCACGCTGTTTAATTCTCACCCCTACAAGAGAGTTGGCGGCACAGGTGGGTGAAAGTGTTGCTACCTATTCCAAGCATCTTTCATTAACCTCAACCGTTGTGTTTGGTGGCGTAAAGATCAACCCACAAATGATGAAGCTTAGACGTGGCGTCGATATTTTAGTCGCCACTCCGGGTCGTCTGATGGATTTGCACAGTCAAAATGCGGTCAAGTTTGATCATCTGCAGGTGTTGGTGCTCGATGAAGCTGATCGCATGCTGGATATGGGCTTTATTCGAGATATCAAACGTATTATCGATTTACTGCCTAGACGCCGCCAGAATTTATTATTTTCGGCGACTTTTTCCGATGATATTCGCAACCTAGCAAGAGGCTTGTTACGCAAACCTATTGAAATATCTGTTAGTCCACGCAATGCCACAGCTACTTCCGTAACCCAGCATATTCACCCAGTGGATAAGAAAAAGAAAGCGCAGTTACTAACCCGTTTGATTCATGATGGAAAGTGGGAGCAGGCACTGGTATTTACCAAGACTAAACATGGAGCCAATAAGCTGACCAAGCATTTGGAATCAGAAGGCATAGTTTCTGCGGCCATTCATGGCAACAAAAGTCAGGGTGCGCGAACCAAGGCTTTAGCAGGCTTTAAAGCCGGTGAGATTAGAATTCTAGTGGCGACAGATATTGCAGCCCGCGGTCTGGATATTGAGCAATTACCTCAGGTAGTGAATTTTGACTTGCCCAACGTGTCAGAAGACTATGTGCATCGTATTGGTCGAACCGGTCGTGCGGGGCAAACGGGTCAGGCAATATCACTCGTCAGTGCCGATGAGGTTGATCTACTATCTGATATCGAACGCTTAATTCAGCAACTTCTTCCACGCGAAGAAATTGAAGGCTATGAGCCCAAGCATGCGCTTCCAGAAACCACGCTAAGAGCACCAGTAAAGCCGAAGAAGCCAAGAAAAGCACTTAACCGTGAAACCGGTGCTGGCAGTAATAGCCGGCATACGAAGAAAACTGGCTCCAATAATCGCTCTGGTTATGGCCAGGGTCCAAAGCCCGGTAGCAAACGCAAAAGTGGTGGGCGCAGTCAAACGGCTAAAGCCAAAGATGGTGCCAGCAGAGATTCTGGCAAACCATCAAATTCCCAACGAAAATCACCGTCCAAAGGCAAGCCTGCATCTGGGGCAAGTAAGTCTCCCTATGGTTCTGGTGGTGGCAAACGAAGTGGCGGTAAGAGCTTTGGTGGCAATCGTTCTGGATCCGATAGACGCGGTAACCGATAAATCCTTTTATTCAGCTTGCGGTAACACTGCTGAGCTCTATTAATACCCTTATTGAGAGAAGATAAATTAATGTTTGAATTTCAACTAAGCAAAGTAGCAACCTTTAAAAATGATTTACTATCGGGACTGACGGTTGCCTTGGCTTTGGTTCCCGAAGCTGTAGCCTTTGCTTTTGTTGCTGGCGTAGAACCCTTAGTGGGACTCTATGCGGCATTTATGGTGGGTCTAATAACAGCGGTTATTGGCGGTCGCCCAGGCATGATCAGCGGTGCTACCGGAGCTCTGGCGGTAGTTATGGTTTCTCTAGTTGCACAGCATGGGGTTGAATATCTGTTTATCACCGTTGTGCTAATGGGCATCCTTCAAATTGCTGCGGGTATATTTAAGCTGGGTAAATTTATAAGAATGGTTCCGCATCCAGTCATGCTAGGCTTTGTGAATGGTTTGGCGATTGTTATTTTCTTAGCGCAACTAGGTCAGTTTGGTGAAGCCGGTCAGCCTGGTTGGTTGGATGGTACCTTTATGCAGGGCACTATTGTCGATGTAGCATGGTTGGAGGGCAGTGCATTACATATGTTGCTCGGTTTGGTATTTCTTACCATGCTGATCATTTACTTTCTGCCAAAAATTACTAAGGTAATTCCCTCATCATTGGCAGCTATTTTGGTAGTTACCGGTTTAGTTTTAGGCTTTGATTTAGATACCAAAGTGGTAGGTGATGTAGCTTCAATAAGTGGTGGCTTGCCAAGCTTCCATATCCCTAGCGTGCCATTTACCTTTGAAACCCTAATGATTATTTTACCTTATGCCATTATTTTAGCCGCTATTGGATTAATTGAGTCACTGCTAACACTTCGTCTTATTGATGAAATTACTGAAAGTCGTGGGCGTGGGAATAAAGAATGTATTGGTCAGGGTGTGGCTAACACAGTGACAGGATTCTTTGGTGGTATGGGTGGTTGTGCCATGATCGGACAGAGCATGATTAATGTGAATTCCGGTGGTCGTGGTCGCCTTTCTGGTATCAGTGCGGCATTGTTTTTATTGCTATTTATCTTAGTGGCATCGCCATTAATTGAACAAATTCCCCTGGCTGCGCTTATTGGTGTGATGTTTATTGTGGTTATAGGTACCTTTGAGTGGTCTAGCTTTAGAATTATCGGCAAAATCCCCCCTAGTGATGCACTTATTTTAGTCCTAGTGTCTGGTGTGACTGTAGCTACAGATTTAGCCGTAGCGGTGGTAGTCGGTGTAATTGTCTCGGCCTTAGTTTTTGCCTGGCAACACGCCAAATATATTCGTATTGAAGCCAGAGAAGATCATAAGGGATCGACGGTCTATGCAGTAACAGGTCCATTGTTCTTTGGCTCAGTGACCTCATTCCTAGAGCGTTTTGACCCTAAGCAAGACAATGATGATGTGGTGATTGATTTCGCTCGATCACGTGTGGCTGATCACTCGGGTCTTGAGGCTATTGATACCTTGGCCGAACGCTACCTAAAAGCCGGTAAAAACTTGCACCTTGTTCACCTCAGTGAAGAGAGTCGTAAATTGCTGAAAAGAGCGGGCAATCTAGTTGAAGTAAATGTGATTGAAGATCCAAAATATTTTGTTGCTGATGATAGCCTAGCTTAAAGGATATTGATAAAAATCTGTCATTTCTGACACAGCTAATACTTGAAATTGGGTTTTTTGCCCATACCTAGTTATCAGAGGCAAATAAAATTGCCAAAGATTTGGTTAAACTAGGAGAGATGGCAAAAATGACAGCAAAGTCAAAAAGCAAAGCAGAAACTATGGGGTTCCAAACTGAGGCAAAGCAATTGCTCCAGTTGATGATTCATTCTCTATATTCAAACAAAGAAATATTTTTACGTGAATTAATTTCTAACGCTTCCGATGCAACTGATAAGTTGCGCGTTGAGGCGCTAGAAAACAGCGCGCTTTACGAAAGTGATGGCGACCTTCGAATCCGAATAGCCGTCAATGAAGAGGCTAAAACCATTGAGATCTCAGACAATGGTATTGGTATGTCTAAAGACGAAGTTATTGCTAACCTCGGTACCATTGCCAAATCTGGCACCTCAGAATTTCTCAAAAACCTAACCGGTGATCAAAAGAAAGACTCGCAGTTAATTGGTCAGTTTGGTGTTGGTTTTTATTCCTCTTTTATTGTTGCCAAGCAGGTTGTGGTTGAAACGCGTCGTGCTGGCGCTAAAGCCAATGAAGCTGTGCGTTGGACTTCTGAGGGTGAGGCTGATTTTAAAGTGGAGTCCATTGAAAAGGCAGATCGCGGTACTAGTATTACCTTAATACTAAAAGATGATGAGCAAGAGTTTGCTAATAATTGGCGCCTGCGAAGCATTATCAAAAAATACTCCGATCATATTGCCATCCCAGTGCAAATGGAAAAGCTACAATCACCGTCTGAAGAGGGTGAAGAAGCCAAGCCAGACCAAGCGCCAGAGTGGGAAGCTATCAACGATGCAAAAGCACTTTGGACAAAATCTAGAAGCGAAATCAGTGATGAAGAATACAACGAATTCTATCGCCATATATCTCACGATTTTGCTGAGCCATTAAGCTGGAGTCACAACCGCGTAGAGGGTAAGCATGAGTACACCAGCTTGCTGTATATACCGGGTATGGCGCCAATGGACCTGTACCAACGTGAAGCTGCTCGAGGCTTGAAGCTGTATATCAAGCGCACCTTTATTATGGATGATGCAGAGCAGTTTTTACCCATGTATCTGCGCTTTGTTAAAGGTGTATTAGATAGTGCCGATCTTCCGCTCAATGTGTCCCGAGAAATACTTCAGAGCACGCCCATGGTTGACAGTATTCGCTCAGCGCTGACTAAGCGTATTTTGGATATGTTAGCCAAAATGGCTAAAGCTGAACCAGAAAAGTATGCAACATTCTGGAATCAATTTGGCGCAGTGCTAAAAGAAGGCCCAAGCGAAGATAATGGCAACCGAGAAAAGATCGCAAAATTATTCCGCTTTGCCAGTTCGGCAAATGATAATGCCGATCCATCAACAAGCCTAACCGACTATATCGAGCGTATGAAGGACGGCCAAGATAAGATTTACTATGTAACCGGCGACAGTCATTCGGTAGTGGCAAATAGTCCCTATTTAGAAGTGTTCCGCAAACATGGTATTGAAGTGTTATTGATGTCTGATCGCATCGATGAGTGGATGATGGGATACCTAACTGAGTTCGATGGTAAGTCGTTTCAAGATGTGGCCCGAGGCGACCTCGATCTAAGCGCAATCATTGGCGAAGACGCTGATGATAAAGACAGCAAGTCAAAGGCTAAAAAGAAAGATAAAAAGGCTGATGATAAGGTACTTGAGCGAGTCAAAGGACTGCTAGAAGCCAAAGTAGAAGAGGTTAAGAGTACTAATCGCCTAACTACTTCTCCAGCCTGTTTGGTTGTGGGTCAAGGCGATATGGGTGAGCAGATGCGTAAAATTATGCAGGCTGCCGGTCAAGCTGTTCCAGAGACCAAGCCTATCTTAGAGCTTAATATGGATCCCCCACTAGTAGCTAAGCTAGCCGATGAGAAAGATGATAAAAATGCCGCTAGCTTGGCAGGTATTCTTTTTGATCAGGCAGCACTATCAGCGGGTAGGCAACTTGAGAACCCTGCACAATTTGTACAGGAACTAAATAAGCTAATGTTTCAATAAGATAGCCATAATCATAAAAGCGCTCTTAATAGGGCGCTTTTTTATTTTAAGATGGCTGACATCAATGCCCTCAGTACCTATAATGCCAATGCATATAGCCAAGGATTAAGTTGGAGTGGTCTCAGTTGGAAAATACTAATAAGCTAAAAATAGCAGTGTTGGGTGGTGGCAGTTTTGGAACTGCAATTGCCAATATGGTGACTGAGAATAATTACTCAGTGACACTGTGGATGCGCAGTGAAGAAACTATTAAGCAAATACAAACCACGGGTGAAAACTCCAATTACCTGCCCGGTTATCAGCTTAATAAAGCACTGCATTTAACCAACGACTTAAACCAAGCGCTATACAATGCTGATGTAGTATTTTTCGCTGTTCCCAGTAGTTCTTTTAGACAGTTGGCGCGCAAGGCAAAAGATCTTTTATCAGCAAATACACTGTTAATTAGCACCGCCAAGGGTATTGAGGCAGACAGCTTCCTATTGCCCAGCCAGATACTGGAAGAAGAAATCCCCCAATGTGAAGTTGGGGTTATTAGTGGACCTAATTTGGCTGCCGAAATTGCACAATTTCAGATTACTGCGACAGTGATTGCCAGTGAATCTGATGCCCTTTGTGCCAGAGTTCAAGAGTTATTGGCTTCAAGCTATTTTCGTGTCTACGCCAACCATGACCGCTATGGAGTAGAGCTAGGTGGTGCACTTAAAAATATTTATGCCATTGTCTCTGGGATTGCCGAATCTATGAATGCGGGGCAAAATACCAAAAGTGTAGTGCTCACTCGCAGTTTGGCAGAGATGAGTCGCTTTGCAGCCCAGTTAGGGGCTAATCCCTTAACCTTCTTAGGGCTAAGTGGTGTCGGCGATCTCTATGTAACCTGCACCTCGCCTCTGAGCCGCAATTTCCGTATTGGTACGGCACTGGGTCGTGGTGAATCACTCGAGCAGGCTATAGCTTCTGTAGGTCAGGTTGCCGAGGGAGTTAATACCACCAAATTAGTAAAACAAAAATCGGAAGAACTTGGTATTTATATGCCATTGGCATCCGGTTTATACTCAACCATGTTCGAGGGTCTCTCGATCGTGGAATCATTAAAAGCCATGATGTTGGCTGAACAAAACACAGATGTTGAATTTACGGTGAAAGCAAATGATTAATGGAAACATGTCCCTAACAAATGTAAATACATGGATTAGACTCGCCTATATGGTGCTATTTGCAATATTGGTAATGGCGGCTCGCTTATTAGTAAGTATTGTAGTGATTTTGCAGTTTGCTCTTGTCTTGGTGTTTGGTCGAGATAACGAGAATCTTCGCAACCTAGGCCAGGGTTTAGGCAAATGGGTGTATCAGGCTATTATGTTTCTAACCTTTAATAGTAACGACAAACCATTCCCCTTTGATGAGTGGCCGGTATTGGATCCTTCTGAAGGCTATTCAGTGTCAACGCCTGAAGAAGTGGAAGATGTTGAGTTTGTCGATGCTGAATCAGACCTAGACGTAAGCGACGAAGATATTCCTTCGTTTACCGCCGGTGACCGATCCACAGATAAGGATGCTGGCTAAGGCTCTTTGGCCCAATCAAGCGCTGAGTATAAAGTGGAGCTTATAATGTTGCGTCATGGTGACGCCGACTTTATCCTGCCCGACAGTGCCAGACAACTGTCAGCCAAAGGAAAGAGCCAAGTAGTAAAAATGGCTCAAACCTATAGCCGCAATGTGCAAGATATTGAGTTGGTTATAACCAGCCCATTGCGCCGAGCATTAGAAACAACAGAGCTTTTTATCGCCAATGCCAATATAGGCTGTGATTATCAGGTTGCGGACTATCTTCTGCCAGATACAAGCGTTACAGCTGTTGCACGTCATATTCAGGCCCTTGTGCAAAAAAAAATATTAATGGTGGGCCATTTGCCATTATTAGATTATTGGATAGATTATTTAACTGGTAATGCTAATGTGAGAATGGCAACCGCTAGCTTGGCATCGTTAAGCATGGATTATGCGTATAAGGGTCTAGCTAGTTTAAATTGGGTATATCATGTCGATTAAATTTATCACCGAACGCACATTTGAATCCAACGGTGTGCAATTGGCGGTCAAAGAGTGGGGTGAGCCCTTGGGTACCCCTGTGATTGCTCTACATGGCTGGTTAGATAATGCCAATAGTTTCGATCAGATGCTGCCTTATTTAAATGATATGCATGTAATTGCGGTTGATATGGCAGGGCATAGCTGCAGTGGCGATCGCTCAGCAGATTCTGGCTATGATATTTGGCAGGATATTGCCGATGTGTTGGCCATTTCAGAACAGATGGGTTGGAGTCGCGTTGCGCTTCTGGGACATTCCCGCGGTGCTATTGTAGCGGCCTTGGTTGCTGGTACCTTCCCTGATTTAGTCAGTCAGTGCTTGTTGATTGATAGTTACTTTCCGATCCCACACAAACCAGCTAATGCCGCCACGCAGTTAGCCAAAGCAATTACAGATAGAAAGCGGTTTCAAGCCATTAAGCCCTCAGCGTTTAATTCGTTTGATGACGCCGTAAAAGCCAGAGTCAATGGCTTTGTTCCCTTGCAAAAACAAGCGGCAACTATCTTAGCTAATCGCGGTGTGGTTGAAATCAATGGCAAGTTTTCTTGGCGTAATGATCAGCGCTTAAAAGCTACTTCTATGGTGACTTTTACCAAAGACCAATGTGAAAGCTTCTTTACCGCAATTAAATGCCCAATCATGTTGATTCAGGCTCAGAGCGGTTTACTACAGGGTCCTATACAGCCCCAGTTACAGGAATGGGTGTCACATATTGAAGTAGTATCTATGGCCGGATCCCATCACCTACACTTAGAAGATCAGGCCGAACAGGTTGCCGAGAAGGCACAGAGGTTATTTCAGCCCTAACAGACAGCAACCATTGCGGTAAAAACTGCCTGTTTATTGATTGCCTAGAAGTGTCAAAAACTCAGTACGTGTTGCCTGATCAGTGCGGAAAGAACCCAGCATAGCCGAGGTTTTCATTGATGAGTTTTGCTTCTCAACACCGCGCATCATCATACACATATGCTTAGCTTCAACAATAACACCCACACCAAGGGCATTAGTGGCTTCTTGAATAGTCGAGGCAATTTGTTGAGCCAATGCTTCTTGGATCTGCAAGCGGCGGGCAAACATATCAACTATACGTGCCACCTTGGATAAACCAATTACCTGTCCGCTTGGGATATAGGCCACATGACATTTGCCAATAAAGGGCAACAGGTGGTGTTCGCACAAAGAAAACAGCTCAATATCTTTAACAATCACCATTTCTTCGGAGTCAGAGGGAAACAGCGCATCATTGATCACTTCCTTAAGATCCATGGTGTAACCACTGGTCAGATATTCAAAGGCCTTGGCGGCTCGATCGGGAGTATCCAAGAGACCCGGGCGATTGACATCTTCACCAGTACTCTCAATGATTTTAAGATATTCGTCTCTCATGATGTTCCCTCTTATTATTTGGCTGTTGCAGTGACATTTTCTAATAAACTACAGACCATTACTAGTTTGATAGGTAAAATAGACCAATAAAAGCCACTAAAAGGAAAAAAATTGTCTGCACAAACAAAAACCGTTGGTGAAATGCTTGAATATGGTCAAAAACTATTCGAGCAAAGCGATATCTATTTTGGACATGGCACTGACAATGCGTGGGACGAAGCAGTCTATTTGCTGTCCTCTGTATTAAATTTGCCACCGGATGCCGATCGCTCATTGCTGGATAATTCAGTCTCAGCTGATGATCAAGAAAAAATAACAGCGCTGTACCAGCGTCGCATTGATGAGCGAGTCCCTGCACCCTATATAACTAAGCAGGCATGGTTTTGTACCTTACCTTTTTATGTGGATGAGCGAGTTATCGTACCGCGCTCACCAATTGCTGAGCTTATATACAACCAATTTCAGCCCTGGTGCACTGAGTCGCCGAAGAAAATTCTCGATCTTTGCACCGGCAGTGGCTGTATCGGTATTGCCTGTGCCTATGCCTTCGAAAGAGCACAGGTGGTATTATGCGATATATCTCCAGAGGCTTTAGAAGTAACCGCAATTAATATACAACAGCACGATTTAGATAGCCGAGTGACTGCGATTGAATCCGATCTATTTTCAAGTTTTGAAAGCAGTGCCAACAATAGCTTTGATCTTATTGTTAGCAACCCACCCTATGTCGATGCCGATGATCTAGCGCAAATGCCCGACGAATATAGCCATGAGCCCGATTTAGCCTTAGCCTCTGGTGATGATGGTCTCGACTTTACCCGGCGGTTACTGCGCGAAGCGGCCAATTATTTAACCGAGCAGGGTGTTTTGATTGTCGAGGTGGGTAATTCTTCAGTAGCACTGGAGAAAGCATTCCCCCAAGTACCCTTTACTTGGCTAGAATTTAGCGAAGGTGATGGCGGGGTATTTGTCCTTACTCGCACTCAATTGCGCCAGTATGCCGACTGTTTTGGCTAGGCTATGCACAAGCGCGGCTAATTTGCGTATAATCTCTCCTTTAATAAATTTAACATGCTGAGAATCTTATGGCCGGCAATACCATTGGAAAATTATTTACCGTCACTAGCTTTGGCGAAAGCCATGGGCCTGCTATCGGCTGTATTGTCGATGGCTGTCCTCCAGGCCTAGAAATCAGTTCTGCTGATCTTCAGCCAGATCTCGATCGTCGCAAGCCCGGTCAGTCAAGATACACCACTCAGCGCAAAGAGGACGACGAAGTTCAGATTCTCTCGGGTATCTTTGAAGGCAAAACTACCGGTACCGCCATTGGTATGATCATCAACAATAAAGATCAAAAATCCAAAGATTATGGCAATATCAAAGATCTATTTAGACCTTCCCATGCCGATTACACCTACCATCAAAAATATGGTGAGCGTGATTACCGCGGGGGTGGTCGCAGTTCAGCACGCGAAACAGCGATGCGAGTAGCGGCAGGCGCAATTGCTAAAAAATTCCTTAAACAACAGTTGGGTATAGATATATTTGGTTATGTCTCCCAGTTGGGTCCAGTAGTGCCAGACAGTTTTGATCGCGACGTGATCGAAACTAATCCATTCTTCTTTCCTGATGCCAGTAAGATTTCTGACTTAGAAACCTATATGCAGGCACTGGGCAAAGAGGGTAACTCTGTGGGCGCAAAAGTCACCGTAGAAGCACGCAATATGCCCGTGGGTCTAGGCGAGCCAGTATTTGATCGTCTCGATGCAGAAATTGCTCATGGCCTTATGGGGATTAACGCCGTTAAAGGCGTAGAGATTGGTGCTGGCTTTGATGTGGTTGCGCAAAAGGGTACCGAGCACCGCGATGAAATTTCGCCTGAGGGCTTTTTGTCGAATAATTCCGGTGGTGTATTAGGGGGCATTTCTTCGGGTCAGGATATCGTTGCCCATCTAGCGATTAAGCCAACCTCAAGTATTCGTCTGCCCGGTCAATCGATCGATAAGCACGGCAATGCCGCCGAAGTAGTCACCAAAGGGCGCCATGACCCCTGTGTGGGTATTAGAGCTGTGCCGATTGCTGAAGCGATGTTGGCGATTACGCTAATGGACCATTACTTGCGACACCGTGCGCAGAATGCCGACGTAGATTCAGGCTTAGATCCAATCTAAGCCTGTTTAGCGTCTAGCTTACAGCGTATATATTCGCTATGGCGTATATGCAGTAGATCGGCAACACGTCGAATAATATTTTCTTCATGCTTATCCAGCTCGCCATCGGCGTAAGCCACCTGCCACATAGACGTGAGTAGCTGAATCTTGCCCTCTAGATCGTAATGATCATTAATCTGCTTAGTGAACTGATACAGCGAAGTGGCATCTTCAACCTCAGCTTTAGAAAGGGTGATCAGTTCATCGACCTGATCCATAGAAAGCTCAAGAATAGAGCATAGGGTAGCGCTAATCGATTGCAGCTCTTGATCATCCATATGACCATCAATCACCATAACCTCGATCAATAAGGCCGCTGAAGCCAAATGTTCTTCAGCGACCTTTTCCTGATCTGACTGCTCAGCTTTTTTGGTGAACAGTTGCTTAATCTTACTCAGCATTAAGTAATATCTCGTAACCAAGTTTCCAGTTTATTTTGATCCTTCACAAAGCCGCGAATACCCTCGGCCAGCTTTTCAGTGGCCATCGCATCTTCGTTAAGCTCAAATCTAAACTTATTCTCATCGCCCTGAGTGTAGTGAATTCTTTTACCGGTATTGCTAGGGTCTAACTTGCGCGTCAAGGTGCCATAATCTTCACCCAGTGCCGATAGCAACTGTGGGCTAATAGTTAAACGGTCACAGCCCGCCAACTCAGTAATTTCATCAGTATTTCTAAAGCTCGCGCCCATTACAATGGTGTTATAACCACTTTGCTTATAGTAGTTATAAATACGGGTAACGGACTGAACACCGGGATCATCCTCAGGCGCATAATCATTAAGACCCGTGTTCACTTTGTACCAATCCAAAATACGACCGACAAATGGCGAGATCAAAAAGGCACCGGCATCCGCCGCCGCTGCCGCCTGAGAAAAGCTAAACAACAGCGTTAGATTACAGTTAATACCTTCTTTTTCGAGTTGTTCAGCCGCTCGAATACCTTCCCAAGTCGACGCCATTTTAATCAGCACACGACTCTTATCGATACCCGCCTGCTCATATAGATTGATTAAACGACGTGCCTTAGCAATAGAAGCCTCGGTATCAAAAGAAAGATGGGCATCAACTTCCGTTGATACACGACCAGGGATCGTCTGCAAAATCTTTTCACCAAAACGCACCGCCAAGCGGTCCATACAGTCATCCACTTGCTCATCTGATGACAGCTTACCGTTGGTAACCGATTTAATAACGTCTTCAACTAAACCTCTGTAAGCCGGCATTTGTGCCGCCTTAAGCAAAAGCGAAGGGTTAGTGGTTGCGTCTTCTGGTTCATACTGGGCAATCGCATCAAAGTCGCCCGTATCTGCAACCACAGTGGTTATTTCTTTTAGTTGGTCTAGTTTGCTTTTGTTAGTCATAAATCAGTCTGTCCTGTTGTTTTCGCTAAGGCATCAATTAAAACATCGATTGTTGCATTAGGTTTATGGGCATTTTCGCTAATATGTCGCCTAAATTGTCGGGCGCCCGGCATGCCATGAAAGAGTCCTAAAATATGCCGCGTAATCGATTGCAGTCGGATATCTTGAGAGAGCTCATTATCCACATATTGGATAAACTCTTCAGCAATTATTTTGCGGTTTCGTATAGTTTTTTCACTGCCATAGAGTTGCTGATCAACCTCCGCCAGCAAGTAGGGGTTAGTATAGGCCTCTCGACCAATCATTACCCCATCAATATGCTCAAGATGAGTCTTAGATTGCGCTAGATCAGTAATGCCGCCATTAATCACGATCTCAAGTTCAGGGAAGTCCTGCTTTAACTGATAAACACGATCATAATCAAGCTCAGGTATCTCGCGGTTTTGCTTAGGGCTTAAACCCTTCAGCCACGCCTTGCGCGCATGCACAATAAAGGTATCACAACCCGCATTAGCTACACTGCCGACAAAGTCGCAAAGAAACTCATAAGAATCAAAATCATCCACGCCAATGCGATGCTTAACCGTAATTGGCAAATCCACCGCATCCACCATGGCCTTCACACAGTCAGCCGTGGTTTGGCCATGCTTCATCATAATCGCGCCAAACATACCATTCTGCACCCTGTCGCTCGGGCAACCGCAATTAAGATTAATTTCATTGTAAGGGTAATTGACAGCAATTTTACACGCTTTCGCCAAATCCTCAGGATTACTGCCACCCAACTGTAACGCCACCGGTTGTTCCGCCTCATGCATCTGCAAATGACGATGAGCATCACCATAGATAATCGCACCCGTGGTAATCATCTCGGTATACAGCACCGCATGCTCACTAATAAGGCGCAAGAAATAGCGACAGTGGCGATCGGTCCAATCCATCATTGGGGCAACGCAGAATGTTCTTTTCATTGTTTGTAGGTATGTTTTATTGGAAATTGTGATGCGTATTTTACACCAATAATTGATTCATGTTGTTAGTATGGTTGCCAAAAGAGTATAAGTTTATTTAACAAAAAACCCCCTTAAAAAGGGGGTTTTTAATTTAATTAAAACTAAATTAGGCTTTAAAAGCTTGGGACTAGAGAATCAAGATAAGCTTCCACTTCAGCTGCATCAGTTCTTAGTGAACCACTTGCCAATGCTCCACTTACTAGATTTTCTCCTCTCAAACCAAAGGCATAACGAAGGATGATTAATCCATCGGTCAGGGCATCAAAACTACCATTGCCATCAATATCAAGCACCTTAAGTGGAATGGTACCAGCCTCAAATTCTTCAAGGGCTGTATAACCGTCATTATCTTGATCATCTCCAGCATCAGTTGCATCCATTGGGTCTAAACCATATTTTAGTTCCCATTGGTCTGGTATTTGGTCAAGATCATTATCTTGACTGTACTCAGCTCTGTTTGGGAATCGGTCCTCATTGTCACCTACGCCATCGCCATCGCTATCAATAACCTCGTATGCATTGAGCGGGAAATGATCCAATACATCCTGAATCCCATCATTATCATCGTCTAAATCGGCATTATTGCCAATGCCATCATTATCCGTATCTAATTGTTCTGTGGCATCAAAAGGTCGTGCATCAAAGGCATCAATCTGACCATCATTGTCATTATCGGTATCCTCAGAATTTGCAATTCCATCATTGTCGATATCCATATTTGCAACTAATGGATCAAGTCCATTTTGTAATTCAACGAGGTCTTCAATGCCATCATTATCATCGTCAGTATCAGCGTTGTTGCCAATGCCGTCAGCATCAGAATCTAAAGTTTCTTCAGCATCCAATGGGAAATGATCAAGATTGTCTGCGACGCCATCACCGTCATCGTCATTGTCAAAATGGTTGTCGATGCCATCGCCATCAGTATCAGGCATTGGTATATTACCCTCAATAAACTCCTGAAGGGCTACTGCACCATCGTTATCATAATCACTGGTTGCATCTGTCGGATCAGCTGGATCAAGTCCGTAGGATTGTTCCCAGGCATCTGGCATGCCATCGGAATCTGTGTCGACGGAATATTTCCAGTCAAGAGGGAAGTGGTCTTCAAGGTCTGCAACACCATCGTTGTCGTCATCTGTATCTTGAATATTACCAATGCCGTCTTTATCTGAATCCAGAAATTCATGTGGGTTTAGTGGCAAATCATCCAGTGAATCTGGAATTGAAACATTATCATCATCTGTTTCAGCATT
>CATAJQ010000043.1 GCA_949487135.1 Cellvibrionales bacterium UBA7375 | reverse complement strand
TAAGGCGATTAGCTTAAAGCGCTGACAATACGCGCCTGAACTTCGTCCAACTGACCCAAACCATCCACCGATTTAAATGCCGGTGCTTGATCGGCAGAATCAGCAAGATCTGTGTAGAAAGCCACTAGCGGCTCGGTTTGATTGTGATAAACCTCAAGACGATTGCGAATAGTGTCTTCGCGATCATCTTCACGCTGAATAAGCGGCTCACCAGTAGCATCGTCTTGACCGGCTGTTTGCGGTGGATTGTGCTCAATATGATAAACACGGCCACTGCCCTCGTGAACACGGCGGCCACTTAGACGCGAAACAATCTGATCGTCATCAACTGAAATCTCAACCACATAATCGATTGGAATACCGGCATCTTTTAACGCCTGCGCCTGAGGAATAGTTCGTGGGAAGCCATCCAGCAAAAAGCCATTAACACAGTCGGCATGCTGAATACGATCTTCTACCAAGGCAATAATTAATTCATCCGATACCAGCGCACCAGAATCCATAACATCTTTTACTTTTTTGCCTAACTCAGTCCCTGCTTTAATCGCAGCCCGCAACATATCGCCAGTAGAGACCTGTGGAACGGCATATTTCTCAGAGATAAACTGTGCCTGAGTGCCTTTTCCTGCGCCGGGGGGACCTAGTAAAATCAATCGCATTAATGGGATTCCTTTATACAAAAAATTTAGGGTCGATTTACAGCTGAGATCAATCTATAAATAAGGTGGAGCACAATACACCTATTGGACTATTCAAACAAGTCCAGAGCATTGTTTAGTGATTGTGAAACGGTTTTCTATTCTGCTTGCTTGGCTTTAATCCAAGCCTGTTCAAGAGTATCGACATTAAGAGTTTCATTGTTTTTTAAATCTAATTCTGCATCCATAGACTCAAAGCGGCGCACAAATTTATTATTGGTTTTCGCTAAGGCTTGTTCAGGGTCAATGGATAAATGCCGCGCCAAGTTAACACAGGCAAACATCAAATCACCCAATTCCTCTTCTTGACGCGCCTTATCGCCGCTATCAACTTCTTGCTGTAATTCGGCAAGTTCTTCCTTAACCTTATCAATCACACCATCGACATTTGGCCAGTCAAAACCATAATTAGCCGCCCTTTTCTGTAACTTAGTGGCGCGCATCTGTGCCGGTAAGGCATTTGGCACATCGTCTAAAATACCGCTATTGCCCTTTTTTTGCCTTTCTTCCTGCTTAATCGCTTCCCAATTTTGCTTAATTTGCTGTTCATCAATCGAGGCGCCCTCTCTTGATGATTCAAGAGTGCCGTCAGGGAATACATGAGGGTGGCGTCTTACTAACTTCGAGGTGATATGGTTAATCACCGTATCAAAATCAAATTCGCCCTGCTCTTCCGCCATCTGGCAGTAGAAAATAATTTGAAATAATAAATCGCCTAATTCCTCACTTAAATCACTTAAATCATTGCGCTCAATGGCATCCACCACCTCATACACCTCTTCAACCGTATAAGAGGCAATAGTGGCGTAGGACTGTTTAATATCCCATGGGCAGCCAGTTTCAGGATCGCGCAGGCGCGCCATTAGATAGCGTAAATCTTTTATTGAGTAATACTCGGGCATAAAAATAACCTCAGGCAACCATAGGAATGCTAGGCAAATAACCCAGAAGATAGATAGCGATCACCGCGATCACAGATAATCGCCACAATAACGGCATTTTCGACTTTCTTGCTAATCTCTATGGCCGCGGCAACCGAGCCACCAGAGGATACACCGGCAAAAATACCCTCTTCGCGGGCTAATCTAATCATAGTCTGCTCAGCCGCTGACTGGGATATATCCATCACTGTATCTATATTGGCATCATCAAAAATGCCCGGCAGGTAAGCTTTAGGCCAACGTCTAATACCGGGAATATTGGCGCCATCTTCCGGCTGAAGGCCAACAATTTGAATCTCTGGGTTTTTCGATTTTAGAAAGGCTGACACCCCCATAATGGTACCGGTAGTACCCATAGAGCTAACGAAATGAGTGATTTCACCCTGAGTATCGCGCCAGATTTCTGGACCGGTAGAATTTACATGGGCCATGGGATTATCGGGATTATTAAACTGATCGAGCACCACACCCTTGCCCTCAGATTGCAGGGTATTAGCTAAATCGCGGGCTCCTTCCATGCCCTCTTCTTGGCTGACCAAAATAAGCTCAGCACCATAGGCGGTCATGGCCCATTTGCGCTCATCGGTCGCGTTTTCCGGCATGATTAGGGTGATCTTATAACCTAGCATGGCCGACGCCATAGCTAAGGCAATACCGGTATTACCACTGGTGGCTTCGACTAAGCGATCACCGGGTTTAATATCACCGCGCAGTTCCGCCTGTTTAATCATATTGAGGGCAGGACGGTCTTTAACACTGCCCGCAGGGTTATCGCCCTCGAGCTTGGCAAGAATGGTATTAGAGGTTTTACCGGGGATACGCTGTAACCTCACCAAGCGGCTATTGCCAACTGTTTGATCAATTGTGGGATACTGCATAGTCTTGCCTCAAATAATATTAGGTATCTAAAAGTGTCTATTGTGCCCTAATTTTTGGCCAGCGACTGCTATCCAAACGTTATATAGCATAATTTTTTGGCATATATCGGCTGTATTTAAACAATAGCTACATAGGCTAGGGCGTAGTTTTTTTCATCAGAAAGGCTGATCAATACGCTTTTTCCACCTAACTTTTTTAATCGCTCTGCAGCATTTTCTTGCAGCTCAACCTGTGGTGCGCCCTCGGCATTATTAGAAACCACCAACTGCTGAAAGCTAATGCCGCGACCAATACCGGTGCCCAACGCCTTAGCAATTGCCTCTTTGGCGGCAAAGCGTTTGGCCAAAAATGCCACCGAATTACCACGTCCACGGTACTCTGCGATCTCACTTTCGGTAAGGATACGCTGTACAAATTTATCGCCCTGAAGCTCTAGCGCATCGGCAATACGTTTAATTTCTACAATATCTGTACCTATGGCAATGGTCATTTTTTGCTCTTTTATTGGCTATTTAAAAGGTGTTGGCGATACAGTTCGCGGCTATTTAGTTGTTTACCATCCAGATAAAAATCAATCACCTGACGGGTTAACTGCTTGGCCACTCTAAGCACAGATGGCTGTTCAAATTGACCCTGACTCAGCGCCATAATATCAGCACCTAGTATAGCTCTAGAACTATCTGCAGTTTGAACCTGTAACAATTTAAGCCCTTGATCAGGAATATAATAATACAAATGCTCTGGATTTACTGCCTGCCCAGTTTCAGCGTCTGCGTCTAGCACCAAGCCGTAGCCTAACTCTTCTAGCAATAGCATCTCAAAACGTCTTAATTCAGCCTGATCCAAGCCTGAGGCTGACAAGTGGGACATAAATTGATGATAAAAATTATACAGCGGCTGATGGGGGTCATTCTGATGTAATAATTTATACAACAATTCGTTGATATAAAGACCAATAAAAAGTGATTCTTGGGCCAGAAACACTGGTGCTTGAATAGGGTCAGCCTTAATTAGAGTTTTTAACTCCCCGCGTCCCTGCCATTGAAAATGATGCTCGGTATAGGGGAAAAGGGTTTTGGCGATGCCTTTTTTATTGGGTTTGCGAAAGCCCTTAGCCACACAGCGAAGACGCCCATAGTTTAGGGTAAAGATATCCACCAGCAAGCTAGTTTCGCGATAGGGAATGGTATGAAGAATAAATCCGGGTTCAGACTCAACTCGCATAGCCTGTTACTCGTCTGTGTAGCCCAGGCTGCGAAGTGCTCTTTCATCGTCTGACCAACCACTTCGTACCTTAACCCAAGTTTTAAGCATTACTTTGCAATCCAGTAATGATTCCATATCGGCGCGTGCCTGTTGACCAATTTTTTTAAGTCGCTCGCCACTGGTACCAATAATGATTTTCTTTTGCCCTTCGCGCTCGACCAAAATTAGCGCGCTGATATGGGTAACTTTTGGCTCAACGCGAAACTCTTCGATTTCTACCGTCACCTGATAGGGTAATTCAGCGCCCAGTTGGCGGGTAATTTTTTCACGCACAATTTCGGCGGCCAAAAAACGCTCACTGCGATCAGTAATTTGATCATCTGGGAACACATGGGTGTTCTCAGGAATGAAGGTATTTAATTTATCCTCGAGCACTTCAATATTGGTTTTGCGCAAGGCTGAGAGTGGAATATATTGGTCGGCCTGTACCTTGCTTTTTAAGAATCCTATATGCGGCAAAATAGCGTCTTTATCTTCAATCATATCGACTTTGTTGATTACCACTAAAACTGGGGCTGATGACTGACTTAATTGGCGCGCCACATACTCATCAGCTTCACTCCATTCAAATCTATCCAATACAAATACCACCGCATCTACATCGGCAATCACACTGGCGGCAGAGCGATTCATTACGCGGTTAATGGCGCGTTCTTGGTTGGTGTGGATACCTGGAGTATCTACATAGATAGTCTGATAGTTTTCTTCGGTTTTAATGCCTAACAGCGTATGCCTTGTGGTCTGTGGCTTACGCGAAGTAATACACAACTTTTGACCCAATAAATGATTGAGTAGAGTGGATTTGCCAACGTTAGGCCGGCCCACAATGGCGACATAGCCACAAAATTGTTTAGTATCAGTCAATGCTCTATCTCTAATGTGGCTAAGAATTTCTCAGCCACCATCTGTTCTGCTTTACGTCTACTGCTGGCAGTCGCAGTAAATTCTCGGTCTAATAAGTCTATTTTACAACTTACGGTAAATAACCGGCTGTGAGCTTCTCCACCGGTTTCAATCACTCTGTATTGAGGCAGTGCATGGCCGCGTTGCTGTAAAAATTCTTGCAGCGTTGTTTTGGCATCTTTAGCCGGCTTTGCCTCGTCGGCAATACTCAGTAGATCTTTAAACCAGTTGAGAACACAGCGTCGTGCTTCATCGAGATTGGAATCTAAGTAAATTGCGCCGATTAGCGCCTCAACCGTATCACCTAAAATTGAATCGCGCCGGTGTCCACCGCTTTTCATTTCTCCCTGCCCCAGTAGTAGCTCAGAACCTAGATCTAGTCTTCTAGCGACTTCAGCCAGTGACTCTGCACGCACAATCTGGGAACGCATACGACTGAGAACGCCCTCTCGTGAATCAGGAAACTTTTGGTATAGGAAATCGCTGATAATAAGACTTAAAATCGAATCACCAAGAAACTCCAAACGTTCATTATTTTTGGCACCACAACTGCGGTGAGAAAGGGCTAACTTTAGTAACTCTGGGTCGCGAAATTGATAGTCTATTCGCTGTTGCAGTTGCTTAATACCGACGTTAGCAATCATGAGTAGACGCTAATAATCATTGGATTTTACCTGCGCGCTCAAAACTGGGAAGGCTTGTAATGCTATCCCAAAACATCCATCGTGCAAATGCTTTACCCACAATTCGGCTTTCGGGAACTGGGCCCCAAACTCGGCTATCACTGGAATTATCCCGGTTATCGCCCATCATAAAATAATGACCAGCGGGTACTGTCGCAGAGTAATTTAGACTTAAGCGCGTAGGCAGATTACGCCTTTGCATTAGATGCTCGGTATCGCCTAAATCTTCCATCATAACCACAGATCTGGGTGCCGCAGGCTCGTCAAGATAGGGCTGTTGCACCATCTTTTCACCATTCATAAATAACTGCCCCTTGATGAGGTTAATTTTATCACCGGGCAAACCAATCACACGCTTAATAAAATATCGGTCTTGATGAGGTGGATAAAACACCATTACATCACCGCGTTGAGGCTCAGATACATCGAATATTTTAGTATGTAAAACCGGCAATCTTACCCCGTAAATCCATTTATTGACCAGAATGTAATCGCCTACTTTGAGGGTTGGCTCCATGGATTTAGACGGGATCTGAAAGGGTTCGGCCACAAATGAGCGTAGTACCAATACAAAACCGAGTACGGGTGCGAGAGAAGCAAGAAAACCAATCAGCGAGTCTTCATTGGCACGAATCGATTTATTCATTAGCCAGCATAGGCCGCAGAGCAAAAAGATTACTGTAAGAATTAACTCAAAATTGAAATCCAAAATCAGGCGCTCCCTGTGGTTTGCTCACTAAGTCTTTAGTACAGCAAGGAAGGCATCCTGTGGGATTTCCACACGCCCTACCTGCTTCATACGTTTTTTACCGGCTTTCTGCTTTTCTAGCAATTTTTTCTTACGTGTAACATCACCACCGTAACATTTGGCAGTCACATTTTTACGCAATGCCTTCACCGTAGTTCGCGCCACAATACTACCACCAACCGCTGCTTGAATAGCAACATCAAACATCTGTCGAGGAATTAATTCTTTCATCTTCTCAGCCAAACTACGGCCCTTTTGCACCGCGTGATCGCGATGAATAATAGCCGCCAGTGCATCGACCTTATCGCCGTTGATAAGGATATCTAGCTTAACCAATGAAGCCGCCTGAAAACGAGTAAAGCTGTAATCCAGTGAGGCAAAACCACGGCTGACGGATTTTAGTCGATCAAAGAAATCCATAACTACTTCACTCATCGGCAAGTCATAGCTTAACGAAACCTGACCACCAATAAACTGCATATCTTTTTGTATGCCGCGCTTTTCAACACAGAGGGCAATCACATTGCCCACATAGTCTTTTGGCACCAGAATATTGGCTTCACAAATGGGCTCGCGCATTTCATCAATAGCAGCTGGATCCGGCAGATTAGAAGGGTTGGAGATATACAGCGTTTCAGCCTTATTAGTCACAATCTCATAGACTACTGTAGGCGCCGTAGTAATTAGATCAAGATCATATTCTCTCTCTAAACGCTCCTGAATAATCTCCATATGCAGCATTCCAAGGAAGCCACAACGGAAGCCAAAACCCAGTGCATCTGAACTTTCAGGCTCATAAAATAGTGAGGCATCATTAACCGCTAATTTGGCCAATGCCTCACGGAAATCTTCAAAGTCATCGGAGTCTACAGGAAACATACCGGCATAGACCTGTGGCTTTATTTTTTGAAAGCCCGGCAATGCCTCTGCCTCAGAGCTACTCATATGCGTAATGGTGTCACCCACAGGGGCACCCAAAATATCTTTAATACCCGCGACCATAAAGCCAACTTCACCAGCTTTAAGCACGCCGGTTGGATTGCGCTTGGGAGTAAATACGCCAACACTATCTACCACATGTGACTTGCCAAGTGACTTGGCCATGATTTTATCTTTAACCTGCAAAGTACCCTGTACAACACGAACTAGGGACACAACACCCAGATAATTATCAAACCATGAATCAATAATTAATGCCTGCAATGGTGCATCTACATCACCCTCTGGCGGCGGCACCTGCAGAACTAACTCTTCGAGAATATCACTGATTCCTTCACCTGTTTTAGCACTACAGCGAACCGACTCTGTGGCTTCGATACCGATAATATTTTCGATTTCATTGATCACTTTTTCTGGCTCTGCCTGAGGCAAATCCATCTTGTTCAATACGGGAATAACCTCTAGCCCCTGAGCAATAGCGGTATAACAGTTGGCCACTGACTGGGCTTCAACGCCCTGAGCGGCATCGACAATCAATAAGGCACCCTCACAGGCCGCTAGAGAGCGAGAAACTTCATAGGTGAAGTCCACGTGGCCAGGAGTATCAATAAAGTTAAGCTGGTAGGTTTTTCCGTCCTTGGCTTTAAAAGGTAAGGTAACACTTTGGCTTTTAATGGTGATGCCGCGCTCGCGCTCGATATCCATTGAATCCAATACTTGAGCCGCCATTTCGCGCTCACTAAGGCCACCGCAAAGCTGAATAAACCGATCGGCAATGGTCGATTTGCCGTGGTCAATATGGGCGATGATGGAAAAATTTCTAATATGACTAAGATCGGACAAGGTATTTACTGCCATTAAAATTTGCGAGTTGGATTTTAGCCTATTTCAAGCACCGACGCTATCAAACAAACCATCTAAACAACACTATCTGAAAGATCCAAGTATAAAATTATTGGATCACAATGGTTTTAGAGATAGCCCAACCCTGGCGATAAAATCTCACTAAAATAGGTGTGTTCTTTGGCAGATCTTGAATAATTTGAAAATACTCATCCGTATCATCAATACGACTGTAACCCAACTGCACAAGAATATCCCCAGGCTTTATTCCTGCAAGTGCAGCTGGTGACTGCGCCAATACCTCAGTCACTAAGGCTCCGCCAGATAACCTCAACGCCCGTAATTGATCTTGATCCACCGACTTCACAGAGAGACCTAATGTATCACTATTTTCTTTGGTTTCTGCAATAGCAATCTCGTCACCATCTAGGGCGCCAATAATTACACTAAGGCTTTTGCGCTTTCCTTTGCGAATAATTTCTACCTTGGCTTTGGTGTCCGGCGCCAACATACCCACCAGGTGTGGCAAATCATCAGCATCGACAATATCTTGACCATTGATACCAACAATAACATCACCTGGCTCGATACCCCCCTTATCAGCCGGGCTATCTATCTCCACAGCATTAATAAGCGCTCCTCTGGGTTTATCCAACTCCAATGATTGAGCAATCGCCTTGTTTACATCTTGGATGGCCACCCCTAACCAGCCGCGCTCTACAACACCACTATTTTTCAGCTGCTCTATGACTCTGAGAGCCACATTACTGGGAATAGAAAAGGACAATCCGATAGACCCACCCGAGCGTGAAAATATTTGTGAGTTAATACCCACCACTTCGCCCTCTAAATTAAATAGTGGACCCCCTGAATTACCAGGATTAATCGCCACATCAGTCTGTATAAAGGGTACATAGTTTTCTCCCTGCTCTGTCGGCAAGCTTCTTCCCTTAGCACTGACAATGCCAGCCGTGACTGAGTAATCCAGCCCAAAGGGAGAGCCTATAGCCAATACCCATTCACCCACTTTTAATTTATCCGAGTTGGCAAATTCAAGAACATCCAACCCTTTGGCTTTTATCTTTAACAGCGCTAAATCTGATCGGCGATCTGTGCCTATGATTGTTGCTTCATACTCGCTGCGATCAGAAAATAACACCTGTATCTCTTGTGCCTGATCAACCACATGGTGATTGGTTAAAATGTAGCCATCGCGGGAAATCACAAAACCAGAGCCAGATGAACGAACCTTCTGTGACGGTGATCTTGGCGGATTGCCATATTCAAAGAGCTCTCTGAAAATATCCGGAATTTGTTGTGAGGATTGCTGCTCTGAAATACTAACCGTATTTATTTTTACCACAGAGGGTGATACCTGTTCCACCAACTTGGCAAAATCTGGCAGTGTCGCATGCGCCGACGGTGAAAGAACAACAATAGCAATAACGTAGGTCAACAAACTTTTAAACACAGAACGATCTCCAAACCACAATTAAACTAAGAAAGACTCAAAGATTCCTGAACAGCATTTGCTTCAAATAACACTGGGTTAAAGCCTGGATCATTGCGAAGTTTGACATTGAGCATACTGACTAAACCGCCACCGCCAGCGAGCCCTAACACTGCACCTAAAACACTCATCGCATCACTTGAGCTCATCAGCCATAAACCGATCAGACTAGCTCCAAGAGGAACAAGGTAGGCGCAAACAGAGGCCAGCACCACAACATCTTCAGGTATAGCTATAGTGACTTGCTGACCAACCCTATATCCCTGAGTACTGTCCTGAGATTTTAGCACCCGCAAGCGGCTAGTTCTGCCGGTTAACTTGGAGAGCACAGCAGTACCACAGCCTTTTTGCGCAGTACAGGTCTCACATGCCGATTTTTGCACTGCTTCAACCCATAGGGCATCGTTTTCTATGGCAGTTACAGTAGCTGTCTCAAGAATCATTGATGAATCTCTTTTAAATATGTATTTAATACGTAAAGTTTAGCTTAGCCTATTAAAAACTTCTAGCAAGCAGTATCCGATTGACAACCAGAACAACAGCCACAGGTTTACTTAGCGATAGATTCTTTAGGTAAAAGCTTATTTTCGTCAGTTTTGGGCTCTGATATAGCTCGATCTTCGACAGAAGTCGACTTTAAACCTAATTGGCTTGCTTTTGCATCCGTCGAAGGAACATATAACTTGATTAGTTTAGCGGGTTGTTGTGAGGTTTTGAATGCCCCGCCGGCATTGACCGTACGCGCTTCAATCATCGGCTGAAAGCCAGTGGGAAATTGATTCGCTGGTCGTTGAAGCTGGTCCACAGAATTTTCAGAAGAGCCTGCTGTTTGAAAAGTCTCATTTTTCATTGGGCTGACGTTATTAAGTTGCTGAACGCCGATAATAGCCATAAAGGCAACGCTGGCAGCTACAGCAAAACGACCTACTGACTTAGCCTGAATAAATTGCTGTATAAAATTGTTGCTGTAGGTTTTTTCATTAGCTATAGCAGCTGATACGGATTGAGAAATATCTCTGCCAGCCAAGGGTGTATTGGCCATAGCCTGAGAGGTAAGGTTATATCTAGACCATTTATTGGCAATAGCCTGATCGGTTAAATCGGCTGGATCGCTAGAGCCCTCGAGCGCTAACTCTTTGAGAATACGATGCAACTCAAGCTCGCTAACCTCACCATCGACCAGTGCAGACACTGATTCTGTAAGACGCTGTTTACTCTCGCTCATACAATTTCCTCATCATTTAAAACCCAGATTAAAACACACAATCTAAAATCCTTACCCTTAAGACCCATAGGGTTGCAAAAGGTTCAATTTTTATTATCCACCGCCAAAACTCGCTCATCCAAGAACTCTCGAGCCCTGAATATCCTTGATCTTACGGTACCCACTGGGCAATCCATAACGGCAGCAATATCTTCATAACTCATCCCTTCAAATTCTCGCAAGGTTAAAGCGGTACGCAAATCTTCAGGCAAGGCGCTTAGGCCATTCTTGATAATAGTGGCTAGCTCTTCGGTCATTATCGTATTTTCAGGCGTAGCCTCATCAATTAGCTTGTCATTATTGGAAAATTGTTGAGCGTCTTCGACATCGATATCGGTGTTAGCAGGTCGACGACTTTTAGACACTAGGTAATTTTTTGCCGTATTGATGGCGATTCTATACAGCCAGGTGAAGAACTGACTATCGCCACGAAATTTGGGCAGTGCCTTGTAGGCTTTAATAAATGCTTCTTGAGTGACATCAGCGACTTCGTCGGTATCGCGTATAAAACGTCCAACAATGGCTTGTAATTTGTATTGATATTTTAGCACCAGAAGGTCAAAGGCTCTTTTATCACCCTTTTGCACCCGCAAAACTAATTGGTGATCTGTTGGCTCTGAATTGTGTTCCTTCATTAAAAATCCGTTATCTTATTCTGGGCTACAGTGCGCACTATTACGTATTAACAGTTTCATCGGCTTAGATATCCCGCGTTTGCGATTTAATCTAACAGATTTATACAAATTGCCGTAGTCACTGGGCATCTCATATTATACTATCACGTTAGTTTTATTATATGCGGTTTATTAATGATCAAAAACAATTTCTATGATGTCTTGGTAATCGGTAGCGGCGCTGCAGGACTTACCTTGGCGCTTCAGCTAGACCAGCACCTCAATGTAGCACTGATCAGCAAATCAACCCTTAAAGGTGGCGCCTCATGGCTTGCTCAAGGTGGGATTGCCGCTGTTTTTGATAAGGATGATAGCGCTGAGGCGCATGTTAAGGATACCTTGATTGCCGGTGCCGGCCTGTGCCATGAAGACAGTGTTCGCTATGTGGTTGAAAATGGCCCCTCAGCGGTAAAATGGTTGATTGAACAGGGCGTGGATTTTACGCTCGATTCCGATCAGGTTCATTACCATTTAACCCAAGAAGGCGGTCATAGTCATCGACGCATACTGCATTCTGCAGATGCGACTGGAAAAGCGGTAACCACGACTCTAGTCGATCAAGTCATCGCTAGAGATAATATTGATATTTATGAACATCACTGCGCTGTTGATCTGGTAACCCAAGCGGATAATAACTCGCGCAAAATACGTTGTAATGGCGCTTATTTACTAGATATTGAGACTTCACAGGTAACGCTATTTCAAGCTAAAACAGTGGTTCTCGCTTCGGGCGGTGCCAGCAAGGCCTATCTCTTCACCAGCAATCCAGATGGCGCTAGCGGTGATGGCTTGGCAATGGCTTGGCGTCGCGGCTGTCGCGTAGCAAATTTAGAATTTAACCAATTTCACCCGACCTGCCTGTACCATCCCAAAGCAAAATCATCATTGATTACTGAGGCTCTTCGCGGTGAAGGCGCAGTACTGAAGCTCTCCGATGGTTCACGCTTTATGGATAAATTTCATGCCGACGGTGAACTGGCACCCAGAGATGTTGTGGCGCGAGCTATAGACTTTGAAATGAAGCGTCTTGGTTGTGACTGTGTTTATTTGGATATTAGTCACAAGCCGGCGGACTTTATTACCGAGCACTTCCCAACCGTTTATAAAACCTGTCTCGAGTTTAATATAGATATCACTAAAGAGCCGATTCCCGTGGTACCGGCGGCCCACTACACCTGTGGCGGCGTAGTGGTTGATAAGCAGGGTCAAACTGACTTGAAGAATCTTTATGCGATTGGTGAAACCGCCTTTACTGGCCTGCATGGGGCTAACCGAATGGCAAGTAACTCACTGCTAGAATGCTTGGTATATGCCCAGGCGGCGGCTAAAAATATCAATGCCAATATCACTTCGATTAATGCCCCTGATTTAATTCAAGACTGGGATGAATCACGCGTCAATAGCTCTGATGAAGATGTAGTTATATCACACAATTGGGACGAGCTGCGTCGCTTTATGTGGGACTATGTGGGCATTGTTCGCACTGACAAACGACTTGAGCGCGCCCATCATAGGGTTAAACTTTTGCTCAATGAAATTCAGGAGTATTACAGCAACTATAAAATCTCACGTGATCTTCTTGAATTGCGCAATTTAGCCACTGTGTCTGAACTGATTATTCGCTGCGCGCAACAGCGCAAAGAAAGCCGCGGGCTTCACTTTACCGTGGATTACCCTGAGCTATCGCCTGTGGCTAGAGACACCATTATGGTACCGATTAATTTTGCCGGTCAGGATGTTGTTATTCACCGCGATTAGGGTTTTTTGACCAAGCAATCATTAGTTTCCGCAGGCGTATATGTTGAGTTCTGGACATTGAGTCTATGGGTATTACTTGACTCAATCTAGCGCCGGTCTCGGCATAAAAATTCATTACCAGTAAGTTTCGCGTCAAAAATTGCTGAGTTTGTAAATAAACCTTTTCCCCATTCAATATCCATTGCTCAGTTTCGGGCTGAAACTGCAGTTGATCTGCTGGTGCCCGCTTAAAATTAGCCATTGTTACTTGGCCGTACCAGACCACTAAAATAATAGCAATAAGCTTAACGCTGAAGATAATTGGAATGATTATCAGCATGACTAACACCAGAGCAACTGCAGTAAGATCAAAAAAGAGAAGTGATTTTGCAGGAGAAATTGTAAAACTATTGGGGCCGCTTTCGACTTGCATGAATAATATCGATAATCCGCTGAGTATTGCTGTCCGATGCCTTTTCCTTTTGCACCAACCATTGGAACAATTGCTGATCTTCTAACTCTAAGAATAGATGAAATTGCTGCTTGTCGTCATCTGCAAGATGGTCATAATGATTTTCCACAAATGGCAGCAGCAGCAGATCCAATTCCAACATTCCGCGCCGACTTGCCCACAACAGACGATTTTTTTGCATAATTACACCTTTGATATGAATCAGATATTATAGGGAACTAAAGTAAAATAGGCTAAACTATCTGGCTAGTTATTACCTATACGTTTGATTGGATGATTTATGAGCAATACAAATCGTGGCTTAATTGAGTTGCGCGGACAAGACAGCATTAAGTTTCTTCAGGGTCAGGTTAGCTGTGACCTACACAAACTCAGCGATGACAAGGTTATTCGCGGCTGTCACTGCACCCCCAAAGGACGCGTCATATTTCTTTTTTCTATAATAGCTAAGGATAACGACTGTCTTATATTGGAAACTCATCCATCAATTGTCGATACAGCGATTGCTAGCCTAGAAAAATATGCGGTGTTTTTTAAAACTGAGATTACTGATATGAGCGATCAAACCCTTGCTGTTGGGGCTAAATTAAATAGCTTAGATCGACTTAGAGCCGGAATGGCTGATATTACCTCAGAGACTACTGATCAATTTATCCCTCAGATGCTAAATCTTGATTTGCTAGATTTTATTAGCTTTAAAAAAGGCTGCTACACTGGGCAAGAAGTGGTTGCGCGGGCGCATTATTTGGGCGCGGTTAAGCGCAGAATGTACCTATTGGCACTAGCCACTGATTCAGTACCTGCGTCTGGCCAAACACTGAGTAATCTTGAAGGCAAACAACTGGGTACTATTGTTAATGCCGAGGCTAATGAGCAGGGTCAGGTTGAGGCTCTCGCGGTGCTCTCAACCTCTAGCACAGAGATCAACACAGTAGTTTTAGATCAAACCGAAATCTCAGTGGAGCTTCTCAATTTACCCTATGAATTAGGCTAAATTAGGCGTCTGAATGATCGAACTATTCTATTCTTATACTTCGATTTTACCACTAGTTGGTGCAGTTTCAGCGGTAATTTTTATTAGTAGTCTCTTATCATTACCCTGGCTCGCAGCAAAAATTCCTCAAGATTATTTTTTATATAGCCAACGCCAACCGTCCCTATGGCAAGCTAAGACTCGACCTATTTTTCGCTTGCTATTGATTGTGGTTAAAAACCTATTGGGATGTATTTTATTAACCGGCGGGTTTTTGATGCTATTTATCCCTGGGCAGGGTCTTTTAACCATTTTTATGGGCCTAGTTTTAATCGATTACCCGAAAAAATTTGCGTTTGAGAAGAAGCTGGTGACCATTCCCGCTATTTTAAAAGGTCTTAATTGGTTGCGAAAAAAAGCCGATAAACCACCGCTTAATGTGGGTGATTAGTATTCTTGCAACGCTTTTAAGGCACTGTCTCTATCCGGCAACTGCCAATTAATTTGCCCTAAACCCTGTTGTTGCAGATAAGTATTAGCGGCAGAAAAGTGGCCACAACCAAAGAAACCTCTATAGGCGGATAAGGGCGATGGGTGTACGGATTTTAAAACCAGATGACGCGACGCATCTATCATGGCTGATTTTTTTTGCGCATAACTGCCCCACAGCATAAACACCACGCCTTGGCGTCGATCATTAATAGTCTTAATTATGTGGTCGGTAAATTGCTCCCAACCCTTGCCTTGGTGCGCGCCAGCATTGGCGTCTTCGACGGTTAGTGTGGCATTTAAAAGTAACACGCCCTGTTGAGCCCAGCTAGACAAGCAGCCATGATTGGGAGGGTCTATCGATAGGTCAGATTTAATCTCTTTGTAGATATTAGCCAATGATGGCGGCACTTTAACATCAGGTCTGACCGAGAAACATAGACCGTGAGCCTGACCAGCGCCATGGTAGGGGTCTTGCCCTAGAATGACGACACGTACATCATCAAACGGGGTGCTATTAAGCGCCGAAAACCACTCCTGTACAGGCGGATAAATAACGGCACCCTGCTGTTTACGCTGAATTAAAAATTCACGAAGTGACTGCATATAATCTTTATTAAATTCCTCACCAATGACCTCTTGCCATTGTGAGTGGAGCCTAATTTCCCGCTGATTGACCATATCTATCTCTCATTAAGCAACCTGATTTGAGTTCATGTTATAATAGAGCACCTTTTAGGCGCTTTCCACAGTTTATGACTAAGATTGAAATAATTCGCCACAACAGATTCAAACACCATTAATAGTTGCAAAAAATCAGACGGTTTTATTAGTCTAAAAAGTAGTATTTCGCGTAACTAGAACGCAATTATTGTGCTTATGCATACATAGGCTTCCAGGATTTTAAATGACACAACTAAACCCCACGCAAGCAATAAATGATAAATTAATCGCACGCTGGCTTTTGACCTGTGCTGTGGTTATTTTCGTTATGATTCTGCTAGGCGGAGTAACACGCCTGACAGATTCGGGATTATCGATGGTGGAATGGCGACCTCTTATGGGTATTATCCCGCCACTAAGCCAAGCGGATTGGCAGGACCTATTCCTAAAATATCAGCAGTTCCCCGAGTATCAAAAAATTAATCTAGGAATGACAATGAGTGAATTCAAGGTCATTTTTATGTATGAGTATTTGCATCGCGTACTAGGTAGACTGATTGGTCTGTTATTTTTTATTCCCTTTGTCTACTTTTACTTTAGTCGTCGCATATCGCCACAACTTTTCCCCAAATTGTTATTAATGTTGGTATTGGGTGGCTGTCAGGGGCTTATGGGATGGTATATGGTTAAAAGTGGACTCGTGGATGTACCTCATGTCAGCCAATATCGACTAACCGCGCACCTTGGTTTAGCCATCGTTATCTATGGTTTTATCACCTGGACTGCGTTTGGCCTTATCAATAAACCTTGCGACCAACCCTCGGGGCTAGGCAAGCCTGCATGTATTCTAAGTGCCCTGGTGTTTTTAATGATTTTATCTGGCGGTTTAGTGGCTGGAACCAAAGCTGGCTACGCCTATTCAACATGGCCGCTAATGGGTGATAGTTTTGTTCCTGCTGGATTATATTCTATGAGCCCAGCATGGCTTTCGGCGTTTGAGAATATTACTACCATTCAATTTAATCATCGCATATTTGCCTACATTATGGCCCTGTTGCTAATTAGTTTTTCGGTATTCGCCTTGAGAAAAAATATTTCTAGCAATGTCCGCATCGGTATCTATAGCATGCTATTTTTATTAGTAGTACAAATTACCCTCGGTATTAGTACGTTGATTTTTCACGTGCCAGTTGCCGTTGCTGCCGCTCACCAGGTGGGTGCTGTGGCACTGTTAACTGCAACACTATTTATTAGCCATTCGCTGGTAAATAGATCTTAATTTGATCTAAATATCTGGAGATATCCAATGAAGAAAATGTTAACCCTATCGACTGCTATTATTTTATCTACACTAGCTTCCGCTAGCTTTGCCGGTGATGCGGCAGCGGGAAAGGCTAAGTCGGTAACCTGTGCCGGTTGTCATGGCGCCAATGGTATTAGTAACAATCCAATGTGGCCTAACCTAGCCGGTCAAAAACAAGCCTACCTTGCCAGTGCCTTGCAAATGTATCGCGACGGGCGTCGCAAGAATGCCATGATGTCGGCAATGGCGAAGAACCTTACCGATGCTGATATCGCTAATTTGGCAGCTTATTACGCTAATTTAAAATAAGCATTTTCAGGAAGATTATCCGTGGAGTTTTAAACTCCACGGACAGTTGATTCTACTCAGGACGCATATGCGGAAATAGTAGAACGTCTCTGATTGAGGGTGAATCAGTCAACAACATCACCAATCGATCAATACCAATCCCCTCACCCGCTGTGGGTGGCATGCCATATTCCAAGGCACGAATATAGTCGGCATCAAAGTGCATTGCTTCATCATCGCCAGCATCTTTCTCTGCCACCTGCTGTTTGAAACGAGCCGCCTGATCTTCTGCATCATTAAGCTCGGAAAAGCCATTAGCTATCTCTCTACCACCGACAAAAAACTCAAAGCGATCAGTCACAAATGGGTCTTCATCATTGCGCCTTGCTAGCGGTGAAACCTCGGTTGGATATCGGGTAATAAAGGTCGGTTGTTCAAGTCTATGCTCAACCGTTTTTTCAAAGATTTCTATTTGTACCTTACCCAGTCCCCAAATATCTTTAAGCGGTATACCGAGATCTGTGGCAATTTTTCGGGCTCCCTGCTCATCGCTTAAATCCTCAGCATTGATATCTGGGTTATAGGATAAAATAGAATCAAAAACCGATAGGCGAACAAAAGGCTTGGCAAAATCAAAGGTGATCTCAGACTGAACTTCACCATTGGCATCTTTCACTGTATTGGTTATTTCTGTAGTACCCAATACCTGCTGAGAAAGCTTGCGCAGCATATCTTCAGTAAGATCCATTAAATCGTTAAAGTCAGCGTAGGCCTGATAAAATTCCAACATGGTAAATTCAGGGTTATGCCGTGTTGAAAGCCCTTCATTTCTGAAATTTCTATTAATTTCATAGACTCTTTCTAAGCCACCAACAACCAACCTTTTAAGGTAGAGTTCTGGTGCTATACGCATATACATCTCAATATCTAGAGCGTTGTGATGGGTCACAAAAGGACGCGCCACAGCACCGCCAGGAATGGTTTGTAGCATCGGTGTTTCAACTTCTAGATAACCTGAACCATTGAGATAGCCACGAATAAAATCTACCACCTTTGAGCGAATAATAAAGGTGTCTCTAACCTCTGGATTTACAATTAAATCTACGTAGCGCTGACGATAGCGCATCTCTTGATCAGCCAAGCCATGAAATTTATCCGGTAGTGGACGCAAAGCCTTAGTTATTAGTTGGTAAGCATCCATTTGCACATACAGATCGCCCTTTCCTGACTTATGCAGAGCACCGCTAACACCGACAATATCACCAAGATCTAGTGATTTAGCAAAGGGACGTGCATCTTTGGTCACATAGAGCTGGATTGTTCCGCTGCTGTCTTGGACAACAATGAAAGCACCTCGATTGCGAATAACCCTGCCCGCTATACTGGTAGGTCGGGCTAATTGCTCGAGCTCTTCTTTGGTTTTTACACCAAAATCAGCCTGCAGATCAGCCGCTTTATCAGCTGGACGAAAGGAATTAGGAAAAGCGACGCCACCCTGCTCGCGCAGACTCTCAAGCTTGGCTCTGCGCTCGGCTATTAGCTTATTTTCGTCTAACTTATTTTCGCCTTGTTGGTCAGTCATAATATTTTTCACTGTTAAGAATTAATAACTAAAGCCCCGCTTTTAGCGAAGCAACAATAAATTGGTCTATCTTGCCATCCAATACTGCTTGAGTATTTCTGGTTTCTACACTGGTTCGCAAGTCTTTGATTCTGGCATCATCTAAAACATAGGAGCGAATTTGACTGCCCCAGCCAATATCTGATTTACCATCTTCAGTAGCCTGCGCCGCCTCTTGGCGCTTGCGCAATTCTAACTCATACAGTCGCGCTCGTAACATCTGCCAACATTTATCGCGATTTTGGTGTTGCGACCGCTGATTCTGACATTGTACAACGATACCACTAGGTTCATGGGTTAATCGCACAGCAGAATCAGTTTTATTGACGTGCTGGCCCCCTGCTCCAGAGGCGCGATAGGTATCTGTACGCACATCGGAAGGATTGATCTCAATATCTATATTGTCGTCAATTTCCGGTGAGGCATAGACCGCTGCAAATGATGTATGCCTGCGATTACCGGAATCAAACGGTGATTTTCGCACCAGTCGGTGAACACCTATTTCGGTGCGCAACCAACCAAAGGCATAGTCCCCTGAGATCTGTACGGTAGCACTTTTAATACCAGCGACTTCACCGGCTGAACATTCAACCAATTCTGCTTTAAAACCTTTATCATCGGCCCACCGCAGATACATACGCAATAGCATCTCAGCCCAATCTTGCGCTTCGGTGCCACCAGAACCGGATTGAATATCTAGAAAAGCAGAGTTTTCATCCATTTCACCAGAAAACATTCTGCGAAATTCGAGAGTAGCTAGTTGGGATTCCATTGCGTCAATATCTGTTTGCACATCATTGAGCATATCAGCATCATTTTCTTCGACAGCCATACCCAGTATTTCTCTGGTATCAGCGATGCCCGAATCCAAATCTTCGATGGTTTTTACCACAGCTTCTAGGGATGATCTCTCGCGACCCAACTCCTGTGCGCGGTCGGGGTCATTCCAGACATCGGGTTCAGATAACTCTAGCTCAACCTCCGTTAGACGCTCTTTGCGATTAACATAGTCAAAGATACCCCCGAAGCAGCTCAGTGCGAGCTTGAAGGTCATCGAGACTGTTGTAAAACGGGCTTACTTCCATAGCGGATAATCTGTGCCTTTATGCAAAGCCTGCATTCTACCTTAGCACCGAGTTCACACCAAGAAAAAACAGGCTTGATTAACCAACGGTTAGGCTTCAAGATGATCTATTACATCGCTCGACAAAGTATTTTTCATATTCATCAGCCAACTGATAATAAGGCAGATAAAAGAGTCAATGGACAACAACTCAGTTCAACAGCGGCTAAAATGTCATTTTTACGATCATTTTGAAGCTTCAGACAGCACTTTTTTGAGTGCTATAACTCCTCAACCCTTAGATAACCCATCATGGGTCAGCACGAATAAAGATTTAGCTGAAATGCTTGGCATTTCGGCAGATGAAATGGCTAGTGATACCTGCTTGGGAATAATGAGCGGTGATTTAACACAGTACTCTATTAATTCTTTTGCCGCGGTCTATTCAGGCCATCAATTTGGTGTTTGGGCCGGCCAACTGGGTGATGGTCGCGCCATTACTCTGGGCGAAATTGCTGTGGGCGACAACGATGAACTCTGGGATCTTCAATTAAAAGGAGCAGGTCCAACCCCCTATTCTAGATTTGGCGACGGCCGAGCGGTTTTGCGCTCTAGTATTCGCGAATATCTTTGTTCTGAAGCGATGCATGGATTGGGTATAGATACCACCAGAGCGCTCAGTTTAAGCACAGGTACAACCACGGCGGTCCGGGAACAAGTAGAGCCTGCAGCGGTTGTCTGTCGAGTGGCACGCAGTCATATTAGGTTTGGCAATTTCGAACATTTTCACTACAGCAATAACCCGAAGGCGGTCAAAGAATTAGCTGATTATCTTATTCAGCGCCATTTTTCTGCCTGGAAAGAAGACCCAAAACGCTATTATTTACTGCTACAAAATTGTGTTCTTAAAACGGCAAAAACCATCGCCCAGTGGCAATCGGTAGGTTTTTGTCATGGGGTAATGAATACCGATAATATGTCGATTCTTGGCGATACCATCGACTATGGCCCGTTCGGCTTTCTGGACATCTACAACCCAGAGTTTATCTGCAACCATTCCGATCATCAGGGCCGTTATTCTTTTAGAAATCAACCCTCTATTGCGTTATGGAATCTCAATGCACTGGCTACTTGCTTTGGCTCCTTATTAGATACCAATGAAATTACCGATTGTCTGAAACAGTATGAAAATGAATATTTAAGTCAGTATCGAACAATCATGGCGACCAAAATTGGCTTATTGGAATATCAACCACAAGATGAACAATTGATTAATCAATTACTGATAATGATGGCCAATGATCAGGTTGATTACACCTTGTTTTTTCGCAAGCTATGCGACTTTTCGGTAAGCAACCAAAGTATTCGAGATTATTTTATTGATCGCGATCAATTTGATCTCTGGGCTGAGACTTATTTGCAAAGACTTGCGTCACAAAAATTGACCGACAAACAGCGATGCGAGTCTATGCAACAAATTAATCCGCTTTATGTTTTGCGAAACTATATGGCCCAGACCGCAATAGAAGCCGCTGAGGCCGGTGATTACTCTGAAGTAGAACTGTTGCTTAAGATACTTAATAACCCCTATATTACCCATCCTGAGGCTGAAAAATACGAGGGACTGCCGCCAGATTGGGCCAGTAAAATCAGTGTCAGTTGCTCCTCTTAAAGCGACAACCAGATAACCTAAATATAAGCTTTTACTACAAAACCACTCAGGCTCGTGGTTATAATGAAGCGCAACGGATAAACCACTAGGAGTGGACACATTGACGTTAAAACAGATTCTTTTTAGCTGGTTATTACTTACTTTCTGCCAATCTGCCTATGCTGATATCTTTTGGTTATTTCGTGAAGCCGATGGCTCTACTAACTGGCAATATGTTGCCAATTTTGTCGGTAATATTCTTATTATCGCCTTGGCTATTACAAGTGTAAGACTTTATTTTACCCGCCGTCAGGCACGCCGCTATAACAATGAGCTAGAGGATATTCGCTCACAGCTAGAACAGCGAGTGGCTGAAAGAACCAAGACCCTCGACAAGTCTAATAAGCTGTTAAAAACAGAGGTCTCAGAGCATAAAAAGACCACCGAGCAACTGCAAAAATCCGAGGCCTATATCAATAGTATTTTGCAGTCTTTACCTATGATTTTGATTGGTTTAAATCAAAAAAATCAAATTACCCAATGGAATAATCGCGCAGAAATCATCAGCGGGGTTAACTTTAAACAGGCTCAGGGCGAAGATTTATGGAAAACCTTCCCCGCTATTACAGTTACCCCCGATCAAGTCAAGCAGGCGCAGGATGACAATAAGATTATTACCGTGAAATACAGCCAACGCGGCCAGTATCAATTTGATATCACTATTTACCCACTGCAACGCGAAAATGAGACCGGTGTGGTTATCCTTTTGGACGATGTAACCCAGCGCGCCAAGAATGAAAATATGCTGATTCAGCGCGATAAGATGTCGGCTATGGGCGAGATGGCCGCGGTTATGGCACACGATATCAATAAGCCACTCACGGCAATTATCAAAGATATTAAAACTGTGCGACAAAGTGTAGTTGACGATAACTTAGATACCGAGGGTTTAAGCGAATTATTGGAAGAAACTGTTATTCGCGGCCAACAGGCCAGCTCAGTAATTACAAATTTGCTTAACTTTTCGGCCAGTGGTGGTGGAGAAAAAATCCAAAGCAGTATTGTATCTGTTGTAGAAAATAGCTTGGAACTAGCCAGTGATGTTTTATCTATTACCGATAACCTTCGATTTAGCGATGTAAAAATTACCACTGATTTTGCTGAAAACCTCCCCGATATACCCTGCTATATCACCGAGCTTCAGCAGGCTCTATTGAGTATTTTGCGCTGTTCATGCTATGCCTTAGACAGTATAGAGGATCTGGATTACAAGCCTGAAATAAGCGTAAATATATCTATGGCATTTGATGATCTTTGGCTACGTATTCAACATAATGGCAAAGGCATTAGTTTAGAAGAGCAAAAGAATTTATTTGAGCCATTTAGTCAAGAAGAAGCAACTAATGATGGTGAAGATAGGGTGATGCACCTATCATTCTGTCACTTTATTATTACCGAACAGCATCAAGGGCAGATTGCCGTTACCTGCAACAAAGATGAGGGCACCACATTTCATATCCAACTGCCGACTAAATAGCGAGTAAAGCTAGATAGGCTCCATATATTGGATAAGTAATTGGAGACTTTGGCGACCGCGAAATTCGTTAATATCTAAACGATAGACACAGCGCACTCTTGAAGCCGTAGTTGGCCATTGATCGATATCAACATTAAAGTAGATGCCATCGATCGATTGGGTATTATTAGCATCGGGTGTCAGTGAAACCTTTAGATGATTTTCGCCCATTATACGTTGAGATCTGAGCTCAAACTCGCCTTCAAAACAGGGTTCAGGAAATGCCTGCCCCCAAGGACCAGAATCGCGCAATACCGAAGCAATATGCATAGTAAATTGATCAGTCTCTAGTTGCCCATCGGTTTGTAATGTAGCCTCCAAATCAAGGGGATCTATAGTGCTTGCCACATGCTGTTCAAGGGCTTTTTTAAATGCCTCCAACTGGCTTTCTTCTAGACTTAGACCCGCGGCCATGGCATGTCCGCCAAACTTACTAATTAAACCAGGATTTTGCGTAGCTACAGCGTCTAAGGCGTCACGAATATGCAACCCCGGGATAGATCTAACCGAGCCCTTAAGGGTGCCGCTATCATCTCTGGCAAACACCGCCACCGGACGATGAAATTTTTCTTTAATTCTGGATGCCAGTAAACCGACAACCCCTTGATGCCAGTCAGCCTGATATAGACATAAAGCCGCGGGAAGTTCAGCCTGATCATCCAAGGCCAAACCTTCAACAATTTTTAGCGCTTCGATTTGCATCTCACGCTCAATGGCTTTGCGATCCTGATTGAACTGCTCCAGTTCTTGGGCGCGATCTAGTGCTTCTTTAGGATCATTCGTCAACAGGCACTGAATGCCATAGGAGATATCATCCAAGCGCCCTGCCGCATTGAGTCTGGGTGCCACTGCAAAGCCCATATCTGAGGCAACTAATTGGGCCGGGTTTTTTCCTGCTATTTTTAGTAGTGCATTAATACCAGGTCGAGCATATCCGGCTCTAATCCTGAGTAATCCCTGATGAACAAGTGTTCGATTAACCTGATCTAGGGGTACAACATCCGCCACAGTACCCAATGCGACCAAGTCTAAATAATGCCCCATATTCGGCTCTTTAATAGCCTCTTTCTCAAACCAGCACAGCTCGCGCAACTTTGCACGCAAGGCGCTCAACAAATAAAAGGCTACCGCTACACCGGCCAGGTTTTTACAGGGAAATTCACAGCCTGGCTGATTAGGATTAACAATTGCTGCTGCATCGGGAAGCTTAGCTCCTGGTAAATGATGGTCAGTAATAATAACTTTGATACCCAGTTGATTGGCGTAATCAACGCCCTCAATACTAGAAATACCATTGTCGACGGTGATAATGAGGTCGGGACGTTTTTGCTGGGCCAGCTCTACTATTTCAGGGGTTAAACCATAGCCATAATCAAATCGATTAGGCACCAAAAACTCCACAGATTTATAGCCCATAGCGGTTAACGCCAGCACCATTAATGCTGAGCTTGTAGCGCCATCGGCATCAAAGTCACCGACTATGACTATTTTTTGTTTTACCTGTAACACATCGACTAAATGCTCGACCGCAGTATCAAGGCCACGCATTAGGTTAGGACTGGGTAACTTGGATAGTTGCAGGCTCAGATCAGTGTCGCTACTGAGACCCCTGGCGTGAAAAATTCTTTGCAGAAGCGGTGCTGTTGTAGCAGAAAAATTGGCTTTCTCAAGATCATAGCTGCGGTTAACTATGCGCATTAATCAATGCCTCAAGCGATCTATAAAAAACCGGCATGCTGTCCAATATACCAGCTGATACCGCCAAGAACAGCCACAACACTCCATATAATACCCAACAGTACTAGGCCTCTAAATGGCTTGCGATCGGTTTCATTAAAACCACTGCTAAGGTAGTTTTCGACACGCTTCATATCTTCTTTTGATAACTTATCTTGTTCGCTCATAATGTCTCTTTTCATCACTCTGGAATAGTTAAGTGGGCTGCAACCTGTTGCGGTGTTACCTCTGATAATCGAGGCACAACACCAAGACAGGGTTCAATTAACATGTGCTTAAGTGTATCAATATTTTCGTCTATACGGAGCATTTCTGTATCCAAAATATTGGCAACCCATCCGGCGATCTTTAAACCATCTTGACGAATAGCTTGAGCGGTTAACAAAGCATGATTAATACAACCCAGCCTTATACCTACGACTAAAATAACCTCTGCGTTCAATTGTTTGGGGATATCGGCCATGGTTTCACGTTTATTAATAGGAACCCGCCAGCCACCGGCACCCTCAATAACCAAAAAATCCATCGGCAACATACTCACTCCACGGCAAAAACCGGTCAGCCTATTGGCTGAAAGTACTTTGCCCTGCTCTTGCGCGGCTATATGGGGAGCCATGGGTAGATCCAAGGCAACAGGATTAACCTGCTGATAACTTAAGGCTACATTGGCTAGCGCTTGAAGTTTAATCGCATCGTCGTTTTGCGGACCATCACCACGATTTTCGCAACCAGCTGCAACTGGCTTTATCGCCCCAGTGCGCAAACCCTTTTGATTGGCTGCTTCAAGCAAACCTGCGGCTACCTCAGTTTTGCCCACATCAGTATCTGTTCCTGTTATAAAAAAAACTTTCTTTGCCATTTATTTCACCGCACGACCAAAAATAATATCCCAAGTTGCGGGGAATGTATCTTGACTAGTTTTAAATTTATCATAGGCTTGATAAAGCCGCTTTAGATGCTGCTTGCCTGTAAGGTGCTTGCTTTTACCACTGTTGTAATTGGTCGCCCCCACCGTTTTAAGATTCAACAAGAGATCTTTAACGCTGGGGTGATATTCAATTTTAGTGGTCTGGGTTATTTCTATGTTAGAAAAACCTACCGATTCCAAAGCCGTCTGCCATTGGTTCGAGCTGGCAAATCGATTTATATGGATATCTTTATCTATTTCGCCCCACACCTGGCGCAGTTCACACAGTGTCTGCGGACCTGGAATTGCAAAATAAAACTGCCCTTCGGCTTTTAATACTCTATAAATTTCCGCCAAACTTGGCGTTAGATCGTTGCACCACTGCAGAGCGAAATTTGAAAATACTAGATCTTCAGATTGGTCTTGCAACGCTATATCTTCAGCATCGCAACACAGCCATTTAATATCTGAATCAGCTTGCTTACTGTTGGCATAGGAGAGCATTGGCGCAGAAAAATCGACGCCTGTCACCCGTGCCTGTGCAAACTTTTTATTTAAAACCGCTGTCTGTGTTCCAGTGCCACATCCTAAATCTACAATGGACTCAATAACAGACGAGTCATCTAGTGATTTCATCAACTGATCGCTAGACCATTTTTGAATATGGGCGGCACTATCATAGGTCTCAGCGGCGCGACCAAAAGATTGGGCAACCTGCTGTTTATCTAATTGATACTTAGATTGGTCAATAAATGAGCGCAGCCTATCCAATAGCTGTGTCTCACAACTTAGATGAGGCAAGTGTGCCGCAGATTCCAGCACCAAAACCTCATGGGACTCTGGCAATTGATTTGACGCATTAACCGGCACCAAACAATCCTTGGCACCAAATATTGCTAGTGATGGGCAACGAATTTGATCAATCAGCTGAGTGCTATCTATATCAGCTAAAAGCTTTAGCATAGGTTTACCCACCACAGTATCAATATCAGCACGCATATTGCGCAATTGACGAATTAGCTGACGTTGCTGGTGATCACCCTGTGCCTGTAGCCCATAAAATCGATTGAGGCAAGCCGAGGGATCCTGATCCCAAATAGCACTAAATTGCTTAAAATCAACACTTGGCATTGCACTTAAATAATGACTATCTGCGACAAACTTTAAATTAGTACTCAGCGTCACTAGACCTAATACTCTTTCAGGATACTGAGCGGCAAATGAGCGACACAGCATACCCCCCAAGGATAACCCAACTAGATAGCACGCCTGAGGTAATTGACTATGTATCCAATCAATTAATGACTGCTCACTGTAATCATCAATAGGCTGACTATTACTAAATCCAGGTAAATCTAGCGTGTAGACATCGATATAGTCACTTAGCTTTTCAGGTAATGTTTGCCAGATTTCACTGTTGCTTCCCCAACCGTGAATCAACACAACCGGATCTCTGTGTAATTTGGCACTCCCAGCCGGATATAGTGTCAGCGAATGATTGACTGACTCAGGGCTTGCCGGGGCTGAATTTAGCACTTGATTGGTTAGCATCTATCTAGGGCATCCAGCAGTGCATCAACTTGCTGTTCACTATGACTGGCAGATAATGTAATGCGAAGTCGACCGGTGCCCTCAGGAACCGTAGGTGGCCGAATAGCACCCACCATAAAGCCGCTGTCTAATAATTTTTGGTTGGCATCTAATACCTGTGCGTCAGATTGCATTAGCACCGGCTGTATTGGGGTTTTGGAATCCATTAAGCGCAAGCCAATTTGCTCTGCACCTGCACGGAACCGCGCGATCAATTGATTGAGTTTATCTCTGCGCCACTGATCTTTTTTAACCAATTCAAGACTGGCACTCGTGGCTACAGCTACCGCAGGTGGCGGCGCCGTGGTGTAAATATAACTTCTAGAAAACTGTACTAAGGTTTCAATCAAAGCCTCACTGCCGGCAACAAAGGCACCATAGGTACCAAAGGCTTTACCAAGAGTGCCCATAAGTATGGGAACCTGCTGTATATCTAACCCCAGTTGCTCGACTATGCCGGCGCCACTGTTACCCAGTACGCCAAAACCATGGGCATCATCGACCATTAACCATGCATCGTTTTTACCACACACATCTGCTAACTGTGGCAATGGCGCTAAATCGCCATCCATACTAAAAACTCCATCGGTCACAACCAGTTTTCGCCCACCCTTTGAGGCCGACAGTTTTTTATCTAGGTCGTAGCAATCTCGGTGCTTGTAGCGTTGAAACTTGGCGCGACTTAAAAGCCCACCATCCAATAGAGAGGCATGATTGAGGTAATCCTCAAGTACTGCATCACTGCGACCGGCTAAGGCCCCTATAACGCCCATATTAGCCATATAACCGGAAGAAAACAGCAAAGCCCTAGGACGACCAGTAAATTCTGCTAACTGTTGCTCTAAATCGCAATGCGCCTTGGTATGGCCGCTAATTAAATGGGATGCACCACTACCGGTGCCATAGTGATCAATGCCCTGCTTAAAAGCATCGGCAATAACAGCATTTTCAGCCAAACCAAGATAATCATTACTGCAAAAGTTATGCACGGTTTTACCGTTGACACTCAATTGATCCGAGCAGCCAGAATCAACCCTAACTCGGGATCGATAAAGGTGCTGAAGCCGGCGCTTTTCAAGATTTTCTTGAAGTAGCCTGTCCATCGAATTAGACATAGGGGCGGCTGTTAGCCAGCTCGGTAGAAAAGATGATCTGTTTTCTGTTCAGCGATCGTCTGATGCAAATCAGCTTCTTGCTCCTGGCTGTCTTTCTCAACTGAACTCTTTTCGGGGCTAATACCTAAGCGCTTCAGTAGCTGCATATCGCTATTAGCCTTAGGGTTGGGAGTAGTCAAAAGCTTATCGCAATAGAAGATAGAATTTGCACCTGCCATAAAGGCCATTGCCTGCATCTGCTCATTCATTTCTTCTCGCCCTGCTGATAGACGCACATAGGATTTAGGCATTAGAATTCTAGCGACTGCAATGGTACGAATAAATTCAAAAGGATCTAAGTCTTCCTCTGATTCCATCGGTGTACCAGCTACTTTTACTAGCATATTAATGGGCACTGAATCCGGATGCTTAGGCAAATTGGCCAAGCCCATCAATAAACCGGCGCGATCTTTTTGCTCCTCTCCCATACCAACAATACCACCAGAACAAACTTTCATACCCGAATTGCGCACATTAGACAGCGTATCTAGGCGATCTTGATAGGTTCGAGTCGTAATAATATCGCCATAAAATTCTTTTGAAGTATCAAGATTGTGATTGTAATAATCTAAACCGGCTTCGGATAATTTATCCGCCTGGGTTTCACTCAGCATTCCTAGGGTCATGCAGGTCTCTAAACCTAGACCTTTTACCTCACGAATCATCGCCTCAATTGCTGGAATATCTCGATCGTGGGGAGAACGCCATGCGGCACCCATACAAAAACGACTGGAACCACTGGCTTTTGCTGCCTTAGCAGCCTCAATGACCTGTTCTATTTGCATGAGTTTTTCTTTCTCAAGACCAGTGTCATATCGGGCACTTTGCGGGCAGTACTTACAATCCTCAGGGCAGGCACCCGTTTTAATCGATAACAGAGTACTGAGTTGAACTTCATTGGGGTTAAAGTTCTGACGATGAACTGTTTGGGCCTGGAAGAGCAAATCATTAAACGGAAGATCAAAAAGGGCTAGGATCTCCTCGCGAGACCAATCATTTCGAAGTGTTTGCGGCTCATTAGTTAACATGATGACAGTCCTTGAGAATGGCATTAATAAAAGTAGCTATGATAGGGGCTGGCGATGCGCTGTCAACCAAAATTGCTATTTAAAGTTAACAACTAAAAGCACAATTAAGTACAGCAGACAAATTATCGTTTGAATTGTTTTAACCCTGCCACTGGTATTAGAGCAATATTGGTCTAGTCTTAGATCCGAGGAGCAACGAAACTCTCACAAGGATTCACCCATCATTAAGGTGGGGGGTCCTTCCGAATACAATACTCGCTTGCGAGAAATAGGGAGGGCAGTGTCTTGTGGCTGTTTCGATTACTCCCCACCACCATACAAGTGGAATCGGAAAATTACAGGGATGTACTACAGGGAAAGGAAAAAAGTAAGAAGAAGGAACAGGAGAGCTCTCAACCGAGAGCTCTCTATTTAACAATGACCAAGTTATCTCGATGAATTAATTCATCATCGTCACAGTAACCGAGTATTTTAATAATTTCTTCCGTGCTTTTACCCTGAATAAGCTGGGTCTCATCCGAGTTATAGTTAACAAGGCCCCGCGCCACCTCAACCCCATTAGCATCGACGCAACTTAAAAGCTCTCCACGCGTAAAACTACCCTGCACTGCCGTCACTCCGACAGCCAATAAGCTTCTACCCTGTTGACGCAAAACCTTGGTAGCCCCAGCATCGAGCACCAAACTACCTTTTACCTGCAACTGCCCAGCCAACCACTGTTTGCGAGCTGCTATAGGGGTTTTATCTGCCGACAAAAAAGTGCCAACATTTTCCCCTGCGCAAATACGCGACAGGATATCCTGATTGCGGCCGCCAGCGATCAGCGTATTACAACCGGAACGAGAGGCTAGCCGCGCCGCCTCGAGTTTGGTTTGCATACCCCCGCGACCCAGTACTCCATTACTTGTTCCGGCTTTAGCATCCAGTGAGCTATCCGAGGCATGGGCATAAGAAATCAATTGCGCATTAGCATTGGTATCTGGGTTGGCATCATACATACCGTCTTTATCGGTCAAAATAATCAGCGCATCCGCATCCACAAGATTGGCAACCAGCGCCGCCAAGCGATCATTATCACCAAACCTAATTTCATCGGTTACTACCGTATCGTTCTCATTAACGATAGGTACAACCTTAAGCGCCATCAAAGTCTGCATAACCCCGCGCGCATTGAGATAGCGTTCGCGATTGGCCATATCATCGTGATCGAGCAAGATCTGCGCAGTTTGACGCTCAAATCTGCGAAAACTGGTTTCATAGGTCTGTATTAAACCCATTTGACCCACAGCAGCTGCAGATTGGAGCATATGGATACTTTGCGGACGGGAATCTACACCAAGACGAGCTAGACCCTCCGCAACCGCACCAGAGGATACCAAAACCACCTCTTTGCCGGCAGATAAAAGCTTAGCAATTTGTTCAACCCAGGCGTCAATCGCCTGACGATCAATGCCCGCGCCATCATTAGTTAACAGCGCACTGCCAACCTTAATAACCAAGCGTTTTGCATCACTTATAGTCTGTCTGTCCATCATAAATTACTCTGCGTACACGACCTCGACGTCATAATCATCGTCGTCAAAATCGTCATCGTCACTTTCAGTCTGTTGTTTCTGTGCTTTTCGCGCCTGTTTTCGCGATTCAGCAAGCTCTTCAATACGCTGTCTTGCTTCTAACTGCATTTGCTTGCGACGCTCATCCTCCGCCACGATCAACTCAGCATCTTCTCTTTCACGGCCACGCAGTTCATCAATATGATCCATAATTGTGGCACATAGATCTTTGGTGCCGTTCGAGGTTAGTCCCGAAATTCTAAATACTGGACCCTGCCAATTAAGTTGATCAATCACCGCCTGACAACGCTCCTCAACTTCATCCTCGGGCAGCAAATCTAGTTTATTGAGTACCAACCATCTTTCACCCTGTGCCATAGTTGGGCTGAATTTTAATAATTCATCTTCAATTATCTGCGCATTATCTGCTGCCGAGTCCCCTTGATAAGGGAACATATCTACCAAATGAAGCAATAAGCGTGTGCGAGTTAGGTGCTTAAGAAATCGAATACCCAAACCTGCACCATCAGATGCGCCTTCAATTAGACCCGGAATATCGGCCACTACAAAGCTTTTATCCGCACTTAAACCCACCACCCCCAAATTGGGCACTAGGGTAGTAAATGGATAATCCGCAACCTTTGGTCTAGCCGCAGAAACCGAGCGGATAAAAGTTGATTTTCCGGCATTGGGTAAACCTAATAGGCCTACATCTGCCAATACTTTAAGCTCTAGTTTTAGCTCTCTAAGCTCGCCCTCCTGACCGGGTGAAGTCTGTCTTGGCGCCCGATTGGTACTAGATTTGTATCTGGTATTACCCAAGCCATGAAAACCGCCCTGAGCAACCTTGAGCTTTTGTCCCAATTCCGTAAGATCACCTAGCACTTCGCCAGTTTCTTCATCCAGCACCGTGGTTCCAACGGGCACCTTTAGGGTTAGATCTTCGCCGCCGCGACCTGTGCACTCAGCACTACTGCCTTGCTGTCCATTTTCAGCGCGAAAGTTGCGGGTATAACGGTAATCAATCAGGGTATTTAAACCTTCCACAGCCTCGAGGAATATACTGCCGCCATCACCGCCGTCACCCCCATCGGGGCCCCCTTTGGGAATATATTTTTCACGACGAAAACTCAGACAGCCATTGCCGCCTTTACCCGCTTGAACCTTTATTGTTGCTTCATCTACAAATTTCATTGGACTAGTGTACCGTCGCTAGGTATTGTCTGTCATTGTTGGAAAAATAGTCGCGCATAAAAAAAGCCCCGCAGTGGGGCTTTTCAATGTCAGGATGTAAAAACTTATGCGGTTACAACCTGAGCATATTTTCTGTTTTTCGGTCCTTTTTGGATAAACTCAACAACACCGTTTGCTGTGGCAAAAAGTGTGTGGTCTTTACCCATACCAACATTTTCACCTGCGTGAAGCTTAGTGCCACGTTGACGAACAATAATGCTGCCTGCGTTAATTTTTTCGCCGCCAAACACTTTTACACCGAGTCTTTTACTCTCTGAATCGCGACCGTTACGAGTACTACCACCAGCTTTTTTATGTGCCATTTCTATCTCCTTTCAGAATTACCCAACAGCAATGCCGGTAATTTTAACTTCTGTATACCACTGTCTGTGGCCCTGTTGAGTGCGCGAGTGCTTACGACGACGGAACTTAATAATTTTAACCTTATCGCCTCTGCCGTGTGCCATAACCTCAGCAGTCACTTTGCCACCCTTAACATTAGGTGTGCCGATTTTAACTTTGGCGCCTTCGCCAACCATCAACACATCTTCAAAATCGATGCTATCACCAGTGGCTACATCCAATTTCTCAAGACGTAGAGTTTCGCCCTCTACTACTCGATGCTGTTTTCCACCACTTTTGATCACTGCGTACATGTCTAACTCCAATATCGCTAGGCCAACCGGACCTAATCAACTAATTTCCACTAGCAGGCAGTTCAGCCCGCTTTAAAGGGCGGCAATTCTAATAGAACAACGTGCGCTTAGCAAGCATTAATAGCGGCAATTTCACCAATCCAACCCTGAGAGCAATCAATCTATGATTTAAGCCAGATTAAAGAGGCATTTCGACCGCAATTATTGTCTCTGCGATAGGAATAAAAATACTCAGACTGAACGTAACTACAATGGTCACCGCCAAAAATTTGAGTGACATTATATTGCTCTAATTCAGCGGTTGCCAAAGCATATAGGTCAGCTGTATGTCGACCATTATCTGAACCAGTGAATGCCTGTTTTATTGTGAACCTATGCTGGTTATTAATAGCATTTGCCAAAAACTTGTCGAGCACTTCTGCCCCAACCTCAAAGTGAGCCGCACTGATAGCAGGCCCTAAATAGGCAAGAACAGTATCATTGGTATCAAATCGCTTAAGTGTATTACCAATAATGCCACCACAGAGTCCGCGCCATCCGGCATGCACTGCCGCTACCTTTGTACCCTGCTGATTACATAGCAAGACCGGCAAGCAATCAGCCGTTAAAACCACACAGGGGGTATGACTACAATCGCTAAAACTAGCGTCAGCATCGGGTACAGCAGAAGCCGAGGCACCATCAACCACAGCAGTGCCATGTACCTGATTTAACCAAAGCGGCTGCGCAGGAAGTTCAAGCTGCTCTGTAAGCTGTTGGCGATTTAACGCAACCTGTTGCGGGTTATCACCCACATGGGTAGCAAGATTAAAATGATCATAGGGAGCACAGCTATCGCCCTTAGAGCGCAGTATAATGGCTGACTGGACATTATCAGGGATAGGCCAGTCTGGAACCAGATAATCAAATGTTGTTTTGTTCATCGTCCAATTGACTTAAAAGCGTTTGAAAATCCTGCGGAAGCGGTGCAGACCAACTTACCTCCTCACCTGTAGCAGGGTGAATCAGTGCCAACTCAGCAGCATGCAGTGCTTGGCGGCTAAAATCACGTAAATATTCAATAAACCCTGCAGATGCACCCTTGTGTATTTTAAACCGCCCCGCGTAGAGACTATCGCCGACGATTGGATAACCAAGATGTGCCATATGCACTCTAATTTGGTGAGTGCGCCCCGTTTCTAGCTTTAATTCTAGGTGACTATGGCCCTGAAAACGCTGCAACACCGAATAATGTGTCCGCGCTTCTTTACCATCAGATACAACGGCCATTTTAATACGCTGACGCGGATGTCTACCTACCGGTTGATCAACTACACCACCGCTTGTTAAAAGACCATTAACAACGGCTTGATACACGCGCTTTACCGATCGCGCCTGTAATTGCGCCACCAAATCAGTATGTGCCTCTAAGGTTTTAGCCACCACCATAAGCCCGGTAGTATCCTTATCTAGGCGATGAACAATACCTGCACGAGGAACCGTACTCAGAGCGGGGCAATGATGTAACAGCGCATTAAGCACCGTACCACTGTGGTTGCCCGCCGCCGGATGCACCACAAAATTAGCTGTCTTATCTATGACTAATAGATGGTCGTCCTCAAATACGATATTGAGCGGGATATCCTCTGCCACCCACTCACCTTCAGCAATAATAGAGGCGCATATATCCAGACACTCGCCGCCCAACACCTTGCGCTTGGGCAACCACTTCGCACCATCGACGGTAAGCTGACCCTCTTTGATCCACTGCTGCAATCTTGAGCGCGAAAATTCAGAGAATAATTCTGATGCCACCTGATCTAATCGGCGGCCACAATAATCTAAAGGAACCTCGGCAGTTTTAGTAATCTGCGTCGAAATTTCCTCTAAAGGTTGGTTGTTTTTAGGCTGCGACTGTTCCATGACCATCTATTTATCAGTATTTATCTATCAAAATCTATAATTAGCCCTAATAGACTGAACTTTCCAAAGCGTAAATCAGTCTTATAAAGGTTAAAGCAGATTGGCTTGCACTGTGCTCTGTGTTTAAATACTCAGCCACAGATTTTTGTCAGCAAACTCCTCTTGTAGGGAATATTACATGAAAAACAAAATGCGTATCAGTTTGATTTTTTCCATAGCTTTACTCACCAACTGCTCTTGGATGGGTTTTAACGATGAAGAATCAGCTGAAAGCGAAGAGAGCGGCTACACAGAGCGAGGCTTTTATGACAAAATTCAAAGCAGTTTAAAATCCAGAAACTGGCAAATAGCCATTGCTAATTTACAACTATTAGAGTCACAGTTCCCTTTTAGTAAATACGCCGAGCAATCACAGCTTGAGCTGATTTATGCCCAGTATATGTCTAGCGACTTCGGTTCAAGTATCGCCTCAGCAGAGCGCTTTATTCGCCTGCATCCACAACATCCTAATGTCGACTACGCCATCTACGTAAAAGGTTTGAGTGAACTCAAGCAAAACGGCCGCCTATTTGATGGCCTTTTTGACCTAGACAGCAGCACCCGAGATATAGGCACCGCTAGGGAAGCATTTGCAACACTGGGTCAACTGATCAAACTATACCCCAACAGCCCCTATGCGCCCGATGCTCGCCAGCGTCTAGTTAGCCTGCGCAATCAACTGGCGCGCGCTGAAATAAATGTTGCTAATTACTACTTTTCCAGAGGCGCGCTAATAGCCGCCGCCAATCGCGGTCAATATGTTGTAGAAAATTTTCAGCAATCTCCGGCGGTTGCAGATGGTCTAGCTGTAATGGCTCAGGCGTATCATATGATGGGTAAAGATGAGTTAGCCGCTAACGCGGTCAAAGTGTTGGGCACTAATTTCCCAGACTATCCTCAGCTAACGGATGATGGTTTCGATTTTGATAAAAGATCACTTTTTCCAAGCAGTTGGTTACTCAGAAAACTACCCCACAGCTTAACAGCCCATGTTATTCCACCGGCATTTGACACTCGTAGCCATTACGATAATTTGCCCGAGTAAAGCAGCTAGGAAAACTGGGCAATTTTTAGCAGACATAGTCTATATTTAGGCATAGCTCTAACCGATAGATACAGATTGCAGGATTAACAGGCCAATGAACAAGCAAGCAATTATTGATGAAATGCGGGTCCTACCCAGTATTGACCCAGAAAGCGAAATCAACCGTCGGGTTAACTTTATCAAACAGCAAATTAACAACTCAGGCTGTAAAAGTTTGGTGCTCGGTATTAGTGGTGGAGTAGATTCATTTACCTGCGGTCGTCTTGCCCAATTAGCGGCACAGCAACTTAGACATGAAACTGGCAACAATGACTATCAGTTTTATGCTGTTCGCTTACCCTATGGCACACAAAAAGACGAGCAAGATGCGCAAATATCTCTCGATGCTATAGCCGCAGACAATGTGCTGACAGTCAATATTCAAGCCGCCACAGACGCGGTCAATCAGCAGGTATCTGATACTCTCGAACAGGCTAAAGAATCTCTTACAAAAGAAGCGATCGACTTTGCCAAAGGCAATGTCAAAGCCCGAGTTCGTATGACCAGCCAGTATCAAATTGCCGGACTAGTTAACGGGCTTGTTTTAGGCACCGATCATTCGGCTGAAAATATTACCGGTTTTTACACCAAACATGGCGATGGCGCCTGTGATTTAGCCCCCCTCTTTGGCCTAAGTAAACGTCAAGTGCGATTACTTGCCAAAACGATGGGCGCGCCGGACTCAATTACCTATAAAACACCCACTGCTGACCTTGAATGTCTAAGCCCACAGAAAGAAGACGAATCGGTGTTGGGCTTGTCATACGATGTGATTGACGACTTCCTTGAGGCCAAAGAAATTTCTGCAGACAACGAAAAACGACTCATTGAGATTTACACAAAAACTCAACATAAGCGCCTGCCGATTGCGACAATTTACGATTAATTAAAACGAGCCCGCACAGTATTGGATATCAAAAAGTACTAGTTTTTCATTCGTACCCATCAGCAAAACTATATTTGTCCTAATTCATGTACAAGGACACTTTTTTTAACCATCTGTTATTTAATTCATGTCGAACAACGATTAATATTGTTGAAAATTACTTTAATTACTATTTTACCCTGAGGGATCTATGCGACATTTCTTAATCGCCTGTGCGGCAAGTATTGCCTTTTCTGCTTCCATCCAGGTTAAGGCATTAACAACTGATGAAAAAGTTGATGCTCTTTTAGCCAAAATGACACTGGAAGAAAAAGCCGGTCAACTCAATCAATACAGTGGTTATGAAATTATCACGGGCGATATTGATGTATCCAAGATTAGCCATCGCAATCTTTTGGTTAAGAAGGGGTTAGTTGGCTCAGTATTGAATGTTTTGGGTACCAAGGATGTAGAAAAAGCTCAACGCTATGCCGTTGAAGAAACGCGTCTTGGCATTCCGCTCATGTTTGCTTTTGATGTTATCCATGGTTACCGCACTATTTTCCCTATTCCACTGGCTGAATCTGCAAGTTGGGACCTTGAAGCAATGGAGCGATCTGCACGGATTGCAGCTATCGAAGCTTCTGCAGCCGGCCAAAACTGGACCTTTGCCCCTATGGTGGATATTTCTCACGACCCTAGATGGGGCAGAGTAATGGAGGGTGCTGGTGAGGACCCTTATCTCGGCTCGCAAATTGCAAAAGCACGAGTGAGAGGCTTTCAAGGCAATGATTTAAGCTTACCCGATACTATTGCGGCAACAGCGAAGCACTTTGCCGCCTATGGTGAAGTCATTGCTGGTCGCGACTATAACAATGTCGATATCTCTCGGCGCAAGCTATGGGAAACCCATTTACCGCCCTTTAAAGCAGCCTTAGATGAAGGTGTTCGCTCGTTTATGAATGCGTTTAATGAATTTGAAGGCGTACCCTCGTCTGCTAACACTTACTTAGTCACCGACATACTGCGTGATCAGTGGGGCTATAGCGGTGTTGTCGTTTCAGATTGGGACTCCTTTGGCGCGATGGTCACTTCTGGCGTTGCGGTGGATGACGCTGAGGCTGCAGAGATGTCTCTTGAAGCTGGCAGTGATATTGATATGGAAAGTGATGTTTTTGTTAACTTCCTTCCTCAATTAGTGCGCGATGGTCGAGTGGATGAAGCGAAAATTGACGAGGCTGTTCGCCGAATTCTACAGATGAAATTTGAATTGGGGCTATTTGATGATCCCTACCGATATATCGATTCTGAACGCGAAAAAGCTTTGATTTTAGCCCCTGAGCACCGCGAAGCTGCTCGTGATATGGCACGCAAGTCAGTAGTGTTGCTTAAAAATGATGATCAACTGTTACCCTTGGATAAAAATATCAAAGATATCGCTGTTATTGGACCCTTGGCTGATAACCAATTCCATATGAATGGCTTTTGGCGCGGCAAAGGTGAAGCCGAAGATGTTGTAACCCTACTCGACGGTATAAAAGCAAAGGTATCAAGTAATACGCGTGTTCGTTACGCCGAGGGCTCAGGTCTTGAATCGGTGGATAAAAAGCAGTTGCGCAAGGCAGTGAAGCTGGCCAAAAAATCTGATGTGGTGATTCTTGCTGTAGGCGAAGATGCAGATAAGACTGGGGAATCTGCAAGCCGAACGAATATTGAACTCTATCCTGCACAGCAGGAACTTGTTAAAGCTATACACGAAACTGGGACGCCAGTGGTTATGGTACTTATGAATGGTCGACCTCTAGCTATTGAGTGGTCTTCAGAAAATATCCCCAGCATTCTCAATGGCTGGCTGTTGGGTTCCGAGGCCGGCAATGCATTGGCTGATGTTCTATTTGGTGATTACAATCCATCAGGGAAATTAACTATGACCGTGCCTCGTAATACAGGTCAAATCCCAATTTTTTATAACACCAAACGTGTGAGCAGACCACTGGACAATACGCGCTATACCAGTAAGTATATTGATAGCCCCATTGAGCCACTTTATCCCTTTGGTTATGGTCTTAGCTACACCGAATTTAGCTACTCTTCAATTACGCTAAGCACAGAAAGTATTAGCTTTGATGAGGTTTTAACAGCTAGCGTTACTGTCACCAATAGCGGCGAGCGTTTTGGAGAAGAAGTGGTTCAACTCTACATACAGGACATGGTAGGTTCAGTGGTTCGCCCTGTTAAAGAACTAAAGGGCTTTGAGAAAATTGCGCTTAAACCAGGGCAAAGTGAAAAAGTTACTTTTACGATTGGCGTTGATGACCTAGCGTTTTATACCCGAGATATGAGCTTTAAAGCTGAGTCCGGTGAGTTTAAGCTGTTTGTTGGCTCAAGCTCCGAAGATTTGCAAGCGTTAAGCTTCAAACTCACAGCTAAATAATCACTAAGGGCGTCTGTAGATTATTGCCTGATATTCCCAGGCTAATAAACGAAAAGACGCCCTTTTTATTAAAAGCGCAATTTTGTCCTCTTTTTTTACCCTTTAAGCGTAATTACCTGTATTTACTGGTCTTTATCAATACTATAAGCGGTAAATTTTTGCGGAGTTAATTCCATGCTATCAAAACCCCTATTCCAATTTTCAGCTTTCAAAGCAAAAGCCACTGCTTTATCTGGCTTAGTTGCTTTCTTTAGCTTGGTGATCACGGGTATAAGTACACAGAGTGTTGCTGTAGAAAGTTCTTTAGAGCATCAAAAATTGCAGGTTATGCATCAAAATGCACAGGCTCCTGTCAGTTGGGATATGGATGGCAATGGTAAAGTTGATGCCCTATCCGATGGATTAATCATTTTAAGATACGCTTTTGGTGTGACGGGCGAAAATCTGGTTGATGGTGCAATAGCAACCGATTCACCGCTTCAGCCAGTTGAGGTAATTTCTAAGGTGGAATCAAGCATTGCCATCGCTGATGTTGACGGTAATGGTAGTCTTGATGCCTTGAGCGATGGTCTTCTTATCCTTAGGTATCTGTTTCAAATAAGAGGAGATGCGTTAATTGACGGCGCTGTTGCACAAGACGGCACAAGAAATACGGCACTACAGATCGAAAACTACATCGATAGTTACTACCCTGGGAATAGCGCCAACCCCAGCAACTCGCCTCTATCAGCGGTGGATGACAGCTTTACTACCAATCAGGGAGTGAGTGTAAGCGGTAATTTACAAACTAACGACCAAGGGCTGGTCAACACGCCGGTTATTTACAATTTGACCCGTACCGCGAACCATGGTGCTGTCAATATTGCTGATAATGGCACCATTAGCTATACCCCAACTTCGGATTTCAGTGGTTTTGATTCTTTTGATTACAGGGTCACAGATTCACAGGGAAATCAGTCCCTAGCCACGGCAACAATCAGCGTCTTTTCATCCTCATGGGAAGCGGTTAACAGCGTCGTTACAGAGAATGTAGACAGTGCTGTAGCCACTCTTTTGGCTTCTATGACTACAGCAGAAAAGGTCGGTCAAATGGTTCAAGCTGAAATCAGCGCAGTCACACCTAATGATGTACGCCAGTGGAACCTTGGTTCCGTACTTAATGGCGGCGGGAGCTGGCCCAATGGTAAAAATTCAACCATTGCTGATTGGGTAAATCTAGCGGATGATTTGTACGAAGCCAG
>CATAJQ010000042.1 GCA_949487135.1 Cellvibrionales bacterium UBA7375 | reverse complement strand
AGAGTTAACATTAGTTGGTGATGCCGTTGTTAATGCCTATGGCGGGTTAGGAATTGGTCCTGCTTATCAACTTGATAGTGATAATGTTGACACTGATGATGAAACTGATTCTGTAGTGAATGTCGGTTGGGTATCATTTGCTGGAAACTGGCCAGGTGCGTCATCAGTTGAGCTTGTGACTATAACCTTTGATGGTGATTTCTCAATGCCACCAGCGCCACCTGTTATCGAGTATCAGACTGTATCCGTTGATGGTGAGCCAGTTGCTCAGCTGGGTAAATCAGTTACCGTGGACGTAAACTATGATGTTTCCGATAACAATAGTTCGTTAACTGGTCTTGGATTGAAGGTTCACTACGATAGTTCAGTGCTGACGTTCAATGAATTCGGTAATGTTCTTGAAAAAGACTCTATCTTTGCCGATGGACCTTATAACGATACTGATGATCTAGATAACAATACCAGTACCGATAAATATGTTCTAAGTGCTTGGGCATCAATTACTGGCGATTGGCCGGGTATATTGCCAGAGAATTTATTGTCTATAACCTTTGATGTTACCCAGGATACCGATTTGGAAACAACAACCATTGGTTTCTCATCCAGTGATACCACGGTAGGCTATTTATTTAGTGCTGAAAATTATGACATGGATCTCATACGCAGTACTTGGGACTTTGATGGGAATGGTCATGCCGATGCACTAACAGACGGTATGCTTATGATGCGTTATTGCTTTGGCTTTAGAGGTGAAAGTTTGATCGAAGATGCCACCTCTCCGGAATCTACATTAAATCATCAAGAGGTTGAGCAGAAAATTTTAGATGCGATGTACATTGCGGACATTGATGATGATGGTGAGGTCAATGCGCTCACAGATAGCCTTATTTTGATCAGATATCTGTTTGGTATCTATGGCTATGATTTGATTGATCAAGCTATTGCTCCGGATGCTAGCAGAACATCCCATAGTGCCATTGAAGAGCATCTTTTAAAGCATATGCCTCAAATGTAGTGCGCAATTTAAACTTACCTAACAAAGGGCTCCGGAGAGGAGCCCTTTTTTTTGGCATTAAGTCATTACTATTTTCACTCAATACTTTTGGTGTTGATATTTTTTTATAAATTAATGCACATAAATTGAATTTAATATATAAACCTATGCTTGAATAAAAGGTTGGAGATAACCCTTGAAAAACAGACTGCTAAGAAGTTTTATTGGTTTGCCTGCAGAGTTTAAATTTCTGGTAGGTTTATCAACGGTTGTCATCTTGGGGCAGGCTTTATTTGGCGGCAAAATATTTTTGACGCTGGTGGCATTTTTCGCCGCATCCGTGGCCAATGCCACAGCCATAGGTGGGGGCTTTTTATTTATGCCGCTATTTATTTTTATCTATCAGTTGGCACCGCCACTAGCCCTTAAACTCAGTATTGCCACGCAGGCTTTTGGTATGACCTCTGGAGCACTGACGTGGGGACGCCAATATATTGATAAAAACGCATTTATTTTGGCCTCGCTAGCTAGCGTGTCAGGCGTTTGGTTTGCGACCTATTGGTGGATTGTGCCATCTGCTTACATTAAACCTCTATTCGCATTAATTTCTCTTGGTGTATTTATTGCCTTGGTTCTAGAGATGCGGTTTAAAGTATCTGATCAACAGCAAAAAGTGCATTTTGCCCTCAATGCTGTTTCAATTCTATTTGTTGTATCAGCCTTTGCTGGTGGATTAGTTACGGGGTGGACCGCTATTGGTGTTGGTGAGGTAGTTGCACTTTATTTGTTGTTTTTTTATAGGCTTAGACTTGATGTAGCCATCGGCACTGGGGTGGCAGTCTTGGCGGTGAGTTCAATTGCAGGTTTTGTCTTTCACGCTGACCTTGGAGGCATTCCATGGGAATTACTAATATTTACGGTGCCGGGTGTTATTTTGGGTGGCCGCTATGGGGTAAAAATAGCTAAATACCTTGAATCTAGTGTCAGCCAGTCAAACAGCGAAAAACGGTTCAATCAGTCACCGTTAAAAACGATTTTTGCGGTGGTTATTTTGGTCGATTGCATGGTTATTTTGTTGTCAGAATTTATATTTTAGTTTTAAACACTTTTTTTGTGAGCCAGTCGACGCTATTTACAATGTATTGCCAATCATAATGGTCAAAATTAATAAGGATGTTAATTAAATTTTTTTAAGGAGAACAGTTTGAAGGTAACAGTCAATCGCACAAAATCCTCCTGCAACGATTAACCACCAAAATAATAAGCCACCTGAATTACAATTAAGCCCAGAGGATTCAATGTTACATGAGTCCATAAAAATCAATTCTGCATCAGCCAAAGAGATCGCTAAAAAGCTTGAAGGCATAGGCGAGGCAATAGCACAGCGTATTGTCCAAAGACGTGAAAAACAGGGTCCATTTCAAGATTTTGAGCAATTAAAGGCGGTGTCTGGTGTTGGAACTGCGAAGATTGAAGCTAATAAACAAAGAATTAGTTTTGAATAGGACAAAAGTTAAGAACAAATGCCATAGATTAGGTATAATCGCGCGCCATAAGCGTTACCCCCAATGTCAGTTACTCAAAGATGGATTTAGTTTAACTATGGGGGCAGGTGTTAACTGATAGATCGCCCGCTGGGTGTCAGATACTTATTTGGAGAAAACCGCACAATGTCCGAACTAACTTGTTTTAAAGCCTACGATATCCGAGGACAGCTCGGAACAGAACTGGATGAAGAGGTTGCCTACAGAATTGGTCGCGCTTTTGCCGAGTTTTTAAAGCCAAACAAGGTTGTTCTAGGTGGCGATGTGCGCTTGACCAGTGAAGAGCTTAAGCAAGCACTAGCTCGTGGTATCTGTGATACCGGTGCAGATGTGATTGATATTGGTGTTGTGGGTACAGAAGAGGTGTACTTTGCCACCTCATACCTAGAAACTGATGGCGGTATTGAGGTAACTGCTAGCCATAACCCGCTCGATTATAACGGTATGAAGCCGGTAAGAGAAAATTCTAAACCTATCAGTTCCGATACAGGTCTGTTGCAGATTAAAGCAATGGCCGAAGAAAACAATTTCCCTGCGGTTGATGAGAGTGCTCGTGGTAGTGTTAAGCAGGTCTCTATTTTGGAACCCTATCTTGACCACTTGATGGATTACATTGATTTAAGTGCAATCAAGCCTATGAAGCTGGTGATGAACGCAGGTAATGGTGCTGCAGGTCATGTGGTTGATGCTATTGAAAAGCATTTCAAGGATTCCGGCGTTCCCGTTGAGATTGTAAAAATTCACAATGAACAGGATGGTAACTTCCCCAATGGTATTCCCAATCCTATTCTGCATGAAAATCGTGCACCCACCATTGATGCAGTATTAGAGCACAAAGCCGATATGGGGATAGCTTGGGATGGTGATTTTGATCGTTGTTTCTTGGTTGATGAAAAAGGCAACTTCCTCGAGGGTTATTATATTGTTGGTCTGTTAGCTGAGGCGTTTTTAGCTAAAAACCCCGGCGCAAAAATTGTGCATGACCCGCGTTTAACCTGGAATACCATTGATGTTGCTACGCGCGGCGGCGGTGAAGCTATACAGTCAAAAACTGGCCATGCCTTTATTAAGGAGCGTATGCGTTCTGAAGATGCGGTTTACGGTGGCGAAATGAGCGCGCATCATTACTTTAGAGATTTCTTTTACTGTGATAGCGGCATGATTCCGTGGTTATTGGTGTTGGAGTTGGTTAGTAAAACCGGTAACCCACTGTCTGAGTTAGTTAAACAGATGGTTGAAGCCTATCCATCGCCGGGCGAAATCAACCGCAAGGTATCTGATGCCACCGCGGTGATTGCCGCGGTTACTGCAAAATATCAGGACCAAGCCTTAGTCATTGATACCACTGATGGGGTGTCTATGGAATTCCATGAGTGGCGGTTTAATTTGCGAATGAGTAATACCGAGCCGGTAATTAGATTGAATATTGAATCCCGTGGAGACCATGATGTTTTGCAAAAAAACCAAGATGCACTGTTAGATTTGATTGAATCAGTGTAAATTGGCTAGCATCTATACGATAAATAATTGAACGAAGAGAAATTATTGTGAATGGTTGGTTTTTAGTTCAAACAAAGCCGAAACAAGAAGATAGGGCGGTCGAAAATCTCGAGTTACAGGGAGTTAATGCCTTTTGTCCTAAGGTTTTTGTAGAAAAGCTTAGCCGTGGTAAACGCAAAGTTTCTAAAGAAGTACTGTTTCCTAATTATTTGTTTGTGCAGTTTGATCAAGATAATGTATCCGCTTTATCAGTTAATTACACCCGTGGTGTCAATCGTATTATTTCCTTTGGCAATAAACCCTCTGCAGTGCCCAATGAGTTGATTGCACAGCTAAAACGGCGGGTTGATCAAAATAATGACAGCATGATTACTGACTTACCTGAAAAAGGTGAGCAGCTACAGGTATTAGACGGACCATTTCGCGGTCTAAATGCCGTATTCTCGCAAATCGATGGTGATTCTAGAGCCATTGTTCTAATTACTATCCTCAGTCAAAAAGTTAAAGCAGTGCTTCCTTTGGCCAGTTTAAGTCGCAGTGATAAATCCGCTGTAAGAATGATTTGAATTAGTTAGGCAAAATGTGGCTAATTAGTCTGTGAAAAAACAGAGGGATACCGATAAATATACACGGGCTTTTGATGCTTTTTGCACCACGGTTTTTTTGCCGCTTTTTTTAAAAAATATACAAAAAAACAGTTGGACAGAAATTATTTTTTAACTTTAAGAGGCCAATATGTTGAAGACTCTCAAGATAAGAGGTATCTTTGAGCAAAGATGTTGTTAATTTTAAGCTTTATTGTATAGTTATGTATTCATTATTAAATTTTTTTTACTAATGTAAATTAGTAGTGGTTGTTGAGATCTTTTTTGTATGCCCAACCCCACCAATTAATAGAAAGTTAGACCCATTTTATACGTCAGGGAGTATAGAAATCATGCGTTACATGCTAATAAGTCTTATGTTAGGTTCATTGTTTGTTGTTGGAGGCTGTTCAGATTCGTCATCTATAATGGATCCAGGTTTACCTTTGCCGCCGCCGCCTGCTGAAAAGCTTATGGTGATCAGTGGATCTGTGGTGGATAAAATTTCTGGTAATGTCATTGATGGTGCCCAAGTTGAGTTTTTTGAGGCCGGAGAAGTCGGTGATGTCACTCAGCCTGAGATAGTTGAGCCTACTCAACAGCCGCTGACGGCGCACGCCTATGTGTCCAGTAGCGAGTTTTCAGGCGATGACTCACAGGTTACCATTAAGGTTTCCTATCTATCAGATACTTTGGCCACTGGTTTAGGTCTAAACGTTCACTATGACAGCTCGAAACTAACTTTATCGGGTACCCCAACAATTGAAGACTATGGTGCATTATTGATTGGTCCAAACGAAACAGAGGACTCATCTAATACGGACAACGATAATAGTACTGATAAAATTATTGGAATTAATTTCGTCGCAATGACTGGAGGATGGCCTGGAAGTACTAGTTCTACTGAAATTGCGACACTGACCTTTGATATTAATGAAGGGGCAACAGGTTCGTCAGCAATAAACTTTAGTGCTAGCAGCACGCCGCCAGCTATCACGGGTGGCTTAAGTGCTCAAAGCTATGAGTTGGCGTTTTCGCCAGCGCCCGTACCACCGGTTGTGGCAACCAATATTCTTGATCTTGATGGTGAGGTCGCTCCTTCTGTAGAAGCCGAGGGCGGATCATTCGAAGTAGCTGTAGCTCAAATAGAAGTTAATGATGAATTTGGTAAGCCAGTGATGGTGAATGGTGAGCCAGAGATGGTGAATGCTATTACCTCATTTATCATGGTGGCAAGTGCCGATGGCTATTTGAGTGATTCGGTTGAGGTTAGTTTTGATGCAGCAACCGAAAGTTTGACCACTCAAATTTCACTGATTGCTAAAGCTT
>CATAJQ010000041.1 GCA_949487135.1 Cellvibrionales bacterium UBA7375 | reverse complement strand
CGTGCATAGTAGCCTAGTCCAGTCCAGTGATGCAGTACCTCGTCAATCGTGGTTTCCGCCAACGTTTTAATGGTTGGGAAGCTTGCCATAAAACGTTCAAAGTAGGGTATAACCGTAGTGACCTGTGTTTGCTGAAGCATAATCTCAGATACCCATACGCGGTAAGGGTTGATGGGATTTTGCCAAGGTAGATCAGTGCGACCCTGATGTTGATACCAGTCTAATACGGCGCGCTGAAATTGTTGTGGTTTCATTGCTAAATTACAATATGGGAGGTAAAAGTAAGGTCTGAATAAGATTATTATCGGGTTTGCACTTAATATTACTACCCAATGCCCCTTTGCATCTAAAGGGTATTTCTCGTTTTACAATCATCGGGTTGATATTGCAGCCATTGGGACTGCTAGTTGATTGGGTTGCTAATGCTGTGGTGTTAATCGAATAACGCTGTGAGGATAGATTAATTTCGCCATTGCCATAGATATCTATACTCGCTAACTTAGTCTTATAGTCATTCAGCAGTAAACGACCATTTTTAAATTGTAGCTTCCCATTGAAGTCATCCAGCTCTGTATGGTCTGACCAAATGGTTTTGGGAATAGGTTTACCTCCAAAGAGCGCCGCGGCATTACAAAAGGTTTGTTCTAGATTAAACCCCTTGTAAGCCGGTGATGTAATGCTCAGATTACCATCCCCTTTAATTGACTCAATAATTGATTCAAAGGTATACCCCGTGCCCTGGATGTCAGTATCAATATTCAGTCTTCCACCTAGACTGATATTGTCTAAGGAGTCACTCAGGTTGTTCAAATCAATATTTCGTAGTGAGGTGCTCAACGAAAAGCTTGGTTCTCTATTTTGTAGATTTAAAGATGCACTCGCATTTAAAAATCCGTCAAAAATTTCCCCATTAAATGAAGTTAATTTAAATTTATTTTGGTTGCCAAAAAGATTGGCATAGACATTTTTTAGGCTAGTTTTACCTATATCAATAGCCATAAAATTGAGCTCAAGTTGGCTTTGACCATGCCATACAGCCATTGGGATAGCCAGTGGTGCAAACAGCATGGAATTATTAGAGCTGCCTTGTGCTTTAGTTTTAAAAGCATCTAAATTTAGTCTTTTACCAGACACTACTGTTTGGAGCTTATACTCTGATTGATCAATATCTACATCAATATCAATTAACTGCTCATCTATAGAGACAGCCGTTTGAATATTAGAATATCCATTAGTTTCAATATCAAAAAAGCTATCAAATGTAATATTTTTTAATGCATTAGCATCAGCCATTTGTGGAACGAGTAAATCAGGAATAAAACGTTTTGCTAATTTTAATTGCTGAATAAGATCAAAGGTCTCAGTATTAATTTGGCCCTGTATCTTACTGAGGTTATCGGACGCTTCAAAATAACCATTTATTGTTAATTGATTCACTTTTAACTGTAAGTCAGCCACCGATATATCTGTGAGTGCTTGATCAGACATCTTCAAACCGATCTTAGACTTAAGTGATATTTTAATACTTTGCGGCGCCACCAATTTTAATGAAATTGGGAATTTTTGTCCGGCAGAATTTAAATTATCAATCGATAAATCAATCTGACTAAACTGCAGTGGTAAACTGTTGGGTAAAGCGTATAGCACGAGACCATTACTGATTGATAATTGGCTAATAGGAAATTGAGAACTCTGATTTAGCAAGGCAAAAATTGTTGATAGATTTAGGCTGATGCTTAGTTGATCAGCACTTCCAGCCATTGATTGATCGCTAAGGGCTAAATTGACCTTATCAATGCTTATGCCAAGAGGAAAAAGTTGCCATACCATATCGCCTTCGATACCAAGTTTAATCCCTGCGCTGGCAGCAGCAGACTTAATATCAGGCTTAAATTTATTGGGGTCAACAACAAGGGTAGCAACAAAAATAGCCGCCACGGTTAATAAGATTAGTGAAATCAGGCCGGTTAACAGCCGCTTTAACAAAGTGTTCAAATGGTTACCCGCAGTATGCCTTTACTTACAGGATATATTCTACCTTAAACAGCTATTGCTTAAAACGATGGTTAGTCCTTTATTCCATCGTTCTAAGCATTGGCTGAACTAACTATTTATTTTAAAAGCTATAGTTAACTTTAATGCCCATATTCCTTCCAGGAAGAGGCACTTCGTCTTTAACAAACGAACTATGGTTTCTAGCCACTTTGTTCAATAGGTTCTTTGCAAAGAACGAGACAGTAATGGCTTCGCTTTCACTCATTTTAATTTCTTGAGATAGCGCGAAATTAACCCATTGATAACCATCAGTTGGTGTTTCGCCATGTTCGTCGTGCTCATGCTCTTCTTCCTCTTCCTCAGAGGCAACTTTTGATTGCTTCTGGACATCTTTGATTGAAAGCGCCCAGTCAAGACCATTGTTGCCGTTATAGCTGAAGTTAAGGATATTGCGAGTAGGCACTGAGCGAGGAATATAACCACCCTGATCAAATTGTGCATCCACGTAATCGCGACCCAGTGAAACCTCAAGACTGCCATTTTCTAAGGCTAAAGAGCGTGAAAGTTCTAATTCATAACCTTTGAACACAGCGTCTTGCTGATGATATTCAGAAACAATCAGATCTTCCTTTTTGGTTTCAGTATCATGAAGGTAGATATAGTTTGAAATATTGTTTCTATAAAGGTTCAAATTAGCATCAAAACCGGCAACTGCAGTATTGAAAGCTAGATCGATATTGGTCGCTTTTTCAGGCTCCAATGAGGCATCACCCACTTCATATCGTTGGGTGACCAAATGTGCTCCATCAACAAAAAGCTCCATAGTAGAGGGGGCTTTTAATACTGATGAAATACCCAAGCTAACACCCAGATCTTTATAAAGCTCACGACTAGCAGTTGCTGAAATACTGCCCAAATCAGCTTTAAAGCTGCCACTGGCTGATTCGCGTTCAATACGATCGTATCTTAGGCCAAAATCAATATGTGCCAAGTCTAGTTCATTACTTGTGAAATAGCCCAACGTGATTTCATCAGACTGAGTGGCTTCTAGGAACGCTTCATGACCATTGATAGCAAATTCTTCTTGAGCAATATTTAAAGAAAGTTTCTCAATCGCGTTATTTGAACCAATATCCAAAATTAAACCAAACTCTGTTGACTCATTAGTAAATAGAGTGCCTTCTCCATGGTCGTCATGGTCTTCGTCATGGTCTTCGTCATGGTCTTCGTCATGGTCTTCGTCATGGTCTTCGTCGTGATCATCGTCATGGGCACCATGCTCTTCAGCATGCTGTTCAGTATGGTCATAAGATGTGCGTCGAATATAGAAGTCTGCCGTATTGACTAGGCCGCCATTAAAGTTAAATGAACCTTCAAAGTTAGTAGTTTCTGAATTGGTATCAGCAAATATTCTTTCACCCTCATGACTGGCATGACCCTCTTCATGGTCTTCTTCATGCTCATCACCATGTCCATCACCATGAAAGGGGATACCATAGGTTGAGCTAGAATCAGCATAAGAAAATCCTACATAACCCCAGTCCTCTACTTTTGATAAACCAATTTTGTAACCAGTTTTCTCAAAGTCAGAATTTTCAAGGGTTTTGGTATCATGCTCATCTTGTTCGCCATGCTCACCCTCTTCATGAAGGGCATGCTCAGGGATATTGTAATTACCTAAGTTCGAGTACTGGTAGCTTGAGCTAAGGTTAAGACCGCCAATATTTCCAACAAAGCTGGCATGTCCGGTATCCCCGCTATTGCCATCTTCATAGCCACCACCAAGGTTGAATTTTGCAGCAGCAATATTTTGTTTTGCAATTGTGCTATCCACAATATTAACAATACCGCCCACTGCACCATTGGCATATAGTAAAGAGGACGGTCCGCGAACAATTTCAATCTGTTGCAACAGGCCTAAATCAATTTCATTGGCATGGTCTGGACCCAGTGATGAAATGTCTCTTACCACCTTGCCATTATTCAACATTTTAACTCGGCTTCCACTAAGTCCTCGGATAACAGGTTGGCCAACAGCAGCGCCAAAATCACTGGATGATACACCTGTAAGGCCATCAATAAGACTGCCAACACTCTGGGTGGCATCGCTATTTATAGATTTAGCATCGAATACATGGATAGGGTTGGAAATATCATTTGCAGTTGGGTCAATAAGTGATGAGGTAACCACCACTTCTTCAAGTTCGTTTGCCACGCTAATGTTAGCGATAGCAGAACAGGCTAGTAAAGATAGCCCAATATAAATTAGTTTTTTCATAATTAATGTCTCTAAAAAATCAACAGACCCACACAATCATTGGTGAGCATAAAATTAATAATTTTGTTGGAATTTAAAGACGATAAGGGGGAGCTCTAGCAAAAAAGCCATTTGTAGATTGCGGAATCTGTTCGCCGATGAAAAAAGCCGTTTTCTTGCTACTAGATGGTTGGCTTGAATCAGCAGGAATAATTTGAGTCAATAATGAGTCAGTGTATTGAACCACAGTAAATACACAGTCACTTTCATCATGACCATCATGATTATCTAAATTGTTCTGATGACAATCATCGGAGTGCTTACCGAGATGGCCATGATTCTTAAATGAAGGCTCAGGATCGTGGTAAAGATGGCTGTGAGCAACAGATATAGAGGTGCTTAAGCCTAGGATAAGGCTTAGAACTATGCCAACTATGTTTTTTTTATAGCTCATTTTGACAATAATATACCATTTGGATAATGAGAGATATTAGTAAACTAACTTATATCCACAAGTTAACTATAAAATTAGATCGTTTTACGCTTATAATATCGCCTTAAATGTTCTGACTTGGAGAACCCCATGAGCGAGCGCACGGCAACCGTTACG
>CATAJQ010000040.1 GCA_949487135.1 Cellvibrionales bacterium UBA7375 | reverse complement strand
TTGGTTCCTGTAAAAATCTGTATCTAAGCTTACATCACGCCATTGTATATAAGAATTAAAACAACACCCAAAATTAGCCGATAAATAACAAACGGCAACATACCTATCTTATCGACTAGACGCAAAAAGTAATGGATGCATAGATAGGCAGTAACGCCAGAAACTAATGTGCCAAAGACTATTTCCAGCCAGGGTACCGAGGTTTCTGCCATTAGTTGTAAGGCTTGATAGCCACCACTGAGGCTGATAATCGGAATAGCCAATAAAAATGAAAAGCGCGCGGCTGAATTGCGGTCATAACCCAAGGCTAGTGCCGCAGTTATGGTAATACCTGATCTTGAGGTACCAGGTATCAGAGCTAGCGCCTGAGCTAGGCCAATCATAAGCGCTGATTTCCAGGTTAAATTCTGTAGGGTTTTAGTGCCGCGTACACGCCAATCAACCCAACCCAACAATAAGCCAAAAATAATGGTGGTGGTGGCAATTACGGCAATCGAGCGCAGATGCAGTTCAATAAAACCACCGGCTAAAAGCCCCACCAACGCCGCAGGCACAGTGGCCATAATAATAAACCATGCCATCTGGCTTTCAGCGTTACCGGTGCGACCCAAAAAGGTTGAGCCAACCCATGACTGAATCAGTTGCGCCACATCTTTTTTAAAGTAGGCTAAAACCGCAATTAATGAGCCCACATGCACCGCCACATCAAAGGCTAAACCCTGATCCTGCCACCCTAAAATAGCCGAGGGCAATATAAGATGGGCAGAGCTAGATATGGGTAAAAATTCGGTTAAGCCCTGCACCAACGCCAGCCAAAATGCCTGTATAAAATCCATTAGTTAACCTGTTCCTCTGTTGCTCTTAAGCGTTTTCTTTTTTGCCATGCCTCGGTGCCGCGCAAATACACTAGGTCTACTGTCTCAATAGCCACTGCCCTTTGGGCTGAATATTCTGTCTGCGCCAGAGGTAAAATATCCATAGCATTAGGGTAGATTGGCGTAAATTGGCTCTTTAACTCGGGTGCCGATTCAAACAGTCCCCCTGCATCACCAATCACTGAAACCCTTTGATTGGCCGCTATAAGCTCAATGGCTTGCTCTGAAGACAGTAATCGATCGGCTTCTACTGTAAGAATGTGATGATTATCATCTAATCGGTATCTGCCCAGATTAAACTCAGACATTCGGGCATCCAATAATGCGACTATTTCTCCTGCTTGCGCACTTTCTTGACGCGCATAGGTTGCTACCATTAATTCTAGAGTAGATACAGGCACTACAGGGATATCTGCGCCAAAGGCCATGCCCTGCACCGCGGCAAAACCAATGCGCAAACCAGTAAACGAGCCGGGGCCTATGCTGACACCTATGGCATCTAACTGATTAACCTTTATTTGCGCCTCAGCTAAAACCTGCTGCACCATAGGCATAAGTAATCGAGAATGGGAGCGTGGCTCATCGGCAAATTTAGCAATGGTTTTATCGCCAATTTGCAGCGCAACAGAACAGGCTTCAGTAGAAGTATCAACCGCCAGAATTGTGGTCATAGTTTGGCCTGCGCAAAAACCGATAAAAAATTAAACTGAGAGTATACCTAACCCAGAGTCTAAGCGCACAGAGATTTAGAAATTGCAGATTAGCTTAAAGCGCTGACAATACGCGCCTGAACTTCATCCAACTGACCCAAACCATCCACCGATTTAAACGCCGGTGCTTGATCGGCAGAATCAGCAAGATCTGTGTAGAAAGCCACTAGCGGTTCAGTCTGGTTATGATAAACCTCAAGACGATTGCGAATAGTGTCTTCGCGATCATCTTCACGCTGAATTAAAGGTTCACCGGTCACATCATCCTGATCGGCAACTTGCGGTGGGTTATGTTCAATATGATAGACACGACCACTGCCCTCATGCACACGACGTCCACTAAGACGCGACACGATTTGGTCATCATCAACCGATATTTCAACCACAAAATCAATAGGAATACCGGCATCTTTTAATGCCTGTGCCTGAGGAATAGTTCGTGGGAAGCCATCGAGCAAAAAGCCATTAATACAGTCGGCTTGCTGAATACGATCTTCTACCAAGGCAATAATTAATTCATCCGATACTAGCGCACCAGAATCCATCACATCTTTTACTTTCTTGCCCAATTCGCTACCTGCTTTAATCGCAGCCCGCAACATATCGCCGGTAGAGACCTGAGGAACAGCATATTTCTCAGAGATAAACTGTGCCTGAGTACCTTTTCCTGCGCCGGGGGGACCTAGTAAAATCAATCGCATTAATGGAGTTCCTTTGTACAAAAATTTAGGGTTGATTTACAAGTGAGATCAACCAATAAATAAGGTGGAGCACCATACACCTATTGGACTATTCAAACAAGTCCAGAGCATTGTTTAGAGATTGCGAAACGGTTTTCTACTCTGCTTGCTTGGCTTTAACCCACGCCTGCTCAAGAGTATCGACATCGAGAGTTTTATTATTGTTTAAATCTAACTCAGCATCCATAGACTCAAAGCGGCGCACAAATTTGTTATTAGTTTTGGCCAATGCCCTTTCGGGATCTATAGACAGGTGACGCGCCAAATTAACACAGGCAAACATCAAATCACCCAACTCCTCTTCTTGACGTGCCTTATCGCCGCTATCAATTTCTTGATTTAACTCGGCTAGCTCTTCCTTAACCTTCTCAATCACACCATCGACATTTGGCCAGTCAAAACCATAATTAGCCGCCCTTTTTTGTAATTTAGTGGCGCGCATCTGTGCCGGTAAAGCATTGGGTACATCATCCAAAATACCGCTATTGCCCTTTTTTTGCCGCTCTTCCTGCTTAATCGCTTCCCAATTTTGCTTAATTTGCTGCTCATCAATCGACAAACCCGCTCGAGTCGATTCGAGGGTGCCCTCAGGGAAAACATGCGGGTGGCGTCTCACCAACTTTGAAGTGATATGGTTGATTACCGTATCAAAATCAAATTCGCCCTGCTCTTCAGCCATTTGGCAGTAGAAAATAATTTGAAACAGTAAATCGCCCAATTCCTCACTTAAATCACTCAGATCATTGCGCTCAATGGCATCCACCACCTCATACACCTCTTCAACCGTGTAAGAGGCAATAGTGGCATAGGACTGTTTAATATCCCAAGGGCATCCAGTCTCAGGATCGCGCAAACGCGCCATTAGATAGCGTAAATCTTCAATTGAGTAATTTACTGACATAGCACAGCCCTAACTTTAGTAGCGGATAAATATAATTTAATATTTCTGTCGACTATTAAAGAACTGCAAATAATAGGGGTCAAGGTAATTTTGAAGACCTAGCCAGTAAACCACATAGTTAACTGCTCGTAACCGATTAAAAGTTGGCCATACTCATTCTATCCACCACGAACTAATCTAATGTCACAGACGGTAAAATGAGTACCGATCTTAGTTAATGATAGACTATTTACGGTGGATTTGCAGAAAATAGACAGGCTTTACTAGGCAAAAAGCCCTGAAGACAGGTAGCGGTCACCGCGATCGCAAATAATCGCCACAATAACGGCATTTTCTACCTGCTTGCTAATTTCCAGTGCCGCGGCAACCGAACCACCAGAGGATACACCGGCGAATATACCCTCCTCGCGGGCTAATCGAATCATCGTCTGCTCAGCCGCTGACTGGGATATATCCATCACTTTATCTATATTGGCATCATCAAAAATGCCCGGCAGGTAGGCTTTAGACCAGCGTCTAATACCGGGAATATTGGCGCCATCTTCC
>CATAJQ010000039.1 GCA_949487135.1 Cellvibrionales bacterium UBA7375 | reverse complement strand
GCCAAATACAATATCACTTAAGGCTTCTACTGGCTTACCATTTGCCGTAGGAATACCGCGATCAATAAATCGCTCATGATCTATATATTCATAGGACAAATTTAAATCCGTATCTTCATTCAAGGCGACACTTAATGTTGGGTTAATGCCAAATCGTTCACCGTTGTAAAAGTCTCTATGATTTTTTAGTGAATCATTATGAACGTTTAAACGAAAAGCGACTGAATCACTGAGGTTTGTATTTACATCCACAGCAATATCGGAAGCACCAAACGAGTCATAGCCAAGGTCCACAGTTTTAAACTCTTTCCCACTTACCGGCTTCTTTGAAACTCTATTAATAACGCCGCCAGTACCACCGCGCCCAAACAATAATGCATTGGGGCCTCTTAAAACTTCAACCTGCTCTACATTGTATATAGGACGATAGTATTGAACGTCGTCTCGCACACCATCTTGGAAGAAGTCTGCTGTTGATCTAACACCGCGAAACACAACTGCATCTCGATGCCCCTCACCCAATGAAGTATTGATTCCTGGGGTATATTTAACAATATCACCTAGCTCTTTAAAGCCTTTCTTGCGAACGTCTTCGTCGGTCACAATCGAAAGTGATTGGGGTACATTAATAATGGGGGTAGGTATTTTTAGCGCATTCATTTGATCGCTTTGAAGGACTTTCCCTTTAACAAGGATCTCCTCAACACCGGAATCTTCAGCCAAAACATTGTTAGAAATAAAGGCGCTAGATACAAATACAACGCCTGCAAATAATACTCGCTTCATAAAATTGTCTCTTCCACTTATAAATGTGTATTTAAGTTGTTCGATAATGATAATGATTATCATTTATATTTGCAACAAATATTTTTAATAACTTCTATACTTTGCTTTTTAATGAACCAAAACCGCTTTTACTCAGTAACTAGGATGGTTTTAATCTATTTACAAATGATAATTATTTGCATTTAATCTTTTTTTTTGTAAAATTAGATATATAAAATGGTGTTACAACAACCCTATTACAAGCTTTTCCAAGTTCCCCATGCACAAATATAGAGCAAACCCGTTATGAACGAATTTATTATTATGTTTCGCGAAGGCCTTGAAGCCTCTTTAATTGTTGGAATAATTTACACCCTGCTAATCAAGCAAGGCCTTAACAGAGAAATTCGTCAGCTGTGGTTAGGCTTAGCAACTGCTATTGTCGCCAGTATTATTACTGGCTTCGCATTAGTTCAGGTAAAAAGCTCTATTGGTAACGCTTCAATTGAGGCACTGTTTGAGGGAGTGGCCATGATCGCTACTGCCGGTTTGATTTGGTATGTGATTTTTTGGCTATCTAAACAGGTAGGTGCAACTGCAGCGCTGAAAGAGAATGCCAATCAAGCCGTCGAAAATGCTGGCTGGGGAATCTTTTTGATTATTTTCTTCGCTATCTTTAGGGAAGGGTTTGAAACGGCTATTTTCCTAATGGGTAGTTTCTCAATGACCGACACTTTTTCATACTCAGGCTTTATAGCCGGCTTTGTGCTTGCCATTGCTATTGGTTATGCGATTGTAATTCAGGGTAAACGCATTCAGCTTAAGTCATTTTTTAGAGCAACCAGCTTATTATTAGTTGTTTTCGCATCGGGCATGATGACCTATGGCACCCATGAAATTGAGGAATTTTTGGTAAAAGGTGATCATCTGCAGGTGGTTGGTCTTGAATCTAAACAGGATATTGCACGCCCCTACAGTATTCTAAAGCCAAAAACTGAATTAAGGGAATCAGATAATCCGGCTTTTTATTCTTATAATTTAAATGGTAAAGAGAAATACACCCATTTATTGCATGATAAAGGGCATATTGGTGTATTCCTTAAGGGCTTTGTTGGCTATAACAGCAATCCTAACTGGATTGAGTTATTTGTATGGATACTATCTTTGGCTTTTGGCTTAAGACTGTGGCGCAAATTTTATTTCACTAAAGCTGAGGCATAATTAAGTAATAATTCAGCCTTTCTTTAGTTTAAAAAAAACGCTCGATGACTTTAATCACCGAGCCTTTTTTTATATCTGGCTACAACTCTGTTATTCGCCTTGTTCCTGCTCACCAACAACCTCATCTATCATTGGCTTTAATTCACCTTTCTCATGCATTTCTGTGACAATATCGCAACCACCGACAAGTTCGCCCGCTACCCAAAGCTGAGGGAATGTCGGCCAATTGCCATAGGCGGGCAAATTGGATCTAATTTCTGGGTTCGATAGTACATCTACATAGGCAAAACGATGGCCACATGCCATAAGTGCCTGAACGGTACGCGCTGAAAAACCACATTGTGGTTGATTGGGTGATCCCTTCATGTAGAGTAGTACTGTATTACTTTCTACCTGATCACGAATTGTTTCCATAATATCCATTAACAAGAGCCCTGTTTCGATTAATGTGGATTTTTACGTATTTTAACCTGTTTAGGTGTTTGACGGTATTGATTTACCGCATAAATTTTATTTAGCTTTGCTTAGATAGGTGAAAAATTGCGGTGTATGGTAAATGTTTCTATAATTAGTGGCTGTCAAGGGCAGCACCGCTGCCCTTTTTCTATTAGATTTAAAAAGTGAGTGTGAAAAATTATGGGCGATAAGTCCTTAATGAATACCTATGGCGACAGAGCTGCGACATTAGTCGGCGGTGAAGGCGCATGGCTGTATGACGAAAAAGGCAAAAAATACCTAGATGCGCTTTCGGGTATTGCAGTTTGCGGTCTTGGTCACTCTCATCCACAACTGAGTTCGGCTATTGCTGACCAGGCATCTACTCTAATTCACTGCTCTAATTTTTTCTCTATTCCCAGCCAACAGCAGTTAGCTGAAAAGCTGTGTCATATCTCTGGTATGACTAATGTTTTTTTTAGTAACTCTGGCGCCGAAGCCAATGAGGCCGCGATTAAAATAGCGCGCTTACATGGCAATAAAAAGGGCATTCAATTACCCACTGTACTGGTTATGGATAATGCCTTTCATGGCAGAACTCTGGCTACCTTAACTGCCTCTGGTAGTAGAAAAATTCAAGCTGGTTTTGAGCCACTTGTACGAGGTTTTGCCCGAGGCCCATTCAATGATATTGAGGCACTCAGAACTATTGCCGAAAACAATTCAGATATCTGCGCCATCTTTGTTGAACCTATTCAAGGTGAAGGCGGAATACATTTGGCTGAATCAGCCTATTTAAAACAGTTAAGAGATCTTTGTGATGAGCTTGACTGGTTACTTATGTTTGATGAAGTTCAAACTGGGAATGGCAGAACGGGTAAATATTTTTACCATCAACACAGTGGCGTCCAGCCCGATGTTGTAACCACTGCTAAGGGGTTGGGCAATGGTATGCCAATTGGTGCCTGTCTAGCTGATGGTGATGCAGCGCATCTAATGCAACCTGGCAATCATGGTTCGACCTTTGGTGGCAATCCATTGGCTTGCTCTGTCGCACTTAAAGTAGTTGAACTACTTGAGTCGGGCGATATCTATCAAAGAGCTACAGCAATTGGTGATATTATCATGCAAGGCTTGGCTTTAGAGCTTAAAGATGTAGCTCATGTAAAAGAAATTAGGGGCTGTGGCTGTATGATTGGCATTGAACTCACCAAGCCCTGTAAATCACTGTATACCGAAGCGTTAAAACATGGCTTAATTATTAACGTAACTGCTGACTCGGTAGTTAGACTATTACCCCCTATGATTATGACTGACCAAGAGGCTCAACAAGTTGTGAGTATTTTGGCACCTCTAATTAGAGACTTCCAATAGGAGTCACACTGATGGCTGTTAGACATTTTCTTACTTTGCACGATCTTACTCCAGATGAACTCAATCAGGTGATTGACTCAGCGATTGCGCTAAAAAAAGCGCATCGAGAAAATACTCAGCAACCCGTTTTAGCCGGTAAAATACTGGCGATGATCTTTGAAAAATCATCCACTAGAACTAGAGTTTCTTTTGAAGCCGGCATGGCTCAGCTGGGCGGTAGCGCACTGTTCCTTTCGCCAACAGACACTCAGCTAGGGCGCGGCGAGCCGATTGAGGATTCAGCCAGAGTTATCTCCAGAATGACCGATATTATTATGATCAGAACCTTTGGTCATGACAAAATTGAAAAATTTGCTCAGCATTCTGATGTGCCAGTAATAAATGCCCTAACTGATAGTTTTCATCCCTGCCAATTGCTTGCTGATGTGCAAACCTATGTTGAGCATCGTGGCTCTATTCAGGGTAAAACGGTAGCTTGGATTGGCGATGGCAACAATATGTGTCATTCATGGGTCAACGCAGCCATGCAATTTGACTTTAAATTGCAGATTGCTTGCCCTTTAGGCTATGAGCCAGACCCTGAAATTGTTAAGAGTGCCGGTGATAGAGTACTGGTAACCATGGACCCTATGCAGGCTGCATCTGGCGCAGATCTTGTGACCACTGATGTGTTTGCCTCTATGGGTCAAGAAGCGGAACAGGCTACCAGACTAGAGCATTTTGCCGGCTTTCAAGTGAACCATGAGTTGATGGCAGTAGCCGCAGATAAGGCACTGTTTATGCACTGCTTACCTGCACACCGAGGCGAGGAAGTTTCAGCTGAATTATTGGAAGATAAAGCTATTTCTGTGGTTTGGGATGAAGCGGAAAATCGTTTACATGCACAGAAGGCGTTGATGCTGTTCTTGCTAAACCAGTAATTATGACGACGGCTAATCCTAGGGATTAGCCAGAGTAAGATACATCGTCAATTTCATACTCTACTTCGCCACCGGGAGTATGAACATTAACCACATCACCAATTTCTTTACTGATAAGTGCGCGAGCAATGGGCGATTGATAAGAAATCATACCCGCTTTCACATCTGCCTCATCATCACCTACAATTCGGTACTTTAACTCTTCATCAGTTTCCGTGTTGATAATAGTTACGGTCGAGCCAAATATAACGCGATCGTCCTCTGGCATCTGAGAAATATCCACTACCTGACACAGGGATAGCTTTGACTCAATATCCTGAATTCGACCTTCAATAAAGCCCTGCTGCTCTCTAGCCGCATGGTATTCAGCGTTTTCTTTTAAATCACCATGCTCACGGGCTTCAGCAATAGCCTGAATAACGGTTGGGCGATCTTCTTTCTTGAGCTTTTCTAACTCAATTCGAAGCGCTGCTTCACCCTCAACTGTCATTGGAATTTTTTGCATTAACTAATTGCCTTATGAAGCGTTTGTAAGTCTCTTACCTGAATATCGCCAGCGAACATAATGGCTTCACACACAGCCCTACCGCCAGCCATTGTTGTAGTATAGTAAACTTGATGCTGCTCTGCACTGGAGCGAATAGCACTTGAGTCAGAGATTGCTTTGCGCCCTTCAGTGGTGTTGATAATAAGGTGAATCTTATCACTTTTTATCATATCCACAATATGCGGTCTGCCTTCTTGCACCTTATTGACTAGCTCAACATCAAGACCAGCATCAGTAATGACTTTTGCTGTGCCCTTAGATGCCACCAACTGAAAGCCCATAGATAGCAGATCTTTAGCCAATTCTGGCAGCTGATCCTTATCTCTGTCGCGCACACTGATAAACGCTGTGCCCTTGGAAGGTATTTCGTCACTGGCACCCAACTCGGCCTTACCATAGGCTTCAGCGAAGGTTTCACCAACACCCATCACCTCACCTGTCGACTTCATTTCTGGCCCTAGAATTGGGTCGATTCCCGGGAACTTATTAAACGGGAATACCGCTTCTTTAACACTGTAATAAGGCGGCACAATTTCTTTAGTAAAGCCCTGAGATTCCAGCGTCTGCCCCACCATACAACGCGCAGCTATTTTGGCTAGGGATGTACCAATACATTTAGAAACAAAAGGCACTGTTCTCGATGCACGCGGGTTCACTTCAATCACATAGATCTTGTCATCTTGAAGCGCCAACTGAACGTTCATTAGGCCGCGAACACCGAGTTCACGCGCCATTTTTTTACACACTTCGCGCATTTCATCTTGTACTTCTTCACTAAGACTGTAGGGCGGAAGAGAGCAGGCTGAATCACCCGAGTGAATGCCCGCTTGCTCGATATGCTGCATAATCGCGCCGATCACTACTTGTTCGCCATCACTGACGGCATCAACATCAACTTCAATCGCATTCGGCAAGAAAAAGTCTAATAGCACCGGTGAATCCTCTGAAACCTCTACTGCGGTTCGCATATAGTGTCTTAGCTCGTCTTCTTTGTAGACGATTTCCATGGCGCGACCACCCAGAACATAGGATGGGCGAACAACCAATGGATAACCAATTTTTTCTGCTAGCACAACGGCATCTTCTGCACTTCTAGCGGTAGCATTTGAAGGCTGTAATAAATCGAGCTTTTCGATCATTTGCTGAAATCGTTCGCGATCTTCAGCACGATCAATCGCATCGGGAGTCGTGCCAACAATAGGTACGCCCTCAGCTTCTAGGGCACGCGCTAATTTCAATGGCGTCTGACCACCAAATTGAACAATCACACCCTTAGGTTTTTCTAAACGAACAATTTCTAGCACATCTTCGAGAGTCACTGGCTCAAAGAACAGTCGATCAGAGGTATCGTAATCAGTAGAAACTGTTTCTGGGTTACAGTTGACCATGATGGTTTCATAACCATCGTCACGCATGGCTAGGGCGGCATGCACACAGCAATAGTCAAACTCAATTCCCTGACCAATTCTGTTGGGTCCACCACCTAGTACCAATATCTTGTCACGATTACTGGGTTTGGCTTCGCACTCTTCTTCATAGGTCGAATACATATAGGCAGTATCTGTCGCGAATTCTGCCGCACAGGTATCCACTCGCTTGTATACAGGGTGGATAGCTAATTGATTTCGGTGTTCACGCACTACCCGCTGATCACAGCCTAGAATGTCTCCTAAACGCTTATCGGAGAAACCTTTGCGCTTAAGCTTGAACAATCTGTTTTTATCTAGCGCCGAAAGGTCGTTACCCTGTAATTGTTGCTCTTCTTTAATAAGATCCTCAATTTGCACCAAAAACCATGGATCAATCTTGGTGATATTAAACATTTCTTCAAGACTCATACCAGCACGGAAGCCGTCGGCTACATACCAGATACGATCTGGACCCGCTTCAGCTAGCTGATTATTTAGAATACTGGCCGATGAATCATCTTCAGGGTCTATGACTGGATCAAAACCAGCAACACCAACTTCTAAGCCACGCAGAGCTTTTTGCATAGACTCATGGAAGGTTCGACCTATGGCCATTACCTCACCGACTGACTTCATCTGAGTGGTGAGTTTTGGACTGGCTTGATTGAATTTTTCAAAGGCAAAACGCGGCACCTTGGTAACCACATAATCGATACTTGGCTCAAACGAGGCTGGTGTAGCACCGCCGGTAATTTCATTTTGAAGCTCATCCAACGTGTAGCCCACCGCTAACTTGGCAGCAACCTTAGCAATGGGGAAACCTGTGGCCTTGGACGCTAGTGCAGATGAGCGAGAAACGCGAGGGTTCATTTCAATAACAATAAGACGACCATTTTCAGGATTTACTGCAAACTGAACATTAGATCCACCGGTTTCAACACCGATTTCACGCAATACACTGACCGAGGCATTACGCATTATTTGATATTCTTTATCGGTTAGGGTTTGAGCGGGCGCAACAGTAATGGAGTCACCGGTATGAATCCCCATGGGGTCAAGGTTTTCGATCGAACAGATAATAATACAGTTATCGTTGCGATCTCTAACCACTTCCATCTCATATTCTTTCCAGCCGATCAGTGATTCATCAATCAATAATTCATTGGTGGGAGAAAGATCGAGTCCACGACGGCAGATTTGCTCAAATTCTTCTCTATTGTAGGCAATACCACCCCCTGACCCACCCATGGTGAATGAGGGACGAATAACACAGGGAAAGCCGAAACGGTCGGCAACCTGATAGGCCTCTTCAAGACTGTGTGCAATACCAGAATTTGGCGTATCTAAACCAATGGCTTTCATGGCTTTATCAAAACGCTCACGATCTTCAGCTTTATCGATGGCATCGGCATTGGCGCCAATCATTTCGACATTAAACTTTTCTAGCACCCCGTGTTTAGCCAGATCTAGAGCACAGTTAAGTGCGGTTTGCCCACCCATGGTTGGCAACAGTACATCTGGTCTTTCTTTTTCGATAATTTTAGCGACTGTGCCCCATTCAACCGGCTCAATATAGGTGGCATCAGCCATCGCTGGATCGGTCATAATAGTGGCGGGATTGGAGTTAACTAATATAACTCTATAACCCTCTTCTCTTAGCGCCTTACAGGCTTGAGCACCGGAATAATCAAACTCACAGGCCTGCCCAATCACAATCGGGCCTGCTCCAAGTATTAAAACGCTTTTAATATCTGTTCTTTTTGGCATAGGGTCGCTACTCAGTCAAGACGCTTAACGTCTAGCCTCCATCAATTCTATAAAGTGATCAAATAATGGTGCCGCATCGTGCGGGCCAGGGCTTGCTTCAGGGTGACCCTGAAAACTAAATGCAGGTTTGTCAGTGCGGTGAATACCCTGCAGAGAGCCATCAAACAAAGAGCGATGAGTTGCTTTTAGACAGCTTGGCAATCCATCTTCTTCAACCGCAAAACCATGATTTTGGCTAGTAATCATCACAGTTTTATTAGCAATATCTTCTACCGGATGATTGGCACCGTGGTGACCAAATTTCATCTTCGCAGTTTTTGCTCCAGAGGCTAATGCTAGCAACTGGTGACCCAAACAGATGCCAAAAAGTGGAATATCTGTTTTCAATAATTCACTAATTGCCTCAATTGCATAATCGCAGGGTTCGGGGTCACCCGGACCATTTGAAAGGAATACGCCATCAGGGTTCATTGCCAACACTTCGCTAGCCGGTGTTTGAGCAGGAACAACGGTTAAATCACAGCCTCTGTCGACCAGCATACGCAAAATATTTTGCTTAACACCGAAATCATAGGCGACTACTTTAAATTTAAACTCATCTTGCTGCTGATATTCTTCACCTAACTGCCAGCTTTTCTGCTGCCATGGATAAGCTTCATTGGTTGTAACCTGTTTGGCTAAATCCATTCCTTTTAAACCGGGGAACTGTTTAGCCCCTTCAACTGCTTTTTGCTCATCGATATCACCAACAATAATACAGCCGCTTTGCGAACCTGTTTCTCGAAGAATTCTAGTGAGCTTTCTGGTATCTATATCGGCAATACCCACAATGCCACGCTCGGCTAGGTACTGATCCAAACTTTGCTCGCTACGAAAGTTAGAAACCATTAGAGGTAAGTCGCGAATAACCAATCCTGCAGCCCATATTTGGTTGGATTCTTGATCTTCAGTATTGACACCTACATTGCCAATATGGGGATAGGTTAGGGTGACGATTTGATTAGCATAAGAAGGATCTGTGAGAATTTCTTGGTAACCCGTCAGTGCAGTATTAAAAACCACTTCACCAATAGATTGACCTTCGGCACCAATAGCGGTACCTCTGAAAATTGTTCCATCTGCGAGCGCAAGAACAGCCTCCCGATTGATCTGGGAATTCACACAACCTCCTAAATTATATTGAGTCTATCTGGTAGGATAATACCGAAAAGGCTTTTGAGTATTTGCAAAAAAACGAGATGGGACCATTCGTCTCATCTCGCTTTTATAAGAAATTCTCAGTATATCAACCTCTCGGACCAGTGCCGTTATTCGTTAACGGATCTGAGAAAGCATTCTAGGGCAAAGGGACCTGTTTTGTCCATCATTGATAAATTTAATTTATCTAAAATGTGTATTTTTTGCCGCAACTAAAATTAAATATTTAAGCTAAGTACGTCCTGCATGCTGTGCAGACCAGATGGCTTTTCATTTAGCCATTTTGCAGCGCGCAGGGCACCGTTGGCGAAAGCCATACGACTAGAGGCCTTATGAGTTATCTCGACGCGCTCACCTTCGGCAGCAAAGAGCACTGTATGATCGCCAACAACGTCACCAGCACGCTGAGTCGCAAAACCAATAGTTTGACGATCTCTGGCACCAGTTTGACCCTCTCGACCATAGACTGCTACTTCCTTAAGGTTGCGATTAAGTGCACCGGCAACTGATTCACCAAGGGATAATGCCGTACCTGATGGAGCATCGACCTTATGACGGTGGTGAGTTTCAGAGATTTCAATATCAACCTCATCACCCAATATTGAAGCAGCCAGTTCGGCTAACTTAAAGCAAAGATTAACCCCAGTTGCATAATTAGATGCCATACATATAGGTGTTTTTTCACTCGCCTTATTGATTTGTTGTAACTGTTGCTCATCGAATCCGGTAGTGCCTACAACTATTTTCTTACCCTGCTGTGCACAGAGTGCAATATTCGCTGAAGTGGATGCTGGCGTACTAAAATCAATAAGTACATCAAACTGATCAATAACTTCTTGCAAAGATGCAACAACGTTTATTTGGTTGCGACCTATACCTGCCAACTCCCCAGAATCAACTCCGATAAGGGAGCTATCGGGACGTTCAATGGCCGCACTTAGTTGCAATCCATCAGTTTGAGCAACAGCCTCTATTAAGGCCTTGCCCATGCGTCCACCCGCACCCGTGATAGCTATATTGATCATTTGACTGTCCAAAATTTTGTTATTAGGGGTAACTCTACTCTAACCGGTAAGATTATCGAAGAATTTTTTTACACCATCGAACCAATTGGAGGTTCTTGGCGAGTGTTTACCTTTACCCATAAGACTTTTATCGAAGTTCTCTAGCAATTCACGCTGATAATCATTTAGGTTAACTGGCGTCTCTAACACCACCCGACATAATAAATCACCTGTCGCTCCTCCTCGCACCGGGTCAACCCCTTTCCCGCGCAAACGAAATACCTTGCCACTCTGAGTTTCTGCCGGCACTTTTAATTTAACTTTGCCCGTCAATGTAGGAACTTCTAATACACCACCCAACGCTGCTTGAGCAAAACTAATCGGCACTTCACAGTGTAAGTGACTGCCGTCGCGAACAAATATTGAATGGTCTCTAACATGAACCTGTACATAGAGATCGCCTACAGGCCCACCATTTGGACCAGCTTCTCCCTTACCACCTAGACGAATACGGTCACCGGTATCCACTCCCGGAGGAATTTTTACAGATAATTTTGTGTACTCTTGTCGAACACCGCGACCATTACAGTCGACACAGGGGTCAGCAATAATTTGGCCTGTTCCGCCACAATTTGGACAGGTTTGTTGGACCTGAAAAAAACCTTGCGACATACGTACCTGACCAGAACCACCACAGGTACCACAGGTAACAGGCGATGAGCCCGGTCGCGCACCAGAGCCATCACAGGTATCACAGTGAACTGATCTTGGCACATCAATTTTAATGGTCTTGCCTTTTACCGCATCTTCTAAATCTAGCTCTAAGTCATAGCGTAGATCGGATCCTCTGGCTGGTCCTGAACGACGGCGACCACCGCCGCCGCCAAAGATATCGCCAAATACGTCACCAAACATATCGCCGAAACCACCACCATCAAAACCATCACCAGCGCCGGCATTGCCATCTACACCGGCATGACCAAAGCGGTCATAGGCCGCTTTTTTATCGCCGTCACCAAGAATTTCATAGGCTTCTTGAGCTTCTTTAAACTTTTCACCCGAGCTCACATCATCAGGGTTTCGATCCGGGTGATGTTTCATCGCGACGCGACGAAAGGCCTTCTTAATCTCTTGATCAGAAGCCGACTTATCCACACCCAAAACTTCGTAGTAATCGCGTTTTGCCATAAATAGCTTTTATTCCTAGAAAAAATAAATAAAGGCGCGAAACTAAGTTCGCGCCTAAGAGAAGTAAAAAATATCTCTATCCCTTACTTGCTATCTTTCTGAGTCTCGTCAACCTCTTCGAACTCAGCGTCCATAGCATCATCTGCCGGCTGCTCACCCGTTTCAGAAGAGCCTGCTTCTGCCTGCTGTTCGGCGTAGAGTTTCTGAGCTAAGGTTGCTGAGGCTTCAGATAACTCATTAGCCGCTGCATCTATAGCTTCTTTATCATCACCCTGAACCGCCTCTTCAACCTTGGCAACTGCCGCCTCAATGGCTGATTTTTCTTCATCAGAAGCCTTATCACCCGCTTCCTCTAAAGTTTTCTTAGCCGCATGAGCAAGTCCATCCGCAGTGTTGCGCGCCTGAACTAATTCTTCAAACTTCTTATCTTCCGCCGCATTGGCTTCTGCGTCTTTAACCATTGCATCGATCTCTTCATCGGATAAACCTGAAGAAGCCTTAATCACAATCGACTGCTCTTTGCCGGTCGCTTTATCTTTGGCACTTACATTCAAGATACCATTGGCATCGATATCAAAGGTTACCTCAATCTGCGGCATACCACGCGGTGCTGGCGGAATATCAGCCAAATCAAAACGACCAAGTGATTTATTCTGTGCAGCCTGTTTGCGCTCACCCTGAACCACGTGAATGGTTACAGCCGTTTGGTTATCTTCTGCAGTTGAAAACACCTGCGATTTCTTGGTTGGAATCGTAGTGTTTTTCTCAATCACTGGTGTCGCCACTGCACCCATGGTTTCAATACCTAGGCTTAGCGGAGTCACATCCAACAATAGAACGTCAGTTACATCACCTGCAAGAACAGCACCCTGTAGAGAAGCACCGACTGCCACAGCTTCATCTGGGTTCACATCTTTACGTGGCTCTTTGCCGAAAAATTCTGTTACCTTTTCTTGCACTAGCGGCATACGCGTTTGACCACCCACAAGAATAACCTCATCAATTTCAGAGGCCGACATGCCAGCATCTTTAAGCGCTACTTTTAGCGGAGCTAATGAACGCTCTACTAATTCTTCTACTAGTGATTCAAGCTTAGCTCGGGTTAACTTCACGACCAGGTGCTTAGGACCTGAGGCATCCGCCGTAATATAAGGCAAATTAACTTCTGTCTGCGAACTAGATGAAAGCTCGATTTTTGCTTTTTCAGCCGCTTCTTTAAGGCGCTGCATCGCCAGCGGGTCACCACTGAGATCGATACCGCTATCCGCTTTAAATTCTGCTGATAAATATTCAATCAGACGTAAATCAAAGTCTTCACCACCAAGGAATGTGTCACCATTAGTTGCCAATACTTCAAATTGCTTTTCACCATCGACGTCAGCAATCTCAATAATTGAGATATCAAAGGTACCACCACCTAGATCGTATACAGCAATAACACTATCGCCTTCTGTCTTATCAATACCGTAGGCAAGAGCAGCAGCCGTTGGCTCATTGATAATACGCTTTACATCTAAACCAGCAATACGTCCTGCATCTTTAGTCGCTTGACGCTGTGAATCATTAAAGTAGGCCGGAACAGTAATTACTGCTTCAGAGATTGTCTCTCCTAGGTAGTCTTCCGCCGTCTTCTTCATTTTCTTAAGAACTTCTGCAGAAACCTGCGGCGCAGCTTTGCTTTCACCTTTGACTTCAACCCAAGCGTCACCATTGTCTGCTTTAACAATCTTGTAAGGCACCATATCGATGTCTTTTTGCACAACTTTGTCATCAAAACGACGACCAATTAGACGTTTAACCGCATAAATTGTATTTTCTGGGTTAGTAACTGCCTGACGCTTGGCCGATTGACCGGCTAAAATCTCACCATCATCTGCATAGGCAATCACAGATGGGGTAGTTCGGGCACCCTCAGCATTTTCAATTACTTTTGGCGCATCGCCTTCAAGCACTGCTACACATGAGTTGGTAGTTCCCAAATCGATTCCGATAATTTTTCCCATTACTTTTCTCCATCACTTTTTCTATAGCCTGTTATATGGGGTGCAATAACAGGAGTTTAATATTTCTAATCACTTACTCTTAATGTGGGTTCTGTTTTCACAATTTCAAGGGCAAGATCAATAAGTTTTTAAATTAGGCTGAGGTCGATACCACAACCATCGCCGGTCTAATAAGGCGACCATTAAGGGTGTAACCTTTCTGAAACACATTAATTACTGTATTAGGCTCCACATCATTATTGGGTACTGTGCTGACTGCCTGATGTAGGTCGGCATCAAAAGGCTGCCCCTCGGGATCAACCGCTTCCAAATTGTATTTACCCAAGACTTCAATAAATGTTTTAAGGGTTAACTCTAATCCCTCTGCCACAGCCTTTTGCGCCTCATCTTCAGCATCAATGGCTTCAATGGCTCGTTCAAGATTATCAACTACGGACAGTAGCTCACTTGCAAACTTTTCTAGCGCGTATTTATGCGCACTTTCAATATCTCGCTGAGCGCGGCGGCGCACGTTTTGCATTTCTGCCTGCTCACGCAATAACTGCTCGCCTAGAGTGCTAAGTTTCTGTTGTAGCTCCTCAATCTGAGTCTCAGCCTGCTCCTCAGCAAGCTCCGCCTGATCTAGCTCGACCTCAGCTTGTAGTTTTTCGTCCACTTCAACCTCAGGCTGTTGTGTTTCAGCCGCTGTATCTTCTTGGTTAGTATCTTGAGACACGCCAACTCCTTATAATTCACTTGGATTGTTGATAAAAAATGTTCTTACACTGATACTACAGATGGGGGCGATTTGTAGAGTTTCAAGTGGAATCTTTTGCTTTGCTTCGAAAAATTATTTTTAACCTTATTTGGGTGACTTTTTACCTTGCTACTGTCTATTACAATTAACAATTACACCCTAGTTGACACTCTGGAGATTGAGTTTTCAGCTGGCACTACCGCAATTACCGGTGAAACTGGCGCCGGAAAATCGCTCATTCTCGATTCTTTGAGCATGGCGCTAGGTGATCGCGCTGATAGCAGCACCATTCGCCAAGGCAAGGATCGTGCGCAGATAACTGCCAGCTTTGATTTATCAGCTATCCCTGAGGCTAAGCAGTGGTTAGATAATCAGGATTTTAATGCCGATGATGAGTGCATACTGCGACGCATTTATACCACTGAGGGTCGGTCCCGCGGCTATATCAATGGACAGCCTTGTACCATGCAACAGCTTCAGCAATTGGGGGACCTTTTAGTTGATCTTAACAGCCAGCATGAACATCAATCACTGCTGCGCCGCAATACCCATCGTAAGCTATTGGATGAATTTAATACCAGCACTGAGCTGGCTGAAAGAGTGGCCGATAATTTTCACGAGTGGCAACGTGCCGCAAAGACATTACATAATCTCGCCGAACGCTCGGATGAACTTAATGCCCGCAGAGAGTTATTACAATTTCAGGTCGAAGAACTGCAAGAATTTAATTTAGAAGCTAGCTATCTACAGCAATTAGAACTCGAACAACAAAGTTTGGCCAATGCTGAACAAATTATTCAAGATAGTCAGAAGCTTCTGGCTATAAGCGATCAGGGAGAAGCGTTTAATCTTCGTGATGGTTTTAACCAAGCCCTGTCCACTCTAAGTCTGTTAAAGCATAAGCCTGAAGCCCTTGAAGAAGCCGAACAGCTCCTGCAGTCTGGCTTAATTCAAGTTGATGAGGCGGTGCGCTGTATTGAACAGCATATTGATCGCTTTGAGGCAAATCCTCAGCGATTACAGCAGATTGAAGACGAGCTAGGGCTTATCTTTCAACTAGCACGAAAACACCGAGTAGACTCCCATCAGCTTGGCAAAAAGCTTGAAGAACTAACTTTAGAACTTGAGCAACTAACTGCCGGCGACCAAAATCTAGAAGCCTTGCAGCAGCAGGTTGACGAATTTGCGGCTAAATACCAAACAGCGGCTGCTGAGTTGAGCCTTATTCGCCAACAGGGTGCAGTGAAAATGTCGCAGGGTATTAACCACCAATTACAGCAACTGTCGATGCAGGGTGCTGAGCTTTTAATTCAATTAACACCTCTGGATGACAATAATTTTAAATCCTACGGGCTAGAAGATATTGAACTGATGATATCTACCAACCCCGGTCAGCCGCATAAACCCCTAGCTAAGGTAGCCTCTGGTGGTGAGTTATCACGCGTTAGTCTTGCGATACAGGTTGTTGCTGCGGCTAACAGCAGCATTCCCACCTTGGTTTTTGATGAGGTCGATGTGGGCATTGGCGGCAGTACAGCAGATATTGTTGGCAAACTTTTAAAACAGCTTGGCGATCGCGGTCAGGTGATTAGCGTCACTCATCAACCACAGGTGGCGGCCCATGCTCACCAGCACTATGTGGTGAGTAAAATTACCGCTAATACCAGCGCTGAATCAACTATTGTTAATTTAAATAAAACCCAACGTATAGAAGAACTTGCTCGTATGCTTGGTGGCGCCAAAGTCACCGATCAAACCCTATCTCATGCTTCTGAACTGTTTGACTTAGCCCATTCATAACATAAAAAAAGCCCCCAGTGATCAGATCAATGGGGGCTTGTTACTACTGGTAGAACTAAGCAATTAGTCTTCAGTAGTTTCCGCAGGCTCCTCAGCCGCGCCACCTTCTTCAAGCTGGGCTTCTTTAATAGATAGCTTCACTCGACCACGGTTATCAATCTCAAGAACCTTAACTCGAACGTCCTGACCTTCGCTGAGGTAATCAGTCACTTTCTCAACACGCTTATCGGCGATTTGAGAAATATGTACTAGACCATCAGTACCCGGCATAAAGTTAACGAAAGCACCAAAATCAACAATTCGCACCACCTTACCATCATAAATAGTACCTGGCTCTGGATCGGCAACGATTGCAGTTACAGCGTCCATAGCTGCGTTAAGTGATGCTGAATCTTCAGAGTAGATTTTAACTTCACCGTCATCGGTAATATCGATCGTGGAGTTGTGCTCTTCACATAGACCGCGAATCGTTGCGCCACCCTTACCAATAACATCGCGAATTTTGTCGGAATCAATCTGCATGGTTCCCATCTTAGGTGCAGATTCAGCCACTTCGTCACGACTCTTAGAAATAACCTTGTTCATTTCACCAAGAATATGAACTCGAGCATGTAGTGCTTGCTCTAGAGCAATCTCCATAATCTCTTCAGTGATACCTTCAATTTTAATATCCATTTGAAGCGCAGTAATACCATCAGCAGTCCCAGCTACTTTAAAGTCCATATCGCCAAGATGATCTTCGTCACCTAGGATATCGGTCAATACCGCATAACCAGCATCTTCTTTAACCAGACCCATTGCAATACCAGCTACTAGGGCTTTTAGAGGAACACCGGCGTCCATCAATGCCAAGCTTGAACCACAAACAGAAGCCATTGAACTTGAACCGTTTGATTCAGTAATTTCAGATACTACTCGCATGGCGTACGGGAATTCTTCTTCATTAGGAAGAACTGCCGCAATACCACGACGCGCTAAGCGGCCATGGCCTATTTCACGACGGCTAGTAAATCCTGCACGACCACACTCACCTACTGAGTAGGGAGGGAAGTTGTAGTGCAACATAAACGGATCATCGCGACGACCTTCAAGTGCATCAATCATCTGTGCATCTCGGGTCGAACCCAAAGTAGCAGCAACCAAAGCCTGAGTTTCACCGCGGGTGAATAAAGCAGAACCATGCACACGATCTAATACATCAACTTCAACATTGATACCGCGAACAGTTGTGGTATCACGGCCATCAATTCGTGGCTCACCACGAATAATACGACCGCGAACAATATCTTTTTCAAGCTGTTTGAATGCATCTTTTAGCTCATCTTCAGGGAACTGATCATCAGCTGATAGTTGAGCAATAGCGGCATCTTTAAGCTCGGCAATTTTTGCTGAACGCTCTTGCTTATTGACTATTTGATAAGCTGTATCTAGATCACTCGCCACAACACCGGATAGTGCATTAACTAGATCTACATTTTTCTCTTCCGCCTGCCAATCCCAACGAGGCTTGCCAGTTTCTGCAGCTAATTCTTCAATAACACTGATTACGGTTTGCATTTCTTGGTGTGCAAATAAAACACCACCTAACATAATATCTTCAGACAGCTCTTTGGCTTCTGACTCAACCATTAGAACAGCATCCTTAGTACCTGCAACCACCATATCTAAGGCTGAGGTTTCAAGATCACTGTAAGTTGGATTTAGAAGGTAGCCTTCTTCGTGTGAGTAGCCCACACGCGCACCACCAACTGGACCATTAAATGGTATACCCGAAATAGATAGTGCCGCTGAGGTACCAATCATTGCCGCTATGTCTGGATCTATATCTTTTTCTGCAGAAATTACAGTACAGATAACCTGAACTTCATTTTTAAACCCATCAGGGAATAGCGGGCGAATAGGGCGGTCAATAAGACGTGATGTTAGAGTTTCTTTTTCACTAGGACGCGCTTCACGCTTGAAGAATCCACCCGGAATCTTACCAGCTGCATAAGCTTTTTCTTGATAGTGAACACCTAGCGGGAAGAAATCTATATCCGCTTTGGCAGTTTTTGCGCCAACTACAGTACAAAGGACTGTGGTTTGATCGATTGAACATAAAACAGCGCCTGTTGCCTGTCTAGCAACACGACCTGTTTCAAGTGTTACGGTATGTTTACCGTATTGAAATGTTTTAATTACAGGGTTCATAGTTTTACCTTTTAAATTTCAAGTTTTACCTGAATCTCTGTCATTTTTTATGCTGCTCGGGTTACTTATAGCCACCTGTTTAGATGGCTATAAGTAACTCGATCAGCTGTTGTCTGACATTTTTCAGGATTATATATAGTAGATCGCTTGGGATTGCGGCTCAGTGTCTTGACACTGGGCCGCATACCTAAGTGATTATCTACGCAGACCAAGCTTTTTAATCAAAGCGCTATAACGCTCTGCTTTATTAGCTTTGAGATAATCTAGCAATTTACGACGTTGATTAACCATACGAATAAGCCCACGACGGGAATGGTTATCTTTTTTGTGATCGCCAAAGTGACCCTGAAGCTTGTTGATATTTTCTGTTAACAATGCAACCTGTACTTCTGGGGAGCCTGTATCATTATCCCTTTGGCCATATTCAGCTACGATTTTTGCTTTCTCTTGTGCACTTAGTGCCATAGTCATTACTCCAATATGCAATGATTAAATTCAGGATGTCCGTGCATAATTACAGACAACCTACCTATTACCGACTAATTAAGCCGATGCTTTGAGCGACCACAGGGTCATTCTCAAATACTTTACGAGAATTCCTAATGATAAGATTAGATGTTCTCAACAATTAAACGCTTAGGCGCTACTTTGCCATCTTCTGTGACCATTCCTATACCTAGAAACGTACCACCCGCACGAAAGACGCGCACTATATCGCCTTCTTGTCCTTGGCGAAAGACTTTATTTGAGATAATTGCTTGCCCCAATTGAAAATATCCCGCTGTAATCTGATCAAATTCCACCGCAGGATAGTCACTGACCGGTGTATCTACCGGCTTTAAAAGCTGATCTAACTGCTCTACAGAACCTGCTTCTTTGAGCTTTTCTAACTCGCTAAGGCTGACTGTTTGACTCTCATCGAAAGGACCTGCTTTAAAACGATGCAGTGCGCTGACGTGGGCACCACAACCTAGGGCTGCTCCCAAGTCTTCTGCCAATGATCTTATATAGGTACCCTTGCTACAGTGAAGCTCTACATCGACTTCAGGAATCGCACCCGCTCTAAAATCAATAATACGATAGTCATATATGGTAATTTGGCGTGCGGGACGATCTACTTCAATGCCCTGTCTAGCTAATTTATACAGTGGCTGACCCTTATGCTTTAAAGCCGAATACATCGAGGGTATTTGATCTATCTCGCCTTGGAAATCTTTTATCTTTTCTTCTACTTCTTGCTGAGTGACCTTAGACGCATCCTGTTGCGAAATTATTTCACCCTCGCTATCACCCGTTGCTGTGCAGATACCCAACCTGTATGTGCTGCGATAGTATTTATCTGATTCAAGAAGATATTGGCTGAATTTGGTTGCCTCACCAAAACATAGCGGAAGAACACCAGAAGCTAAAGGATCAAGAGCACCTGTATGGCCTGCTCTATTAGCATCATATAACCATCGAACTTTTTGCAGCACCTTATTGGAGGTTAATCCAATTGGCTTATTGAGAAGCAGGACCCCATTGACCGATCGACCAGATTTGCGACGACGACCCAAATCTAGGATTCCTCTTGGCTACTTTTATTTGAGGATATGGCTAGATCAATCAGTGCATCGAGATGCTGGCTGCGCTGTCCAGTTTCATCGTAGAAAAAGTTTAACTTAGGCGTGGCGCGCAATGCGATACTTGAGGAGAGTAGTTTTCGAAGGTAGCCCGAAGCACCATTCAGCGCATCAAGACCCTCTTTTATTTGCTCTGAGGTTCGCTCGCCAACAAAGGATACATACACTTTTGCAATGGCAAGATCTCGGGTAACATTCACATCAGTAACACTGACCATTCCCACACGTGGGTCGCGAACATGCTGGCGGATTAAGGAGGCTAGCTCTCTTTGAACCGCATCCGAAACCCGTTCAGTTCGTGAAAATTCTTTTGGCATCTAGTTAGCGCTCTTTAAAGAGAACGCTGCACCTGAGTAATTTCGTAAACTTCAATTTGATCGCCTGGCTTAACGTCGTTGTAATCTTTAACGCCAATACCACATTCCATACCATTGCGAACTTCTTGCGCATCGTCTTTAAAGCGTCTTAAGGACTCTAACTCACCTTGATAAATAACAATGTTGTCACGAAGAACACGAATTGGTTTATTGCGATATACAACACCTTCCGTCACCATACAGCCAGCAATAGCACCGAATTTAGGCGATCTAAATACGTCTCTAACCTCTGCAATACCAACAATTTCTTCTTTAGTCTCAGGCGCCAACATACCAGATAGTGCCTGTTTAACTTCATCGAGAAGATTGTAGATTACACTGTAATATCTAACTTCAATTTGCTCTTTTTCAGCTAACTGACGGGCAACACTTGAGGCTCGCACATTAAAGCCCATAACAATCGCGCCAGTCGTTAAGGCAAGGTTGATATCTGACTCAGTAATACCACCAACACCCGAGGCAACAATTTCTACCGCAACCTCTTCAGTAGCAAAGTCATGCAATGCACTTGTCAGCGCCTCTAAAGAACCGCGCACATCAGTTTTAACCACTAATGGCAGCTTACTGACTTCACCCGATTCCATATCGGTAAACATATTTTCAAGTTTGGCTGCTTGTTGGCGCGAGAACTTTTCTTTACGCGCTTGATCTTGTCGCTGTTGAGCAATCTCTTTAGCTTTTCTTTCATCAGCTACCACAAAGAATTCATCACCTGCTTGAGGCGGTTCATCTAAGCCAAGAATTTCGACGGGAATCGACGGGCCTGCTTCTGCAGTAGGCTGCCTTGCATCATCATTTAATGCACGAATTTTCCCAACACTCTCCCCTGCTAGCATAAAGTCACCCTTCCGCAGGGTACCCTGTTGAACCAACGCAGTAGCAACAACACCTCGACCTTTGTCGATACGCGACTCAACCACTACACCGCGAGCGGGAACATCAACTGGCGCTGTAAGCTCTAATAATTCTGCTTGCAAAAGAACTGCTTCAAGTAACTCCTCAATACCATCCCCAGTGTGGGCTGATACTTTTACAAACTGGGTATCACCACCCCAGTCTTCGGGAATAACTTCTTTAGCTGCTAATTCAGTGGTGACACGCTCTGGATCGGCACCCTCTTTATCCATCTTATTGATGGCTACAACTAAGGGTACACCGGCTGCGCGAGCGTGCTGAACAGCCTCTTCAGTCTGCGGCATAACACCATCATCAGCAGCAACAACCAAGATAACTACATCCGTACTTTGCGCACCTCTAGCTCGCATTGCGGTAAACGCTGCGTGACCGGGAGTATCGAGGAATGTCACCATACCCTTTGGTGTATCGACATGGTAGGCACCGATATGCTGAGTAATACCGCCCGCTTCTCCAGAGGCAACGCGTGACTCTCTAATATAATCAAGCAGCGAAGTTTTACCATGATCAACATGACCCATTACCGTTACCACAGGGGCTCTAGGTTGTTGATCACTGTCGGTATTAAGATCTTCAAATTGCTGTGTCAGTTGATCTTCCAAAGTATTACTAGTCGCTGCAACTGGTGTATGACCCAATTCTTCAACCACTAAAAATGCTGTTTCTTGATCAATCATCTGATTAATGGTTGCCATTACACCCATTTTCATCAGCTCTTTGACAACTACACCAGACTTGAGAGACATAGTGAGGGCTAAATCACCAACACTGATTTCGTCAGGAATAGCTACATCGATGACTTTTTTATCAACTGGCTTTTTAAATATGTGTTTATTGTCAACTTTCAGTGCTGTCGGAAGACCGGATTTAAGTCTTGGTCTTGTAGGCTTATCACCCATTGCTTCATCGAGCTCAACACGAGGCTTTTTCTTGCTGCTTTTAGCTGATGGCTTTTTAGCCGCTTTTCTGGCAATTTTATCATCGTCATCGTCGATTGACTTAGCATTTCGACGACCTTTATCAATAGTAGGTTCAGCTGGCACTGGAGTTGGTGCTGGAGCCTGCTTAGCTGGAGGCGCTGTCTTTTTAGCTGTTTTTGGCTGTTCTGCTGCTTCAGCTTCAGCGATTTTTTGCCGCTCTTTTTCAGCCTGCTCATCTAATTTACGCTTTTCTGCATCTTCGTTATCTTGCTTGGCTTCAGTCTCTGCGGTTCGACGTTTTTCAATGGCCGATTGACGCTTTTCTTCAATATCATCAATACCAGTGCCAAACTCTACTTCGGACACTGCCTGTTCACGACGAGCAATTTCTTCCGCCTCGGCTTTGGCCTGAGTCTCTAACTCTTCTTCACTGCGCTTAACATAGGTTCGTTTTTTACGTACCTCAATATTGACCGTTTTCTTGTTACCCGACTTCAGGGTGCTCATGGTCTTGCGACGCAATACAATCTTCTTTGGCTCACCCGACTTTTCGCCATGTAAGCTTTTTAGATAACCAAGAAGAATTTGTTTCTCTTGGTCCGATACAGTGGCATCAGCCGAACTGTGACTCAAACCTGCCTCTTTCATCTGCAATAGCAGACGATCCACAGAAGCCCCTACGGTCTTTGCTAATTCATTTACTGTCACTTCAGCCATTGTTTTCGCCTCTAGATAACACTGATTATCTATTATTCAAACCAGGGTGCACGAGCAGTCATAATTAATGACGCCGCTTTTTCTTCATTCATACCTTCAACATCGATCAGATCATCTACCGCTTGTTCAGCGAGATCTTCCATGGTGATGATACCTTTTGCCGCCAATTTAAAGGCTAGGTCTTGATCCATTCCATCCATACCTAGAAGATCATCCGCCGGATTTGAATTATTCAACTGCTCTTCACTGGCTAGAGCCATAGTCAACAATGCATCCTTTGCTCGCGCACGAAGTTCTTCAGCAATATCTGCGTCAAAGCCTTCGATAGCGCTCATTTCTTCTAAGGGAACATAGGCCACTTCTTCAACACTAGTAAAGCCTTCCTCCACCAATACTGTGGCAACATCCTCATCAATATCGAGAGCGTTCATCAAGGTTTCAATCACGCTGACAGACTCTGTTTGCAGCTTCTCTTGCGCATCTTCTATGGTCATTACATTAATAGTCCAACCGGTAAGCTCTGATGCTAGGCGAACATTTTGCCCCCCCTTACCAATCGCTTGAGCTAGATTTTCTTCATCAACTGCAACATCCATTGAATTGCTGTCTTCATCGACAACAATAGACTCAACTTCGGCTGGCGCCATAGCATTTATAACTAACTGAGCGGGGTTGTCATCCCAGAGTACGATATCAACACGCTCATCATCGAGATCATTTGAAACAGCCTGAACTCGCGCACCACGCATACCAACGCAAGCGCCGACTGGATCGATACGTGCATCTTTGGTTTTAACGGCAATTTTGGCACGTTGACCAGGATCGCGCGCAGCACCTTTAATTTCAATCACACCTTCGGCGATTTCTGGTACTTCAATCTGGAATAACTGCACAAGCATCTCAGGCGCGGCTCTTGATACCTGAAGTTGCGGCCCGCGAGTTTCTTCGCGAATGCCGGTCAGTATCACCCGAGTACGGTCATTAATTCTAAAAATTTCACGACCCACTAAATCTTCTCTCGGCAACAAACCTTCAGCATTGTCACCGAAATCGACCACAATATGGTCGCGAGTTACTTTCTTAACTGTTCCGTTTAGTAATTCACCAACACGGTGCTTGAAGCGATCGATAATAAGGTTGCGCTCGGCATCCTTAACGCGCTGAACAATTACCTGCTTAGCGGTTTGAGCGGCAATACGACCAAACTCGATATTGGGCACTGACTCTTCAAAGGTATCACCCACTTTTAGCATAGGGTCTTTCTCAAACGCCTCTTCTGTGGTGAACTGGGTACCCAGCTCGGCCATTTCGTCATCGGAAACAACATCCCACCAACGAAACGATTGGTAATCACCCGTTTCGCGGTCGATCTCAACCCGAATATTTGCACCCTCTTCAAAACGCTTTTTTGTTGCCATAGCAAGCGCTTGTTCGATAGCTTCAAAAATTATACCTCTATCCACACCTTTTTCGTTGGATACGGCCTCAGCAACCATTAAAATTTCTTTACTCATTGATCAAACTCCGCCTACCTCAAAATTGAGGAACTAGGTTCGCCTTTTCTATACCTTCAACAGGAAACAGAAACTCATTATCTGTAACCACCACTACGATCTCATCGCCTTCAATTGCCTTTAAACGACCTTTGTAATTGCGTCGTCCTTCGTAAGGAAATCTTAGTCTTAATGAGATCTCTTCGCCCAAATATCGAGCATAATGATCGAGCTCATAGAGCGGTCGATCCATACCAGGTGAAGATACTTCTAAAACATATTCACCCGCAATAACATCTTCAACATCAAGTATTGCGCTAGCTTGACGACTAACTCGCTCGCAATCATCAATACCGATGCCATCTTCATCTCGATCGATAAAAATTCTGAGCAGTTTAGCTTTCCCGCCCATCTGCAATTCTATGCCCCAAAGCTCGCAATCCAGCGCTTCTACTACTGGCTCTAGCAATTGCCTTAAAACCTGATCAACAGACGACACAATACTCTCCGAAAAAAAATGGGCATACAGCCCATTTATAACCAACTAAAGAAAAGCCCCAAAATGGGGCTTTTCGATTTGCGACAGTTACATCGCTAATGTCTTGGTGGCCTATATACAGCTACAGTCTATAAGCTACAAGCCCTAATAAAACCATCGTAGCCTACTTCTTCAACCTTTTCCAATACTGTTTGGCGACTAATTCTTTGCAAACAATATACAAATACTTGGTAGCGGGAGCTGGATTTGAACCAACGACCTTCGGGTTATGAGCCCGACGAGCTACCAGACTGCTCCATCCCGCACCTACTTTCTGATGTGTTGCCACACCACCCTTCAAGGGACGCGCATTATAGGTACAGGGCTGGTTGAGGTCAACCAACTTAAGACCTTATTGATGTTTTATTTTCTGCTTGCTTGAATTAGCTCATAGGCTTTGCGAATTTCTTGGGTTCGCTCAGTTGCCAATTTGATCATATCGTCGGGCATACCCTGTCCAATCAACTTATCAGGATGGTTTTCACTGACCAACTTTCGATAGACTTTTTTAATTTCAGAATCAGTACTATCCGCGCTAACACCCAAGGCTTTATAGGCTGCTTCTAGCTGGCTTGCCGAACTAGTATAACCATCAGACGACCCTGTACTATTAAAGTGAGATCGCGCCATAATCATTTCAATAATCTTTTCAAAAAGCGCTTTTGAGATACCTAGATGGCGAGCCACGCTTTCAAGCGCTTGACGCTCCGACTGGTGCAACTCTCCATCAGACAGAGCTAGTGCAATCAAATCATTGAGCAATGACTGCTTAAGGTTATTCTGACGCCCACAGATACTGACAAACTGCTGCATGGTGTCATCTAGAGAGAAATCCGACTTTGAACCTTTTTTAAATAATCCAATAGCCTGCCGACGGTGATCATTTGTCAGCCCCATTCGAGCCATTAATGCTTCAGCTTGAGCAATTTCTTGCTCAGAAATGCGACCATCCGCCTTAGCTAGGTAACCCAAGAGAGTAAATGTAGTCTCAAAGTAACAGGCTCCCACTCGCGCCTGCTGATCAGATGATAGGGGTCGAGAAAAACTCCCCAGCCCACGATCAAAATAATTGCCTATATAAAAGCCAATGATCGCGCCAATAAATCCGGCAACCTGCCAACCCAACAATGCCGCTATTATTTTAACCATGATTTATCTAGCCCTGTGCAAACTTAAATATAATATTAGTGCCACAAATGTTCCATTTCTTCCAACGTTTTGCCTTTAGTTTCAGGCACCAATCGCCAAATGAATAAAATAGCAATAACACAAACAGAAGCAAATAAAAAATAAGCTAATGCACCATTAAAGTTAACTATATTTACGTGGCTTTTGTGCAGAATAGGAAAGCCATTCGTTACCAGCGCACTGGTTAGACATTGGGCACCAATAACAATTGACATCGCCAAACTGCGCACATTATTAGGAAATATCTCTGCTAATATTACCCAGACCACAGGTCCCATAGACATAGCGAAGGCACCCACAAATAGTAAAACGCCCATTAACGACAGCAGTCCCATCTGCTGGGTATAGACTGATAATGAAAGAGCCAGTAACCCCAATAGCATGCCTGACGTACCCACTATTAATAATGGCTTACGACCCCAACTATCCACTGTATATATAGCAACAAAGGTAAATACCAAATTAACTATACTAACCCATAGCTGAGGTATTAATGCCTGCTCTGGGCCATAACCTAAGGCTTGGCTAAATATTTCGCCACTGTAAATTAAAATCGCAACAATTCCGGTAGCCTGCTGAAAAATTGCCAATAAAATACCTATGAATAACGCAAAACCTAGCTTGTTTTTAAATAATAATTTACGCGCCGAGGCCGTACTTTCAGAAAGAGATTTAGCAATTAACTTGTGTTCCGATTGCGACTCATGCGGATCATTAATCAGTTGGTTAAGTACTTCAAGCGCCTGCTGATCACGCCCTTTTAGCATCAACCAACGTGGACTGTGGGGAATGGCAAAAAGAAAGGCAAAAAATATCACCGCGGGAATAATTTCGAACCAAAACATCAGGCGCCAACCAAAGGCTACTCTTTCAGAATGACTGGTATCGCCGGTATTTATTAACAAGCTGATTAAGAAAGGTAAAATAAACCCTACCACCATCGCTAATTGATGATAGGTAACCATCTTACCTCTAATATTGGGCGGTGATATCTCGGCAATATACATAGGCGAAGTCATGGCGATCATGCCAATACTTAAACCCAGGATGATTCTATAGCTCACCAGAACGGGCAGTGAATCGGCAATACCGGATCCGGCTGCCGAAATTATATATAACACTGCCGCCAGAATTAGGGTGTACTTTCGGCTTAGAGCACTGGTTAGATAACCGGCACTAATCGCACCCAAAAAACAACCGTAGCCAGCACTACTAATCACCAAACCCTGCTGGACAGCATTAAAGTTGAAGTATTGGGTAAAATACATTTGTGAGGTAGCAACGGTGGCTGCATCATAGCCCATTAACAAGCCACCCAAGGCAACGATAAGGGTAATTTGAACAACAGAGAGTTGGGGCTTTCCAGAGGTAACTGCTGACTTCATAGCTTTTCAACCTAGGTGTGAACCAGCCCGTATAACCCCTAACGGCTTATTTAAAGGTGGAGTGATTATAATTAAAGTGCCAACTGAGGCTGAATTTGATACTGATGGTGCCCAAGGCCGGACTTGAACCGGCACGGCTTTCGCCACTACCCCCTCAAGATAGCGTGTCTACCAATTCCACCACTTGGGCAATAATCATTATGCTGCTAAAGAGAGGTTTTAGTCTTCTACTATCGGCAATGCAGTTTCAGCCTCTGAGTCTATCTCGGGAATGGTACTTTCAACTGCAGTTTCTGCAGGCACTTGCTCGAGAATCGGAAGATCAATATCACTCACTACGGTGCGATTTTTTGCCACAACGGCCAAACTTACACTGGTAACAAAAAATACTGTAGCCAAAACTGCAGTTGTTTTACTGAAAAAATTCCAACCGCCAGCGCTGCCAAATACAGTTTGTGATGCGCCAGCACCAAATGAAGCGCCCGCTTCTGCGCCCTTGCCCTGTTGAATAAGAATAAGGCCGATAAGTGCTACGGCTACTACAAAGTGAAATACTAAAATAAACTGTTCCATTACTTTCGCTCGATTAATTGTTGTGCAATATTCATAAAATGTTCTGCCTCTAAGGAGGCCCCACCCACCAGACCACCATCTATATCTGGTTGGGAAAATAACGATGCTGCATTGTCTGCATTGATACTGCCGCCATATAAAAGCTGCGTATCTTTGCCATGCTCACCTAATTCAGCTCTAATAAAACCATGTACTTGCTGAGCCTGCTCTGGCGTTGCGGTCTCTCCTGTGCCCACTGCCCAAACTGGCTCATAGGCAATGATTGCATTACACACATTTTGCAATCCTACTTTTTCAATCACTGCGGTGATCTGTGCTTTGATCACCTGCAACTGTAAACTGTCCTGCCTTTGCTGAAGGGTCTCACCTACGCAAAGAATGGGTATTAATCCACTCTGTTGTGCTGCAGCAAATTTTTCTGCAACCAGAGTATTACCCTCAGCATTGTTTGTTCGTCTCTCAGAATGCCCCACCAGTACATGACTGCAGCCTATTCCAGTGAGCATTTTTCCGGATATTTCTCCGGTATATGCACCCTCTGAATAATGACTGACATTCTGTGCTCCAATCGCAATATCCTTATGCTCCGACAATGCGTTAACCACGGCTGGAATACTCACAAATGATGGGAAGACCATAATCTCTGGCTTCTCACCCGCGTAACCAGCAAGTTGGCTAGCTAATTCAGCCGCCGATTTTGCTGTACCATGCATTTTCCAATTGCCCGCCAATAGCGGCTTTGCCATCCTCAGCTCTCCTCTTTAGAGGGGTTTTCCCAAACGGGTGCGAATGCTACCCGACTAGTAGCCAATATACAACCAACAAACCACGTTATAGTCGTTAATTAACCTGTTGTTTTACTACATCGGCTATTTGATTAACTAAATTATTCACTAATTCAGAGTCTTCACCTTCAACCATAACGCGTATAACTGGCTCTGTACCAGACGGGCGAAGCAAAACTCGGCCGCGACCATCCAACTGCTTTTCAGCATCCTCTACCACTAGATTTACTTCAGCATTGTCACTGATATCAACCTTTTTAGGCAACTTTACATTAATCATAGTCTGTGGAAATTTGGTCATGCCAGTTTTTAACTCAGCTAGCGACTTGCCGCTATCATACATTGCCAACATAACTTGCAGCGCTGAAACAATACCGTCACCGGTGGTATTGAGCTCACCACAAAGTATATGCCCAGAACTTTCACCGCCTAACAGCCAATCATTGGCTTTTAATGCTTCAACTACATAGCGATCACCTACCTTAGTGCGTACAAATGGAATGCTCATTTGTTTTAGCGCTAGCTCTAGACCCAAATTACTCATTTGAGTACCCACAACCCCATCACAGTCATTATGACTGTATCGATGCTGAGCAATAACATATAACAGCTCATCGCCATCAATTATCTCACCCGCAGCATCGATGAATAAAACTCGATC
>CATAJQ010000038.1 GCA_949487135.1 Cellvibrionales bacterium UBA7375 | reverse complement strand
GAAAACCTTGGAGCGGTGGTGTTTTTAGATCGCACCATGGCATTAACTTTACTCGCTGTGGGCTGGGCTGTCCTTATGCCGCTGTTGCTATGGCTAGCAGAACAATTTAAACATCGTATTAATATTATGGAACTGTAAAATGGACATTCTTTTCACCCTGGATACCAGTTTTATGCTGGCAAGCCTAAAAATGCTGTTGCTGTTGGCAGGTATTACTTGGTTTGTAAGCTTAATTATCGAAGATGTCAGTATTGTCGACTATATTTGGTCGCTGTTAACCCTGCTTGCCGTTAGCACCTACGCTTTTTTGTCGGGCATTAATAATCCCGTTAGCCTAGTTATGTTATTGATGGTCTCCATTTGGGCTGTGCGCCTTACCTGGTTTTTAGTTAAACGCGGTAGAAACAAGCCAGAAGATAGGCGCTATCAGGTTATTCGTAAGCGCAACTCGCCTAATTTTGGTTATAAAAGCCTGTATTTAATTTTTGTATTTCAGGCGCTTGTGGCTTGGGTGTTAAGCACAATATTTGTTCCAGTTTTTACAGCCGGTGCTGATCAAGCTTCATCAACAGTCTGGTCAGTTTGGCACTCTATTGGTGTGGCAATGTGGTTATTTGGCTTTATCTATGAATCTGTTGCCGATCACCAGCTCCACTATTTTAATTCCCGAGTGGTCAAGGAAAGCTCCACGCTATCTTCGGGGCTGTGGCGTTATAGTCGTCACCCCAATTATTTTGGCGAGTTTTGTATCTGGTGGGCTTGGTTTATATACGCTATCCCTACCGGATCTGCGTGGATACTGTTAGCGCCATTGGTAATGACATATCTCCTGCTTAAGTTCTCGGGGGTGGGTAATATGGAGCAGGGAATAACCGACCGCAGGCCAGATTATCAAGCCTATATTGACTCTACTAATACCTTTTTCCCCTGGAAGCCGCGTAGAAAAGTTATAGATAGCTAATGATAAGGTTATTTCTGATAGCGTTATTATTGCTTGTTGGTCTCAAATCGACCGCTTTTGCACAACCACAGGTTGAGGCAGGATTTAAGGAAATATCGTTTAACGTTTTTTTGGATAAAAACCCGGTGGGAACCCATAGTTTTTTCGTTAAACGCCATGCTGAAAATATCACAGTTGACTCCGATATGCAGTTAGAAGGGAAGTTTTGGGGTTTATTACCGTTTAAATACACTCATCAATCAAAAGAAACCTGGCAAGATGGCTGTTTAGTAGGTTTGCAGTCACAGACCCTAAAGCGTGGTAAAACCATTAAAATCATAGCCAGTTCAGACAAGTCTGGACTATTTATTGTCAGCGATGATCAAACTCAGATTGTTAAGGGTTGTGTTAAAAGCTTTGCCTACTGGGATTATTCAAAACTTGTGGGTAATCAATTATTGAATACCGAAAATGGTGAGCTAGTTACCGTAGAGATAAAACAGACCAATAACCAAAGCGATGAACATAAGTCCCTATTGATCCACAGTTCTGAAGCAGATATAACCCTTGAATATACCGCCAATGGTGAGTGGTTGTCTTTAAAATCTAAATTGGAAGTTGGCGGTCTGTTGCATTACATTAGACAGCAAAAATAAGACCAATTGGGAGTTAGCCTGTGTGGTATAAAAAAATAACTTTGTTTGTGATGCTTGCTTTTACACTTGCCTGTCAAAGTAACAAGCCACTTAAAACCGTCGATTACGTTGATATTGAGCGTTTTATGGGCGACTGGTATGTAATTGCCAATATTCCCACCTTTTTAGAGAAAAATGCCTATAACCCCATAGAATCTTATCGTTTGGATGATGATGGCTCTATAGCGACTACATTTACCTTTAATGCAGGGTCATTTGAGGGTGAAAAAAAGGTTTATAACCCCAGAGGTTTTATTGCCAATACTGCGACAAATGCCGAATGGGGTATGCAATTTATATGGCCCATTAAAGCCGATTACCGCATTGTCTATTTGGACGAAAATTACCAACACACCGTGATAGGCAGAAATAATTTAGATTACGTTTGGATAATGGCGCGTCAGCCGAAAATTTCTGCAAAAATGATGGATGAGTTAACCCAATTTGTGTCATCTTTAGGTTATGATTCCAGCTTGCTGGAGCTTGCTCCCCAACAGATGCCCCTTGGTAATTAATAATAAGAATATCTATGAAAATAGCGGTTATTGGCAGTGGTATATCAGGTAATGTAGCGGCTTATCAGCTTAATAAAAAGCACGATATTACACTTTATGAGGCCAATGATTATATTGGTGGTCATACCCATACTCATGAGATCAGCCACCAAGGTAAACAATTTAGTGTCGATACCGGTTTTATTGTGTTCAATCACAAGACCTATCCGAACTTTATTGCCCTGTTAAAAGAGCTAGGGGTACAAGAGCAGCTTTCAACGATGAGCTTTGGTGTCAAGTGCGATAAAACCGGGCTGGAATATATGGGCTCTACCATTAATAGCCTATTTGCCCAGCGGCGGAATATTTTCCGACCCTCTTTTTGGCGTATGATTTTAGATATTCTGCGTTTTAATCGTGAAGCGACCGATCTTCTTCAAGACTCATCAGGCGATATTTCTCTGGGAGACTATCTTGAACAGCATAAATACAGCCAGGTATTTATTAACTATTACTTGGTGCCTATGGCGGCGGCGGTGTGGTCCGCTGATCTAAAGTTAATGTTTGAATTTCCCGCCCGTTATTTAGTGCGGTTTTTCCACAATCATGGTTTATTAAGTGTCAATGATCGACCGAATTGGTATGTTATCAAAGGCGGCTCAAAAACCTATGCTCAGGCACTGACGAGACCTTTTAGAGATAAAATCAAACTATCTACCCCAGTGACTCAGGTTGAGCGCACAGATAAGGGCGTTGCAGTGACAAGCTCCGATGGAGAGGTGATCTATGATGCAGTATTTTTTGCCTGTCATAGTGATCAGGCGCTGCGTATGATACATAAGCCCTCCGACAGTGAAAAACAGGTGTTGGGTGCAATAAAATATCAAGACAATGAAGTTTTACTGCATACCGATGCCTCGGTAATGCCAACGCGTAAAAGTGCGTGGGCCGCTTGGAATTACCATCTATTAGATGGCGATCAAAGTCGAGTGGCGGTTACTTACAATATGAATATATTGCAGAGTCTGGATTGTGAAGATCAATTTTGTGTGACCTTAAATAATAGCGATGCAGTTGATCAGTCTATGGTTCTAAAGCGCTTGAATTACCACCACCCAATTTATACCAAAGAATCAGTTTCAGCTCAGGCTCGGCACGCTGAGATAAATGGAAATGGATTCTATTTCTGCGGCGCTTATTGGCGTTATGGCTTTCACGAAGATGGCGTCGTCAGTGCCTTAAACGCTGTTAAGCAGTTTGAGGGTGATATAAGTGAATAGTCGCATTTACAGTGGCTCCCTAGCGCACTGTAGGCATATGCCGGCTATCAATCAATTCCGTTACACAGTATTTATGCTCTATTTGGACCTTGACGAGCTCGATAATTTATTTGATAAATTTTTATTATGGTCATCAAAACGTATCAATTTTGCATGGTTTAAGCGCTCTGATCATCTGGGTGATCCATCACAACCACTGATTGAATCCGTAAGAGATTTAGTCAGTGAACAGACCGGTAGCAGACCACCGGGCCCGATTCGATTATTAACCAATCTTCGTTATTTGTTGTATAAATCTAATCCGGTTAGTTTTTACTATTGCTTTGAAGCCGATGGTATTACTATTCATAGTATAGTCGCAGAGGTTACCAATACGCCCTGGGGTGAGATGTACTGCTATGTGCTAGGGCAAGATCAGCTGACAGATCCAAAACAGGGTAGAGCGGATCGCTTATTTTATCGTACCGATAAGGTGTTTACTGTATCTCCATTTATGCCTTTGGATATGCAGTACGGTTTTGAGTTTACAGTGCCTTCAAAGAACCTATTGGTCAAAATGCAAAATTTTCGTCAGGGCAAAAAAGTGTTCGACGTGAATCTCAGTTTAGAGGCGCAGCCCATCACTCGAGCATCAATGGCTAAGCAATTATTAGCTATACCTTTGATGTCGTTTAAGGTCACTGCGGGGATCTATTGGCAGGCGCTAAAAATAGGGTTGAAAGGTGTGCCTTTTTTAGGACATGCCCATGAAAAAACTAATAATAAGGAAACCTAAGTGAGTAATAAATTATCCAAACAGGCATCAGAGGCTAGTGTGCGCTGGATTGATAAGATCTGCCGTCCGCTATTGTTTTCCCGGTTGGCAAAAATTGCAGTAGGGCAGGTAAAAGTTATCGATAGTCTCGGCGAGCAACAATTTGGAAGTGCTGAGTCCTGTGCTGAGTTAAATGTCGAGATTCAGGTTGTCGATCAGCGCTTTTATTCGGATATTGCTTTTGGCGGCACTGTGGCGGCGGGTGAAGCCTATATGCAGGGCTACTGGGTTTGCAATAACCTCACCGGCTTGGTTCGCATTATGCTGCGTAATCGTCAGGTGATGGATCAGGTTGAGGGCGGTTTTTCATTACTTAAAGCACCGTTATTGCGATTGATACATTGGTTGAATCGTAATAGTCAGGCAGGTAGTAGGCGTAATATTGAAGCTCATTATGATTTGGGTAACGATATGTTTAAATTATTTCTCGATCCTACCATGATGTATTCCTGTGCCTATTATGCAGACGATAAAACCACCCTAAATGATGCTGCTACAGCAAAATTAAAGCGTATTTGCGACAAATTACAGTTATCTGAGTCTGATCATATAGTTGAAATAGGCACTGGCTGGGGTGGTTTTGCTATTTATGCCGCCAGCCATTATGGCTGTAAGGTAACTACCACCACTATCTCAAAGCAACAGTTTGATGTTGCCCAACAGCGAGTTCAGGCAGCTGGTCTAGAAGACAGGGTGACCCTGCTCATGGAGGATTACCGCGACCTACAGGGAAGCTATGATAAGTTGGTATCTATTGAAATGATTGAAGCAGTGGGCCCGCAGTATCTGGATACCTATTTTGCAAAATGTAGCTCTTTGCTAAAGCCAGATGGCATTATGTTAATTCAGGCGATTACTATTCAGGATCAGTTCTATGATCAAGCGATTAAATCGGTAGATTTTATTCAGCGTTATATTTTCCCGGGTGGCTTTATTCCCTCAGTAACAGCAATTTCCAATGCGGTAAAAAAATCCACTGATACCCGCCTTTTCCAAATGGAGGATATAGGCCCCCATTATGCAACCACCCTTAGAGACTGGCGACAACAATTCTTTGACAATATTGATCAAGTGAAGGCGTTGGGCTACTCCGATCAATTTATAGCCATGTGGGAATTCTATCTGTGTTATTGCGAGGGAGGGTTTCTTGAGCGTACTCTGGGTACGTCACATATGGTATTTACTAAACCGCAAAACAAAATTGATTGGCGTGCCTCGATCTAGTTTACTTGCAGGATTAATAAAAACGGTTGTGAAGTTCTAGTAAAAGAGTTTCGCTTAGTCGAACAATCCTAAATTTCAATAATAATATAATCGCAAAATGTTAATCATACTTCGCTTATTGTGTTTAATATAAATTTAAAAAATTTGGGATTTTAACTAAATGTATAAATATCTAATAATTCTTATATGCTCAATTTTTGTTGTTGGCTGTGATCAGCCTGTTGCAGAAAATACTGCTAAAAACTCTGTTAGGGATAGCTTAACTGTCTATACAACAGCAAAAGATACAGATCATCGCTTAACCAAAACGGGGACCTACCCATTTAGGGAGCGCGTTCAGCCGACAGAGGGTGAAATATCAATTTTTGTAAACTCAAGTAAGCAATTTCAAAAATTTCTCGGTATTGGTGGCTCTTTCACTGATGCCAGTGCTGAGGTGTTTGCAAAATTAGATAATGCCAAGCAGGAAGAGTTCCTCGAGGCTTATTATGACACCGAAAAGGGTATTGGTTATTCCCTTGCTCGAACAACAATTCATAGCACTGATTTTGGTAGTGCCAGCCATACTTATATCGATGAAGGTGATAAGGCGCTAGAAACCTTTACTATTGAAAAAGATAAGCAATTTCGTATTCCGTTAATCAAAAGGGCCACTGAAGCAGCGGGTGGTGAATTATTACTTTACGCAAGCCCTTGGAGTGCGCCTGCATTTATGAAGAGCAACAATAATATGTTGCGCGGCGGCAAACTTTTACCCGAGTACTATGACTCTTGGGCTAAATACTATACAAAATTTATTGAAGCCTACGAAAGTGAAGGCATGCCAATTTGGGGGATTTCAATCCAAAATGAGCCAATGGCTACCCAGCGCTGGGAGTCTATGATTTATACCGCTCAGGAAGAGAGAGATTTCTTAAAAAATCATCTTGGTCCAGCAATGGAAGAGGCGGGTTATGGCGATAAAAATATCGTTGTTTGGGACCACAACCGTGACCTTTTGACTGACCGCGCCAATGTAATTTTGGATGACCCAGAAGCCTATAAATACGTATGGGGTGTTGGCTACCATTGGTATGAAACTTGGGCGGGTGGTGACAGTATGCATGACAATCTGGCTGCCGTTAAGGAATCATACCCAGAAATAGAGCTTCTATTTACTGAGGGCACAGTGGAAGGCTTTAGAGAAGATCGCTATCAATACTGGCCAAACGCAGAGCGTTATGCCCGCTCTATGATTAAGGATTTTAATATTGGCACTGTGGGTTGGACTGATTGGAATTTGCTGCTTGATCACACTGGCGGACCTAACCATGTTAGTAACTTTTGTTTTGCGCCCATTCATGCGGATACTCGCACGGGTGAGTTAATTTATACCCCGACTTATTACTATATAGGGCATTTCTCAAAGTTTATTCGTCCTGAGGCTAAAAGAATTAGCACCAGCAGTAGCCGTAGTGTTTTGCTAGCGACCTCGTTCATAAATACAGATAACCAAATTGCTACAGTAGTTATGAATGAAACTGACAATGCTATCGACTACCATTTCCTTGCAGATATGCAGCAGGTTACTTTAACCATCCCGGCACGCAGCATGCAAACGTTAGTCTACTAATACTTAATGATCGTATCGGGCCATAGGTCCGATACGATCTAATTGAGTTGACGGAATTTTGTAGGGGTCATGCCTTCAAGCTTTTTAAAGAAAGTATAAAAAACAGATTTACTATTAAAGCCTACTGCAAGATATATTTCCGTAATGGTAATATCTTTCTTTGCTGAATCCTTCAGCATTTTTTTCGCCTCTTCTATCCTGTAGCTGTTGATAAAAGTATAAAAATTAGCCCCAAAATGTCTATTGATAATCATTGATAAATCTCTGGGCATAATTAAAAGTGTGTCTGCCAAGCTATCCAAGGTTATATCTGGATCCATATAAAGCTGATCTTTCTTAATACGAGTATCAATAGATTCTGCTTCTTCGGGGTTAATTATATATTCATCAGCTGGCTTCTTGGGCGACTCCTCTTCATTAACCTGTTCGAACATACCGAAGAATCTAATAGCCGTAAATACCAACAAATTGATCAAGAAGAAAGTGGTGTAATATCGAGTGAGACCCATATAAAAATATATATAGTGATAATGAGTAAAGATTTTTGATGCAGACAAGATTAGCTCAAATAGCATTACTAAGGTAAAGCCAGCAACTAATGCCCTTAGCCACGATAGGTGTGCCTTTTCCATATTGGAGTGCTTCTCTTGAAGCCTTAACCCATATCTACTAATAAGGATAAAGCACGCAATAACGTAGGAGAAGCGAGTTAATTTACTTAAAAACTCAATCGTTACAAAATTGGTACTATAAACAAATGATTCACTATTAAGCATTTCTAGGCGAACATCAAAGGGATTGTTATAGAAGCTAAAGCTTATAAATAAACAGTAAATTGTGAGTGGCAACAAGTGTAAAAGATCACTTCGCTTTAAAGTAAAATCACGAAAAACCAGTGATTTTATACATAAAAACAATAAGGGTCCGTCAATATAGTAGGCAATGCCGGGAGCAAAATACAAGGAAGAAAGTTGTTGCCGAGCATGTACTTTAAATTCAGCACCCCACATCATTAATTCGTTAATTGGAACCAGTGAGTGGCTAAATAGAAAAGCAGCGAGAAAAAATGTACTCTTAACTTGTTTGCTGTTTGTTAGCCATAGTAGCAGAGCAAAAAATAGGCACTGTAACGAAATCATCATAAGAATGACGTCGTGAAAATTAAATAATACTGATTCAAATTGAAGGTTATTCATTTAAATTTGTCTTGTTGTAAAGTTTTATAAAGATTAACAATTCACTACTGACTTTAAACTTATTGAGCATCTCTTTAATTTATTTTACATGAAAAAAACTCTATAAATATCAGACTCTTTGAAGTGACTGATATATGCGATAAGCTGAGATAACAGATAAAAGGTTTGCTCTAGAAAATGTTCTATTACTGGTCACTGCTTTCACAATTTAATTATATTAGTGTTTTTTTGTAAAATTTGAGTTCGAGTGCTTTAGTCGGACGCAATAAATAAGGCCAATCTGTAATTTAGAATCAGATCAGCTTTATAGGCGCAACAAGTTTCTGTTTAGGGTCAATTTACAGTAATAGATGTTAAAAGCATGCCGCTTGTAGGGCAAAACAAAAATAAAGAAGAAAAGAGGTTTTAAATGTTTGCTAGAAAAGTGCTTATCGCGCTAACTGTGCCATTTATATTTTCACTAACAGCCTGTGGTGGTGACGGCGGCGGTGGTGATGCAGATCAAAACGTTGTGCGCGATATATTTGCCGTTGGCGATATTGTAGAAACGAAAGAAGATGGTGGTGAAGTGATTGGTGATGTAAGCACCAATGATATGGGAGATAACCTAAGTTTTTCTCTGGCAGAGGGGCAATCCACGCAGAATGGAACCATTGCATTTAATTCTGATGGTACATTCACCTACACACCTAATTTAGATTTCTTTGGCACTGATTCAGTAAACTATTTAGCAACTAATACGGTTACTGGCTCCACATCTACTGCGACGCTTACTATTAATGTTGTTAATGATTTTGAACGTTTGGATGAATATGGCTGGGAATTGGTTTGGAGTGATAACTTTAACACTGCTGATGCATTTGATTCGAGCAAGTGGGTTGGTGATGATGTTTCCGTTGCTGGCGGTAGCCTCAAAATTAATGCAATTAATGGTCAATCTTCCACTGTTAAAGGCATTCGGCCAATTAACAAGGGCCGTATCGAAGCCGGCGTAAGAACGGCTGCGGGTGTTGATGTAATATCTGCCTTTAAATTAATACCAGTATCCGACAACTATGATGGTGATAACGCGCTAAGTTTAATGCATTCAGAAGCGGGTAAAATGACTGCGGGAGCGCACTATGGGTTAGATCGCCTGAGTGGAGTCATTATGAATCAGGATATTCTTGATACCGCTTCCGATGAGTTTCATACCTATGCCATTGAGTGGGGTGAGAAAAAAATACGTTGGTATATTGATGGCACTCATGTCTACACAGTAGATACACTCAATTTATGGGGATATAACCAGATTGGTGACGATATAGTTGCCGATACAGATGGGCCCTTTAATCAGCCTATGCAGATTGTATTTGATGTTTCTGCCGCTGCTGATGATTCACCTGTTCAAATGCTAGTAGATTACATAGAAGTATGGACGTGTAACCCCGTTATCGAACCTAGTGTTGAAGAATGTGCCTCCAAAGAAAAGCCAAAGATCTCTCGTTCAGCTTCAGATCGAATAGAATCTGTCGGACTGGAAAAAACAACGATCCTTGCTGACGGATATATAGATCCTTCAACGGACACTCTTATAAGCGAGTTGCACCCTTTGAGCTGGCATTATCATGAGGATGAATTTCCACTAGAAGGACTAAGTGATAATGACGCTGATATTACTTGGATTACCCTTGATGATGAGCATAATCTAGTTCTAGAATTCACTAATCCCGCTGGAACTGCGGAGATGAGTATTGTAGCAGAGAACGCAGTTTTAAATGGCCACAATATTACTTTGAATTTTGACCTTCTCATCGATAGTTCTGCAACAAATACTGAAATTATCACCATAAAAATGAAATCCGGTGCTGAAAGTACTAATGATGCCGCGGTGGGACAAGTCTCATGGTCATTAGATGAACTTACTCTTGATGATTGGCAGAGATACAGCATTCCTGTAGAAGATTTTCTAAACAACCCATCAGCACAGTTATCCCTTGATCCCGATAATCTTACGTCACTAATGACGATTGGAGTCGACGGCAGTGCACATTTGCAATTAGATAATATTTCCCTCGATTGTATTAACTCTGAGGGTTGTCTTTTAGGTCCATTGGCCTTGCAAACTGCTGCGGCACCAAAAGCAGACCCAATTCGTATTGAGGCAGAAGATTTCATTACTCAAGAGGGGATCGGGGTCGAAGAAACAACGGATGAGGGCGGTGGTCAAAATGTTGGATTCGTAAGCGCTAGAGACTATGTAAGCTATACCTTCAACGCTCCAGCCATAGGACCCTACACGGTTGATTACCGTGTAGCCAGTAAGGGTGGAAGTAATGGTTTTGAAATGTCGCTGGATGGAGGGCTTATTCATGCTCAGTCAATCCCTGACACAGGTGATTGGCAAAATTGGGTCACCATAACTTCGCCAGAGTTCGAGTTGGCCGCTGGGGTATATACCATGCAAATTGACTTTGTTGACGAGGATCAAAACTTAAATTGGCTTCAAATTCAGCCGCCACTTGGCGAAGTTTTTATCGAGGCTGAAGACTATGACGTCTTGAGCGGAATAGATCTAGAGGATACCGGCGATGTAGGCGGTGGCCAAAATATTGGCTGGATTGATCAAGGTGATTTTATTGAGTACACCGTCAATGTTCCATCGACGGGCGAGTATCTTATTGAATATCGACTTGCAGGTTTATGGGACTCTGAGGGCTTTGAAAATAGGATAGGTGATGTTCTAGTTGATACACAAGCCATGGATTCTACGGGAGACTGGCAGAACTGGGTAACTCAAAGCGCCGTAATCGATCTTATCGCGGGTGAGCAAATCATGCGCTTTGATTTTATCGGTGGACCTATGAATATTAACTGGATCAGATTGACCAGACAGTAGATTTAGAAAAAACAAAATAATTAGAAGTAGCTCGAGCAGGGATAAATATATGAAGTACGAGACTAAATTCAAAAGACAATTATTAGCCGGAAGTATTGCCATGATTGTTGCTAACAGTGCTAATTCTCAAGAAGAAGTGCTAGAGGGTCCCGATGATAATATCGAAGAAGTTGTAGTGACGGGTATTCGGGCCAGCTTGCAGCGCTCTATGGATATTAAGCGAGATGCCAAAGGTATTGTTGATGGAATATCAGCTGAAGATATAGGAAAATTTCCGGATACCAACCTTGCTGAGTCTCTGCAGCGAATTACAGGGGTTGCTATTGAGCGTGACCGCGGTGAGGGCTCAAAGATCACAGTTCGTGGTTTTGGTCCAGACTTTAATATTGTCAGCTTTAATGGCCGTCAGATGCCTACTAATGGCGGGAGATCTTTTGATTTTGGCAATATTGCATCTGAGGGTGTTTCCGCAGTTGAGGTGTATAAATCAGGTCGAGCCAATGTGGCTTCTGGTGGTATTGGTGCGGTAGTTAATGTAATAACCAGCAAGCCGCTTGAAAAGCCTGGTCTTCGCGCAGTTATAAGTACCAAGGGGGTCTATGATCCAGGTACAAGACGCGGCAATTCTGTGAATCCTGAAATTGTGGGACTTTTTAGTCAAACCTTTGCTGACGACACCATCGGCGTTTCTATATCTGCTAGCAAGCAAGTTCGTGATGGTGGCTCTCAGTCAGTATCTACTCAAGATTTTATGGGGCGAAATTTTGTTACCTTGGACGATATGGATAACAACGTTGATGATGCAGAATGGGGTTCAATACCCGTTGGCGATCCAACAGCTATCAACTTCCCTGAAGAAGTTTCAGATGGTATTTATGCTATCCCAACTAATATTCAATATAACCTTGATGATTTTCGCCGTGAGCGTGTCAATGGCCAGCTGACTTTGCAGTGGAGGCCAGTTGAAAATATTACTGGTACTATTGACTACACCTACGCCAAAAATGAAATGAATACCCAGCACCAAGATTTATCAGCATGGTTTGATCCTGGTTGTAGTACAAGGGAAAGCGAGTGGATTCAAGAAGGCAATATTTGGTCGCCTACCGTCTATCGTCAAGTAGGTTGTGCTCAAGATAATCTTCAGGGTGTTGGGCTTTTTGCTACTGTTGATGAAAATAAATCTGCTGGCTTTAATTTAGAATGGCTAGTGAATGATAATCTAACTTTAAATATGGACTATCATGATTCAACGGGTGAGGCGAGGCCAAATAGTAAGCACGGTTCTGGTGGCTCAATGGCAGTTGCTGCGCTTAATCGTATAACTACGTCTGGCTACTTTAGTAGGGATGGTATGCCAGTATTAGAGATACAGCTTGGTGAGCGAAATTCTTATAATCAAATTTCCAGAATCGATCAGGTAAATGCTGAAGATATGCAGGTATCTGGTAGTTCATTTGGCAGTTTTAATAACATTATGGAAGTTCAGCAGCTTCAGTTTGACGCTGAATATCTGTTTGATGAAGGACACAGCATAGATTTTGGCGTTGGTCGCATTGAGGTAACTAACAGAGGTCAATCTAAGGGTATTTCTCGTAATACATGGAGTGGCGTGGGTGATCCCGGTGATATCAGTGACTTACTGACTGTTGACTCTATTGCAGATGTATACGACACCCTTGAAGGAAGTGATGATCCTCGTCAGGTTACTGAATTTTTCACCTGGGATTTTCAAGAGCTGATTGACAGAAGTGAAGAGCTTCTTCAGGCGGGTACTCATGGCGATGTTGATGGTGATGGCGGACCCTGTTTGACCGGCTTCTGCCCATCCTATAACTTTGATTTGGACGAAGTAACTACAGAAACTTCTGATTCAATTTTTGTTCAAACCCATTGGGTTGGAGATCTTCTCGATCGTCCAGTTAATCTGTTCTATGGTATGCGCTATGAAAAAACCGAGGTTCACTCAGAGGCGTTGGTGCCACTGTATGATCGTGTTGAGTGGAGTATTTTAGATAATCGATTTAATCTATATCAGCAGCAAGATGAAGATGGTAATACCATTAGAGGCTTCTCAGAAATTGATGGTTCCTACAGTATGTTTTTGCCAAGTCTTGATTTCGATATGGAGGTGCTGGATGACGTAATCCTGCGTGCATCCTATAGCTTGACGGTAACACGTCCAGTTTATAACGACCTGAAAGGTGCGTTAATTATCGATTACTTGGGTGCCGATGGTGGTGGCGGTCGTAGAGGAAACCCTCAGCTTCTCCCAATGGAAGCAACTAACCTAGATCTTTCCCTAGAGTGGTATTACGCCGAGGGAAGCTATGTTTCTGCTGGCTTATGGTCCAAAGATGTAGACAATTTCATTATAAGTGCCACCTTTGAAGATCAACCATTATTTAAAAATTTATACACACCGATTGAGGGTGATTTATACAATCAAGCGATTGATGATTTAACCGGTGGTGACCCTCGTTTTGACTATGATGCGGGCGATTTAAATGAATATTATGCTGAAAACTATGTAGGGCAGCCAGGTGTAGAATTATCCGGTCAAGGTGATGAGGTTGAGGTTACCCAAACAGGTCTTGAGGGTGATCCAGTGGCGATATTTGATGTCACTATCCCAATTAATCAGCGCGAAACAAATGTTAAAGGTCTCGAGTTAATGGCTCAGCATACGTTTGGTGAGTCGGGCTTTGGTTTTCAGGCAAACTATACTGTGGTTAACGGTAACCTTGAATATGATATTAATCTTAATGAGGAGCAGTGGGTTGTTCCTGGAATGAGTGATACAGCAAATTTGGTTGCCTTTTATGATAAGGGTGGCTTCCAAATACGATTTGCTTTCAACTGGCGTGACGAATTTCTAGCATCACCGGGCCGAGATCCGCGTTTTGTGGAAGAATATTCTCAATTAGATTTCAATGCGAGCTATGAATTTAACGATAATTTCTCATTTTTTATTGAGGGAATTAACTTAACAGAAGAGCATCAACGTGTTCATGGTCGTTCGAAGTATCAGGTCAGAGAGTACTCTGTTGGACACGCGCGTTATAATCTAGGTGCTCGATATAGTTTTTAGTATCTAATTAATTTTTATGGTTTTGTAAAGAAGCCCTTAGCTTTAATTAGTTAAGGGCTTCTTTATGGCATTCCAATTATCAATATCCAAGGGTATATTGAAAAGATAAAATAATTACCCCCAAGTAATTCAGGAGTCGGCATGGCTAATCATGTGCTTTTAGATAATATTAATCATAAAGATCTCAAAATAATTACCAAAAGATCCGCAGATCTTGGAGATAGTATCCCATCATTGGTGACATTTCCTTTTGAATATAGGGATATTCAAACAAACTTCCCGATCTGTTTTTGCAAAGATTCTGAAACCGGCAAATTCTATTCGGCCGCGTTATTTGGCTTTGAGGAAAATGAAAACCTCTTTTTAGATGGCGATAGTTGGGATGCAGCTTACACACCCTTAATGTTTGAGCGGCAGCCTTTTTTTATTGGTAATCAACGGACTCAAAGTGGTGAAAAGCAACGTCTAATTTATATTGATGCAGATAGTCCAAGAGTTAACTCTGATGAGGGTGAGGCAGTATTTCTTGAACAGGGCGGCCACTCAGAATATTTGCAGAGAATTAGTTCAATACTAGACGCTATTCATCAAGGGCAGCAACAAAGCAAAGAATTTATCGAATTAATGCTAAAGTACGATCTAATTGAAAGTTTTACGCTAAAAGTTGAATTGGATGATGGTACGAAAAATCAGTTACAAGGTTTTTATACTATTAATGAAGATACGCTGAATGGACTTTCTTATGATGCTATATCAGAGTTAATGACTACTGGCTATTTGCAGGCGGCGTATATGGTGATTGCCTCAATGTCTAATTTTAGGTCGCTTATAGAGCGGAAAAATAAACGTTTATGATCTCAATAGATAAAACGATAAAAGAAATTGGTTGTACCGAACCAGGACGAGTGCCCAAGGATGTATACACATCCCTGGAGCCAATGGTTATTAGGGGTCTAGTTACAGACTGGCCCTTAGTAAAAATGGGTCTCAAATCAGCGCCTGATGCTGGCGATTATTTGAAAAGTTTTTATCAAAATATACCGGTTACAGCATCCATAGGTGACCCTGATATAGAGGGCAGAATTTTTTATAATAAGGATTTTTCTGGCTTTAATTATCAATCTGTTAAAGCCGATCTAAATGATTTGCTCGATAATATTTACAACTGTGCAGAAGATGAAAAGCCGCCTACTTTTTACATGGCATCAACCTTTGTTGATCGTTGGTTTTCTGGTTTTCGAGAGGAAAATCCTCTTAATTTGGATGCCGATAACCCATTGGTGAGTGTATGGTTAGGTAATCGCAGTCGAATTGCAGCGCATTATGATTTGCCAGATAATATTGCCTGTTGCGCGGTGGGCCGTCGTCGTTTTACCCTTTTCCCGCCAGACCAGTTAGCTAATTTGTACCCAGGGCCAATTGATTGGGCTCCGGGCGGCCAACCAATTAGCTTGATTGACTTTAAAAACCCAGACTATAAACAATTTCCTAATTTCAAGCATGCACTAGAGTCTGCCCAAGTGACTACTCTTGAGCCGGGCGATGGGATCTATATTCCAAGTATGTGGTGGCATCATGTTGAGGGGCTTGATGCGCTTAATATTCTGGTTAACTATTGGTGGCGTCAGTCGCCAAATTATATGGATACACCGGCGAATACATTGCTTTATGCTCTTATGAGTATTCGTGACTTGCCTGTAGAGCAAAAAAAGATTTGGCGAGGAATGTTTGATTATTATATTTTTGATGCTGATAAAGATAGTCATTCTCATATACCAGAGCAAGCTAGAGGGTCACTTGGTTCAATTAATGAGTCTTTGAGTAGAAAAATAAGGTCATTGTTGCTTAAAAAAATTAATCGATAGATTTTTTTTATAAACATATTTAGCTTTAAACCCCTAATTCAATATTCTTTAATATTAATTGCCCTTTAATCGTATCTAAAGGTTTTTTTGACGACTTAAAAGAGTTCGAATACGTTATTAGGACGATTGCTAGACTTGAACTTTATATATTAGTGTCATGTTAAGAGGGATATTCATAAAAATTTGTGCATGGATGCGCATTAAAAGATAAAAGATTGCGAAGCTATCGCGACAAAAAATTAAAGGTATTCCAATGCGAATCAATGTTCTAAATTTTGCTGTAATCAATTATAGAGCTCCGTTGAAGGCTTTCGCTCTAAGCTTTTTAATATTATTTACGGTCAGTTGTGGCGTTGAAACTGACAATGAATTCTTGGATGCTCCAGAGAATATTGTAGATACCAGCGATCAAGACTCTAATGCCTATATACCCTTCGGTGAAATTCCTGATAAATCACTGGACGATATTACTGTTCGCGGAAGACCCTATATTGATGACTCTCTAGGTTACAACGTTATTCGCTCTGATATGGGCACTTTACTTCGTGGCGTTAGTCTATCTACCGATGGTGGTGATCCTTACGACAGAAATAATTTATTAGATATTTCAGATATTAGCCTATCGCAATTGCAAAATATGGTAAGCAATTATGGCTTTAATACGCTTCATGTTTATCTTGAGGGTGATGCAGAACAAAACCCGGACCCTGTAGGCATCAATGAAGCTTTGGCAGATCACCTTGTCGCAATTACCCGTGAAGCGAAAATGTATTTGATTATTACCATTGGTAATAACGGTGAAAATGGCGCTATTCATAGCATGGACAAGGTGCTGGCTTTTTGGGACCTTTATGGTGCCAAATACAAAGATGAGACGCATGTTATCTATGAAGCACACAACGAACCAGTGGCAGGTATTAATGCCTCTTGGACTGATGAAGACTGGGAAAAACAGGCACAGATGTACCAGAAAATTCGTGAAGTGGCGCCAGATACCATGGTTTTACTGGGATCCTTTATGTCTTTTTTTGGCGGTTCCCAAGCCATTAAAGGAGCCGATGGGCTAGCGGAAGAATTCCCGGGAATATGGGATAACGCTGGATTTGCGTTCCACGCTTATTGGAACCTGCCGCAGGTTGAGAGCACCATAGAAGCCTTTAAAGTCAGTGATAATTATCCTGCATTGCTATGTACAGAATTTTGGCCTGGTGATACCAAAAATGGCTTTAACGATGCATTTGAAAGTCACCAAATTGGCTGGACTCAGTTTGAGTGGTTAGGCGCCAATGATCTCGAATTAGATCGTTTTAAAGGGTATTTAGATATCTATGGCACAGCATGGCGTCCAGATAATTCCAGTACTCTCTGGCCCGCCAGTGGCTCTCCGAACATACCTATAGATCAAAAAATCGGTTTGTATAGTCGCGCGGATAAAGCATTCCTTGGGCTGGATGATCGCGACAGGGTTGTCGCGAGTGATCGAAGCTACGACGGTGTTGGTTCAGATGAATTTATTGTAGTGGATGCCGGTGATGATGGTCATATTGCCTTGTTGGCTGATAACGGTAGATATTTATCTGTTAGCGACTTTGGTCAGCCACTTGTTGCCTCAGCGAGAAAAATTGGTGTTAAGCAAAAGTTCATGTGGCTTGAGTTGCCGACCGGTGATATTGCTCTTCGTCCGTGGTCTGGGTCCGGTCATTTAATAGGTACTATCCCTGCTACTGATGGAAGTGGATATGGTTTAACAGGCTCGATTGGTGCTGGCATAAAGCGCGGTGGAGCAAACTCTTACCGTATGGTAACAGTCTATACAGATTCTGTAGATCCACTACCAGAAATTCCGGGCCCGCCACCCGGTCCATTTTTCGGAAGTCCAATGCCAGTGCCAACAAGCGGTAATGGCGATCACCCTCTAGACAGCTTGGCACCTAACGGTCGCCTTTGGGCTTCTGATTATGATATTGGTGGCGAGGGTATCTCGTACCATGATACCGGCGCTGTCAATCTTGGTGAGGCCTATCGCGCTTCTGAAGCGGTAGATGTTCAGTCTAGCTCCGAAGATTATACCTCGGTTGGTTTTTTCGAACCTGATGAGTGGCTTGAATACACTATAGATGTGGCTGAGGCCGGAGACTATACCGTAACACTGCGCACAGCATCCTGGGGTGGTGGTTTTATTAGCCTTGAGTCTGATTGTGAAAAACTAACGCCAGTTCTATCGACGCCAGATACAACCAGTTGGGATATTTGGCAGGATATGACGGTCGACGTTACCCTCAAAGCTGGCGTACAAAAACTGAGGGTTGTCAGTGGCGGTAATATGAATCTGATGAATTTGGATATTCAACCTGGCGGTGAAGGCGGCTCAAATTATGGTGCTGGTTGTGAGTGGGTTCCACCAGAGCCAGATGATCTAAAAGTTGAAGCAGAAAACTGGACCAAAGTTATTGCCGCGCCATATGGCACTGTTAGCATTGATACTGCCTCTGATAGCGATTTGAGTCCGCATGTGGGTAATTTCGATGCCGATGACTTTATTGAATATGCGGTAGAACTATCAGAAACCAGCTGTTATCGAGCTGAATATCGAGTCGCCAGCGATCCTGGTAGTGAGGGTTTTAAACTCAAATTTGACAGCCAGACGGTAGATAGTTTCAAAATCCCTCCAACCGGCGGCTATTCGAGTTGGGTAACCTTTACTCGTTTTTATGAACTTGCGGAAGGTAACCTGACCCTGAGACTTGAAGCGCTGGGTGACTCTTTCAATATTAATTGGCTAACCTTTAATGCAACCGATACCGTTGATTGCGAACAAAGTGATGCAATAATGATTGAAGCTGAAACTTTTTCTAGCGCTGTAGAACTACCTGATGGTGAAGTGGGAACACAGCCTACTAGTGATGAGGGTGGCGGTCTAAATGTGGGTTGGATTGATGCCGGTGATTGGATGGAATATGAAATTCAGGTTGCTGAAGCCAGTAACTACAGTGTGAGTTATCGTATGGCTAGTCAATCAGGTAGTAATTCAGGGGTTAATCTTCTAATTGATGGTAATTTAGTTGATTCGGCTTTAGTGCCAAATACAGGGGGTTGGCAGCTTTGGCAAACCGCGCCTGGTGGTGTTATTTCACTTGATTCAGGCGACTATGTACTTCGTTTTGAAGCGCCAGGTGGCGGCCTTAACCTCAACTGGATAAAGTTGATGCCAACGGACGAAATGGCGACAGGAAATATAGGCACAGGTGTCGATAATAATTTAAATATTGGTGAAGTGATTAACTTTAATGATGTATATGTTAATTATGGCTTGATAGATCTAGGGGGTAGTTTATCTAGACTTGAGACTGATCCAATGGACAGTACCAATACCGTTGTATCCAGCCTCAAAGGCGCAGTGGCGCAATCAGGAGTTAAAATTGCCAGCGGTCAGGTTAATTACCCCCTTAGCAGTACACTGACTCGGCTATCAATGCGGGTATATAGCCCATCGATTGGTACGTCCGTCCGCTTAAAATTAGAAGATTCTTCCAATAGCGCTCATTCTGTGGAGACTGAAGCAGTCACTACCGTAGCTAATCAATGGGAAATACTAGTTTTTGAATTTAGCAACCCTGTAGCTGGTACTGCAGCATTAAACACGGATTATAGTTTTGACACGGTTTCTGTTTTCTTCGATTACCAAAGTAGTGGTAGTGGAGAAACCTATTATTTTGATGATATCACCATGCTAGGTCAGGTGGTTGCACCCATAACACTTACTCAAGAAATGCTAGTGGGTGAGTGGAGATTAGCCCCAGAAGCCGACACTACAGGTGTGGGTTGGGAGTCTGGTAATTTAGGCTGGTGGAAGGTTGATGCTGCTGTCATTAGTGAGCGAGCCTGTTTATTTGATGACCTCTTCGTGTTCGCAGAAGATGGATCATTCTCAAATCAAATGGGTGGATCAACATGGATTGAGCCATGGCAAGGCATGGATCCTGAAGCATGTGGTGTCCCGGTGGCGCCGCATGATGGCAGTGCTAGTGCAACTTATGAGTTGGATACTGAAGCAGGCACAATTACATTGACCGGCGTGGGTGCTCATCTCGGCTTAGCTAAGGTAATCAGTGGTGGCGATGAGCTTACTAGCCCTAATAATGCCCCTCAATCTATTGTTTATAAGGTAATGGAAAGTACAGAAAATAGTATGACCGTTGAGGTTGCCTATTCAGCAGGATTCTGGACCTTTAAATTAGTGACTGCAGACTATGTTGCACCGGTGCCCGCAGATCCGGTGGAAGAACCGCCATCTAACCCCATTGATTTGACTCAAGAAATGCTAGTGGGTGAGTGGAGATTAGCCCCAGAAGCCGACACTACGGGTGTGGGTTGGGAGTCTGGTAATTTGGGCTGGTGGAAGGTTGATGCTGCTGTCATTAGTGACCGAGCCTGCTTATTTGATGATCTCTTCGTATTCGCAGAAGATGGATCATTCTCAAATCAAATGGGTGAATCTACATGGATTGAGCCATGGCAAGGCATGGACCCTGAAGCATGTGGTGCCCCGGTGGCGCCGCATGATGGCAGTGCTAGCGCAACTTATGAGTTGGATACTGAAGCAGGCACAATTACATTGACCGGCGTGGGTGCTCATCTCGGCTTAGCTAAAGTAATAAGTGGTGGCGATGAGCTTACTAGCCCTAGTAATGCGCCTCAATCTATTGTTTATAAGGTAATGGAAAGTACAGAAAATAGTCTGACCGTTGAAGTTGACTATTCAGCAGGGTTCTGGACCTTTAAATTAGTGACTGCAGACTATGTCGCACCAGAACCTGAGGATCCTGTTCAAAGTGGTGATCTTCGTATAGAGGCGGAGAATTGGACTCGAGTAATAACATTACCTGATGGTGAGGTGGGGACTGAAGGCACACAGGATACAGGCGGCGGCTCAAATGCTGGCTGGATTGATCTTGGCGATTGGATGGAATATGACTTTAATGTTGCTAATGCTGGAAACTATGAATTGGATATACGTGCTGCGAGTCAGGGTGGAAGTTCACCAGGGTTTAAAGTTCTGTTAGATGGTGTATGGATTGATCAGATTGCAGTTCCAAATACAGCTGCTTGGCAAAGCTGGCAGACCATTACTGGCAGAGTAATCTATCTTGATCAAGGACAACACACATTACGCCTAGAAGCAGCTTCTGGCGGCGCTAATTTAAATTGGATTGAATTTGTAGAGACCAATGCGCAAGCAGATCCACTCCCAGAGGCAGTTCCCTCAATAACAGCCAGCGATCTTGTGGGGTCTTGGAAGTTAGCACCCGAAGCGCGAGCTTTGGATGTGGTGAGTGGTGGCGGTGGCTGGAGTAACAGCGCTGGTGATGTTAATAATCGGAGCTGTTTATTTGATGATCTATTTATATTCTCTGATATCGGTGAGTTTAGCAACCAAATGGATGGTCAGACATGGGTAGAACCATGGCAAGGAGTGGCTTCAGAGCAATGTGGCTCACCAGTCGCGCCTCATAATGGTGGTCGTTTCGGTTATGTTTTTGATGAATCAGCTATGACTATTACATTAAATGGTACTGGTGCTCATTTAGGGATTCCAAAAGTAATTAATGGGGCAGAAATCACTAATCCGAGTGAAGCGCCATCTTCTATTGTGTATGATATTATTGATAGTTCAGCGACTACCATGACTTTGAAAATTGATATACCTCAGGGTTATTGGATATTTAAATACGTCGCTGTTTCAGATGATTCTGGTTCAGATGACACCGATACTGGAGATACGCCAGATGAACCCGTCGTCAACAATGATCCAACGGTTACACCCATTAATTTTAGCGCTACAAGTACCCCTGTTGGAATGGAATTTATTGCAGTGGATTGCGTTCTCTCAATTGATGCTAGTTCACCTTGTAATTTCCCCTCAACGGTTGAAGCTGCACAAGCTGTTTATGTTTCAAGTCAAGAAATTAATGACCAAGGACAATTGGTTGTGACAGTTTCGATGGAAGCCGATATCACAGCTACGACAGGTGCAGGTATACTTGTTCATTTTGATGGTACTGAGTTGGTGCTAACCGATCAGTCGGCAAATGATTATGGAGCAATGATTATTGGTCCTAATCAGCAAGCTGATACCGGAAATGCTGATAATAATAGTGAAACTGACTCGGTTATTAATATAGGTTGGGTATCATTTGCAGGAAACTGGCCTGGGCAATCACCGGTAGCGCTTGTGACTTTGACCTTTGAGGTTGTTGGATCAAGTGAAAATCAGTAACACGAAAAAAAGGGCCTTCAGGGGCCCTTTTTTTACGCCTAATATAAAACTAAGGCATTATTTTAGTGAATGTTTTAAAACTATCCTGCATTTGAATAAACCACTGCGGAACTGATGGGCCATCACCCGCGCGTTTAATTTTAGGATGTTTTTTGACAATATCAGCTAACAGTTGTTCATTTTCAGCTTCAATATCAACAAAGAAGATGTGCTTGCCGTTTTTAAGTGCTTTTTCAAAGCGAGCAAACCTATTATTTTTTCGCTGAATACCAAAGAAGCCAAATTCCCATGTAAAAAAACCTACCATTACAATTGCTAAGAAAACAAAAGGAATCCAAGTGACCTGTTGAGCCCAACCTGATAATGCGACAACATACAAAATAAGTGTGGCGGCAATAACACCAACAACCGCGCCAATTTTGGTGCTATGAACAACATCTGTGCGAAGTACTGCTTCGACTTCATTCAAGTTTGGATGTGCTGCGACATTGGCATCGTCTAAACTGAGTACGTGAGAATGTGCAGATGAAATGCCAACGGTTTCAAGCTCTACTTCTAATGATTCGAGATCATCTAAACTATTGCTAATATAAAAGTGTCTTTTCATTGTAATACCCTCAAACCTTTTTAATTATTAATCTTATCCAAAGTCAATAAAACACGTTTTGTTAATTTTTATTACGCCTATAAATTAAAAGGGGATTAACGCTTAAAATTGGATATTAAAACGTTATTAAAAACAGCCTCTACTTTGAGTCTAGTCTATATATGAGAGAGTTTTTTGAGCCAGAAGTTGATTGGGGATGTCGTTGGCTACTGTCCTTAGTAGCCATCAATTTACAAATTAGGATAGTTAGAGAAACAATTATCCCTGCATTACCAGTTTAGGTGTTCGGTCGGCATTATAAATACCCCAGTGCTTTTCAGGCTCTAGCGGATCTGGGGAACCTTTCCAGTTTTCATCAAAGGCTTCAAAGAAATAAACCAGAACCTGTTGTTCTTGGGCCCAGTTCATTAGCTCGTGGAAATACTGCTGCTGAAAATTTTCATTCACATTATGGCTTTCAATACCGCGACCATTGGAGTTGGTCGCCCAACCAGCTTCAGTAATGATAATTTGTTTATCTGGGTAGGCGTCCTTAACCGCTTGATAGTTGGCGATAGTGTAGGCTAAGCCCTCATCAATACTTTTGAATTCCCATACAGGATAAGTATGTATAGAAATCACATCAAGCTCATCGGCTAGTGGTCTTAGATTTTCAAGCCAAGGCACGTAGTTTTCGCAGAATGTAACAGGTTGCGTAACCTGTGAGCGGGTCTGTTGTGCATATTTAATTAGACTTTCCGTGGGTACTAAGTGATCAGTCCAAGCAACAGCCGCTTCGTTGCCGATAGAGACTGAGCTAATAACGGTTGGGTATTGGTTGGCAAGCTCGATCAATTCTACGATTTGTTGTTCATTGTGGCGTTTATTACTATGCAATTGCTCCTCGGAATAAAGTCCTCCCCAGGGACAATTTTCATTGCATACCTCAGCGGTTACGTAAGCGCCGAGCATTACATCAAAGGGTAACTGCTCATTGTCGATAACACGCAAAATAGTTTTTGAATGTTGATCACTGCCGTAGAGTCGCAGTGATTTCCAGTCATCTTTAAGAATCAATAGATCCTGTTTGACCTGATCATAGGTTGGAAATTCACCGTTGTCTGGACTCTGTCCATCGCGGTACCCCGAATAGCAAATTGCTTTCGCAAAAGGTAATTTATTATTAGTCATAATTTTTATTTTGAGTATTTTAAGTTTTCGTTTTTGTCCCACAAACCCCAGTAGGCACCAACATCACCCTCGGCACCAATTTTCCATGATTCATCAAATGATGAGAAATAGAACATTTCTATATCTTCAGATTCTGTCCACTGCTGACTGTTTAAAAAATACCGAATCGCATTTGTTTCTGAGGGAAGAGCCCCATGAAAACTTTGCCCGCGATTCGGCCAGCCGGTTTCGGTTATTATAACCTTTTTGCCGTCTGCCGCTTTAACGGTTCTTCTGTACATATCTTTCATGTACAGCAAGGAATATTCAATTGGGCAGCCTTCCCAGAAAGGATAACAATTAGCCAAAATAACGTCACAGATTTCAGTTACCGCCGGACGATCTTCAAATTCATAATAGGCATCAACATAGCCTACGGGTAAATTTGGCACTGCTGCCTTTACTCTGGCAATATATTCAAGCAACTGCTCTTCAGAAAGGTCGTCGCGATATAAAACTTCATTGCCCACAGCGCAAACGTCAACATAGCCTTCTTTAGCCAGCTTAATTAGCCCTTCAATTTCGAGTTCATTTTTTTCAAGGTTGTCGCCAAGCCATGCTCCAACCAGCGTTTTAAGTCCCATTTGTTTGGCCACCACAGGAACGAGCTCATTGCCTAAACAGCAGGAGAAAGATCGTACCCAGCCGATATGCGGCTGCAGGATAGCCATACGTTCTTTGATTTGTTCCAGCTCTAACTTATCGCCAGGTTCTTGCCCCTCGCGATATGCGCTAAAACCAATGCCATGTATCCCAGAATCCAAGCAGCTTTTAAAATATTCCTGCATCTGAGATTGATTAAGCTGAGAAATATCTATACCAGTTAGGGATAGAATTTTTCCTTCTCGTTTAGACATTGATGAGTAATCCTCTGGGCTCGTTTTAAGTGAGTAGTTTACATTAATTCTAGCGTAATTATTAGAGTGTAACTTTGAAATTAAGTTGCTTTTTTGCCTAAATTGCCATGATGCAGAATCCTACAGGCCAAGATTAAGAGCTACAATCGGCAAAATTAATATTTGTAGGCCTTTATTTTTCTTTTTAACTAATTTGTTAGCAAATATTCGATAAATTTACTGATTTTTTATCAATTTTCGGCAAAAAGACCTATTTTGTCGACCGATAAGCTAGCGAAATTAAAATAGTCCCCTTAGAATAGCCGCCTTTTGAGTTTTACCAAATAACGTTAAAAGCATTAAAAGTCTAAATGATACAAAAGGATTTGCTAGCGGGTGTCCACTTAATAGGATTCCAGTACTTACTTAAAACACGATAATTAGTTAGGTTTCAAATGACTCATAAGCAAATTCACCTAGGTCAGCAACTTCGTCAAACTAACAATGTTGAGGTTGGCGGCAAATACGTCAGTATAGAAGGTGAAACTTTCTATCAAATTGAAAACTACGACCAGATGAAGGATTTCTTTATCAGCGTAGTGAGTGATTCTGATCACTGGATGTTTATCTCGACTCGCGGCGGCCTCTCTGCAGGTAGAATTAATTCAGAAAACGCACTTTTCCCTTATTACACAGATGATAAGGTCAGCGACGGATCTCCTTTTACAGGTAGCAGAACCATAGCGCTAGCAACGATTGACGAAAAGACGTCGCTTTGGGAGCCGTTCTCCGAGCAATACAACGGTATTTATAACTCCACACGCAATCTTTATAAGAATGTATTTGGTGATAAGTTAATCTTTGAAGAAATAAACCATGATCTTAATCTGACATTCCGCTATGCCTGGCGCACATCAGATAAATTTGGTTTTGTTAAAACATCGACTCTGATTAATACGGGTAATTTTGCGGCAGACGTTGACATTGTCGATGGTATTGAAAACTTAATTCCCTACGGCGTTGAAACTGATGTCCAGGGCGGTTTGAGCTGTTTGGTTGATGCTTACAAGAAGAATGAGTTGGATGCTGACAGTGGACTTGGTCTGTATAGCATGAGCTCTATCTTAGTAGATCGTGCTGAGCCAAGTGAGGCGCTATCTACTACAACAGTGTGGTCGGTCGGCTTATCTAATGCTAAAAAATTGGTTTCCTCTCTACAGCTGGACGGCTTCCGCAATGGCTTTGCTATTGAGCAAGAGCTAGATGTTCGCGGTCGACGAGGTGCTTATTTTGTTAATGATTGCCTATCATTAGCGCCTGCATCCGAGAAGAGCTGGAGTATTGTCGCTGAAATCAATCAGGGCCCTTCAAAAGTTAAAGACTTAATTGCCTACTTAAAAGCGGATAACAACATTTCTGAAGATATTGAAGCTGATATCGCTTTGGGCTGTGAAAATCTTGCTCGTATTGTAGGTATTTCAGATGGTCTTCAGGTAACGGAAGATAAACTCAGCGCCAATCATCATTTTTCCAACGTTTTATTTAACGTTATGCGTGGCGGTCTATTTGTAGATAACTATGCAGTGCCAAAAGCAGATTTGATTGGTTTTGTAAAAGGCTTTAATCGTGAAATTTATAATCAGTTTAAAGAGTTTTTTGAAGGTTTAGATGAGTCTTTTCATTACAGCGATCTAATCAAAGCGGCATCCAAGCTTAATGATGCTGGTGTTCAGAGACTGTGCTTTGAGTACTTGCCATTGTCGTTCAGTCGTCGTCATGGCGATCCATCGCGACCATGGAATAAATTTAATATTAAAGTGAAGCAGGAAGATGGGTCTCAGTTATTAAATTTTGAGGGTAACTGGCGTGATATCTTCCAAAACTGGGAAGCTCTAAGTTACTCAATCCCCAACTATATAGAAAGCATGATCTGTAAGTTTGTAAATGCTTCAACAGCTGACGGCTATAACCCGTACCGTATTACTAAGGGTGGTATTGATTGGGAAAAACCAGATCCACATGATCCTTGGGCTAATATTGGCTACTGGGGCGACCACCAGATTATTTATCTTTTGAAGTTCTTGGAATTCTCTAACGATCACCACCCAGGGACATTGCGTGACTTCTTGACCCGCGATCTATTTTGTTATGCCAATGTGCCATACAAAATTAAAGGCTATCAAGATCTATTAAAAGATCCGCACAACACCATTGATTTTGATGAGGCCACTGACGAGCTTATCGAACAGCGCGTATCTCAGGTAGGTGCTGATGGTCGTCTTATCTGGGATAAGAATGGTTCAGTTTACTATGTCAATCTGACGGAAAAGCTTTTGGCAACCATGCTGTCTAAGCTGTCGAACTTTATTCCCGAGGGTGGTATTTGGATGAATACCCAGCGTCCAGAGTGGAATGATGCGAATAACGCATTGGTTGGCTATGGTGTATCCATGGTGACGCTGTATTACACCCGACGTTACCAACAATATTTACTTGATCTGTTCGCTAATACTGAACTTGAAGAAGTGGCCATCTCTGAAGAAATTGAAGCGCTTCTAGGATCAATTAACAGTACATTTGAAGATAACAAACAGCTTTTAGCTGGAAAAATTAATGATGCTGACAGAAAGCGTGTCGTTGATGCGCTAGGTGAAGCGGGAAGTGATTTCCGCAATGGTGTTTATAGCAATGACTTTAGCGGCAATCGAGTTATGCTTAAAACAGCTGATCTTATTGCATTTTTAAAGCTATCACTTGAATATATAGACCACACGATCGAGGCTAATCGCCGTGAAGATGGTTTATATCACGCTTACAATCTAATGACGGCTACAGAAGATGCTGTTGAAGTGAGCTATTTGTATGAAATGTTGGAGGGTCAGGTTGCGGTATTAAGTTCTGGCTACTTAAGCCCAGAACAGGCGCTTGAGGTGTTAACCTCATTAAGAGATTCTGCCGTATACACTGCGCGCCAACATTCTTATTTACTCTACCCAGATCGTGAGCTTACTCGTTTTGTGGATAAAAACATTATCCCCGGGGAGCGGGTAAATAGCTCTAAGCTTCTTACAACCCTAGTTGCCTCTGGTGATACATCATTGGTAGAAAAAGACTCTCAGGGTGGATACCACTTCAATGGCGCTTTCAATAATGTGGATAGTGCAAAAGTGGTTCTCGATTCTCTAAAGGAAAGTGGCTATCAAGATTTGGTTGAGCAAGAGCAATCACTGATTGAAGAGATTTTTGAAGGCGTATTCAATCATCGTCAATTTACCGGTCGTTCAGGTGGTATGTACGCCTATGAAGGCTTGGGTTCAATCTATTGGCATATGGTGTCTAAACTATTGCTGGCGGCACTTGAAAACTTCCGCAAAGCACTAGAGCAGGGTTCTGATGCGGTCATAGTGGGCAAATTAGCTGATTGTTATTTTGATATACGTGCAGGTATCGGCTTTAATAAAACACCGGATAACTACGGTGCTTTCCCAACCGATCCATATTCTCACACACCAGGTTTTGCCGGGGCTAAACAGCCCGGTATGACCGGCCAAGTTAAAGAAGAAGTAATTACTCGTTTAATGGAGTTGGGTGTATCCGTATCTGGCGGAGCTATTTGCTTTAAGCCGTTTATTCTTAGAAAGTCTGAATTCCTTTCTGCGGCTGATAGCCTAAGCTATTTTGATATTGCCGGTGATAAGCAAGCGGTTGCGCTTGAGACTGGACAATTGGGCTTTACTTATTGTCAGGTACCAGTGGTTTATAGTCTTGCAGAAGAGACATCGATCGTTGTTAGCTTTGCCGATGGTTCTGAAAAGGCGATTGCAGGCGATGCTATTGATGCGCAAACGTCATTGGCAATCTTTGATAAGACCGGTGAGGTGGTGAAGATTGATGTTGCTCTTCAACCTGGTCTTGAATAAGCTTAGTTTTAATAATCTAAGCCAAATAAAAGCCGTCTTAACATACGGCTTTTTTGTTTCTGCAAATAACTGATTAATATTATCGCGCTTCTAATTGGGTACGAATTTGCTGAGATTTCTCTTCATCAAGATCATAATTACGCATGGCAAAGATGGCTATTAATGTTCCAGCACAGGGGATAACAATATAGCTAAGTCTCAGCATTGTAAGAGTTTCTTCACTCTGCAAAGCTACTGATTGATCGAAGCCGATAACGCTCAAAATTAGACCGCTTGCTGCTCCGGCAAAGGCGCCACCAAACTTAACCATCCACCAGTAAATAGCGCCAAAGGTCCCTTCGCGTCTCTGATTGGTTTCCAGTTCATCCAAGTCACATACATCGGCAGTCATTGACATCATAATGGTAAACAGACCGCCAATACCAAAGGCGAAAAGCGGTAATGGGATGAACATCATCCACGGATTTTCGGGCGAAAAGCCCCACCAAAAAAGCACATAACCTACCAGCGAAATTGCCTGCGAATATAAGAAAGTGGTTTTTTTACCATATTTCTGAGCCATATAATTCACAATTGGTATAACCATAAAGGTGGTAAATAAAGCACCTACAGAGCCAAATAATGTGGGCCAAACGCCAGCTGCTGCTGGATCGCCTTCATTCATATAATACACAACAATAAACCAAGAAAATGCCGCAACCACTTGGAATGCATTAAAGATAAAGAAGGTGGCAATACAGATTTTCTGGAAAGGCTTATTGCGCAGGGTTACCAAAATGCCGCGACCAAAGTCGAGCATAGTGTCCTTTAGTGATTTGCCATCGTCTTCATGTTGTTTGGCTGAGGCAGGAGTTGTATGAGTACAGAATATTGCGGGCACTAGTGCCATAACCATACAGCCGCCGCCAACCCATAACGAAAGGGTTCTAGCCCCTTCAGCGGCTGATTCATACCAGTCTGGATCATACAAAATAATCCAGAACCAAGGCGCGATCACCCAGGCCCACTGACCAATCCATTGAGCTACCGCCATAATGCGGGTGCGCTCATGAAAGTCACTACTCATCTCATAACCCATTGCGACATAGGGAACGCCAAAAATAGTCATGCCAATCCAGAACACACAGGCCCAGAAAAGGAAATAGTAAAAGTTGTACATCTCAGAGTTGGTGGCATACAACTGCCACATCATCATAAATGATAAGCCTGAAATTATGGCGCCCACAAATACATAGGGTCTGCGCTTACCCCATCTTGAATTGGTATGATCGGAGATATAGCCCATCAATGGATCAGTAACGGCATCAATTAGTTTAGGGATAAAGAAAATAAGCGCCCAAAGAACAGGGCTCATACCTAACCCCTGAACCAGAATAACCATAAAGATACCCAGGGCGGCCGGGAACATTTGGTTGGCTAACATGCCAATGCCAAATGCAACCTTCTGACTAAAAGGCACCATATTAGTATGTGTAGATTGCAAGCTATTATCTTCAGACATAATCCATTTCTTCTAATGTTATTATTAATTTAAGGTAATTTTGGTTACCGCATAAAATAAAGAGTTTAACACCTTATTGATTAATCAATTGAGTATATGTTAGCTGTAAAGCCTATATGACTAAGATTCGATCAAAATAGGCATATTTGCGGTAGCAGAACCACCATAACCATCGTCAATGTAGACAAATAGCCGAAACTCACCAGTCAGTGGCGGTGAAAATGCTACCTCCGACGAAGTGTTTGAGTTAGATTGTTGCCACACAATATCTGGTGTTGGTTCAAAATCACCGCCGTCGCTTTCTAATTCTCGGTCTACTTCTTTCATTAGTTCCCAGCGAAAACTGAGGTTTTTATGACTAGTTTCAAGCTCTATTTTTGCATTGTAGGTCTGGTCTTGCTGCAAGCAAACGCTTTCCTCTGCCAGCATGCCATTAATGCTTAATTGACCAATTTTTGGGATTCTGTGTTGCGCCCATTTCCCAGTCCATAGGTATTGCATCACTTGAGCAGCTTCAGTGCTGTTATTATTGTCTAAAAACAGCCCATACCAGGTTGGTGTTCGCTCTTGCTTTTGACCCCATAAAAATACAAAAGAACCAATGCATTGTTTTGTGTCAGCGGCAATATAGTCGACGTACCTAGCGTGGTAGTTATTGGCTTTTACTGAGCTATTTGCTTCTATAGGTCTATCCCAGCTGGTACTGTCACATTCCCAGTGACCAGTGGCGCCCCATTCGGTAATCATATACGCGCCTTTATAGTTGCTCTCTTGCAAAAAGCCAGGGAGTTTGTCGATAGCGCCATAGATCTGAAAGGACAATAGATCTAGATCAGGACAGCTTTCTGCAACAAGTGCTATAACCTCAGGCTCAGCGCCGGCCAGCATGGTTGTGGTAGGGTGATTGGGATCTATTTGGTGGATCATTTTTGAAAGATCATTAACTGCATCCCACACCTTGGGGTTTTTATGGCGAAGATTGAGTTCATTACCAATACCCCACATTAACAGTGCTGGGTGATCTTTTAGCACCACAATATCTTGTTTAATTGCTGCCATCTGTTTCGCCACTGCCTGCTCGTCATCATAATCAAATCCATGACGCTCCCGCTCAACCTCAAGCCCCATACAGACCATTAGACCATTCTGATAGGCTTCATCCAGAATTTCACGTCCAGTTTTTTCACCGTTATTGACGCGCCAGGTGCGAAAGGCATTGCCGCCATACTTTGCGAGGCTTTTAATGCTGCCAAAGTCGACGCCGGCACCATTAATATAAAAAGGTTGGTTATCAACGGTAAGTTGAAATTTGTTGTTGCGGTAATTAAGTTCAACCTTAGAGGGTTTCATGAGTGGCGCCTTGGGTAAAATTAGGTTGATCATTCTATTTATGTGGGGAATGCAAAACAAGCGCTATTCTCATCATGCAAAATGGATCAATGGGTAATATAATTGACGGCTAAATATGTTGTAACAATAAAAGGTTAAATAAGTGAAACTATTCTCTAAATATCTTGTTCTTGTGTTTTTGTTTTGCGGTGTCGCAGGCTGTGAAAAATCGTCTGATATTGAATCTAGCATCAATAGCGCCAGTCCATCAGCTAAGGAAATTTTAGGAAATCCAAAGTATCCAGCAATTTCCTATGGTGGGTACCGTGAAAAAACCCGTGAGGACGTCCCCACAGTTGAAGATTTGAAGGAGGATATGCAAATACTTTTTGCTATGGGAGTTAGAGTGCTTCGCACTTACAATACATCACAATTTCCTCAGGCAGAGAGAATTCTTGAGGCAATTAAACAGCTGAAACAAGTAGATCCGAGTTTTGAGATGTATGTTATGTTGGGTGCTTGGATTGACTGTAAAAATGCTTGGACTGATGTTCCACCAATCCATGAGGAAGAAAGCGAAGAGAATAATCGTGCCGAAATAGCAAAAGCGGCCGAGCTGGCTAATCAGTATCCCGATATCGTCAAGGTAATTGCTGTGGGTAATGAGGCTATGGTTCAGTGGGCGGTCAAATATTTTGTCTACCCCAAAACCATACTTCGTTGGGTAAATTATTTGCAGGATTTGAAGCAGGCTGGCGAGTTGCCTAAAGACCTTTGGGTCACCAGTTCTGATAATTATGAATCTTGGGGTGGGGGTGATAAGGGGTATCACACGGATGATTTAGTCAAATTAATTAAGGCGGTGGATTTCCTTTCTGTGCACACTTACCCCTTTCATGATTCTCATTATAACCCTGAATATTGGGGTGTTTTTGATGATGAAGAGAATCTGTCCAAGCTTCAGATGATTGATGCCGCGATGTTGCGAGCTAAGTATTATGCAATGTCACAATATCAGGGTGTAGCTAACTATCTAGACAGTCTTGGCATAGAAAAACCCATTCATATTGGTGAGACAGGTTGGTCCTCTGTTGCTGCAACAGCCTATGGTGCCAGTGGTTCAAAAGCTGCGGATGAATTAAAACAGGCTCTCTTTTATCAGCATATGCGCAAATGGGAAAAGGACTCGGGGATGTCAGTGTTTTATTTTGAGGCCTTCGATGAGCAGTGGAAAGATCCTTATGACACTAATGGATCAGAAAATCACTTTGGTCTTATTGGTTTGGATAACAGGGTTAAATATGCCCTCTGGGATTTGATTGATCAAAAAGTTTTTGATGGTTTGAATCGCGAAGGAAAACCCTTAGGTAAAAGTTATAACGGAGACCAGGATGCACTTCTTGAAAAAGTTTTATTACCCCCTTTTAAAAGCCGCATGGGAATTCGTAAGTTAACCACAGTTAATGAAAAGGCTTCTGCTGGAGAAGCGATCAACGCTAAAACCTATGTGGTTGTGAATCCAATGATGATTCCAAATGCTACCAATGATATGTCTTACCCAAGCGACCCAATTAAGTTAAATCCATGGGAGGGCACTATGAATATTCAGATGACCGATAATAGTGTTATCGAGGTAACGACAAGAATTGGTGATTGGTGGGGCGGTGCGCTTGAGCTTCAAGGCGATTTGGGTGAAGACCTATCTAATTTTAAGTCGGGTTACCTTAATTTCGATATTAGAGGGGATGCATCTCTCAGATTTAATATTGGCTTCCAAACGGGAAGTTTTCTGGCGGATACTCAGGTAAATAACTTTGTATCCTTCAAGCCTAATTCAGAAAAACAACTTGAAGCTCACTGGGTTAATTACAAACTACCCCTTGCTGATTTAGATCGTGGCGCAGATCTAACGGATGTTAGAGGGGCACTCTATCTTTGGAGTGATGTTCCAGCGGACAATAAGCGTTTAGAGATTAAAAATATATATTATTCTCAAGAATAAGATCGCTTTGGTTGGGGGCTGTTTTAGCCTCCATCAGCCAGTCGTTCTAGCCTTTGTCTAAAATAACTTCCATCTCGTCCATAATAGCATTCATACGCTCCACCAGTGCCCTATAGGGTGCTGGTGTGGCCATATCAATGCCTGCATTTTTCATTAGTTTATAGGGGTAATCAGAACCGCCCGCTTTCAGCAGATTGATAAAGTTCTGTTGGGCTTTTTGGTTGCCACTGCGAATTTTCTTAGCTAGGTTGCTTGCTGCAGCGATCGAGGTAGCATATTGGAAAACGTAAAAGTCATAGTAAAAGTGCGGTATATAGGCCCACTCAATACCATACAAATCATCAATAGTGACAACGTTCTGGTCATGCCCATGGTAGCGCTTGAGAAGTTCTAAATACATTTGGGTTAGCTTGGATCCTGTCAGCACATTGCCCGATTCAACCTCTTGATTGATCTTGAGTTCAAATTCCGCAAACATGGTTTGCCTAAAGAAAGTGCCTCTTAACGCTTCTAAGCCAATCCCCAAATAAAATAGTTTTTCTTTATCGGTTTTAGCCTCGGCGATCACCATATCTTGAAGTAGCATCTCATTCATAATAGAGGCTGTTTCGGCAATAAAAGTTGAGTAACCAGCGGTTTCCCAGGGCTGAGTTTTATTAGCAAGTACTGAGTGCACGGCATGCCCATATTCATGGGCGAAGGTGGACGCACTCTCAAAATCGTTATTGTGATTTAGTAATACATAGGGGTGAACATCATAGGCGCCACCAGACATGTAGGCACCTGAGCGCTTTCCGGCTGAGGGAAAAACATGCATCCAGCGACTTTTGACGCCTAGATCATAGGCGGCCATATATTCCGAGCCCAAAGGCGCAAGTGCTTTTCGAGTGACGGTAATTGAGTCTTCAATAGTAAATTGTTTATCAAGGTTAACCAGTGGTGGGTAGATATCGTAATAACGCATTTCGTCTTCAATGCCGAGCATTCTTTTGCGCAATTTGAAGTAGCGATGCAAGGTGGGTAAAGATTGATTAACCTCCTCGACAAGAGTTTCATAAACCTTTGGCGGCATATTGTCGTCAAACAATGCACGCCCCAGAGAACTTTCATATTTACGAGCCTTAGTTTTAAAGGCTAAACCTTGAATTTGAGCGTTCATAATGGCGCCCAAGGTCGCTTCGTAGTCTTGCCATGTCGACCAAAATTCATCAAATACCATTTTTCGGTCTTCTCTAGATTGTGCTTGCCTGCCGGCAGAGTAACCCGCCTGGCTTAATGTTATCTTTTTGCCATTCGATAGGGTTACCTCGGGCCAAGGCATATTGGCATTGGCAAAAACCGAGTAAATCGAATTTGGGGCGCTAGTCAGTTGGCCGGTTTTGGCAAGAAGGGTTTCAATATCTTGGTGTCGGGTATGAGGGGCGCGGCGCAATGCATCAATTACACCGAAATTATGTTTGCTAAGTTTGGGTTGCTGCTGCAAAAATAGTGCGATTTTCTTTTCACCAATAGCGAGTAACTCCGGATTGTACCAGCTAATTGCAGCGCTGAAATCGGTAAATAAATTTGCAGCTAATTGACTTCGCTCCTCATTTTCTGCGTTGCGCGTATCAGTATCTGCTCTAAGGCTTGCATGAATATAAACCCTAACGACTTCTTTGTAGACAGCGGAAATTTGGTCAGATGCCTTTAATAAGGATTGAGAACTTTGCCCTAAGGTACCCTGTAATTTTGCCAGCTGGGTGATTTGTTCAGCCGCAGCCATTCTAGCTGCTTCCCAGGCTGCTAAATCTGGGTAAAGGTCACTTAGATCCCATATATATTTATCGTCAATAGGCGCAACAATATTATTTTCTGTTTCTATGGTTTCGCTCGCGCCAGCACAGGCAGTCAAAAGAATAGTTAAAAGAAAAATGGCATATATTTTTTTGCGTAACATTATTGGGCTACCTATTTAATGAGATAAGGTCAGTAAAGAATACTGATAGTATTTATTCAAATTAACATGCTTGATAAGTCTGTCAATAAGATAGTTTATATTTGTAATAAAAGGAGGGTTGGTTGATATTTAAGTCTATTTAAATTTAAATAAACTCATTGTTCAATAAAATAGTAATTTATACTTTTTTAAATTATGAAATCGTTTAATTTTTTTGCCTTATCATACTGTTTATGCTTATTTATGACGATGAAGATCTAGTTGTCCATGTCGATCAAAGTCGAAAAATGTACAAAGCGATGCAGAATAATAAACATATTGAATATATTGAGCTGGAACATGGTAATCACTTCATGTCTTTAGAGGCTAATCGCTTAAAGGTCTTGTCATCATTTGAACGATTTTTAAAGACACATATTCCGGTTATAAAACATTAGATTATGTGAAAAATATATATGCTAAGACCTCTATTTATTTTAGCTACGTATCTGTTTTGTCTTCCAGTAAACGCTTGGTGGAGTAAAGAGCATGAAATAGTGGCGTTGATTGCTGAGAAAAATTTGTCAGCAAAAGCAGTGCAACAAATCGAAATAATATTGGATGGACAAAGTCTATTTGAAATAGCAAATTGGGCAGACTCCATCAAATCTCAATCTAAATGGTCTCATAGCAAGCGTTGGCACTACATAAATATTGATAAGGGTGAATCAATAGATGAATATCAAGTGTCTGTTGGAGGTGATATTTTATGGGCCTTAGATTATTTTTATTGGCAGATTGGTGAAGTTGCTAAGCCAGTCCAACAGAGACGAGAGGCTTTGATGTTTTTTGTTCACTTAGTGGCAGATATTCATCAGCCTTTGCATGTGGGCTTTTCTGGTGACGCTGGAGGAAATAGAAAAATGTTGATCTGGAAAAATCAAAATCGTCTGGTAAATTTACATAAGGTTTGGGATGGATTGTTAACGAGCCCTGCTATAAGTTCTCATCAATATGCAGATAAAATTTTAAGTGACTCAATCAAAGAGACACAATTAATCTTAGATTCATCATTCAAAGATTGGGCGAAAGAATCCTTAACCTTGCATGCTGCTGTGTATCAATTTGGCGATCAAAAAAAGGACAATTCATTGAATTTGGGCTCTAACTATCAAAGTAAAAATTGGCCAATTGCGCAACAGCGTATACTCCAAGCTGGTGTCCGTTTGGCGCACTATTTGAATCAGGCGTTTGAATAAAAATACTTTAACTCAATATTTAAGCGATAAATAATTCAACATGCTATACAAAATACACAATTCTAAAGCAAATTTTTTTACTAAATAAAAGTCCATTTTGACGCAAATAAAAACCCTTCTGTCGCAGCTAATTTTTGCGCTCAGTGGGTTAGTCCCTGTTATCGCATATCTGGCTATTTCGTCTCAAAAACAATGTCTTTACTGGCAGGACGTTGTACTTTAAGAGCTTGATCTAGGCTGGTCAGAAATATAAAGCTTTTCAGTCTGGCGTTTTAAAGTTTAATTTAGGGGGTTTAACAACATGTTATTCAAGAAAAAAGTTCTTTCTAGCAGTGTGGCTTTGGCCTTGGTAGGCTCAACGATGCCTGCATTTGCTCAGGATGAAGGACTAGAGATCGAAGAAGTAATTGTAGAGGGTGGTATTCGCGCCAGTCTTAAAAAATCAATGGACATCAAGCGAGATACAGTAGGTGTTGCTGATGCTATCTCTGCGGAAGATATGGGTAAATTCCCAGATACTAACCTTGCCGAGGCTCTACAAAGAATTACGGGTGTATCTATTGACCGAGCTCGAGGCGAGGGAAGTAAGGTAACCGTTCGAGGCTTCGGTCCTGAATATAACATGGTAACGTTAAATGGCCGCCAAATGCCGACTCACAGTGGAACAAGTCGAGCATTTGATTTCGCAGATATTGCCTCTGAGGGTATCTCTGCAGTTGTTATTCATAAAACTGGTGATGCTGCTGCTCCCTCAGGTGGTATTGGCTCTGTAATCAATATCCTTACCACTAAGCCGCTTGAAGCAGGTTCTGTATTGTCTGTTGGCGCAAAAGCAGCCATAGATACTTCAACTATTTTAGGTGATGACTTTACGCCAGAAATTGCGGGGCTATTTTCTGAGACTTTTGCTGATGATACGGTGGGTATCTCTCTAAGTTTCTCAGGTCAAAAACGTAACAATGCTGAGCGTTTTGGTAATGTTGGTGGTTGGAGAAGCCATTTTGCTTCTGCTGAAAATGCTCGTCTTGGTGTTCCTGCCGATGTTGTAGGTGGTAATCGCCAGCTTAACCGCCCTGAGCTTGGCGATCACTTTGATGCTAGCTGTGATGTAGACGTTGAGAATTGTCAGTTCGAATCAATCTCGATTCCGCAGAGCGTTGCCTATAATCTTTCTGAATATGAGTCTAAGCGAGTTAATGGTCAATTAACCATGCAGTGGAGACCTATTGAATCATTAACAGGTACTATTGATTATACCTACTCGCAGTTGGATCTTGATAAGTCATACAATGATTTATCAGCTTGGTTTAATGGTCAGGGTGCAAACTCTCAAACAGCACATTGGGATGATCAAGCTATTTCAACACCGCTTATGTATCGTGAAGTTGGTTCAAACAATGACTTTGCTATGGGTATTGGTCAAGAAGGCTTTACCAACACCAATGAATCTGTTGGTCTTAACCTTGAGTGGTATGCCAGTGATAGACTTCAGTTAGAATTTGATTGGCATAAGTCTGATGCACATTCTGGTGCTAACTCACCCTTTGGTACAGGTGCTCTTGTTACAATGGCAAGCTTTAACCGAACTGTGTCTAAAGTTTACTTTACTGAAGATTTCCCAATCCTTGAGCTTGGTCTAAACCCTGCGGACGCTAATACGGTTCAGGAAGGCGGCGAAGCTCGCCCATTGTACAAAGACGATATGGTTATTACTGGTAGCGTATTTGGTAATGGTGAGTCGTTAATGGATATCGACCAAAAACAATTTAGCGGTACCTACGATTTGAATGATGTAACGAGTATTGATTTCGGTGTCGCTTTAACAGAGGTTACTAACCGTTCTGTTAGCTCTAATGTTCAGCGTGATACCTGGGGTGGTATTTCTGATCCTGGGTATATTAGCGGTATACTTGAACGCACAACCATGGAGGATAATTTTGATGCGCTATCAGGTGGCAATAATGAGTTGCGTCAAATTGAATCTTTTGCAGTTGATTTCAAAGAGCTCACAGACGTAGCGCGTATGCTACCTGTGACTGAGGTTGATAGCATTGCTTCTGGAACCTGTGTTCCTGAACCATTCAGAGACTTCTACTGTGCTTCAACTGACTGGACTGTTGATAAGACTACAACAGAAGAATCTAAAGCTGCTTACTTCCAAATAACTCATGACACAGAAATCTCAGATTTGCCAACAAACATTAGAGTGGGTGTCAGATACGAAGAAACAGATGTAATCTCACTGGCTTCTGTGCCCAAATATGTGAATAGTTCATGGACGGGCGGTAATGAATTTAACCTTATCCCAGGCGATGAAGTTATTGAAGAACCAATGACGGGTAACTATGACTTTGTCTTACCAAATATAGATATCAATGTTGAATTTACCGATGAGCTAGTTGGAAGAATGTCGGTAAGTAAGACGGTTACCAGACCAAACTATGAAGACATCAAAGGTGGTACAACTGCAAATGGTACTTCATACAAAGGTAAGCCATCTGCAAGTCGAGGTTCGCCGGGCTTGTTGCCTATCGAATCGACTAACTTTGACTTGTCGACTGAGTGGTACTACAACGATGTAAGCTACTTATCTGTTGGTTACTTCAAAAAAGCCACAGAAAACTTTATTGGTAGTAATACTGATCTTAATGTTGCGATTCCTGAGTGGGAAGGACTAACTGATGTGGCGAGTGGTGGAAAATGGGAAGAAGCCGCTATCTTAGGTGGTTTAACTGATCCTGCAACAATACAGACAGCAATCAAAGAGTATCTGCCATTTGTGCCGACCTCAGATAATCCGTTAATGTCTGATGAAACCAATGATCCTTTGCTGTTTAGTATTAGTTACCCAGTTAACCAAAAAGACGCCAATGTTTATGGTTGGGAATTTAATATCCAACATAATTTTGGGGAAACAGGTTACGGTGTGATCGCTAACTACACGAGAGCATGGTCTGATGTTGGTTATGTTGCTATTCCTACGACAGAGCCATGTCCTGACGAGCTGATCGAAACTACGGCTAAATGTATGATTAGTCAATTTGCCCTAAGTGGATTGAGTGACTCGGCTAACTTAATTGCCTTCTATGATAAAGATGGCTTTAATGCCCGAATTGCTTACAACTGGAGAGATGATTTCTTCAATGGCGACGGTCAGGGCCAGGGTGCGTTCTATGATGATGACGGTGAAAGAAGAATTGGTAACAACCCAACTCAAACTCAAGCCTATGGTCAGGTAGATATTAGCGCTAGCTATGAATTTAGTGACAACCTATCAGTATTTATGGATGGTATTAATGTGACTAATGAAGGTTATAGGCTCTTCGGTCGTACAGAGCGTCAAACACTTCGATCAGGTCAAACTGGTGCACGTTATAATTTAGGTGTTCGCTATACCTTCTAATTTTAGATCGTATTGTGATAACGTAGTTTTATAGCTAAAGAAGCCGCTTATTTTAAGCGGCTTCTTTGTTTCTAGCGTATAACAAGTCTAAACACAGAAAGGGCATAAGCCTGTATACTATAACGATAACAACACACTAAATCTTTGGCATGAAAAACACGATTAATCGAATTGTAATTGTTGGTGGTGGTACTGCTGGTTGGCTTACCGCCGGCATTATTGCTGCAGAACATTATATTGCTAGCAGTTTGTCTTCAGGTGAAAATAATTTTCACTTGGTTTTGATTGAATCTCCAGATATACCAACCATTGGTGTAGGTGAGGGTACATGGCCATCAATGCGCTCGACCTTAAAAAAGATTGGCATTTCAGAGACAGATTTCTTTCGTCAATGCAGTGCTAGCTTTAAACAGGGAACAGAATTTCACAATTGGACTGAAGGTAAAGATGATACCTATACACATCCCTTTACCATGCCTCACAATTTTCATGAATCTAATTTGGCGCCTCATTGGCAGCAAATCAGAGAAAAGGTTAACTTTGCCAATGCCGTAAATCCACAGAGCGCATTATTTGATAGTCAACTAGCACCAAAAAATATTGCCACCCCAGAATATGCCTTCCATGTTAATTATGGTTATCATCTAGATGCTGGTAAATTTGCTGAGCTATTGCGCCAACATTGTGTGGACAAACTGGGTGTGGAGCATGTTAGTGCTAATTTGACGGCAATAAATTCTGCTGAAAATGGTGATATTGCCTCTATATCAACCGATACCCAGGGTGAAGTATTTGGCGACCTATTTATTGACTGTAGTGGTTCAAGAGCGCTGCTATTAGGAGAGCACTATGGGATACCATTGGTTAGTAAGAGTCAGTATTTATTCAATAATTCGGCCCTTGCTGCTCAGGTTCCCTATGAAAACCCAGATGACCCAATACAATCTGCAACACTATCCACAGCGCAAACTGCAGGTTGGATATGGGATATAGGGTTGCCAACACGCAGGGGTATCGGGCATATTTATTCGAGTGATTACACAACTGAACAAAGCGCTCGAACCGAGTTGTTAGACTACATAGCCAAAACTGCTGGAAAGCAAGCTGCAGCGGAGGCTACAATTCGAAAAATAACCTTTGACCCTGGACACCGAGAAAAATTTTGGCATAAAAATTGTGTTGGGATTGGGATGTCATCAGGCTTTATTGAGCCACTTGAAGCCTCGGCTCTTGTACTGGTTGAGTTGTCCGCTGCAATGATTGCAGAGCAATTACCCGCTAACAGAAAAATAATGGATCTGGTGGCAAAACGGTTTAATGAAAAGTTCTTGTATCGTTGGGACCGCATTGTTGATTTTCTAAAATTGCACTATGTTTTGACTCAAAGAACAGACAGCCAATATTGGATAGATAATTGTAAGCCATCATCTATTCCACAAAGTCTTCAAGATTTACTGGAAATTTGGCAGTTCCAACCACCTTGGCATCGGGATACACAGCATGCTGATGAGATGTTTCCAGCGGCTAGTTTTCAGTACATTCTTTATGGAATGAACTATAAAACTCAGATAGATCCAAGCTCCAGGCGGTCCGATCGTGAAACCAGCGGTAAAGCTATGGAGTTATTTGCGGAAAATGCTAAACGCACCCAACAATTAATGCACACAATGCCTACCAATCGAGAACTAATTAATAAAATTTACAAATATGGATTTCAAAAAATCTAGCTTTTAAGCAAAGATTGAAAGTCTTTTGGAGAATAAATGAGTAACTATAAAGTTTTAAGCCCAGCAACACATAAAAATACTCGAATAGTGACAAAGCGAGGAGAAGCTTTCGGAGATAATATTCAGTATTCCTTAACCTACCCGCTGGAGTTTAGAAATATACAATCGTGCTATCCGATCTTTTTTTCAAAAAGCGGTGAAACGGGTGAATTTTTTCCAATTGCTTTATTTGGTTTTGAGAAAAATGAAAATCTTTTCCTAGATGATTCAGGTTGGAGTGCTTCTTATATTCCGATGATGGTTGAGCGGGAACCCTTTTTGATTGGTTATCAGGGAGCTTCCGAGAATGATTTAAAGCCCATAGTGTCAATTGATATCGAAAGTCCAAAGATCAGTGAAGATCAGGGTCAAGCACTATTTGACGATAACTCACAGCCAACAGATTTTCTAAAAACTATGATGACTAAACTGGAGTCTTTGCATCATGGGCATGAGCATAATAAAGGTTTTATTTTGGCATTAACTGCGGCAGATCTTCTGGAACCTTTTACCCTAGAAATCACATTGGATAATGGATCTACTAATCAACTTGTTGGCTTTTACACAATTAATGAAGAAAAATTGCTCGAACTTGATGGTGCAACGTTAGAAGACCTCAATAAACAGGGTTTTCTCCAGCCAATCTACATGGCGGTTGCATCCTATGCACGAATAAGAGCATTAATCGATAAAAAGAATGCTGTTGAAAATAGTAAGAAAGTCGCAGACTATTTGTAAACTAAATGAGGATTTAAGGGTGTCAAATCGACCAGTTAAAAAAGTAGTAATCGTGGGTGGCGGAACTGCCGGTTGGATGGCAGCGGCCTCAATTGCAAAATTAATTGGTAAAAACCTAGATGTGACTCTAATTGAATCAGATGCTATTGGCACTGTTGGTGTGGGTGAAGCAACAATACCCACAATGATTACGCTTCATCGGTTGTTAAAAATTGATGAGCGCAAATTTATGAAGGCTGTTCAAGGGACTTTTAAGCTTGGTATCTCCTTTGAAAATTGGAAAAACGTCAATGAAAACTATATCCATTCTTTTGGTTTTACCGGGAAAGACTGTTGGGCTGCAGGGTTCCAACATTTTTGGCTGAAAGGAAAAGAGCAGGGTATAAGTTCGGAGTTTGGTGATTATTGTAATGAGTTGCAAGCGGCCAAACAAAATAAATTCGCAGTTATCCCGCAAAATGGCCTTAACTATGCCTTTCATATGGATGCTGGGCTGTATGCCAACTATTTGCGGAAAATTGCAGAGCACAATGGTTGTAAACGCATAGAGGGCATGATTACTGAGGTGGCAAAAGACCCACAAACTGGCAATATAAGCCATGTTACTCTGGAATCTGGTGAAGCAGTAGAAGGCGATCTCTTTATTGATTGTAGCGGCTTTATGGGGTTACTCATTGATAAAGCATTACAGACGGGTTATGACGATTGGTCCCATTATCTGCCCTGCGATAGTGCAGTGGCAGTTCAAACTAAATCTGTCGCTGAGCCCATTCCCTACACCAGGTCGATTGCCAGAGATGCCGGTTGGCAATGGCGAATTCCCCTTCAGCATCGAGTTGGCAATGGCATGGTTTTTTGCAGCAAGTATCTGACAGATGACCAGGCAACTGAGACTCTACTCAAGAATATTGAAGGTGAGCCGCTGACCAAACCGCGGGTCATAAAATTCCGCACTGGTCAGCGACACAAACACTGGAATAAAAATTGTATTGCCCTCGGTCTCGCCGCAGGATTTCTAGAGCCCTTAGAATCTACCAGTATCCATCTTATTCAGCGCGGGATTATAAGACTATTGCAGCTTTTCCCAACACAAGGTATCAGTGAGTCTGATGTGACTGAATTTAACACTCAGATGAGAGAAGAATTTCTTAATGTCAGAGACTTTATTGTATTGCACTATCATGTGACTGAGCGAGAAGATACGCCATTTTGGCATCACTGTAAGACAATGAAAATTCCTGAAACCTTAAAACATAGAATTGAGTTATTTAAACAATCGGGTCGCATTTTCCAAAAGGAAAATGATATTTTTGCAGAAAATTCATGGTCTCAGGTTATGTTGGGGCAGGGATTAATGCCAGAACAATACCATCCCATTGTTAATATGATGGGCGATAAAGAGCTAGAAAATTTCCTCAATGGTATCAAAGGCGCGGTGGATAACTTGGTCGACCAACTGCCTAGCCATCAGCAGTTTATTGATCAATATTGTAAAGCACCATCAATGTAATTAAGCGCCAACTATTTAAGTTTTTCAGCCAAGAAATTGCGAACTTTTACCCTCTGAGTCGGACTTAGATCAGTTACTATATCCTTTAATTTGGCGGGTAAGTGCTCTGAAGGGCTATCCATAGTTTTAAACACATAGTAGTTAAAGAAGTGCTGCCATGCCTCGCGCTTTTGTTGATCCAAATTAGCGATACTCATCATGCTATGTAAAAGACTGTCATTAGGTGACAGGCTTCCTAAATCGCTTCCTCCCCACCAATAATTGACCAAGATATTAAAGGGTTCCAAAGATTCCACACCGTGCCACCATAATGCAGGGATAAATACTGCATCCCCCGGTTCCAACGTGGCTTGAAAACCAGTTTTAACCGCCTCTTTATATTTGGGGTAGCGCTTATAGTCGGGATTTTTTATATCCACCATACTAACCGGCACCCCGGCTGGTGCGCTTAGTGTAGGCCCTGGGTATAGATTATTAATTTGCTCAGGGGGAAACAGAGTAAATTGTCGTTTTCCTGCAACCACACAGGCTAAATTATCATGAATATCATAATGTGGCGCTACAGTTCCCTGATTTCCGATCCACATGGTTGGCTCAGCCGAGCTATCTAAGAGCGGTTGAGGGTGCGCAGCTTTATAATCTGGTAGCACTTGACGTAGCTGAATAGCCTGAAGAGCAATAGCATGAGGCTGAGGTCTATTTTTGATTGCTAACAGTCGCTCTAGACCAATGGTGAGTGTTACTTCAGTACGTTGAAAATTGTGCTCAGTTAAATCATTAGAATAAAAAAATCGGCCCTTTATATCAGGAGGACCGACTAATGCTGGAACCACAGTATTGCTATCAAGGGGTTTTAAATAGTTAACTACAGCTTCATCCGATTTTTTTGCTGCCTTAACCGTTGGCCATTCAGATACTAAAGACCTGATAATAGCGGGTTGATTTAAAGGAATGATCTCATTTTGAAAGCGATCATAATCCACATTGTCCCAAACTTTAATATCCTTCAAAGTTGCCACCCAGAGGTTCTATATCACTATTTATTAGGCTATGAATTATGGCAGAAAACACATAAAAAATGTTTATTTATTGTTGAACAGGATCAAGCATCCATATTTTCAAATTAGATAGTTTTTTATTGTCTTCGTTCATTAAAAATCTGACAAGAATAAAGTAAATATCTAAATCAAACTTCTCATCTGCTTGAAGTCTTGTTTGCGGTTGAGAGGATTTGGGTTGGTGCTGATTGCATACTTGATAACCCAAATCAAAGATATCCTCAGGGATTTCGAGTTTGGTGATATAGCGCCAGTGGTCAATAATATGTAAGGCGGTCTGTCCATCTAGATTTTGCTCTTCGATCATAATGGCATTTTGATAGGGCCATGCTTGAATTTGATAGCGCTCAATTGCCGAGGTTAAACGGTCATTGTAGTGTTCTGCAGGCTCCGCCCCGTGACAGGCGCCAAAACATTTTTTTAGCTGACTTCTAAAACAGGGTCTATTCTGTTTTTGGCTACTCTCAAGGCCAATCAATTGATGACATAGAAAATATTGATCGGCTAGTTTTTCTAGTTGAATTGAAGCCTGTCTCGGTGATCGAAATAATCCGAATTGCTGTTCTGATGGCGCTGATGAAGAGACCGATTCCGTTGCCATTCGCATATAGCCATTATCATCAACAGTAGTTTTATACTGATAAAGTTTTCGTGTTTTGCGCAGGCGACGATTATATAGGGGTGAAAGTACTTTGATTTGATGGCTTTCTCTAATCTGTGCGCCAAAATCACTGGGGGTGGTTTCATAGTTAACATGCGCTGTTTTTTGGCACATCTGAAACTCTTTAGAATTAGTATAGTCTGCTGAAAAATGACTCAAAACTCGATTGCGAAGATTAATACTTTTGCCCACATATAATAGTTCGCCATTTTGTGCGTAAAAATAATACACCCCAGGCGTATTGGGGATTTTATTAATATCTTCTGGGTCTAAAAGAGGTGGCAATGTAGTGCGTTTTAATAGCTGCTTGCAGCAAGCTTCAATTTCTTCAGGGGAATAAATTGCCGAGGTTTTAATAAAGAAGCCGTAGACCATTTGCGCATCATCCAGGGCGCGGTGGCGATTCTCTATATTAAGTCCAAAGCGCTTAATAATTTCAGACAGACCGTGGCGTTTAAATTGTGGGTATAGGTTTCGGCTTAATTTAACTGAGCACAGAGGTTTGGTGCTGTAGTTGATTCCAATACGATTAAATTCACTTTTTAAAAAGCTATAATCAAATCTAGCATTGTGTGCAACCAGAGTTCTATTTTTTAGCTTATCGTGCAATATATCGGCAATTTCGCTGAAAATTGGTGCATTATCAAGCATTTTAGGCTTTATGCCTGTGAGTTTTTGGATAAAGCTAGGAACCATGGTTTCAGGGTTAATAAATGATTGCCAAGTTTCAATTAAACGACCATTTTCAATCACTACCAAACCGATTTCTATAATTCGATGATATTTGGCCCGCCCGCCAGTGGTTTCACAGTCAAGAATAACCATCCTATCCGGAAATCCATCGGATAATGGGTGGTTGTCAGTAATGGGTTGGTCGAGCCAATTGAGTTGCATAATGTTTCTTTATTGTGACAAAAGCTACTATGTACGTGTAACTGAGATTTGAATATCAATGTTTAATAGAAAATTGCTTCTATCTACGATTAGCTTTGGTTTTTCTTTTACGCGCGGCTTTTTCTTCAAGGCGATGTTTTTCTCGCTCCTCTTTTTCAGCTTTCATTACTGCCACCTGCTGAATTTCTATATCAATAACCTCGGGCGTCTCTAATGTCATCTGCCCCAGTTTGCCATCGCGTAATTCATTGATAAAAATAGTTGAGGCGCGTTCAAAGTCAATTCGGTTACCACCGCGTAAACAGCCACGTTGTTTACCTATTATTTCTAGCAATTCTGTTTCTGTTTGCGGTAGTTCACTAAGGTTAAATCGATTTTTTAACAGCTTTGGATACTGAGCTAGGCAGAATTCTGCTGCAAAATAGGCGACATCTTTATAGCTCATGGCAGTGTCTTTTATTGCCCCAGTGGTGGCTAATCTATAGCTGCTATTGGGATGATCTATTTTCGGCCACAAAATACCCGGGGTATCTAACAACATAATACCGTTGCGAAGGTTAATGCGTTGTTGACCCTTAGTGATTGCCGGTTCATCACCGGTATTAGCGATATGTTTGCCCGCCAAACAATTAATTAGCGTCGACTTACCCACATTGGGAATACCAGTAACCATAGCCAGTGTATTGCGCTCGGTTTGTGGTGGATAAAGCTTGTTAATTAGATCGATAATTTGCCCGCTGGGATCAGTATTGAGTAAATCCAAAGCCATAGATTTAGTGTTGTTTTGTTGCTCAAAATAACGCTGCCACTGTTTGGTTATAGCGGGGTCAGCAAGATCTAGCTTGGTTAATAATTTGATGCGTGGCTTATCAGTGCACAGGGTCTGAATAAACGGATTAGAGCTGCTGTAAGGAATGCGCGCGTCGAGTACCTCTACTAGGAGATTGACCTGAGGTAATGCCTCAGTCATCTCTTTACTGGCTTTGTGCATATGGCCTGGGTACCATTGAATTGCCATAGGGCGCTAATCTCTGTAGTTTGAATCAAAGAATTTATTCTAACATGCTTGTCGGCTAATCTAACTCAAATAGAGGTGGAATTTACTAAAAGCCTAAATCTTCCTGAGCGACATTGACAGTAATACTATCACCTTGAATATCGGTGTTAACCAGAATGGGTCTACAGCAAACAAAACAATCTTCGGTATAAGTCTGAGATTCTGATGGATCTACCAACAGGGTGATGCTTTCCCAACAGTAGGGGCAGGTAATCTGTTCTTCATGTAAAAACATAGGCTTTGATCCCAGTGCTAGTTCTTCATATAGGCAAACGTGACTATTGCGTTTGTAATGGTACTTTTCGTAAAGCTTGTAAATTGCCGCTACCGGTTAAAAACATTGCCCAACGAAGTTGCTCCTGAAGCACAGTGATTTTTTCAATAACCGCTTCTTTAGACTCTAATGCAGGAGCTAAGAATGGCTGAGCTAAGGCAGATACCGATGCACCCAAGCGAATACAGCGAGCCACATCCAACCCGTGTCTTACGCCGCCAGAGCCAATTAGGTTTAGCGCTGGACAAGTCTTATTAATTGCAGGTATCAGCGCCACAGTATCCATACCCCAATCAATAAACGGCGCAGCAATAGATTTTTCTTGGGGCAGTTGATTACGGGCTAACTCTATACTTGCCCAATTAGTACCTCCGCGACCGGCAACTTCTATCCATTTGATTCCAGCCTGTTCTAGCTTTTGTGCATTGCTGGGGCTAATCCCTGCACCCACTTCTTTAACAATCACCGGAACGGTCAACTTATCGGCACAATGGTAAATAGCGTCAAGTACTTGCTGCCAGTCTCGATCGCCGCCCTGTTGAACAAGTTCTTGTAATGGATTTATATGAATAACTAAAGCATTGGCATTAATAGCCTCTACCGCACGTTGAGCAAGGCCAATGCCCTGTTGCTGTATTTGCGTGGCACCAAGATTGCCAAGTATTACCGCATTGGGTGCATGCTGCCTAATGGACTGATTTTGGTTTTTTTCTAACGCCGCACGTTGTGAGCCAACGGCCATAGGAATATTGCAGGCTTCTGCCGCTTCGGCTAAGTGACGATTAATAATATCACCCTTATCGCAACCACCAGTCATAGCGCCAATCATAATGGGTGCAGTTATTTTTTGACTGAGAAAATGGGTGCTTATATCGATCTCAGACAGGGCTAATTCGGGCAGGGCATTGTGCTCAAAACGCACAGCATCAAAGGTCGATAAAGCCTGAGTCTGATGTTCCGACTTAAGCGCCAATGCAATATGATCAATCTTTCGATGTGTAATATCAGTCATAGGGTTGCACGCCGTTTATCCATATAATCGACTAAAATCATATGTGGCCATGTTAGTGCGGCCAATCCAATAAAAGTGAGTTGCAGCATTATATCGGTTAGGGGTCCGCTGAGATAAAAGAAAACGCCCACCGCAGTCAACCAAGATAATAGGGTATAGGTAATAGCCTCCTGCGCTGTTGCCAATCGCTTACCCTGTTGCAAGCTATCCCATAAACGCAAAATATGTCCGCGACTATGCCATAGACAAAAATACAGGGCGAAACTCACCAGCGGCGGTAATAAACTAATGATGGCAATCATAATAACTAGTCCAATAAGTGGTTTGCCATAATGCTTTTTATGCAGGCAAAAAAAGCCATAGCCAACGCAGCAAATAATCCAGCCGATAAATAATAATTGGATAATAGATACTAAAACATCTGCCGCTTCATCAGAACCCGAAAGAATACTAAATATCGGCCTGACTGCCTCTGAGTTTAGGCTGGGAATAGCAATAGGAATGAGCCCGCCATGAGCAAGCCAGGGAAGCCAGTCTGTGCCAACCTCGGTGATATCACTGGCGCCAAAATGATAGCCAGAAATAATAAGAAATAAGCCCAAACTCACAAGGGGAAACCACCACCAAAGAAAGGCCACAATAATTGCGATAGCAATATAGGCTAAGTGGAAAGTAACCCATGACAGCGGGCCGCTCATAGACCAACCATTACGTCGTGCAATAGCTGCATCAAAACCACCATGGGGAACGCCAAATAAAAATATGGCAGCTAATGCGGCAAAGTCCCAACTAGTCATGATCGAAATACCTGAGTTAAAAAAGGAATTTTTGGCATCGCTAAAATAACTTTTACCCAGTCTTTGATGGTTGCTCTGCCCAGCATAAACCGAGAAAAGCCCTCAGAATCAAGCGCGCCAGCAGTTTTCATCATAAGGTCTACCCCAAGGCCTGGCTTGGCCACTAGCACGCGATTAAAAATTTTATCCAATCGACCGATATTGCCAGAAATAACCTGAGGCACTTTGAATTCACCCTGTTCAATCCCCGCGGCCAGCTGAGAGATTTGCTGTTGTATATGGGTAAAAGCATATCCAGAGGATAGCCTAAGGGCTCCGCTTGCGGCACCTATTCGAGTTAGAGTGCTATCTTCTGCTAAGGTTTCATGCATTGGAATCACCCCGTGCTCTTCGCGGGTAATCGACTCGATTTCAATCGATTGATCCTTTAGCCATTGATAAATTGCCGTCCTATACCAGTCCATGGGCTCTAATGTAGTAGAGATCATAGTTGATTCTATCAATAGGCTTCGATCTGAAAAGGGTAGGGCATAAATAAAATGCAACCCTCTTGATTGATCGACCCTAAAGTCCATAAGGGTTGCAATTTTAGTTTCTGTTAGCGGTTTTTTGGTTTGAATTTCTATCCCTAAAAAGTGCTGCTTGAGACCCTGTTTGTCTAGTTTTGCCGGTCTTGAATCAAAAATATGCTGTGCATGATAACGTTGTCCAGCAACGCTAAAATTACCACCGCATCCCTCACTTTGAATATGTTCAGCGCAGTCACGCACTAGCTGCGTATTGGGTGACAACTGCGATTCACAGTTGCGTAAATAGTCTGCAGAACTCAAACTGATATATTGATACAGGTCACTGGTATGCAATATTTCACGTTGATGATCAACTAGCCGCCATTGATTCCACCGGCCCTTAATGGCACTACCTAATTCCTCTAACTGGGCACTTTTTGCCCATAGCGCCCAGCTAACATCGCGCTCATCGGGCTGCTTTGGCTCAACCACCACTGTAGTCAGATGCTTAAGTTTAACGGCTAGACTGATACCGGCACTACCGCCACCGATAATCGCTATATCTTTTTTAATAATATCAGCGCTAGGGTTAGGTTGCATCGACACCTGCAAGCCCCTTGAGTGATTTGTGCAAATTGGATTGATGTGGCGGTACTTTCTTGGGGCGTAAATCTATAAGACTCAAAAGACTTAAGATAATTTTTTCTAGTTTATGGACTACCACTCGACCTTTCCACCAGGCCAAATTCCTTCGTCGTAAGAGCACACCAATTTGTCGATAAACTCTAAGAGCTACAGTAATAGAAAAGCGCGACCGAAAAGGTAACAGCTGAATGCCCAGTAGCGCACTTTTATAATAGCTGTCCGCAAGGCTGAGGAGCTGTTCAATAGCTTTTGAAGTCGGTTGCCTAGACGCTGTTTTAGCGCTGGCGATTTCAGTCGGCGAGAGATCAACCCAGCTAGCGGGCAGATAACGACGCCCCATTGTGGCGTCTTCCAATACATCGCGAGCAATATTCGTTAGTTGCATAGCAATACCCAGATCAATAGCAAAATGGTCGGCGCGATCATGCTTACAGTTAAGAATTCTGCACATCATTAAACCTACGGTTCCAGCTACAGCGTGACAATACCTCAGCAGTTCAGCTTGATCTTTTACCGCAGTGGGCTGCTGATCAAGCAGCATGCCGTCCAATAGTTCAATAGCAGCATTGATTGGGATATTAACTTCAGAGGCTAATTCTAGAAATGCCTTCACCTCAGGCCCAGCAGGCGGGCAATGGCCATTTAAGCTCTGTTTTATATCGGCTAGTGTTTCGTGTCTGTGAGGTAAATCGCCATCGGCGATATCGTCAACAAAGCGGCAAAATTCATATAATCTAGCTGCGCGATGAGCCAGTTTTTGACCGAGAAAAAGGCTTGCCCAATAAAATGATTTACCATGCCGAGCAAGTACTTGCTTTGATGAAGACTGGTTTATTGGAGCTGCTTGCATGATTTAACCGCCTGAACCTACCTCAACACCTGTAAGAAGTTCTTCGACTACCTTAGCCGAGCTTACGACCCCTGGCAAGCCTGCACCTGGGTGAGTGCCTGCACCGACAAAATAAAGGTTCTTCAAGCGGCTATGGCGGTTATGGAACCTAAACCATGCCGACTGGGTCAGTCTTGGCTCAATTGAAAAGCCAGCGCCATGCATGGATCGATAATCGTTGGCAAAGTCATTTGGCGTCATCCAGAATATTTCCTCAATTACAGAAGATAATTCCGGAAGTATAGACCCTTCAAGGGCTTTAATAATTCTATCGCGTAACTTTTCACCTTCCTCTTGCCAATCCACATTACCTTGAAGGTTAGGCACCGGACAGAGTACATAAAAGGATTCGCAACCCTCGGGGGCGAAGCTTTTATCGGTTGCAGTGGGTCGGTGTAAATACAGTGAGAAATCGTCACTCATTTTCTTGCTATCAAAAATTTCAGATAGTAGTTCCTTGAATCTGGGCCCCATCCAAATACTGTGGTGAGCTACCTCTGGATAGAGTTTTTTGGTGCCAAAATACAGTACATATAGACCCATGCTGTATCGTTTTTTGGCGCGCGGCATTCTATTTTTTACACTGGGAATTAGGTGTTTGTAGCAGGTTTCGGGATCACCACCAAAAACTACTATATCGGCGTCAAAGGCTTTGCCATCGGCCATGCGAACAGCAGTGGCGCGCTTGTTTTGCGTAAGGATTTCATCGACATCAGCATTGAGAACAATCTCAATTCCTTGGCGCTCCATTAAAGCACCTAATTCGGCAACTAATTTTCCAGTGCCACCCATACAAAAGAATACGCCCCATCGACGCTCTAAATAATGAATAAGGGTATAAATGGCAGTGGTTTTGAATGGATTACCACCCACCAGCAGCGGATGAATAGAAAATGCTTGTTGAATTAGTGGGTGCTTTAAATAGCGTCCCACTAATTGCGACACTGTTTTGTAACATTTTAGTGTCAGTAGCGCAGGAATCTGTTTAATCATTAGCCATAGGCTATTAAAGGGGCGATGAACTAATTTCTTAAACCCGATATCATAAACTTTTTTAGATTGGTCTAATAAAGCTAAGTAGCCCTCTGCGTCAGCAGGACTAAAGCGACGAATTTCATCTAAGGTGTCCTCAACTGAGGCGCGATAATCAAACTGACTGCCATCGGTAAAATGAAAGCGGTAGAAGGGATCGAGTGGCACAAACTCCAAGTGATCCTCAAGCTTTTCATCAAATAGTTCAAATAATTCATCAAATAGAAAAGGTGCTGTAATAACTGTGGGGCCGGCATCATGTTTATAGCCCCCGCGTTTAAATACCTGAGCTCTGCCGCCAAGGCTACCTAACCTTTCCATTAGGGTAACCTTATAGCCTAGGGCTCTTAATCTTAAGGCGGTGGCTATTCCTGAAAAGCCAGCACCAATAACGACTGCATGCTGATCACTATTGTTTTGCTTTGTATTTACGCTATTCGACATTGGCTTTTAATCAAGGTGGTTTTCTTCACTGAATTTACTAAGTCTGCAGTCACAGATTGCAAGGCAGGAGGTAGAGATAATACGAGTTCTTCTGCTTGAATCAACCACTGGTCGACGAGTTCATTAGCTTGAGAAATAACCACGCTTGAGGCAATCCTTTGCTGCCAATTGGATAGACGATCATTGTCATCAGACCCATACCAGCGCTGAAAGTCTTCTCGTCCTAACCCTTGTTTTGCAAATAAGCTGACTACTAAATTCGGTTTACGGCCGTCAATATCGCTGGATCTATGGCTCGATGGGATAATGTCATCTATATCATTATATCCCTGATAGGCTAGACCACAGAGACCTACTAAATCATCTAGGTCTCCCAGCCAGTGATTGTTTTGATGCTGGTTAATTAAACCAGCGGCAATGGCTGCACCCTTAATCGGTGCCACCAAAAGAGGTGCAGTTTTACCCTTGGCAATGCGCTGCCACTCCTCTAAATCAGCACACTGGCGCTGACTAATATCAGCAATTTGTCCACTGCAGGTTTCCTGCATGGCTTGAGCGAGTAGAGCGGTTAATTGGCCGCCAACCGTTGGGTTTCTCGCAGCTAGCTCAAAGGCTTTTGCTACCATCCAGTCGCCAAGGCAGAGGGCCATATCAGAGCCAAAAAAGTGATTGATACTTTGCTGGCCACGGCGATGGGTACTGGCATCACTTATATCGTCATGTATAAGTGATGCATTGTGCAGCAGCTCACAGGCTGCCGCCCAGTTTAAATTGTCTATGTGTTCAAGATTCAGGGCACTACCACTTGCAAGTGCAAGCTGGGCTCTAAAGGATTTTCCTGGATTCTTAAAATGATATTTGGCGGCAACAGTTAGTCTACTGTTGTCCTGTGGTAACTCTGCGTTGTACAGACTATCTAATTGAGATATCCACTCTTTCTGAACTGAGATTCTCGGGGCCATCGGTCACTACCCTCTTTGATCGTAACTGTAAGTTACTTGTTTTTGTTTTTTTGTTTTTGAGAAAGAGAGAGCCAGTATGCTGGCTCTCCCATACTTCTCGACAGTAAATTACTCTGAATCAGCTACTGCTGCTGCCCAAATCACAAGACCAAATGCAATCTTGTTTACAAAGTCAGCAAGATTGTAGATCAAGTTGAGTGAGGCTTGATCGGCTACAGGCATAAAGTAACCCAATACATAGCCTAGTGGATAGATAGCCCAACCCACAGTTACAATTAATCGCATGGCGTTAAAAGCGGTTTGCAAGCTAGCATTTGAGCTTTCCGCACTCATTCTAGCTGCTTCACCCGTAAAGAGTTCTTTTAACATATATAGCCAAGCTATCATTCCAACTACCCACCATCCGATGTTAGCTGCCGAACCTGCCACATTTTGTTCCCCGATAAACCCTGCAACCAACATAATGGTCGAAGCGATTAAAAGTCTCCAAAAAACGCCTACTGAAACAGCGGTTACAGCTGCGAGGATCAGGTAGAACTCAACCATTTGAAGTGGCACTGTTAATAGCCAGTCGATGTAGCGGAAGACAGTTGGAGTGTCGTTAGTAGAAACCCACACATCACGCATATAAAAATAGTGAACTGCTGCGATCAATGTAACTAGACCAACGACGGTCAGAGATGTTTTCCACTTAGCACTAACGCGATCGCGTTCAACAAGGAAGAAAACGGTGGCTGCTACCATTGCCATTGAAATTAACCAGAAAGAGACCCCTACAGGATCAGAAACGGTAAGATTATTAGTCATGTATAACCCCTACTTAAATCAAACTTTATTATTATTGTGTCAGCCTTCTCATCCGAAGATAGTCAAGTGACACACCCAGTATAGCTGTTCTGATTGTTGAATTAGTTAGTTAAACTCAACCAGAACTCCTACATTATCCTTTTTTGTGTGTAAGGACAACCCGTTGTTAACACTCCTTGTTTGGATGTGACACAATAGGTGTTAGTTATTCGCGGCAACTCACGAGATGGATTAATTTTTTTAATAGATTTTTAAGCCATACAGTCTGTGTGATTATCTGAGTCCATAGGCTATTAAACTAGCGTATATTAATAATAAATAAAATAAATAACCTTGGGGATGGCAATGTTAGCAATGGGTCAAAAAATTATATTGAGCTGCCTTGTCCTGGGGTTTGTCGTAACTTTTGCCGGCCAAGCTTTTGCTAGCGACAAGCAAACTTTACAAACAGTTGCGACTATATTTCCCGACAGTCAATGGGCCCTAGCTAGTGCCGAAAGTGTTGGCTTGAGCTCGGAAGAAGTAAATAAACTTTTTGAATTATCGTTTGAGGACTCTGCAACCCAGGGTGTTGCCCTATTCAAACAGGGTATGCTGATTGATGAGCGCTATGCCGATGGATTTAACCCAGATAGTTTAGCTACCTCTTGGTCAATGGCCAAAAGTTTTTACGCGGCACTGATTGGGATATCGATTGAGCGCGGCGAAATTAACAGTCTCGATGATAAGGTCAGTGAGTATCTAGATTACTTTAAAGATAATCGACGTGATATGACCCTTCGACAATTACTTAATATGGCTAGCGGTCTTGAGATGCCCGCCGATGAACATGAGAAAATGTTCTTTACTCAAGACCATTTGGCCTATGCTAAAAAAATTGATCTTGATAAAGCCCCAGGTAAGAAGTTTGAGTATAACAATGTAAATTCGATGTTATTGGCAGATATTCTTTTTCGCGCAACTGGGGTACCTGCAGATACATTGTTAAGAGAAAGAATACTAAAAAAGATTGGCATGGATAATGTCACCCT
>CATAJQ010000037.1 GCA_949487135.1 Cellvibrionales bacterium UBA7375 | reverse complement strand
GAATACCATTATCGCGATTATTGTTTTCATATTTACCCCAGATTCAGTCTGTTGTTTTGAAGTTTTACTTAGCCTGACTATACAACAGCTTGTTTTGAATAAAAACCTTTATAGAGCCATGCCTTTGCGTGCAGGTGTATTTTTGTGGGTAGAAATAAAATTAGCCTTTGGTGCGAGTCCATCGATCAACAGTATAAAGCGCGCTCGATTTGTGGGTATTAATTAGGCACAAAAAAGCCCCGAATAATCGAGGCTTTATAACCAGATGGTGCCCAAGGGCAGTCAATATTCTCACTTAAGGCACCAAAAGAACCCTATACAGCAGCGTATAAGCTACTTTAACCTCTCCCCATAGTCTGTCAATAGGCACATTTTGTCCCCTCTAGTGTCCCCTCAGAGCGTTTAACGATGCTTTTGAACCCTTAAGGCAACCCAGAGGGGGAGTTTTGGAATGGTTTAGGTACGTTTAGGGGGCTGAGATTTTTGTGGGGTTTTGGGGGTGTTAGAAGAGCTTTGCTTCTGAGTAACCTAACCACTTGAGGAAAAGGTGCCTCATGCGTTGGCATAATGGAAGGCCCCAAAAGATCAGGTAGAAAACCCAAGATCAAGTAATGTCACTTTGTGGTTATTTATAGTAAGTTGTAGTAGTGTTTGCATATATGAATAATTAAAAAAATGAGTGTATTTGTGATGGGTATCTTTCGATTCTTTGTTTGTCTTATATTATTGCTTTTGAGTTCAGCTTCTTTTGCTAGCGAGATTGATCTGGAAACAGGCTTAGTTGCTCACTATAAATTTGATGGTGATTTTACCGATAGTAGTGGTACTGGAAACCATGGAACGCAGCAGGGTGGTGTGACCTTTGTTGATGGAATTAACGGGCAGGCAGCCTATTTTGATGGAAATGATGATTATATTAACGTACCGCATTCTGATTCGTTAGCCCTAACCAATACCCTAACAATATCCATGAGATTAAGGAGTACAAAAAGATTAGTTGAAGACTGTTACAGACCAGAAGCAAGGTGTCCCGTTCCTATTTTGATTAAAGATAACCATTTCCCAAATAATTATTCGTTATGGACCCAAATGGAGTTGACTGATATTACTTATCAGCAATATGAGTCTAATAACTCTGATCATTTTATGGCTTCAATCTCAAATACATTGGAATCAGAGTCATTCGTAACACTTAGTGTTGTAAAAAATCAAAATACTCTCGCTATGTACATTAATGGAATTGAAATAGAAATTTTTCAAACTGAATATGACGCTACACAAAGATCGCAACCTCTATACATCGGTGGTGATGGAGGAAGCTTTGGTTATAGAAACTTCAATGGTTCTATTGATGATGTAAGAATTTATAACCGAGCATTAACAGAGATAGAAGTGATGCATTTGGCTAGTCCTGACGATATCGATTTAGATGGCCTTCCTAACGACTATGAAACAGCTAATGGTTTAAACCCTGTCGATGCGTCCGACGCGCAATCAGATAGCGATATGGATGGCTTAACAGCGCTTGAAGAATTTACTCTAGGCACATCGCCAACGAATGATGATACTGATAGAGATACGCTACCTGATGACTGGGAAGTTGAGAATGGAAGAGATCCATTGGTGGCTGATTATCAGATTTCAAGCGGTGATGGTCATTCTTGTGCGCTTGATGATGCCGGTGTGGTTTGTTGGGGTGATAATCAATATGGTCAAACTCATGTGCCTTCGTTGAGTAATCCTACCCAAGTTTCTGTTGGTGGTTATTTTAGCTGTGCTCTTGACGAAACGGGCGTGGTCTGTTGGGGTAACAATGGGAATGGTAAGACTGAAGTGCCTTCGTTGACTAATCCTACGCAATTGTCATCTGGCAGCGATCACACCTGTGCTATTGATGATTCAGGAGTAGTATGTTGGGGGGCTAATGGTTTTGGTCAATCCACTGTGCCTTCCTTAAGTAATCCTACGCAAGTTTCTTCCGG
>CATAJQ010000036.1 GCA_949487135.1 Cellvibrionales bacterium UBA7375 | reverse complement strand
TTTTAAGTCCCTTGCGTCTACCAATTTCGCCACCCGGGCATTTGGAGGCGCTGGTCGGAATCGAACCGACGATGGCGGAGTTGCAGTCCACTGCATTACCACTTTGCTACAGCGCCACAAAGATGTGGTCTTTTTGATCAGGCTTGGACTAGGTAGGTAGTCGTAAGCAAGGTGCGCTATTCTAGGGAATAACAACAATAAATCAACTATTAAAAGGACCTTTTCGTTAAGTTTTCACCCCGATCTCAATGTTTGCTGATATTTGCGTAAAATATCGCCCATAAAATCTAGTCAGTTTCTGCGCTGCTAGTCCCACGCATCTCAGGCCATGCCTGTTTTAGATACACCACCATTGACCCGAGTGCTATACCGGCAGAGGCATATAATCCAAAATAACCAATGATCGCAAAGCCGCCAAATTCCTTCCCTGCTAACAACAAAAATACAATGGCCGCCATTTGCACCCATGTTTTGACCTTGCCGAGCATAGAAACAGCAACCTCTTCACGCAGGCCTCGTTCCGCCATCCATTCACGCAATGCAGAAATCACCACTTCACGACCAATAATGACCAATGTCGGCAGTGCAAACCAAATGGTTGAATGCACTTCAAGCAGGATAATCAATGCCACCACTACTATTAACTTATCCGCTACAGGATCCAAAAAAGCACCAAAGGACGTTTCAAGCCCCATCTTTCGCGCTAAATAACCATCAACCCAGTCGGTTAAAGCCGCCAAACCAAAAATACCTGCGGATGCAATATGACTCCAAGCCCAAGGTAGATAATAAAGAACAACAAAGACTGGGATCATGCCAATACGCAGAAGCGTAAGTTGATTGGGAATATTCCACATGGTTAAAGAATTCTCTTAATTATTAGATGAATTATTACTATCTTAGTAAGTTACTCATTGTACAGCGCACTGTAAATAGCTTCAGCTACCTTTTTACTAATATTAGGCACTTTTGCTAAATCTGCCACACTGGCTTTTTTTACCTCACCGATACCGCCAAAGTGCCTGAGCAAATCTCGACGGCGCTTTGGCCCTACACCCGGAATACCCTCAAGGGGTGAGGTTCGTCGTTTTTTATCCCTTCGCTGTTTATGCCCGGTAATAGCAAACCTATGGGCCTCATCGCGAATTTGTTGCAACAGATGCAGTGCCGCTGTCTGTGGCTTGGCAATGACACGATTATCTTGATCTGCCAAGATTAAGGTTTCTAAACCCGGCTTGCGGGTGGTTCCCTTTGCGATACCCAGCAATAACAACCCAACCACACCTAAATCATTCAATATGTCTTTAACAATGCCCAACTGACCCTTACCGCCGTCAATCACCAAGATATCCGGTAGCTTTGCCTCACCTTTCATCAGCCGAGTAAAACGACGACGCACCGCTTGCGCCATAGCCGCATAGTCATCGCCCTGTGTAATCCCTTCAATATTAAATTTTCGGTAATCACTTTTAAGCGGGCCATTGGTATCAAATACCACACAGCTGGCCACGGTAGCCTCACCACTACTATGACTAATATCAAAGCACTCCAAACGCTGAGGCATCTGTTCAAGTTCAAGGGTTTCGCGCAGTGATTCAAAGCGCTGTTCTTGGGTTTTCTTTGAAGCTAATTTAGCCGACAAATTTTGCTCCGCCGTGCGCAATGCCAACTCCAGCCATTTAGATCGCACCCCGCGAACCGAATGTCGAATCTCAATATTTCGACCTACCTGCTGCTTAATTGCCTCAGCAATCACATCTACATCATTAATCTTATGACTAATCACAATTTCTTTCGGTAAATCAGGGCGACTTCCACCCTCTAAATAGAGTAGTGGCAAAAAGTCACTGAGGAGCTCATCAGGGCTATTGACCAAGCGTGATTTTGGATAATAACTACGGCTTCCCAGAATGCGACCCTGCCTAACATAAAGTATATGTACACAGACCATCCCATCGATCACTGCCGCAGCCACCACGTCGATTAGCCCCTTACCCTTCTCGATCACCTGCTCAGTTTGAATCTGACGCAGTGCCGAAATTTGATCCCGATGCTCAGCGGCTTTTTCAAAATCAAGTTCCGCCGAGGCATTTTCCATATCTACCTCAAGGTGCTTTAAAATTTTATCCGCTTTACCATCGAGATAAAGACGTGTTTTATCAACATCAGCCGCATAATCTTCTGCGCTAACCAAATTCACACAGGGCGCGGTGCAACGTTTGATCTGGTATTGCAAACAGGGACGCGATCGATTCTTAAAAAACACATCCTCGCATTGGCGAACCTTAAATACCTTCTGCAAAAAGCCCATACTATCGCGCACCGCCTGCACACTGGGGAAAGGACCAAAATAACTACCCTTGGCTTTTTTAGGCCCACGATGAAATGCCAAACGCGGCCACTGATCGCGATCCGACAAAAAGATATAGGGGTAACTCTTGTCATCACGCATCAGAATATTAAACGGCGGGCGAGACTGCTTGATGAGATTATGTTCAAGAATCAATGCCTCAGTTTCAGTCTCGGTAACCGTTACCTCAATATCGGCAATGCGTTTTACTAGCGATTGGGTTTTAAGGCTTAAAGCCGATGTGCGAAAATAACTACTGACCCGATTTTTAAGTTTTTTGGCTTTTCCCACATATAACACTGCACCCTCCGCATCGAGCATCTGATAGATGCCCGGACGCTGGGTCAACGATTTTAGAAAAGAGTCAGAATCAAATGTCATGGCCGATTGTAACGGTTTTTGAAGATAATTGGATCAGGGCAATCAGGTTTTACAAACGATAATCATCAAGCATGCTACCATCGACCAACTTCGCAATAGAATCAAAAGGATATTGGCACCATAACATTCATTAGCTACTCCCATTTACATGGTTATAAATTAGCTATTCAAATCAAAATATAATAATCTTGCACATACGTATAGATTAAATGTTTCCAGTTAGCTTAATAAATAAAACATAGAGTAATACTATGAAAAACATAATGAGAATAACCGCCGCCCTTTTCCTATTTTTTCCACTTGGTACCTATGCCGCTGATAACGGGGTATTCACCTATGAGATAGCAGAAAGTAGTATAGAGATTACTGGCTGTGTAAGCACATGTCCTTCTAACATTGAAATACCCTCGACGATTAATGATATTGCTGTGACCAGCATTGGTGAGTGGGCTTTTTATAACAAGCAAATAACAGCTGTGGTTATTCCTGAATCAGTTGTTGAGATTAAAACAGGTGCTTTTTCTAGTAACTCAATATCTAGCCTAACTTTATCCAATTCAGTTACTCTAGTGGAACAATTTGCCTTCGAAAATAATCAGATTAATAGTTTGACTCTCTCTGAAAATCTAACTGAAATCGCTCCCAATTCATTTTTCAACAACAATTTAACCTCATTGGAACTTCCAGCTAACTTAGTACATATAAAATTTAATGCCTTTGCCAATAATTCAATTCAATCACTGGTAATTGGTGATTCACCCTTACACTTTGAAGCTCGGTCATTTTTTAACAATAATATTTCTCAACTCACTTTTACTAGCTCAAGACCAACAATTCATGCGGATGCATTTTTATCAAACAATATTTCAGTCATCACATATTGCGAAACGTCTGGATGGCCGGGAGAAGATATTCAATCAACAACCCCTACAGTGAGCCCAAATTGTGATAGCGATGGTGACGGTGTTATTAATTCCGAAGATGTCTTTCCCAATGACCCCACTGAAATAGTGGACTTTGATGGAGATGGTATAGCAAATAATGATGACTCTGATGATGACAATGACGGATTTCGT
>CATAJQ010000035.1 GCA_949487135.1 Cellvibrionales bacterium UBA7375 | reverse complement strand
GCTGGTGGCTTGATGCAATGGGGCTGGGCGGTATTCCATATTTTGGTTATCACCTTGCAAGCATTTATTTTTATGGTTCTCACTATCGTCTACTTAAGTATGGCGCATGAAGACCACTAACTTTTTTTATTTAAACCACTGAAATCGGGAGTCTACGATGGAACTTGTTATCATTGCTGCGGCAATTATGCTCGGATTGGGCGCATTAGGAGCCGCTGTTGGTATGGGTCTTCTTGGCGGAAAATTAATTGAAGGAACTGCTCGTCAGCCAGAGCTGGGTCCTATGCTTCAGGGCAAAATGTTCCTGTTAGCGGGTCTTATTGATGCTGTGCCTATTATTGGTGTTGGTATCGCTATGTACCTTATCTTTGTTGTTGCTCCAGGCGTTGGCGCATAACAGCAATTTTTAAATTAGCCTTTAAGAGGTGATTGCGTGAATATTAACTTAACGCTTTTTGGCCAAATGGTAACATTCGCTTTCTTCGTGTGGTTCTGCATGAAGTTTGTATGGCCTATCATTCTGCAAGCGATGGAAGAGCGTCAGCAAAAAATTGCCGACGGTCTAGACGCGGCTGATCGCGCGGTGCGTGATCTTGATGCAGCTCAAAGCAAAGTCTCTGATCAACTAAAAGAGGCTAAGCAAGAAGCAGCAGGCATCATAGATCAAGCCAACAAGCGCGCTAACCAAATTGTAGATGAAGCGAAACAGCAAGCTACAGCAGAGGGAGAGCGTCTTAAAGTCGCCGCCCAAGCTGAAATTGAGCAAGAAGTGAACCGTGCCAAAGAAGAACTGCGCGCCACTGTTGCTGGGCTTGCTCTTGCCGGTGCTGAAAAAGTACTAGAAGCTTCAATTAACGATAAAGCCAACAAGGAAATCGTCGACAAATTGGCAGCTCAGCTGTAATCGAGGTCTAAAATGGCAGAATTAAGTACATTAGCTCGACCCTATGCTAAAGCAGCGTTTGAATATGCTGTTGAAGCAAAAGACCTTCAGGGTTGGTCTGATAGTCTTGCTCTAGCAGCATCTGTAGCTCAGCAATCAGGGGTTGAAAAACTGCTGAGTTCGCCCAGTGCTACTGCGTTAGAGCAAGCGCAAGCTGTGCAGGATATATGTGGCGACGAGTTGGCAACAGCCTGTCAAAACTTTATCAGCATATTGTCGGAAAATCGTCGACTTCAGCTTTTACCACAAATTTCTCAACAGTTTGAAATTATGAAAGCAAACTTAGAGAAAGCTGTGGATGTCGATGTTGTAGCAGCTGCAGACTTAGATGCAGCGCAACAAAAAGCTCTCAGTGATGCCTTAAGTGCAAAACTGGAACGAAAAGTAAATCTACAGGTTAGTCTCGACAAAAGCCTGATAGGTGGCGCGGTTATCCGCGCTGGGGATACCGTTATTGACGGATCCATACGCGGTCGTTTGACCAAACTCGCCGAATCACTAAATTCCTAAGGATTGAGGTCCAAGCATGCAGCAACTGAATCCATCAGAAATCAGCGACATTATTAAAGGTCGTATTGATAACTTAAATGTAACATCCGAAGCCCAAAATGAGGGCACCATTGTATCCGTATCGGACGGTATCATTCGTATCCACGGTCTTGCCGACGTGATGTACGGTGAAATGATCGAATTCGATGGTGGCGTCTATGGTATGGCACTTAACCTTGAGCGCGACTCCGTTGGTGCCGTTGTTCTCGGTGACTACCAATCACTAGCAGAGGGTCAAAAAGCTCGCTGTACTGGCCGTGTACTAGAAGTACCGGTAGGTCCAGAGCTAGAAGGTCGAGTCGTTGACGCATTGGGTAACCCCATTGACGGCAAAGGCCCAATCAATGCCGCTGCTACTGATGCTATCGAAAAGGTTGCTCCGGGTGTAATTGCCCGTCAATCAGTTGATCAGCCAGTACAAATTGGTTTGAAAGCGGTTGATTCCATGGTGCCAATTGGTCGTGGTCAGCGAGAGTTGATTATTGGTGACCGTCAGATCGGTAAGACTGCAATTGCGGTTGATGCCATCATTAACCAGAAAGGTTCTGGCATTAAATGTATCTATGTTGCAGTTGGCCAAAAGGCCTCATCGGTTGCGGCAGTGGTGCGCAAGCTAGAAGAGCACGGCGCAATGGAACATACCATTGTGGTAGCGGCTACGGCTTCTGATCCAGCAGCAATGCAATTCTTAGCTCCATTTGCTGGTTGTTCAATGGGTGAGTACTACCGTGACCGCGGTCAAGATGCCCTAATTATTTATGATGATTTGACTAATCAGGCATGGGCCTACCGTCAAATTTCATTGCTATTGAAGCGCCCACCAGGTCGTGAAGCATACCCAGGTGACGTATTCTATTTGCACTCCCGTCTATTAGAGCGTGCAGCACGAGTAAATGCTGATTACGTTGAGAAATTTACCGAGGGTAAAGTTAAGGGTCAAACCGGCTCGTTAACCGCACTACCGGTTATTGAAACTCAAGCGGGTGACGTATCTGCTTTCGTACCTACTAACGTAATTTCGATTACCGATGGTCAGATCTTCCTAGAAGCTGACATGTTTAACGCCGGCGTACGTCCAGCGATGAACGCAGGTATCTCGGTATCTCGTGTAGGTGGTGCGGCACAGACTAAGATTATTAAGAAACTGTCGGGTGGTATTCGTAACGCCTTGGCACAGTATCGTGAGCTAGCGGCATTCTCACAGTTCGCCTCAGACCTTGATGACGCCACTAAAGCGCAGCTAGATCACGGTGAGCGTGTAACCGAACTGATGAAGCAGAAGCAGTATTCGCCTCTCAGTGTTGCCGAAATGGGTGTGGTGATCTTTGCCGCAGAAAAAGGCTACCTAAAAGACGTAGAAGTCAGCAAGGTTGGTGATTTCGAAGGCGCCCTACTTTCATACATGAAAGCTGAGCACGGTGATCTGATCGATCAAATTAAAGAGTCTGGTGACTACAACGACGATATTGCAGCAAGCTTTAAAGCTGCACTAGACAAGTTTGTATCAACCCAGACTTGGTAAGCACTGTCAATAAACAGGCATAAAACATGGCGATTGGAACAGAAGTAAAAACCAAAATTGCTAGTATCAGTAGCACGCAAAAAATCACCAGTGCAATGGAGATGGTTGCGGCTAGTAAGATGCGTCGCGCTCAGGACCGCATGGCGGTAGGTAAACCCTACGCACAGCGTATCCGAGGTGTGATTGGCCATATTGCAAATTCGGTGTCTGAATATAGGCACCAATATATGGATCAACGCGAAGTAAAGCGCGTAGCTTATATTGTTATATCAACTGATCGCGGTCTTTGTGGTGGCTTAAATATTAACTTATTTAAAACAGCCATTAAGTCCATGCAAGCTTGGACTGATCAAGAGGTTGAAGTTGATATCTGTGTTGTAGGCAACAAAGCGGCCAGCTTTTTTGGTACAGTTGGCGGCAATATAGTGTCAGCAGTCAAAGATTTGGGTGATGAGCCAGATATCAAAGATCTTATCGGCGGTGTAAAAGTGATGCTAGACGCCTTTGATGAAGGACGTATTGATAAGCTATTTGTGGTGAACAACGAATTTGTAAACACCATGACTCAGAAGCCAACGGTAGAACAGTTACTGCCATTGGAGCCAAGTGAAGATGATCAACTTGGGCACCACTGGGATTATATCTATGAGCCAGATGCGCAAGAGCTGCTAGATGGCTTATTGCTTCGCTATGTTGAGTCTCAGGTATATCAGGGCGTTGTTGAAAACAAAGCCTGTGAGCAAGCAGCAAGAATGCTTGCAATGAAAAACGCCACCGAAAATGCCGGTGAGCTGATCGATGAATTGCAATTACTCTATAACAAAGCCCGTCAGGCAGCGATTACTCAAGAGCTGTCAGAAATTGTAAGTGGCGCGGCAGCAGTATAGAGATAAACGAACTTTAAAGGTTGAGTTAAGAGGAACCGGAAATGAGTAGTGGAAAAATCGTACAAATTATTGGCGCTGTGATTGACGTGGAATTCCCACGAGATCAAGTGCCCAGCGTGTATGACGCTCTAGTAGTTGATGGCAAGGGCCTGACACTCGAAGTGCAGCAACAATTAGGCGACGGTGTAGTGCGAACCATTGCTATGGGATCCTCTGAAGGCATTAGCCGTGGTCTGAGTGTTGAAAACACCAAGGCTCCGATTTCAGTGCCAGTAGGAACTGAAACCCTAGGCCGTATTATGGATGTACTCGGTAACCCGATCGATGAATGTGGTCCAATTGGTGAAAAAGAGCGTTCAGCGATTCACCGCAAGCCCCCATCTTATGATGAGTTATCTGCGTCGGACGATCTGCTAGAGACAGGCATTAAAGTAATCGACCTAGTATGCCCGTTCGCTAAGGGTGGAAAGGTTGGATTATTCGGTGGTGCCGGTGTTGGTAAAACCGTAAATATGATGGAATTGATTAACAACATTGCAACCGAGCACTCTGGTCTATCAGTATTTGCTGGTGTAGGTGAGCGTACTCGAGAAGGTAATGATTTCTACTACGAAATGCAGGAGTCAGGCGTTGTAAACGTTGAGACTCCAAGCGACTCAAAAGTAGCCATGGTATACGGTCAGATGAATGAGCCACCAGGAAACAGACTGCGTGTAGCACTGACCGGTTTGACCATGGCAGAAAAATTCCGTGATCAAGGTAAAGATGTACTGCTATTCGTAGATAACATCTACCGCTACACCCTAGCCGGTACTGAAGTATCAGCACTGCTAGGTCGTATGCCGTCAGCTGTAGGATATCAGCCTACCCTAGCTGAAGAAATGGGTGTACTTCAGGAGCGTATTACCTCGACTAAGACTGGTTCTATTACCTCGGTACAGGCAGTATATGTACCAGCGGATGATTTGACCGATCCATCGCCAGCAACCACCTTTGCGCACTTGGATTCAACCGTAGTACTAAGCCGAGACATCGCATCTAAAGGTATCTACCCAGCGGTAGATCCACTGGATTCAACCTCGCGTCAGCTAGATCCGTTAATTATCGGTCAAGAGCACTATGAAGTTGCCCGTGGCGTACAGACAGTACTTCAGCGCTACAAAGAGCTAAAAGATATTATTGCAATTCTAGGTATGGATGAGCTTTCTGAAGAAGATAAGCTAGTGGTATCGCGCGCACGTAAAATTGAGCGTTTCCTATCACAGCCATTCCACGTTGCTGAAGTATTTACTGGTGCACCGGGTAAATATGTATCTCTAAAAGATACTATTTCGGGCTTCCAGGGTATTCTTAACGGCGACTATGACGATCTACCAGAGCAAGCGTTCTACATGGTAGGTTCGATTGACGAAGCCGCTGAAAAAGCAAAATCGCTTTAATTGGTTAAAAGGTAATTAGCATGGCAACAACAGTTCAATGCAATATCGTTAGTGCCGATGAGTCTCTATTCTCAGGTGCCGTAGAAATGGTAGTTGCCACCGGTTCGTTGGGTGAGTTGGGTATTAATGCTGGTCATGCACCGTTGTTGAGTGATCTTAAGCCGGGTCCAGTGCGAGTGATTAAAGCAGCTGGTGAAGAAGAAATTTTCTTCCTATCCGGTGGCTATCTAGAAGTTCAGCCCAATGCTATCTCAATACTGGCCGATACAGCCGTGCGCGCCAATGACATTGACGAAGCTGCCGCAGCTCAGGCGCTTAAAGATGCAGAGCATGCGATTGCTAATCAAACTGGTGAGATAGAATACTCAAAAGCCGCCGCAATGTTGGCCGAGGCAACTGCACAGTTACATACCGTAAGAGCTTTACGCAAAAAACTGGGTGGATAAGCCATATTGAGCAATACAAAAAGGGTGGCATAAATAGCCGCCCTTTTTTATTGCCAGTTAAAATTATCCATAGCAACAGGTATACTTCAGTTTAAAGCTCAGGGAACGACCACTGAATAAGGCAGTCAAAGAACTAATGCAAACCATTGATATTATTATTCTAGCCGCTGGCAAAGGCACTCGCATGCAGTCGAAGCTGCCAAAAGTGCTACACAGCTTGGCCGGCGAACCATTATTGAGCCATGTGCTAGGCGCGGCCAAAACAGTTCACAATGCAAAAACGATAGTCGTCACAGGCTTTGGCGCCGAGCAAGTTGAAAGCACCATAGGCAATGCCGCCGATGTATTTGTCACCCAGCCAGAACAGTTGGGAACTGGCCATGCCGTGCAATGTGCCCTACCACATGTAAGAGAAAATTCAAAAGTACTTATTTTGTACGGTGATGTACCATTAATAGCGCCACAAACGATTAGCAAAATGCTAGATACTGTGACCGATAATCAAATGGGGTTGTTAACAGTCACCCTAGATAACCCCAGCGGTTATGGGCGTATTATTCGAGATACAGACGACAATATATCAGCGATTATTGAGCAAAAAGATGCCACTAAAGATCAATTGAGGGTCAATGAAGTCAACACTGGTGTAATGGCACTTAATAGCCAGCAACTAATGAGTTGGTTGCCGCAGATAGATAATAACAATGCTCAGGGTGAATACTATCTAACTGATTTAATTGCCATTGCTCGAGCTGCATCGATAAGGGTTCAGAGTATACAGCCTAATTCTCCAAGCGAGGTGGAAGGTGTGAATAACAGAGTACAACTTAGCCAACTAGAACGAGCCTATCAGCGCGATAAAGCCAAGCAACTGATGGAAAGCGGCACCAGCCTAGCCGACCCTGAGCGTTTTGATCAGCGCGGTGAACTTACTGTTGGCACCGATAACTTTATTGATATTAACTGTATCTTTGAGGGGGATGTTACGTTGGGCTCCAATGTGCATATTGGCCCCAACTGCCAAATTATTAATAGCACAATAGGCGACGGCGTCGAAATCAAAGCCAACACCATTATAGAAGACTCAGTGGTAGGCGATAACGCCATACTAGGGCCCTTTGCCCGCCTAAGACCGGGCACAGAATTAGCTGATAACACCAAAATAGGTAACTTTGTCGAAACCAAAAAAGCCAAAGTGGGTAAAGGTAGTAAAATTAATCATCTAAGCTATGTCGGTGATGCCGAGCTGGGCGCAGGGGTTAATGTGGGCGCTGGAACCATTACCTGTAACTATGATGGTGCCAATAAATTTAAGACCACTATCGGCGATAATAGCTTTGTTGGCTCTAATAGCACCTTAGTAGCACCAGTAAAGGTCGCAGATAATAGCTTTGTTGGCGCCGGCAGTACCATCACTAAAGATACCGAAGAAAACTCGCTGGCTATATCGCGCGCCAAACAGCGCAATATAGAAGGCTGGCAACGCCCGACCAAAAAAAACTAATCAAACGGTTTGATTAGTCTTTAACCATAAGTCACTGGCTACTTATGCGGGCGGCGTTTGCACCAGACTTGATAAACCGTTGAGTAATCAGCCGCAAGTCCAGAAAAGAAAGCGGCTTTGCCCCACTTTTCTTTGTTCCACTTCTTGGTCTTATCGCCACCCTGGGCCTTTATCTCGTCAAATAATTCATCTGCCATAAACAGCATACGCCCAACCCCATCCTTAGTGTCTTTACAGTCTTGAGCATCTAATAAAAAGTGCTTGCCCACTTGGTATTCCTGCTTAGGCTCAGAATTTGGATGATGATCGGCAAATGCCATGGTCGAAGACGCAATAGCTAAAACAATTGTTACTATTTTTTTCATTTTTTATATCCAATAGATCATTAATTTTAATTAACACAGAAGCAATGGCATTCTGTTTGTATAAATTTAGATAACTTATTGATAATTTAGTTTCATAAAAAAATTAATTACTGCGAAGTGAAGATAGTCCCGCCTGCATCAGCTGTAAATGCTCTTCTAGTTTAGGGCCTTTCTTTTGCGCCACGCCAATGGCAAGTACATCAATCATTACCAGATGGGCAATGCGCGATGATAGTGGTGTGTATATCTGCGTATCTTCGGTGGCATTCACTTCAATGGCAATACTCGCCTGCTGTGCGACGGGTGTGCCGCTGGGGGCTAGGGCAATCACGATACCGCCAGACTGTTTTGCCAGCGCCATCGAATCTAATAAGGTTTGGGTGCGCCCCGACTGAGAGATAGCAATTACTACATCATTGGGCTTTAGCGAGCTAGCCGACATATTTTGTAGATGGGGGTCGGAATAAGCCGCCGAGGTAATCTGCAGGCGAAAGAATTTATGCTGGGCATCAAAGGCAACCGCGGCGGATGAGCCAAAGCCGTAAAACTCGACGCGATTAGCCTTGTAAATAGCGTCTACTGCCGCTTCGAGATTATGCAGTACCAAACTCTCGCGCACTTTTAGCAAGGTATCTACCGTGGAATCAAATACCTTGTGAGTATATTCACGGGTGGAGTCACTATCGGTTACCGCAATTTTGCCAAAGCTTGGGCTTGAAGCGAGTTGCTGTGCCAATGCTAGCTTAAAATCTTGGAATCCATGACAGCCCACCGCGCGACAGAAGCGTACCACTGTAGGCTCGCTGACTTCAGCTTTTTTGGCTAGGTCGACAATGCGCATATTGATAATACTTAATGGGTCTTTCAACACTAGCTCGGCCACCTTGCGTTCAGATTTACGCAACTTAGTCAGGGTATCGCTAATGGTTTGTGTAAGTTCGGCTGGCTTCATAGCTATCGTTTTAATTGTTATTTGTAAAAAATTTACAAGAAATCGCCGAAAATTGCTAGTTTTGTAGTAAAAAATCAATCCTGAATATTACCCCATAATAATAAATAGCAAAAAATAAGCCTTAAACGGCACAACAAAAACGCTATATGGGCGATTATCTTGCTAAACTATGCCCATGGATGTCACTTCAGTTTTAAATCAGTTAAATTCCGCACAAGAGCAGGCCGTTACTAGCGATAAAAAACATTTGCTCGTATTGGCGGGTGCCGGTAGTGGTAAAACCCGAGTATTGGTTCACCGTATTGCGTGGAAGATTCAGGTCGACAATGTATCGCCCTACGGTATTTTGGCGGTTACCTTTACCAATAAGGCTGCGCGAGAAATGCGCGAGCGCATTGATAACCTATTGGGTATGTCACTGCGCGGTATGTGGGTGGGCACCTTTCATGGCTTAGCCCATAGATTACTTAAAGCCCATTGGCGCGATGCCAAGTTGCCCGAAAACTTCCAAATTCTAGATTCTGATGATCAGTTGCGACTGGTTAAGCGGGTGATGCGCGCCATGGATTTAGATGAACAGCGCTGGCCACCCAAACAGGCCCAGTGGTGGATTAATAGCCAAAAAGATGAAGGCTTGCGCGCCGCGCATATTCAAGAAAGCGGCGACCCCTTTATGGCGACCATGTTGCGTATTTACCGTCAATATGAACAGTTGTGTGAACAGCTGGGGGTGATCGATTTTGCTGAATTGCTATTGCGAGTATTGGAATTATGGCGCAATAACCCTGACGTTTTAGGCCACTATCAACAGCGATTTGGCCAAATTTTGGTCGACGAATTCCAAGATACCAATGCGGTGCAGTATGCATGGTTGAGGTTGTTGGCCGGCACTAGCAGTGATGTAACCGCAGTGGGTGATGATGACCAGTCTATCTATGGTTGGCGCGGTGCTAAGGTGGAAAATATCCTAAGTTTTGAACGCGACTTTGCTGATACCGAAACTATTAAACTAGAACAAAACTACCGGTCTACATCGAATATCCTAAAAGCGGCCAATGCGGTGATTGCCAAAAATGCCGACCGTTTGGGTAAAAACCTATGGACGGAGTCGGGTGAGGGTGAGCCCATCGCCCTGTATGCGGCATTTAATGAGCATGATGAAGCGCGCTATATTGCCGATCGCTTGGCGGACTGGATTGCCAATGGTAATCGCCGTGATGATTCGGCTATTTTGTATCGCTCCAATGCCCAGTCGCGGGTTTTAGAAGCGGCATTGTTGCAGGCGGAAATCCCCTATCGTATCTATGGCGGTCAGCGATTTTATGAGCGGTTGGAAATTAAAAATGCCCTCTGTTATTTGCGCATGATGCTTAATTGCCACGATGATGTCGCCTTTGAGCGTGTGGTCAATACGCCGCCGCGAGGGATTGGCGATAGAACGGTAGAGCAAATTCGTGAACTTAGTCGTTCCAATGGCTGTTCTCTATGGGAGGCCTCAGCCACCATGGTCAATGAAAAGCGCCTCACTGCCCGAGCGGCTAATGCGGTCTCTGGCTTTATGGTGCTGATTAATGAAATGAGTGGTCAGTTGGATGAACTGCCCTTAGCAGAACAGGCCGAAAATGCGATTCAGCACAGCGGCCTGGTGGATATGCACCGCCGTGAGAAAGGCGAGCGCGGTCAGGCGCGAGTTGAAAACTTAGAAGAATTGGTGAATGCCTGTAAAAACTTTGAACCAGAGGATAGTGACGCGCCGGTATTGCCGCAATTTTTGGATCAGGTGGCACTGGATGCCGGTGATCGTCAGGCCGATGAAGACCAAGACGCGGTGCAATTAATGACCCTGCACAGCGCCAAAGGGTTAGAATTCCCGCTGGTATTTTTGGCGGGCATGGAAGAGAATCTGTTCCCCCATAAGATGTCGATTGATGAGCCGGGGCGCTTGGAAGAAGAGCGCAGACTGGCCTATGTGGGTATTACCCGCGCCATGCAAAAGCTGACGATGACCTTTGCTGAGACCCGATCGACCTATGGCACAGAGTCGTTTAATTCGGTATCGCGCTTTATTCGCGATATTCCTAAAGAGGTGGTAGAAGAAGTTAGGTTACATAATACGGTTACTCGCCCCACCACCTATGCTGATGCGCGTATAAGCGACGAGGGCAGTGAGACCGGTTTTCAGCTCGGTCAGCAGGTGCGGCATAATGTCTATGGCGACGGTATTATTTTAAATTTTGAAGGCAATGGTCCACGCGCGCGAGTGCATGTGGCGTTTGATGAGGTAGGCACTAAAATACTTATATTGGCTTCAGCCAATTTGGTCGCCATTTAGCCGGTGACAATACAACATAAAGATTGAGGGTTAGCATATGCGAATTTTATTTTGGACAGCATTGATTGTGTTACTGACGGGTTGTGGTGGCGATGATAATAATCAGGCTCAGGGCGATAATGCCGCTTCACAGCAAGGTTACAACTGGAAGCTGGTTACCTCATGGCCCAAGAACTATCCGGGTTTGGGAACAGCACCAGAAAACTTTGCTAAAAAAGTTGAGGCGATGAGCAATGGTCGTCTAAAGATAAAAGTCTTTGGCGCGGGGCAACTAGTTCCGGCGCTACAGGTTTTTGATGCAGTGTCACAGGGCACTGCGCAAATAGGCCACAGTGGTGCTTACTATTGGACCGGTAAAAATAAGGCGACCGCGTTCTTTACCTCAATTCCGTTTGGTTTAAATGCCCAAGAAATGAATGCTTGGCTACACTATGGCGGTGGTCTTGAATTGTGGCGCGAGCTCTATGCCCCTTTTAATTTGGTGCCCTTTGCGGGTGGTAGTACTGGGGTGCAAATGGCGGGTTGGTTTAACCGCGAAATTAACTCTATGGCTGATATTAAAGGCTTAAAAATGCGTATTCCCGGCTTGGGCGGAGATGTCATTACCCGCGCTGGTGGTGAGTCGGTGAATATCCCCGGTGGAGAGCTCTATACGGCCATGCAAACTGGTGTTATTGACGCCACCGAATGGGTGGGCCCCTATAATGATTTGGCGTTTGGCTTTCATCAGGTGGCTAAATATTATTACTACCCCGGCTGGCATGAGCCCGGCCCTACCCTAGAATTTACTGTGAATAAGCCGGCCTATGAATCACTACCGGCCGACCTGCAGGCGATTATTGAGACTGCCGCTCGCGCGGTTAATCAAGATATGCTCGATGAATATACGGCGCGCAATAATCAGGCGCTAGAAGAGCTGGTCAATGTGCACGGTGTGGAGGTTAGAAAGTTGCCCGATGAGGTGATTCAGGGTCTGCGCAAGTTGTCAGCAGAAGCGGTGAGTGAGCTCACTAAGGATAATGAATTTGCTCAGCGCGTGGCCCAGTCTATTGAGGAATTTAAACGCCAAGCAATGGCTTACCATGGTATTTCAGAAGAAGCGTTTTATAAGGCTAGGCAGCAGTAATTTATTTACGCCAAAAGGTTGGGGTAAATAAAACCAGTAGGGTAAAGATTTCTAATCGCCCTAGTAGCATGCCCCAACACAGCACCCATTTGGCAAAGCCACCAATTTCACCGTAGTTGGTGGCGACTTCGCCTAAGCCGGGACCTAGGTTATTCAACGATGCCGCAGTAGCAGACCATGCGGTGTCATAATCGAGGCCCGTGGCTAACAACAAAAGCACCATCAGATAAAAAATCGCTAAATACACCCCCATAAAGGCCCAGATAGCATCGACCACGCGGGTCGGTACGGCGCGATTGCGAATCTTGATAGGTAACAAGGCATTGGGGTGCACTAAACGATAGATCTCTCTAATACCCTGTTTGGCCAAAATCAGCATACGGCCAATTTTTATACCGCCACCGGTAGAGCCGGCGCAGGCACCAAAGAAAGATAAGAAAATTAAGAAGAACGGCAAAAAGCTGGGCCAAGTATGGAATTCACTGGTAGTAAAACCGGTGGTTGTCATAATCGAGATTAGCTGGAAGGCGCCCTGACGTATACTTTCGTCGCGATCAAAAGTGCCGCTGTAATACAGATAACAGCAGGTAATAATTGCACCCACCAACAAGAGCAATAAATACAGTCTCGCTTCTGGGTCGGCCCAGTACATGCTTGGGCGGCGGCTGTGCCAAGCGTGAAAGTGCAAGGCAAAGTTAAGCCCGGCAATAATCATAAAGAAACTACAGATCGCCATAATGGCGCTGTTATCAAAAAAACCAATACTGGCATCATGGGTCGAAAAGCCACCAATGGAAACGGTGGAAAAACTATGGCTAATGGCATCAAAGCCACTCATGCCAGCCACCCAATAGGCCAGTGCACAGGCTATGGTTAGGCACAGGTAAATTTTAAACAATACATTGGCGGTTTCGGTAATGCGCGGGGTTAGTTTTGAATCTTTCATCGGCCCAGGGGTTTCGGCGCGATAGATTTGCATGCCGCCCACGCCGAGCATTGGCAGAATAGCCACCGCGATAACCACAATACCAATGCCGCCAAGCCACTGTAGCTGTTGGCGGTAATAGAGTATCGATTTAGGCAGGTTATCCAAGCCGGCAATAACTGTGGCACCGGTGGTAGTCAGCCCAGAAACTGACTCAAATAGGGCATCAATAAAACTAAGCTGAAGCGCTTCAGATAGCATAAGTGGCAGTGAACCAAAGGAGCTGAGTACTAGCCAGAAGAACACCGTAACCACAAAGCCATCTCTGGTTCTAAGTTCGCCGCGCGCCTGTCTCGAGGGAAGCCAAAAGACCATGCCCACAATCAGCGTAATGGCAAACGCTAGTACAAAGGTAGGGCTGGTATTTTCACCATAGATAAACGCGACTAAAACAGGGGTTAGCATAGTAAGGCTAAAGATAACCAGTAGCATGCCGAGGACCCGAGCGATAATGGCAAAGTGCATCTTGGGCTTATCTCCTAAAAGAAACTAAAGCCTACCGAGAACAGCTTCTCGACGGCTTTGGTTTTTTCTTTGTCCACCACAAATACAATCACATGGTCGCCGTTTTGAATCACGGTATCATGGTGGGCAATAATCACTTCGCCATCGCGAACCAAGGCTGCCAGTGTCGCCCCGGGAGGCGATTTAATATCTTCAATAGCGCGTCCTACAACCTTAGAATTCTTTTCATCGCCATGCACAATAAACTCTAGGGCCTCTGCTGCACCACGGCGCAGAGAGTGCACGCTTTCGGTATCCCCTTTGCGCACATGAGCAAGCAGTGAGCTAATCGTTGCCTGCTGGGGCGATATAGCAATATCAATTTCACCGCCCTGCATAAGATCGGCATATACAGGGTTGCTGATTAATGTCATTACCTTGCGCGCGCCTAAGCGTTTTGCCAACAATGAGGCCATAATATTGGTTTCATCATCATTGGTCAGGGCAATAAAGACATCGGTTTTATCGATGTTTTCGTCGAGCAATAATTCTTGATCGGTGGCTGAGCCTCTAAGTACCACTGTTTTATTCAATTGCTCAGATAGTAATTCTGCTCGGGTATCGGAATATTCGATAATTTTAATATTGTAGTCTTTTTCTAGTGCCTTACTCAGGCGGAAACCAATATTGCCACCGCCGGCAATCACAAGTTGGCGATAGGGTTTTTCTAGGCGACGAAGCTCGCTCATTACTTTGCGAATATTTTTCTTGGCAGCGATAAAGAACACTTCATCACCGTCTTCAATAATGGTGTCCCCGGTTGGAAAAATTGCCCCATCTTTGCGATAAATAGCTGCAACACGGGCATCGATATCCGGCATATGTTCTTTTAATGCACGCAATCGTTGGCCAACTAAGGGCCCGTCTTCAACCGCTCGCAAGCCTACTAACTGAATAACGCCGTCGGCGAAATCCAATACCTGCAGTGCGCCGGGCTGTTCAATTAGTTTTTGTATGTAATTAGTGACCACCTGCTCGGGAGTAATCATTACATCGACCGGCATATGCTTGTCGTTAAACAGTTTGTTTTTATACTCAGGATTGCTGTAATTGCGCGACCTAACACGGGCGATTTTGGTCGGTGTATGAAACAGTGAGTACGCTACCTGACAGGCAACAATATTAATCTCATCGCTGCGGGTAACAGCAACGATCATATCGGCATCTTCTATGCCGGCATTAACTAGAACGTCGGGGTAACAACCGGTGCCGACCACAGTGCGCACATCGAGCCTATCCTGCAGTGCCCTCAAGACATTCGCATCTATATCAACAATGGTTATATCATTGTTTTCTCGTGCTAAGTTTTCAGCCAGCGTAGCGCCGACCTGACCCGCTCCAACTATCACTATTTTCATGATTGCTCTGCACTTTTAAGCTTTCTTTAGCCATTATCAGCTATTTTTTTGTAGCCGCGAATAGTAAAAACCATCACCGCCTTTTGCCGAGGGGAATATCTGCCTACCAAAGTCTGTGGTTATTCCCCAATCTGCCTCAATTTTAATTGAAGAGGCATCATTATTTGTTGCCAAAAACTGTGCTACCACCTGGTCGTTTTCCTGCGGTAGCACTGAACAGGTTGCATATATAAGCATGCTCCCTTTGCGCAAAGTTTTCCACACCTTTTCGAGTAATTCAGCCTGAATTTTCGATAAGTTTTCAATATCGCTGTCTTTGCGCAGTAATTTAATATCTGGATGACGGCGAATTACCCCAGAAGCAGAGCATGGCGCGTCGAGTAAAATACGATCAAAGCTGTTGTTATCCCACCACTGATCAATGGCGCCAACATCAGCGGCAATGAGGTTGGCCTGTAAATCTAAGCGCAGAAGGTTTTGTTTACAGCGCTCGAGGCGTGACTGTTCAAGATCAATCGAAGTCAGTGTGGCCAATTTGGGCTCAGATTCAAGAATATGGCAGGTTTTACCGCCGGGGGCGCAACAGGCATCAAGCACCAGGTGCCCCGGCTGAACATCTAATAATGAGGCCGCAAGCTGAGCCGATTCGTCTTGCACGCTAACCAAGCCGTCAGCAAAGCCCGGAAGCTCGGTGACTTCTTGTGGCTTGTCGAGCCAAATGCCACAGTCGCTATATTGGGTAGCAGAGGCGCCAATTTTCGCATCCGCTAGCAGTTGCAAATAGTCATCGCGCGAACAGCGGCTAGCATTGACCCGCAAGCACATAGGTGCCTGTAGGTTATTCGATTGCAAGATCTCTTCAGCCTGTTCAGGCCATGCGGCTTTTAATCGATTAGCTAGCCACTGGGGGTGAGCCGTTGCATATTCAGGGCGATTAGAGAGCTTGTCGGCAATCTGTTGTTGCTGACGCTGAAAATTTCTCAATACAGCGTTTACTAGGCCCTTAGCCCACAGGCGCTTTAATTTGACCGTCGCCGCCACAGTTTCGTTAATAGCGGCGTGATCAGCAACGCGCATATGCATTAACTGATAAATGCCGCAGGCCAATAGGGCTTGAATTTCGCGCTCTTTATCTTTGATCGGCTTTGACATTAGATGGTTAACAATCGCCTGTAGCTGCGGATACCAGCGCAGAGTGCCAAAACACATTTCCTTAAACAGCGCCTGATCATTATCCGCGACCTTTTGGCTATATTTTGGCAATACTGCAGACAGCGAACGACCGCGCAAAACTTGGCCAATGGCTTCGGCGGCAACAACGCGAACGTTAGCCATTTATTGATCAAAACTCTGGCCCGCAGCAAATAGCTCGGCCTTGGATTTTAATAGCTCAGATACCGGCATTTTTGACTTGCCGGCTAATTGAATTTCACTGATAAGTAGCTGACCGCTCGCGGTTTGAACCAAGATGCCTTGGTCACTGGCCGCGACAATGGCGCCAACCGCCTGTCTCGAGTCTACAGTATTAGCGCTAGCCGCCCATATTTTGACTCGTTCACCGCCAATATGGCTAAAGGTTGCGGGGAATGGGTTAAAGGCGCGGACTTTGCGCGCCAAGGTCTCGGCCGGAGTAGCCCAGTCGATTAAGGCTTCAGCTTTATCGATTTTACTAGCATAGGTGCTTTGGCTATCGTCCTGCTGTTCCGCTACCGCAACCCCAGAAGCTAGTTTTTCTAAAGCGGCCAACAGGGTTGGTGCGCCTAGCGCAGAGAGTTTTTGATAAATTGAACCACTGGTATCTGTGGCTTCAATAGCGCAACGCGCCACTGAGATCACTGGGCCCGTATCGAGACCGGCATCCATCTGCATAATACAGATACCAGTTTCGTCGTCGCCAGCCTCAACCGCACGTTGAATAGGGGCCGCGCCGCGCCATTTTGGCAATAGCGAGCCATGCACATTAATACAGCCAAGTCTTGGCGTGTCTAGCACCGCCTGCGGCAAAATAAGCCCATAGGCAACCACAATCATCAGATCTGCTGCAAAGCCAGCCAGCTGTTGCTGCGCGTCCGCTTCTTTTAATGAGGGTGGTTGCAACACGGTTAAGCCCTGCTCAGAGGCAAGCTGCTTTACCGCACTGGCAGTGAGTTTTTTACCGCGCCCAGCCGGGCGATCAGGTTGGGTATAAACCGCAACAATTTCATGTTGGCCGCAATCGATTAGCGCCCGAAGGTGGGCGGCGGCAAAATCTGGTGTGCCGGCGAAGATAATCTTCACGCTGTATAGTTCCTATGCACGCTGTTTCTTGAGTTTTTTACGAATACGGTCTCTTTTAAGCGACGATAAGTAATCGACAAATAACTTACCTTTTAGATGATCCATCTCATGCTGAATGCATACTGCAAGAAGACCATGAGCTTCTTCTTCAAAGGCATTGCCGTCACGGTCTAGTGCGCGAATCATTACATGCTTTGGGCGATCTACAGTTTCATTAAAGCCCGGGACAGAGAGACAGCCTTCATCAAACGGCACTGTATCGGGTTCTAGCACTTCAATCTGAGGATTAATAAATACTCGCGGTTCATTGCGCTGTTCCGAAAGGTCCATAACAATAACCTGCTGATGCACATCTACCTGAGTTGCCGCTAGGCCAATTCCATCAGCGTCTATCATGGTTTCAAACATGTCATCAATCAGCGTGCGAATAGTATCGTCCACCTCAGCCACTGGCTCTGCAACAATGCGCAAGCGTGGATTCGGATACTCAAGAATGGTTAATATCGCCATAGTCTGTCGTTATCTTTGTCTATCAAATTCAAAAAAGCTTACACCGACCTGTCTACAATCAAGCTAAGCCCCATTAATAAAGATTATACACAGTTGCTTGAAAGGACGCACCGCATGAACGCAATACTCAACACACAAGACGAAGCCCAGTGGGCACTTATCGCCCAAATATTAAAACCCTGCACGCCAAAATTACAGCTAGCGCTTATTGAGCATTTAGGCAGCTTTCGCCAAATATTCGAGAGTCGCGAGCCGCACGATGACTCAGCCCTCAATCAGCAGTTACAAATTATTCGCAGGGCCTATCACGCCGGTCAGTGGCAAGATAAAGTCGAGCAAATAACTAAAACCCTCGAACAGCATCAGGCGCATCTAGTGCCTATAACTAGTGATAACTATCCGCCGCAACTGCAGCAAATCCCTAAGCCACCACCCCTTCTTTATGTACGCGGCAACACCAACTGCCTGCATCTACCACAAATAGCCATAGTGGGCAGTCGCCGCATGACCAGAGGTGCTGAAAAGATCGCCACATCATGGGCCAAAAGTCTTGCTGCAAGCGGCTTTACCATTACCAGCGGCATGGCAATAGGCATAGATAGTTGCGCCCATCGCGGTGCACTTGAGGCGCCACAGGGGATAAGTGTTGGCGTTGTTGCCACCGGTATAGATTGTATTTACCCCAGTCGAAATGTGTCGCTAGCCGATCATATTGTCGAAAAAGGCGGTGCCCTAGTGACTGAATTTGCTCCCGGTAACCCGCCGCTTCCAGCACATTTCCCTCAGCGCAATCGCATTATTAGCGGCCTTAGTGTCGGCGTGCTAGTGGTAGAGGCGGCAATTAATAGCGGCTCACTTATCACCGCAAAGTATGCGCTAGATCAAAACCGCGAAGTATTTGCCATTCCCGGCTCCATTAATAGCCCTCAGAGCAAAGGCTGTCACAGCTAATTAAACAGGGTGCTTGCCTCGTAGAAACCACTGCCGAACTAGTGGAAGAAATTGCCGGCCCCCTAGCAAGCTATGGTGAAAAATATAAGGATTTAGTCACTATGCCCCCAGAAAATTGTCCCGAAGAGCCGCTTAATAGTGAGGAATCGCTACTGCTAAAAATATTGGGCTATGAGCCAATGTTTATCGATGAGCTAGATACCCCTTGGCCTATGGATAAGTTATTGCAGTTATTAATTGCCTTGGAGTTGAAAGGGGTCATAGTCAGTGAGCAGGGTTATTACACCCGCGTATGAGCGTGAAGTTATGAATTCTTTAAGATGCGGTTATTACTACTAGGCTTACGTAACCGTTTTCGATTAAAATAGAGGATTGCGTAGAGAGCCAAGTTTCGGTAATCTGCGCGCCTTTTACGGAGATCGTTAAAATTATGAGTAAGCCTTTTGTAGCCATCCTTATGGGTTCCGATTCTGATTTGCCAGTAATGGAAGCCAGTTTTGATATTCTAAAGAAATTTGATATTCCTTTTGAGGTGAAGGTGACTTCTGCGCACCGCACCCCAGCAGCCACTCACAGCTATGTAACTGACGCTGATAAGCGCGGTTGTGCAGCCTTTATCTGCGCGGCAGGTATGGCAGCTCACTTAGCGGGTGCTGTGTCTGCAACAACGCTTAAGCCGGTTATCGGTGTGCCAATCAATGGTTCATTGGACGGTCTTGATGCATTGCTATCAACCGTACAAATGCCTGGTGGTATCCCTGTAGCTACTGTAGCTATTGGCAAAGCCGGTGCTAAAAATGCTGCTTATTTAGCGGCGCAGATTATTGGTGTTGCTGATACTGAAATGCATCAAAAACTGCTTGCTGAGCGCGCGGCTAATGCTGAAGCGATTCTTGCTAAAGACGCTGCTTTGCAGGAACGTCTAAAAAATAGCTGAGTCAATTTGTGATCAACTGGAGCAGGCATACTAATACTAGCCTTGCAGTGCATCAGTTGCATTCTCAGGGGGTGATAGCCTACCCGACCGAAGCGGTTTGGGGCTTGGGTTGTGACCCCTACAGCTACTCAGCTGTGGTAAAAATGCTCACATTAAAAAGTCGCCCTGAACGCAAAGGGGTGATTCTTATCGCCTGCGATTGGCAGCAGTTCGCTCCCTTTACTGAGGGCTTAACGGCGGCGCAAATGGCGCGATTGCAGCAACCCAGCGACAAACCTACTACCTGGCTGATTCCGCACAACGGTGCGGCACCCGATTGGATTGTGGGCGAGCATGATACACTGGCGGTTAGAGTGACGTCGCATCCATTGGCATCGAGCCTTTGTCAGTTATTTGGCGGCCCGATTGTATCTACCTCGGCTAACCCTCAGGGCTTGCCCGAGGCGACTAATTCACTCAAGGTTAGAAGCTACTTTGGACGCAGAGTCGATGCCATAGCATCGGGTAATATTGGCTCTGCTAGTGCGCCCAGTGAAATCCGGCACTTACTAAACGGTGAGGTCGTCCGTAAAGGATAATATGCAAACTGTTGATAAAGAACTGGTTAAGAGCTACCTACTCGGGCTGCAAGATAGCATCTGTGATGCACTGCAGCAGGAGGATGGCAGCCCATGGCAAGAAGATAACTGGACCCGCCCTGAAGGCGGCGGCGGGCGCAGTCGCGTGATTGCCAATGGTTCAGTGATTGAGAAAGGCGGGGTCAATTTTTCGCATGTCTCTGGCGATCAATTGCCTGCATCAGCGACCCAAAGTAGGCCCGAATTGGCCGGCCGTAGTTTTGAGGCCATGGGCGTATCCTTGGTGATTCATCCGCATAATCCCTATATACCAACCTCCCATGCCAATGTGCGCTTTTTTATTGCCGAAAAAGACGGTGAAGACCCGGTTTGGTGGTTTGGCGGTGGCTATGATTTAACCCCCTATTATGGCAATCAGCAAGACTGTGAACACTGGCATCGCACGGCTAAAGAGGCCTGTGATGGGTTTGGTGTGGATATGTATCCGCGCCTTAAGCAGCAATGCGACAAATACTTCTATCTGCGTCATCGCGATGAACCGCGCGGTGTAGGCGGTGTTTTTTTCGACGATCTTAATGACTTAGGTTTTGACCAGAGCTTTGCGTTTATGCGTGCGATTGGCGATAGTTATATCGATGCCTATCTGCCGATTATGCAGCGTCGTCGCGAGCACCCCTTTGGAGAGCGCGAGCGGAATTTTCAGCTTTACCGTCGTGGTCGTTATGTGGAATTTAATTTGGTCTATGATCGCGGTACATTGTTTGGCTTGCAAACAGGTGGCCGCACCGAATCTATCTTGATGTCCATGCCACCTATGGTGCGCTGGGAATATGATTGGCAGCCTGAGGCGGGCAGTGCGGAAGATGAGCTTTATACTAAGTATCTAATTGATCGGGACTGGGTCTAATGGCAGATAAATATGCTGTGTTTGGCAATCCTATAGCGCATAGTAAGTCGCCGGATATTCATCGCCAGTTTGCCGAGCAAACAGGACAGGATCTTAGCTACAGCAAGCAGCTTGTGGCTGAAGATGGGTTTGAGGCGGCGGCTAATGCATTCTTTGCCAATGGCGGTAGGGGCTTAAATATTACCGTACCGTTTAAACAGGATGCCTATGCCTATGTGGCACGCACTACGCCGAGAGCTCGACGTGCTGGCGCTGTAAATACGCTGTCGTTACAAGCTGACGGAACTATCTTGGGCGATACCACTGATGGCGTTGGCTTGGTTAGCGATATAGTCAATAATCTAGGCTGGGAAATTCGCCATAAACGGGTGTTGGTTTTGGGTGCCGGTGGTGCGGTGCGTGGGGCTTTAGAGCCGCTTTTGGAGCAGCAACCTCAGCATATAGTAATTGCAAATCGCACCGTAGATAAGGCGTTGCAGCTATCCAAGGGTTTTGCCGAGTTTGGTTATCTGCTGGGTTGTGGTTTTGATATGCTGGGCGAACAACAGTTTGATCTTATCATTAATGGCACCAGTGCGGGATTACAGGGCGAACTGCCACCCTTACCCGATAGTTTAATTGATACCAATGGCACAACCGCCTGTTACGACATGCTTTATGGTGCTGAGCCGACGCCGTTTATACAGTGGGCGGCGCAGCGCGGTGCTCAGGTGAGTGATGGTTTGGGTATGTTGGTTGGACAGGCGGCGGAGTCCTTTGCCCTTTGGCGCGGCGAACGCCCTGAGACTGCACCAGTGATTGCCAATCTAAGAGCTCAGCTTTCCAATTAGTCCTGCTCAGATAAGTACTGATCTTTTAATTTAATATAGCTTGCGGCTGAGTAACCAAAGAATTGCTTTTCATCTTCGCTTAAAGGACGCAACTTTTTGCAGGGATTGCCAACATAGATATAGCCGCTTTCTAGGGTTTTGCGTGGCGGCACCATACAGCCTGCCCCGACAATCACGTTGTCTTCTACGATTGCGCCGTCATTAATAACCGCACCATTGCCCACTAAAATCTGATTGCCTAGGGTACAGCCATGTAGGATAGCGCGATGGCCAATAATAACGCCCTCACCAATAACTAGTGGGTAGCCCTCGGGGTTATAGTCTGAAGCATGGGTTACATGCAGTACGGCATTATCCTGTACATTGCATTTAGCGCCTACCTTTATAGAGTGCATATCGCCACGAATGACTGCGCCGGGCCAGACCGATACATCATCACCAAGAACAACATCGCCAATAACGGTAGATTGAGGGTCGACGTAGACTCGTTGCCCAAGATTGGGAAATATTCCTTTAAAAGGTCGAATTGAGTGATCCATATGGCTGCCCTGAGGTTATAATATAATTCCTATTGTGGTGAGTTTTATATGACGTTTTCAACTAAAAAACAATTTATTGCCGGTGTAGTGTGCCCTAAATGTTCCGAAATGGACAAAATTATGGCCTACAGCAAAGACGGAATAAACTATCGCGAATGCGTTAGCTGTGGTTTTAAAGATGAAATTCGTATCACTTCCGCGCCTAGAGAGCTAATTACTCGAGTCACGCACAGTATTGATGGGTTTTCAGAGCCCGCACAACAGGTCAAGTTAGTCGATCCCAGCAAGCCGAATCAATAAATCCAAGAACAAATACTTCTGCCAAACCCACTGTTGAGATTTACAAGGTATGCCTATATGAATTATTTATAGGTTGATATTGGTTTTTGTCATTGAAAGGTTAAAAAATGGTAGTAGATTGGCTAGAGAAATATACATTTATTTGGTACAATGCCGCGCCTCAATTGGTCCCCCGTATTTATGCAGGGGGTGTCATCACGAAGCAAAGTAGTAAATTTCTACAGTTACCACGGAGAAATAAGCGATGTTGAAAAGAGCGCAAGCGCTTTTCTTGAGATCCCTCGGCGCAGTTTTGGCCTTGGTTTATGTTGGCGGAGCAAATTCAGAATCTGCAGCTAGCCAGCTTAATATGCCTCAAGGAGTCACAGAAGTTAGTCAGGCTGCCTACGATATTCATATGATTATGATGTGGATTTGTACGGTGATCGGCATAGCAGTTTTTGGTTTTATGTTCTACGTTATGTATGCACACCGCAAATCACGAGGCGCTGTAGCGGAGAATTTCCATGAAAATGTTTTGGTTGAATTACTTTGGACGATTGTTCCTGCAATCATTTTGATTGTAATGGCTATTCCTGCAACCTCTGCCCTACTCAAAGTATACGATACTGAAAATGCAGATATCGATATTAAGGTAACGGGTTATCAGTGGAAGTGGCAATACGAATATCTAGGTGAAGACGTTAAGTTCATGAGTGAACTGCGCACACCTCAAGACGAAATCTACGGCAGAGAGCCTAAAGGTGAGCACTATCTTCGTGAAGTGACTGAGCCATTAGTGCTTCCTGCGGGCAAAAAAGTACGCTTTTTGATTACCGGTAATGATGTAATCCACAGCTGGTGGGTTCCAGACTTTGGTGTAAAACGCGACGCGGTACCAGGGTTGTTTACTTCTGCTTGGGCTAAGACGGACAAGCCGGGCACCTATGTGGGTGAATGTACAGAGCTGTGTGGTTCTGGTCATGCCTTTATGCCGGTTGTGGTTGAAGTTAAAGAGCAGGCGGAATATGACCAGTGGTTGGCGGACAAGAAAGCCGCAGCGGCAGAGTATGCCTCTACTATTGGTAAGCAGTGGACGTTTGACGAATTGATGGTTAAGGGTGAAGAGGTTTATAACCGTTCATGCGCCGGCTGTCATGCGGTCAACGGTGAGGGTATTCCGGGCGTATTTCCAGCACTTAAAAATAGTGTGATCGCCTTAGGCCCGGTTGTTGAGCACTTGCGCGTTGTTGTCGATGGTATCCCTGGCACTGCAATGCAGTCATTTGCGGATCAGCTGTCAGAAGTTGATATTGCCGCGGTTATTCATTACGAGCGTAATGCTTGGGGCAACGATGTGGGTGATATTACTCAGCCCATTGATGTTCTTAACTACAAACAAGCTAAATAGGGAGTTTTCGAAATGGCACATGGCCCCGCAACATTAGCTGACGGCTGGGTAAAATATATAAGCCGTTGGGTATTTACCACAAACCACAAAGATATCGGCACGCTTTACCTATGGTTTAGCTTCGCCATGTTTATCTTGGGTGGATCTTTCGCGATGATTATTCGTGCGGAATTATTCCAGCCAGGTATGCAATTAATTAAGCCAGAATTCTTTAACCAGATGACGACTATGCACGGTCTGGTGATGGTATTTGGCGCCATTATGCCGGCCTTTGTTGGTCTGGCTAACTGGTTGATTCCAATGATGATCGGTGCGCCTGATATGGCACTGCCGCGCATGAACAACCTCAGTTTTTGGATTCTACCTTTCGCATTTGCAATCCTTGTAGCGACGCTATTTATGGAAGGCGGCGGCCCTAACTTCGGTTGGACCTTTTATGCGCCGCTATCGACCACCTATGCGCCAGATACAGTGAACTACTTTATCTTTGGTGTACACATTATGGGTGCTTCATCGATCATGGGTTCTATTAACATTATCGCTACGGTAATGAATATGCGCGCGCCAGGTATGACCTATATGAAAATGCCTATGTTCGTATGGACTTGGTTGATCACTGCATTCTTGCTTGTTGCTGTAATGCCAGTATTGGCCGGTGCGGTAACTATGATGTTGACCGATATTAACTTCGGTACTAGCTTCTTTGATGCTGCGGGTGGCGGTGATCCAGTCTTGTTCCAGCACATTTTCTGGTTCTTTGGTCACCCGGAGGTATACATCATTATTCTACCTGCCTTTGGTGTGGTATCTCAGATTATTCCTACCTTTAGTCGCAAGCCATTGTTCGGTTATTCTTCGATGGTATACGCAACCGCATCGATCGCGTTTATGTCGTTTATCGTATGGGCGCACCATATGTTTACCGTAGGTATGCCGATTGCCGGTGAGCTGTACTTTATGTACGCCACCATGTTGATTGCGGTACCAACGGGGGTGAAGGTATTTAACTGGATCACTACTATGTACAAGGGTTCATTAACATTTGAAACCCCGATGCTGTTTAGTATTGCCTTCGTTATTCTATTTACCTTTGGTGGATTTACCGGTCTGATGCTGTCAATTGCAGCGGCAGATATTCAGTACCATGATACCTACTTTGTTGTTGCTCACTTCCACTATGTGATGGTGGCAGGTGCGGTATTTAGTGGTACGGCAGCGGTTTATTACTGGCTGCCAAAGTGGTGCGGTAAGATGTATGACGAAACCATGGGTAAGGTCCAGTTTTGGATTGCCTTTATCGGCTTTAACATCACCTTTATGCCGCAGCATTTCTTGGGGCTAGCAGGCATGCCAAGACGTTATGCTGACTACGGCTTGCAGTTTGCCGACTGGAATATGGTTTCAAGTATTGGTGCATTTATGTACGGTGCTGCGCAAATACTATTCTTGTTTAATGTTGTGCGTACTATTACTCACGGCAAACCAGTGGATAAGCCAGAGGTTTGGGAAGGTGCGGAAGGTTTGGAATGGACAGTTCCAACACCAGCGCCCTATCACACCTTTGAGAAGCCACCACAGGTTAAGTAGTATTGGTTATGCAAACTAGCCATCGCACACTGCTCGCCAAGTTATTGGCATTGGCGGTGGCTATGTTTTTATTTGCGGTATTTGTCCTACCGCCGCTCTATGATCTCTTCTGTGAGATCACGGGTATTGGCGGTAGAACAGACGGTAAATATGAAGCGGTTGAGGTGCGAGTAGATACCTCACGGCAGGTGGAAGTGCAGTTTGTGGCGGCCAATAACGCAGAAATGCCATGGGAATTTTATCCGATGGAATACAGCGTTGTTGTTCACCCAGGCGAATCTAGAGCGGTTAACTTTTTCGCTCATAACACCACTGGTGAAAATATGGTTGCACAGGCAATACCCAATGTATTGCCCAATAATGCAGCGGATTATTTTCATAAGACAGCCTGCTTTTGTTTTGATAATCAGCCGTTGGCGGCAGGTGAACAGGCTGAATTGGGCTTAGTATTTATACTGGACCCAGATTTACCGGATAGTGTGAATACAGTCACATTATCTTATACATTATTTGATATAACAGATCGTACAGCGTTATCGATCTCACAAATACAGTAACTTACAAGCCAGATATGGCGTTAAGTTAAGAAATGGAGAACATTGATGTCTACAGAAGGTAATTATTACGTACCAGAGCAAAGTAAGTTGCCAATTATTACCGCAACCGGTATGGGTACTTTAGCGTTTGGTGCTGCTAGTTGGGTAATTGAGGGTGGTTCGCCAACAATTTTCCTAATCGGTCTATTGATTATGGCACTGGTCATGTACAAGTGGTGGAGCATTGTTATTGATGAAAATATGCAAGGTCTTGCCAATGATCAGCTTAAAAAATCCTATGTATTGGGTATGCTTTGGTTTATTTTCTCTGAAGTAATGTTCTTTGCCGCTTTCTTCGGCGCCCTATTCTATGTTCGTGTGTTTGCAAATTCTTGGTTGGGCGGTGAAGCCGCTGTTGGCTGGTTTGATGATTCCCCTACCGATGCCGCGGCAGCTAACAATGAAATCCTATGGCCGGGCTATCAGGCTGAGTGGCCGGTAATGGTGACACCAGATCAAATGGCCAACGGTGATGCGGCGCAGTTCAAAGGCCCTGAACAAAATATGAATTTCCCCGGATGGAGCAACCTTTTAAGCTGGCTGCCACTGTGGAATACCATTGTTCTTATGACTTCAAGTGTGACTGTGCATATTGCCCATACGGCACTTAAGAATGATAACCGCAAGAAGTTTAATACCTGGTTAGGCATCACTGTTGCTCTTGGTATTTTCTTCTTGTTCTTACAAGCCGAAGAGTACGTCCATGCCTACCAGCATATGGGTTTAACCCTTGAGACAGGTATCTATGGAACTACGTTCTTCCTACTTACCGGTTTCCACGGCGCCCACGTGACACTTGGAACCTGTATGCTATTAGTGCAGTGGTTACGTGGCCTTAAAGGGCACTTTAGCCATGAAGACCAGTTCGGCTTTGAAGCCTCATCTTGGTATTGGCACTTTGTCGATGTGGTTTGGGTTGGACTATTCTTGTTTGTTTACGTTTTGGCGTAAAAAGGCAGAGCTTGAACAAAACGGCCGGGCATTGCCTGGCCGTTTTTGGTTTAACGGGTTAATTTTGTGGGGTTGCTTGATAGGGTGCAGTATTTTCTGGATGTAGTTGCCGATCCCAGGGTGCGGTGCTGTTTAGTTGACCACTGTAGGTGCCATAGACAACACAAGCAATAAGTAAGGCCGCAAGGCCAATTCTTATGCCTAATGCGTAAAGTACTCGCTTGTTGGTGTTTCCCATATCTTTAACTAGGAAGTTAAGTCCGCCAAATAAGCTGGCGACGACACCGATAAATAAGATGATAATGATTACTTTTAGTAACATGATTTAATCCATTGTTGTGATAGGAACATTTAACCACAGATGACTGGCTCGGCTCAAAAAACAAATAGCTTTAAATGGCAGCCTAACGCTAAATTATTGGTATTCTCGCTATTAATGATGCCCTTATTGCTTAGTCTTGGTTTTTGGCAATTGGAGCGTGGTGACGAAAAACAACAGATTGTTGATCATCATGCGCACAATCAACAGTTACCCCCAGTGATTAGCCCTGAGCAGCTAGCCTCTGGCGAAGATCATCAGTATCGGTTGGCGTGGATACGCGGCACAGTCGATAATCAGCGCGTTATTATTCTCGACAACAGGGTTAAGAACGGGCGTCCGGGTTATGAAATATTACAGCCAGTTACAGTATCTGGGCTGAGCGAAAAATTATTGATTAATCGAGGTTGGATAGAGGCCTCTTTGGATCGTGAACTATTGCCGGAAATTCCAACTATAGCCGACAACGTGCAATTGCGCGGCTACCTGTATCACGCTCTAAAAGGCGGTTACCGTTTAGATGACGGTATTAGGAAAGTTCAACAATGGCCTAGCCGCGTTGGTTGGATTACCTTAGAGCGAGCAGAAGAGCTGTTTGGGGAGTCTTTTTTGCCCTATCAGTTGCGCCTAGATCAAGACTCGCCGGGTGCGCTTAAAACCGGTTGGACCACGGTGGCGGTTCAGCCAGAAAAGCACGTGGGCTATGCGGTGCAGTGGTTCGCCATGGCGTTCACATTGCTCATAATGACCATTATTGCTAATTCCAATGTGGTCAGTTGGCTTAGAAAAAAACATCAATAAGATTACAGGAATAAATTATGTCAGATCAGCAGTCATTAACAGCAAAACAAAAAGGCTTCAGGTATCAAATTTGGTTAATGTTGATCATTGTCTTTGGTGTTATCGCATTCGGCTTCCTTATGGTGCCAAAGACGGAAGAGCAGCGTCAAAAAATGATTGAAATGTTTGGCACCACTAATCAGGGCCAGTTAGTCAAGCCAGCACTGGATGTCAGCGCAGCACTAACGGCCCTTCCTGCGTTAGAGAAGCCGAAATGGCAAATTGTGATTGTCGGCGGTAATTACTGTGATCAGACGTGCGAGGATATTCTGCTAAATACTCGCCAGATTCATATGTTGTTGGGTAAATACACAGGTCGCGTACAGCGGATTTTTCTTCAGGGCCCCAATCAGGTAATGGATGAGCAGTGGTTAACTGAACAACACCCATTTTTGCAGTTAGCGGATCTTGATACGGACCAGTTTAAACAGCTTTTGATAAATAACTCCGCAGATTGGGATATGGCAAGCACCCGATATTTTGTAGTAACGCCAGATAGTAAGGCGATTCTGTACTTTACTGCAGACAATGATGCGAATGGACTGCTTGATGACCTTAAACATCTGTTAAAATACTCCCCTGATCGTTAATTTAGCGATTTAAATCGTTTATTCGGAGAATAGGTTGGATTCAAACATAGACAATCAAACTGCAATTAGTTGGCGAGACTATTTAGAGCTGTGCAAGCCCAATGTGGTGGCACTGATGCTTCTTACGTCGGTGATTGGCATGCTATTGGCGACTCCTGGTGCTGTGCCTGTCGATATATTAGTGTTTGGCAACCTTGGTATTGCTCTTTGCGCTGGCGCAGCAGCAGCAGTCAATCATGTGGTTGATCGACATATTGATGAAAAGATGGCGCGCACAGCAAACCGACCTATTGCTAAAGGTCGCCTGAGTCCCAATCAAGCTATTACTTTTGCGCTAATCATTGGACTGCTTGGAATAGTCGTATTGGTGTTGTTTACCAATGTATTAACAGCGTGGCTAACCCTAGCATCCTTAATTGGTTATGCCTTTATTTACACCATGTATTTAAAGCGCGCTACACCGCAAAATATTGTGATTGGCGGCCTCGCTGGGGCTGCTCCCCCGCTATTGGGTTGGGTGGCCGTAACAGGAGAGATCCACTACAACGCGCTCTTATTGGTTTTAATTATCTTTGCTTGGACGCCACCACATTTTTGGGCATTGGCTCTGCATCGCAAAGAAGAATATGCCAAGGCAGATATCCCGATGTTACCCGTGACCCACGGTGACACTTACACCAAAATTAATATCGTGCTGTATACCCTTATGCTTATAGTGGTAACAGTTATGCCCTATCTAACCGGTCTTTTTGGTTGGTTATATTTAGCCGGATGTCTAATTTTAGGCGCAGGATTTTTATTCTATTCCGCTCTGATGTGGCTGAATAAGGATTCCGGCATGAGAACCTTTAAATACTCCATTATTTATTTGATGGTGCTGTTTGCCATTATGCTTCTCGACCACTATCTAGTGCCGTCGGTCGCTATTTAATTTAATTTTACTTGCTCGGTTTGATCAATATGGAACAAAAAAACAGAATTAGACTAACCATTGTGGCCATCATTGCCTTTATATTATTGGTTGTTTATGGCTTTACATGGCGTATTAGTCAGCCAGTGATTATGTCCAAAGATGAGCTGCAAATTAATGGCGCAATTGTTTTAGACCAGCCGAGAATTTTTAGCGACTTTGAATTACAGGATCATCGTGGAGATCTATTTAATATTGCCCGAATGCAGGGTATTTGGACTATCGTTTTCTTTGGTTTTACCCATTGCCCGGATATCTGCCCTACTACCTTGGCTATGCTAAACGACACTTACAGCAAGCTAAAAGACAGTGAGAAGGAGCTATTGCAGGTGGTAATGATTTCGCTCGACCCTGAGCGCGATACGGTTGAAAAGCTAGCAGAATATGTGCCCTACTTTAACTCAGAGTTTACCGGAGTCACTGGCAATAAGCATTTGATTCGCCGTCTAACGGCCGAGCTTAATGTGGCCTACAATCAAGTACCTCTAAGCGGCGATGACTATACGGTTGATCACAGCACCCAATTGATTTTGATCAACCCTATGGGACATTACCACGGCTTCTTTAAGGCCCCTCACACAGAGATTACTATGCGCAGAACGTGGCGTTCTATCAATGGAACTAGTAAGTTCTAAGTCTACGTTGAAAGGTGTGGTTCGAGCATACTAAGTGTTTTCTCAATAGCGCCAGAATTGCTTTGTACAATCTTTAATGCCTCCTTGCCATCTAGCCTAGCTTGTTCCGGTGAGTTGGCATACACAGCTAATTGATTACACAATGCCGAATAGTCATTAACTTTAGTACAGCCATTATTGGCGATTAGCTGTGGGAAAATATGCTGAAAATTATAATAGCTTGGACCGGTGATCACTGGTATACCCAAAGCCGCAGCCTCCAGTGGGTTATGCCCGCCGCGGTCGATTAAGCTACCGCCGATAAATGCGCAATTTGCAGCGCCAAAAAAGGTCAGCATCTCACCCATAGTATCAGCTAGTAAAATCGGCTGATCGACTAGATCCCGAGAACTCCAGCGAGCAAAAGCGATATCTTCATCGCTGAGTAATGCCGCGATTGGGTCGAATTGCTCGGGGTGACGAGGTGCAATGATTAACAAGCTTTTCTTGCGGCTGCTGCAAAGTAATTTATGAGCCGCAATGATTTGCTCATGTTCGCCCGGGTGGGTCGAGCCGGCTACCCAGACAAAATCATAGTTATTGATTGCTTGTTTTAACTGCTGCGCGCTATGTTTTACTTGCTCGGACAGCTGAATATCAAATTTAATCGATCCGACAACGCTAGACTGAGAATCCTCTAAGCCTAACCGCTTAAAGCGCTCAACATCCGCTTGGTTATGTCCTGCTAATAGAGTGATTGAGCGCATTAGCTCGCGGCTGAGGGGGCCAAAAAGCTGGTAGCCTTTGAGTGATTTTTCAGACAGTCTTGCATTTACCACTAGCACCGGTATTTGCCGTTGCTTGGCTTGCAGAATTAGATTAGGCCACAACTCAGTTTCAAGGATAATAATTGCCGCAGGCTGAAGTTTATTTAGAAAGCGTTTTACACTTCCGTGAAAATCAAGCGGCAAATAAAGCTGTTGCACTGAATTGCCAAAGATTTTAGCAATTTGTTCAGATCCAGTTGGGGTGTTACAGGTGATAGTAATGCTATGCTCAGAAAACTTAGCCATTAGCTGTTTGATCAGTGGGCTGGCCGCTATGGCCGCAGGGTTGGCAGAAAGATTCTCTTAGATGCCGATCAATTTAATGCCGATCACCACAGTAGCTGTGCAGATGAAGTTTGGCCAAATTTGGTGGCAGGACTCAAAAGCTTATAGCTTTCTATGCCTGAGAAAAATCTAGCCCTTTTGTTTAAAGCCCAGTGATAAGCAAAACAATAATGCGGCGCTAATAACAATCGACGGCCCAGCCGGAGTATCTATATACCAGGATGCTGCTAAGCCAGAAATAACCGATGCCATTGCCCCCAAGCTGGCAATAATAGCCATAGACTCAGGTGTGGCACATATTCTTCGAGCTGCGGCCGCCGGAATAATCAATAGTGCAGTGATCAATAACACGCCGACAATTTTCATTGCAATAGCGATAACCAAGGCAGTAATAAGCATTAAGGCAGTTCTTACGCGCGTTACATTGATCCCCTCAACCGCAGCTAGCTCAGGCTCTACCGTTATACTAATCAGGGATTTCCACAGTGTGGCCAATAATACAATAGCTACGCTCGCTCCTGCGTAGATAACCCATAAGTCTGCGATGGTTACTGATAATAAGTCGCCAAATAAAAGCGACATCAGGTCGACGCGTATATCCGATAATAGTGAAATAACCACTAGACCGGCAGCTAGTGCTGAATGGGACAGTATTCCCAATAGCGTATCCAGTGCCAATACGCCCTGTTGTTCGAGAGCGACTAGCCCCAATGCCATTAATAGGCAGACAGCAGTTACAGCTATACCGAGATCTATATTTAACAATACACCGAGCGCAACTCCCAGCAGTGCGCTATGGGCTAGGGTATCACCAAAATAGGCCATTCGACGCCATACAACAAAGCAACCTAAAGGCCCTGCAACCGCTGCTACGCCAAGCCCAGCAAGCAGTGCATAGATAAGAAAATCAATCATGTTGGCACCCCTCCCCGTGGCGATGAACGCCTTCGCTATCAAGCACCTCGCCTTTTAAGCTGTGTTGATGATTATGCTGATGATTATAAAGTGCAGTTTCACCAAATATATCCACATAGGCAGGATCTTGGGTCACCTGTTCAGGCTTGCCCTGACAGCAAATATGATGATTGAGGCAGATAACATGATCAGTGGCCGACATCACTAGATGTAAATCATGGGAAACCATGACAATGCCGCAGTTTAGGGAAGATCTAAGCTTGCCAATCAGGCCATAAAGCTCATTCTGGCCGCTGAAATCTACACCCTGAACGGGCTCATCAAGAACCAATAGGTTGGGCTTGCGCAAAATAGATCTAGCTAGAAGGGCGCGTTGCATTTCACCGCCAGAAAGCTTATGAAACGGGGTGTCTTTGATCTCTGGTATTCCCACTAATTCGAGTGCTTTATGGCATTCCTCATGAGAAGTGTTAGCTAGCTGTAAAAATCTACAGGTAGAAATTGGTAGCGTGTGGTCAATATTGACCTTTTGTGGCATATAGCCAACAGTTAAATTAGTCGATGTCTCTATGGTTCCCTCATCTGGTGATATAAGCCCAAGAATAATCCGTATCAACGAGGACTTGCCGGCGCCATTAGGGCCAATAATGGTAGTAATTTCACCTTGATTAATGGTCATCGATATATTTTGTAAAATTGGCTTATCGGCAAAAGTTTTGCTGACCGATTTTAGGCGCACTAAGCGGTTATTCATCACTATCTCCGGGCTCGCAGTTTGGGCACAGGCCAAACAGCTCAATAGTTTGTGAATGTAACTTAAAGCCAACTTTATCAGTAATCGCTTCCAATAAATTATTAACTCTTTTATCTGAAACTTCAGCTACAGTGTTACATTTTTCACAGATCATAAATATATTACTGTGTTCGCTACTAGGAAAAGGGCAGCCGATATATGCATTGAGTGAATGAATGCGATGGACCAAGCCTAAATCTATTAGAAATTCAATGGCTCGGTATATAGTAGGGGGTGCAATGGGTTTTTCCGACACCTTAGCTAGTTGCTGCTGAAGCTGATAAGCACCCATGGGCTGGTGGCCTTGCCACAACAGCTTTAATATAGCTTCTCTGGTTGGAGTAAGGCGCACATTGGCGGCCTCACATATGTCGTGGGCGCGAGAAATAGCCGCATTAAGTATGCGAACTTGGTCGTGTGGCTGATATACTAAGCGTGCGTTAGTTAACATGATATGGCTACAAATTAGTAAGTGATGTTATAATATTACATATATATTAAAGAAATATACAGTAAAAATTTGAAATATTTCACTTTAAAAGGGATTAAAATTATATGATGCAATATTATAACATTTCATTTTGGGTTTTTTGGTTGCCGCTAATATGCGTGCTATTTTGCCTTTCTGCCCTTGCTTATAGCGATACTAACGATAAGCCTCTGGTGGTCACCAGTATTAAGCCACTCGCTATTATTGCTAGGTCGGCGCTGCAAGATAGAGCCAGAGTGGAGTATTTAATGCCCTCAGGACTGTCGCCCCATGATGTTGTGCTTAAAGTGTCAGACATACGCACGCTGGCTAAGGCAGATTTAGTACTTTGGATCGGACCAAATTTCGAAATAAGAGCAAAAAAGCAATTCACAGGCTTATCGCCATCAAAATTAGTCACAGCATTGGATTTAATTTATCCAGATCGTGAAAAAAATGTGGTTGACGAAGAAAATGATCATCATGAAGACCATTCAGAGCATGATCATGATATTGATCCACATATTTGGCTTTCACCAACAATAGCCAAACAATTAGCTAAAGCGTTATCCAAACGCCTCGACCTGCCTATTGTCGATATTTATAGTGATCAGATTCAAAAAGATACGATCAACCTATTGTTACCACTAAAAAATCGCAACTATATGGTGCATCATCAGGGGATAGGTTACTTTGTTAATGAATTTAATTTGCAGTCTGGGCTGTCAATTCGCGACATGCTGGGTAAGCAAAAAGGGGCAAAAACTCAATTTAATTTGCGCCTAGAAGGGCAAAAATTGGGGGTCAATTGTGTATTTATTGAGCCTCAGCATGGTGATAAAGATGCAGTAGCTATGGCTAAGGATCTATCTGTGCCAACCACAACAATAGATATACTAGGGGTTGCCTACAACGATGAATTGCCGAGTTATGAGTCATATATTTATGGTTTGGCCAGGCAATTTTCCGCCTGCTTCAAATAAATAATGTATCCTAAGTAAATTGTTGCAACAAAAAATTTGATAATTATGACTGATAAAGCACCGCTAATACTTGTCGATGGCTCCTCCTATCTCTACAGGGCCTTTCATGCGCTACCACCACTGACCAATAGTAAGGGTCTCCCAACGGGTGCGGTTAAGGGCGTTATCAATATGATGCGACGTCTGCAAAAGGATTACCCAGACAGCACCACTGCAGTCATTTTTGATGCCAAGGGTAAAACCTTTCGCGATGACATATACAGCGAATATAAGGCCAACCGCCCACCCATGCCAGATGAACTTCGTTCTCAAATCGAGCCAATTCATGACATTATTCGCGCTATGGGTATGCCGCTAATAAGTGTCGAGGGGGTTGAGGCAGACGATGTAATTGGTACCTATGCAGTGCAGGCTACAGAGCAGCAGCAGCCAGTTATTATCTCAACCGGGGACAAAGATATAGCGCAGCTGGTCAATCAGCATATTAGTCTGGTGAATACTATGACCGATACCTTTATGGATAGGGATGGGGTGATAGATAAGTTTGGTATCCCGCCTGAATTGATCATCGATTATTTGGCGCTTTTAGGGGATAAATCGGACAATATTCCTGGCGTTCCAGGCGTTGGCGAAAAAACAGCATTGGGTTTGCTTCAGGGCTTGGGCGGGCTGGACTCCATATATCAGCGTCTTGATGAGGTTGCTGGACTGGGTATTCGTGGCGCTAAAACGCTGGCGGCTAAACTTGAGGAGTACAAAGATCTAGCCTATCTTTCCTATACTTTGGCGACCATCAAAACCGACGTATCCCTAGACTTAAGTGTCGATCAGCTAGTTAATCAGGCGCCGGATAAAGCGGAATTATTGAAACAATTTCAAGAAATGGAGTTTAAAACTTGGATTAATGAGTTTAGCGATTCGGCGACCAGTGATAGCCTGACCAATGCCAATGCTGGCTTGACAGGCGATGTTCAACAGGTGGCGGCTGAAGCTAAGAATACAGTTACAACGCCCCCTTCAGTTAAATATGAAACCATCTTAGACGAACAGCAGTTTGAAATGTGGCTACAAACGCTACAATCGAGCACGCTTTTTGCGCTTGATACAGAAACTACTAGCCTTGATTATATGGTCGCCGATTTGATAGGTGTTAGCTTTGCCGTGGAACCTGGAAGTGCCGCCTATATTCCGTTTGGTCACGACTATTTAGGCGCGCCAGAGCAATTATCAAGTGATGTTGTGCTCAACGCACTGAAGCCGATTCTTGAAAATCCAAAGATTAAAAAAGTGGGTCAAAATTTAAAATACGATATCAGCGTACTCGCACAACATGGCATTCAGCTACAAGGTATTGCCTTTGACACCATGCTCGAATCCTATGTTTTGAATAGTGTTGCCACGCGCCACGACATGGATAGTTTAGCCCAGTATTATTTAGACAGACAAACGGTTAGCTTTACAGATATTGCTGGAAAGGGCGCCTCTCAACTCACGTTTAATCAAATCGCATTGGAAGAAGCAGGGCCCTATGCGGCTGAAGATGCGGATATTACTTTGCGATTGCATCAGGCTTTATGGCCTCAGGTTGAAAATCAGTTGCCACTTAAAACTCTTTTTCAAGAGATTGAGTTGCCATTGATCAAGGTTTTATCGCGCATTGAGCGCAATGGTGCGTTAGTTGACGATACATTGTTGTTTCAACAGAGCCAAGAACTGGCTGAGCGACTTGCGGAGTTAGAGACTCAGGCCTGGGATTTAGCGGGCCAGCAGTTTAATTTGGCCTCACCGAAACAACTGGCTGAAATCCTATTCGAAAAATTAGAAATACCTGTTTTAAAGAAAACGGCTAAAGGGGCGCCTTCAACCAAAGAGGAGGTGCTACAAGAGTTAGCGTTGGATTATCCTTTGCCTAAGGTGTTGTTGGAGCATCGGGGCCTAGCTAAACTAAAATCCACCTATACTGACAAACTGCCTCTGATGATAAACCCTGCTACTAAGAGAATTCATACCTCTTATCATCAAGCAGGCACAGCTACCGGCAGGCTGTCATCCTCAGATCCTAATTTGCAGAATATCCCCATTCGAACTGCGGAAGGGCGGCGAGTCAGACAGGCATTTATCGCCTCCCCCGGCCATCGATTAATTGCCGCTGACTACTCGCAAATTGAGCTGCGTATTATGGCGCATTTGTCGGGGGACAAAAATCTACTCAAAGCATTTGATCAGGGACAGGATGTTCACCGTGCTACAGCGGCAGAGGTATTTGGGGTAAATTTGGCTCAGGTCACAACCGATCAACGGCGCAGTGCAAAAGCAATTAATTTTGGTCTTATTTACGGCATGTCCGCCTTTGGTCTGGCTCGACAATTAAATATTGGGCGCAAACAGGCGGCGGATTATATTGACCTTTACTTCGAGCGCTATCCTGGAGTTCAGCAGTATATGAATCAGGTGCGTCACAGCGCTGCCGAAAAGGGCTATGTTGAAACCCACTTTGGCAGAAGGCTGTACTTGCCAGAGATCAACAGCAGAAACGGTATGCGCCGTCAGGCTGCAGAGCGCACGGCGATCAATGCACCTATGCAGGGAACGGCGGCAGATATTATTAAACTTGCCATGATCAATGTCGACCAATGGTTACAAAGTAAGCAGCTTAAAAGTCGAATGATTATGCAAGTCCACGATGAGCTAGTACTTGAGGTGCCAGGCAATGAATTTAAGCAAGTAGTGGTTGGTGTGACAGAGTGCATGGAGTCCGCCGCAAGCTTGCAAGTTAAGTTAGTAGTTGATGTAGGCGATGGAAATAATTGGGATGAGGCGCATTAAAAAATATTTTTTTAAATAAAATTGAACTTACTGAAAAATGGCTGTCTATATCTATGCAAGCAGCAAAAAAATGAATTCTCTTCCCCTAGTGAGAATGGCATGTAGTATCTCCGAGTAGCAACAGACCCTGAATCAATTTGATCAGGGTCTTTTTTTAATTAATCTTCTAGCCAGCTCATCAGTTTTTGTTCCAGTTCGGGCAGCCCAGTTTTTTTCAAAGAAGAAAAAATTTGAGCACTTAATAGCGAAAAGCCAGGGTCCATATCCCGCAGCAATTTTTCTACCCCGAGCAGGGAGTTCATAGCCGGTCCGCGTTTAAACTTATCTGCCTTGGTCAGCAAAATATGCACAGGCAGGCCTGCCTGTGCGGCCCAATTTAACATTTGTTGATCGTAGTCTTGTAGTGGATGCCTAATATCCATCAAAAGCACCAGACCGCTGAGGCTACTGCGATTTTGCAGATACTCTGCTAAGTTTCTATTCCATTTTGCTTTAATAGCCTTTGGCACTTTGGCATAACCATAACCTGGGAGATCAACCAGGCGCTTTTCCGGCTCAATTTCAAAGTGATTGATAAGCTGCGTTCGCCCAGGGGTCTTACTTGTTCGCGCCAGTCCTTTGTTGCGGGTCAGAGTGTTTATGGCGCTTGATTTGCCAGCATTAGAGCGTCCTGCGAAGGCAACCTCACAGCCGGTATCCTCCGGACATTGTTGCAGTGTTTGGGCGCTGATCAAAAATTGTACTGTATTAAAGTTCACTTTTTTTTAATCCGTAAAAAGACATTGTAATTTGCTTAAGAAAACGTGCTTATTAGTATATAATGCGCGCGCTAAGCTCATTGAGCTAACTACCTTTTAAAGTTTCGCGCGTATTGACCAATAAATATGCCCAACCATTCTAACGTATAGTGAGATTTGGAATAACCATGAAAAGAATCTTTTTTGTTTGCGGCCTTATAGCTTTGTTTTTAACCACGCCTGTCTGGGCTGGCGGAGATGCTGCAGCGGGCAAGCTGAAAACAGCTAGCTGTGCCGGTTGCCATGGCCAAGATGGCAATAGTGCTATCGCCTCTTTCCCTAAATTGGCGGGTCTTGGAGAAAAATACTTAACGGCACAGTTGCGCCATATTAAAGCGGGCGAGCGCGTTATTGTTGAAATGACCGGTTTGCTTGATTATATGTCTGACCAAGATCTTCAGGATATGGCGGCCTATTACAACAGTAAAAAGATCCAGATTTCTGGTGCTAAAGAAATTACGCTTATCGGCATTAACGATGCACAAAAAGCTCTTGAACTTGGTGAAAACCTCTACAGAGCTGGCAATCTTAAAACAGGGGTTGCTGCCTGTATCGCCTGCCACTCGCCATCAGGCAAGGGTAATGGCCCTGCTGGTTATCCCGCATTAGGGGGACAGTATGGAGAATACACTGAAAAGCAATTATTGGCTTATCGCAATGGTGAACGCAACTCCGGTGCGAATGCAAAAATCATGCAGGGTGTTGCCAAAGCGTTAAGCGATAAAGAAATTAAAGCGCTAGCTAATTATATTGCTGGATTGAACTAGTCTAAATTTAGTTTAATTTAACAAGGAGACAAAAAAATGTTGTTAATCAAGCGGATTATTTTTATTTTAACCCTATTGCCACTGGCGATGTGTCAGGCGGCAGATGAAAAATATAAAGCCGGTGAGCATTACGATATATTGCCGCAGCAGGTTAGAACTGCTAGCTCTGACAAAATTGAAGTTAATGAAGTTTTTGCCTATACCTGCGGACACTGCTTCAATTTCCAAGCTGAATTGCATCCTTGGGTGGAAAAGCTAGCTGCGGATGTTGATTTTCAAAGTACGCCGGCAATTTGGCAGCCAAAAATGGAAGCCTATGCCCGAGCTTATTATGCAGCTAAAATTCTTAACGTACTGGATCAGGTACATATGCCAATTTTTGAGGCTATACACTTGAAAAAAAGAGCCTTTAAAAATGAAGCGGATTTTGCTGAAATTTTCAGCGCCAATGGTGTTGATAGTAAAAAGTTTTCAAGCGCTTTCAGTTCATTCGGAACTACAAGCATGATTACTCAGGCTAAATCCAGAGTTCGTGCCTATAAGGTTCGCGGCACCCCAGAAATGATTATCAATGGCAAATACCGCGTGAGTACAACGTCGGCAGCCGGTTTTTCTGGCATGCTTAAGGTGGCTGAGTTCTTAATTGATAAAGAGCGCGCGCTAGCCGCAAAGTAACTAAAATTCCCAGCGGGAAATTTCTTAAACATTATATTATTGAAAATTAATATATAGCCCCAAACTTATACTGGGACTCAAGGGTATTAACAAAGTTAAAACTATGAAACCAACGACAAAACCGAACAATCCAAATTTCTCTTCAGGCCCCTGCTCTAAAAGGCCTGGTTACAGTGTTGAAAATTTACAGTTAGATACGCTAGGCCGCTCTCATCGCTCATCTATTGGTAAGCAAGCGTTGGGCAAAGCCTGTGAGCAGACCGCTAAAGTTCTTGGCTTGCCTGAAGGCTACAGAGTTGGTGTTGTTCCCGCATCTGATACCGGGGCGGTAGAAATGATTATGTGGTCTTTACTCGGTGCACGCCCAGTAGATATTTTTGCCTGGGAATCCTTTGGACGCGGTTGGTTGACCGATGCGGTAAAGCAATTGAAGCTAGATGATTTGAATAGTTATACGGCTGACTATGGTTTGCTGCCAGATTTAACTCAAGCTAACCCAGATCATGATTGTGTTTTTACTTGGAATGGCACCACCTCTGGGGTAAAAGTTCCTAATGCCGATTGGATTAGCGACGACAGAACAGGATTGACCATCTGTGATGCCACTTCTGCTGTTTTTGCTATGGATATGCCATGGGAAAAGCTCGATGTTGTTACCTACAGTTGGCAAAAGGTACTCGGTGGTGAAGGTGCTCACGGCATGTTGATTCTCAGCCCTAGAGCGGTTGAGAGACTCGAGAGTTACAACCCACCATGGCCATTACCAAAAATTTTCCGCCTTACTAAAGCGGGTAAATTAATTGAGGGTATCTTCCGCGGCGCCACCATTAATACACCCTCTATGCTTTGCGTTGCAGATTACTTAGACGCCCTAGATTGGGTGGAATCCATTGGTGGATTGCCGGCAGCTATTGCTAAATCTGAATCAAATCTAGCAATCATTAAGGGTTTTGTGGAGTCGCATTCATGGATCGATTTTCTTGCCCAAGAGCCACAGCAAGTGTCAAATACCAGTGTGTGTTTAAGCCTAGATCTAGATGCCGATCAGGTTAAACAGATGGTTTCACTGCTGGCACAGGAATCAGTTGCCTTTGACATAGGCGCCTATCGTGATGCGCCGGCAGGGTTGCGAATTTGGTGTGGCGCAACGGTTGAGCAGTCTGATTTAGAAGCTTTGCTACCCTGGCTAGAATGGGCCTATAACCAAGTAACCCAATAACTGAAAAGAACTTATTAGAGAATTAACTATGCACAAAATTCGTACCTATAACGCAATCTCCTCCAAAGGCCTCAGCCGTTTTTCACCTGAAAAATATGAGGTTGGCAGTGATTTGTCAGATCCACAAGGTTTTATTCTACGAAGCCAGAAATTACATGAGGAGCAGGTCCCGGATAGCCTTTTGGCAGTAGCCAGAGCGGGTGCAGGCGTCAACAACGTACCCGTTGCTGATTACACTGATCAGGGTATTGTTGTATTCAACACCCCTGGTGCCAATGCCAATGCGGTTAAAGAATTAATCGTTGCCGGCCTTCTTTTAGCCTCTCGGGATATCTATGGCGGCATGAACTATGTTCAAGAGTTGACCCATATGGATGATGGCGGCGAGATGGGCAAGCTGCTAGAGAAAGAGAAAAAGCGTTTTGCGGGTTCTGAAATTATGGGCAAAACACTGGGCGTAGTTGGCTTAGGTGCTATCGGCTCTATCATTGCTAACCTGGCGTTAGATCTTGGCATGGAGGTTGTCGGCTATGACCCGGCTATTTCAGTTGAGGCGGCTTGGCAGCTTTCAAGTCAGGTTGAGCGAATGGATAGTCTCGAAGCGTTGTTGGCTAAATCAGATTTTGTGACCCTTCATGTCCCGGCTATTCCTGCAACAAAGCATCTTATCAACAGTGAAACTCTAAGTGTTATGAAGAGCACAGCAAAGATTCTTAACTTCGCACGTGAAGAAATTGTTAGCACTGAGGATATGGTGAAAGCTCTAGAGAGCGGTGTAATCGCAGGCTATATTTGCGATTTCCCAACGCCTGAGTTCTTAGGTAATCCAAAAATTATTGCTATGCCGCATATCGGTGCTAGTACTGCTGAAGCAGAAGAAAACTGTGCAGTCATGGCAGCTAATCAGCTAATGGATTACATCGAAAATGGCAATATTCATAATTCGGTAAACTTCCCGCCGACTAAGTTAACGCGCAATGGTGGCGCGCGCTTAACTTTTGCCAACCAAAATGTACCTAAGGTGCTTGGTAGTGTGCTATCAATCCTTGCAGACTTCGATCTCAATGTTGTCGATATGGTGAATAAGAGCCGCAATGAAGTAGCTTACAATATTATCGATGTTGAAGGTTCTATTTCTGAGGAAATACTGCAGAAAGTGGGTCAGGTTGAAGGTGTAATTCGCGTTAGAGCGGTTTAAGTTTTAGCCCTAGTTAAATAATTTTGCTCTAACCGTTTGGCGGTATGCTTTAGGCGTATCGCCAGACCATTGCCTAAAGCGCGACGAAAACCAAGTTGAATCCTTAAAGCCGCTGAACCCAGCAATTTCTAAAATTGACAAATCAGTATTCTTTAATAAATCACAGGCGAAAGTCATTCGCACATGGGTTATATAATCAACCGGTGTCTGCCCCGTGGCGGTTTTAAATCGGCGATTAAAGGTGCGCGTTGTCATGCCAAACTGATCGGCTAAATTAGGCACGCTGAGAAGTTTAGCCAGGTTATCTTGAATCCAAATTTGCGCCTGTGCTATGGCTTCATCACTGTGCTTGTTTTGCCGCTGCCCCTCTTGGTTTGCCGATTCGGTTAGATTGCGAATTTCATGAAAGAAATTTCTCTGAGCCTGGCGGGCAATAATGCGCCCAAATATACGTTCTACCTGATGCATAATGAGTTCTGCCATGGCATTAACACTGGCCGCGCAGTAAATATTTGCCGCTTGAGTAGTAAACTGCTCTCGCTCTAATTGTATCCTCGGATAGCGACGTTGTAGTTGATCAAAATAGTGCCAGTGCGTCGTAGCTGGCTTGTCATCTAGTAAGCCCGCCTCTGCGAGAAAACAAACCCCAGTACCAACGGCAGTAAAATTGGCGTTTTTTCTATGTTGCTCCTGTAGCCATGGGATGTAGGCCTGGTATTTATCGACAACCGGTCGAGGGTTTCGCCACATCGCAGGAATATGCACTAAATCACTATCAAACAAATCGCCAAGGGAGTGAGTGGGGTGAAGCTCAAAGCCAGCAGATGTTTTAACCGCTTTGCCATCTGGGCTAAGCCAGCGAATATGGATTTCTTTGGTGTTTTCGCGATTGGCGCGAGCAGCTGTCTGGGCAAAGTTAAAAATCTCAGCCGCCAGAGTGGTACTTGAAACCAGCATATTGTCGCAAAGCAAAAGGGTTAAGTTAAAAATCATAACTAAAAATATAGCATAAAAGTCTTAATAATTAACTAATATGGCTAAATAATTAACTAAATATCCAAAAATTCCGATTAAACTGATACAAAGCACGTTAAATAACAGAGGGAGAGGGGATGTCAGTTTCATTACCGCTTATTGTTGGTTATGGCGGCTACAATGCCGCAGGTCGCAGTTCGTCAGATCAAGCGTTTAGACGCATGATTTTAGAATCGCTGCCGCAAAGCCAACAACAGCAGACCATCGTTAGTCTCGCTTGTCTTATGGGTTTAGTGAAAACAACAGATCGGGGTTTTGAGACTGCAGACGAGCAGATTATTGATGCCTCTGAAGTAGATAAGCAATTTCGCAGTACGGTCTTAAGTGGCACCCTTGTTCGAAAAATTTCCTCATTCGATCCCAGTGCGGTATCGGGCAATAAAAAAGTAAATCTAAGCGCCAGTGCGGAGTCGCAGCCGGTATTTACTATAGCTAAGCGTGATCTGCCTACAGTGACCCCCAAGCACTGGCAATTAACTGATCTACAGGACGGTACGTTTGAAGTTAAGCTCAGTGAAGACAGTGATCTGTTAGTAGCTTCAGACTATGAGCTAGCGGCCAAGGCTGCCGGTGAATTACCTCAAGGATTTGATCCTGCTAACCACTACAATGCTCGTTTTCATCCGCGTACATTGCAGATGGCACTGATGGGGGCAAGCGATGCACTACATTCGGTGGGGGTTGAATGGCAAACCATTGCCGATGCCGTTAAGCCTGATCAGATAGGCGTTTACTCATCCAGTGGCTTTAGCCAAATGAGTGAAGAAGGTTTTGGAGGTCTATTTCAGGCGCGCCTGAAAGGTGGACGAACCACCGCCAAGCAGGTGCCTATGGGGCTTAATTCCATGCCGGCTGACTTTATTAATGCCTATGTGCTTGGAAGTGTGGGTCATACCGAAGCTATTACAGGTGCCTGTGCTACCTTCCTTTATTGTTTGCAGGCCGCGGTAAGAGATATTCGCAGCGGCGTGCGTCGGGTTGCCATTGTCGGTAATGCAGAATCAGTCATAATGCCTGAAGTTTCCGAAGGGTTCTCCAATATGAGCGCCCTAGGCAGTGACGAAAACCTCGCCAAATTAGATGGTGCAGACAAGCCTGACTGGCGCCGTGCAAGCCGTCCCTTTGGCGAAAACTGTGGCTTTACGCTTGCTGAGGGCACCCAGTATGTGGTTTTGATGGACGATGCGCTAACGGTGGAGCTAGGCGCAGATATTCACGGTGCGGTACCAGATATTTTTATTAATGCCGACGGTGTGAAAAAGTCTATTTCTGCGCCAGGTGTGGGTAATACTATTTCATTTGCCAAAGCAGTGGCCTCGGCCGCTAATATTGTCGGCAAAGAAACCGTGCAAAAGCACAGCTTTGTGCATGCCCATGGCTCAAGTACGCCGGCAAATCGCACCACAGAGTCTAATTTAATCAATTGTGTCGCCGAAGCTTTTGATATTGAAGATTGGCCGGTGACTGCGGTTAAGTCCTATGTGGGGCATACCATCTCAACCGCCAGTGGCGATCAGCTAATGTCAGCATTGGGTACCTTTAAGTATCAGATTATTCCCGGTATCAAAACCATTAGTAAAGTGGCAGATGACGTTAATCAGCAACATACCGTTTTTCCATTGCAAGATATGGATATGAGCGATAAAAATATGCATGTGGCCTTTATCAATTCCAAGGGCTTTGGCGGTAATAATGCCACTGCAGTAGTGCTATCGCCCCAGCAGGCAGAAAAAATGATGGCGACTCGTTATGGCAAACAGCTAGAGTCCTATTTTGCCAAACGCGAGGCTACCAGAAACAATGCCGAAGCCTATGCCAATCGTGCCGATATGGCACAATTAGATGTTGTTTACCGGTTTGGTGAAGATTTGATCGATGAAGAAAAGGTAAGTATTACAAAAGAGGGTATTAGCATTCCAGGCCTTGCGCAGGATGTGGCTTTTGAGTTGGAAAATCCTTATTCAGATATGCAGTGAATAGCTAAGTTTAGAATTACGCCCGATTTTTTATCACTCAAAGGCCAATTTTATTTTAAGTGTTACGACCTAGTCAGATTTTGAAGACCTATTTCTTGTAATTGGTTATTAAGCTTGCTGTCTTCAATATTCTTTTTCAATTATTCAGTAAAAAGATTAGACCATATTTCATCAATATGCTCTGCAAATCAAAATCATACATGCCTGCCTTTAATTAACTCATCAGTAGTCTATATTTACTTTAATGACAACTAATACGTGAGTTGGAGGCAAGTATCATGGACGATACAGAAAATAAAATTGTGTATATGGGGTTTTGGTTAAGGTTTTTCGCGAATGCTCGTGCCTTGCAGCGTTATGTTTTTCGAGGGCTTGAATGAAATACAAGTGTTTTTGTAAGGCGACCAATCGAGAGAATAAAGAGCCTAGATACTCTCACAATTGGGTTGTTGCCAAAAGGACTTTTTTTAAAGTCTTTGATGACCGCATTGAATGTGGAAGCTGGAATATCCCTTTTTCAGAAGTAGAGTCCGCCCATTTTTATAAAGCAAAACAGATGTTCATCCCAGTTAAGGTCCTGCAGCTCATAACCAAGAAAGGCAAATATCAGTTTGCATTCAATCCTTGGGCTGATCCATTTAAGTACCTAAGTATTAAGTGTGAGCAAAGTGAAATTAAGCTAGGTTATTCAACATACAGCATCATGATGCGTGTTTTTTTAGTGGCCTATCTCGGGTATTTGGCATGGGGAAAGCTGTTTTAGAGTGCTCGCAAGCGACTAACACTAACGGTGCTTAACGATCTAGACCAATACTTGAATCAATTCGCCTTGCCTGCCCTATCCAAGTGGTATTTTCGTCACCATTCTTTGTTGTGTGAACAGCAAATCTTCCGCCATGTACTGCGATAACCTTGCCACTGGCAGTATTTATAATAGGGCTACCCGAGCTGCCTTCTTGAACGGCGCAGTTATGAAGTAATAGCTTATCGGTTTTGATATGGGGGTGGTCAATTTTTTGGCATTGAGTCTGCTTAAAGCTGTCTGCATAGGGGCTGATCAAAGAAAACTCTGATAGTGCACTAGAAATATCTTCCGTTAACCTAAGAGCGGGCTGATGGGCCCTGTTTTTTAGCTGGATAAAAATAAGATCACCCTCTGCTTGGGCAATCTTAGCCTTATTATTAACCGAGTAGCTGTGGGCGGATACTGTTTTAAACTCAATGCCACTTAGTCGTTTATTGTGAGGTCGGTAATGGCACTGGCTAAAAAGTTGGTCGGTTTGTGGGTTATAAATAACATGGGCGGCAGTCACAATAACGGATTGATTGGGGTCAAAACCTTGAGGTGATTGAATATGCGTGGCAATGCCGCGGATGCCGCCATCACAGTAAATTGTGCCTACCGCTTGGGTATAATTTTTGGCCTGTGTTGGAAGAGAGTAAAGTGAAAATAGTGCAGTGACTAGGATTAGAAAACCAGTATTTATTCTACGGAGCCTGTATGCCACTATCCCATATCTCCCCACAGCGATTGCAGGATAGATATTGCGGCTAGGGGGGCGGTTTCGGTTCGCAGTACCCGCGGACCTAGTGCAAGAGGAGAAAAACCTAGCGATATTGCCTGTTCAATTTCACGTTCGCTAAGACCCCCTTCAGGACCAATTAATAATGCGACCTGTCCGCTTGGCGGAGGCATATCGCTAAGGCTTTGATCGGTTCTATGATGAAGCACTAGCTTAAGTGATGCGTCGCAATCAACTTGCCACTGATCTATTTTTACCGGTGCATTAATCGATGGCAGACTATTGCGTTGACACTGCTCACAGGCACTAATCGTCACCTGTTGCCAGTGGCTAATTTTTTTATCCAACCGATCACTGCTAAGTTTAACTTCACAGCGCTCCGTAAACAGAGGCGTTATTTCACTTACCCCGAGCTCAGTGGCCTTTTGCACAATTAAATCCATGCGCTCGCCGCGGGATATGCCAATCGCTAAATGGATTGAGAGGTTTGACTCGCGATCGGTCTTATCAAACTCAGTGATACGCACTGTAGCCTTGCCTTTTTTGGCCTCCACTAGCTCGGCAGTGTATTCGCCGCCATGACCATTAAATAGAGTCACCAACTGACCAGAGTTCATTCTCAGCGCCGAGGTCAAATGGCGTGCCGCTCCGGCTTCAAGCTCAATGCAGTCGCCAATGGCCATGGTTTGCGGCGAAAAGACTCTGGGGATACGCATGGCTTAGCCGTTGCTTTCCAGTCTGATATTTTGACACAGCTTATCGGAAATTTGCCATTGGTTCATGGTGTAAAAATGCAAACCTGGTGCGCCGCCCGCAAGCAGTGTTTCACAAAGATTGCTGACAATGTCTATACCGTAGTTAACCAAATCTTCTTGATGATCTTTGCGCTCTTTTAACTGCCACTGCAACCAGCGCGGAATCTCTGCACCACAGTTTTCTGAAAATCGTAAAAGATTCTGAAAATTTGTGAGGGGCATAATTCCTGGCACTATGGGCTTGTCGATACCCGCTTTTTGGCAGTTTTCAACAAATTGGAAATAGGCATCTGGGTTGTAAAAATACTGAGTAATCGCTCTGTCGGCACCCGCTTTAAATTTTTCACCTAGCCAATAGATATCCTTGCTGTAGCTTTCAGCTTCAGGATGAATTTCTGGATAGGCGGCGACATTAATATCAAAGTGGTCAGCGGTTTTTTCGCGAATCAATGCCACCAGCTCATTGGCATGGACTAACTGTGTAGTTCCACCAATGCCTGAGGGCAGATCGCCGCGCAGGGCGACAAGATTTGATATGCCAGCTTGCTGATATTCATTAATTAACCCAAGCACGGTCTCTTCGCTATCACCACCAAACGAGAGGTGGGGTGCCGCCTGATAGCCCTGTTGCTGAAGATCTAAAACCAGTTGCTTTGTGGTATCGCGAGTCGATCCACCAGCGCCATAGGTGACCGAGAAAAATTCTGGGTTATAGTGATTGAGTTTTTCACAGGTGAGCTGCAATTTTTGCCGCCCCTGTTCCGTTTTTGCAGCGAAAAACTCAAAGCTAATATGTGGTTGTGTGGCCATAAAAAATCCGTTTTATTTAGTATTTGTAGCTATCATTTTTGAATGGACCATCAACGGTCACGTTGATGTAATCAGCCTGCGCCTGAGTTAGCTTAGTGATTACGCCGCCAAAGCCGTTAACCATATGGGCAGCAACTTCTTCATCAAGATGTTTTGGCAACACTTCAACGCCCAGCAATTCAGCCTGAGTAGCTTTATCTTGATTAGCAAAGCCGCGGCCATAAAGTTCGATTTGCGCGAGTACCTGATTGGCAAATGAACCATCCATAATTCGGCTTGGGTGCCCTGTTGCGTTACCCAGGTTAACCAAGCGGCCCTCTGCTAGGAGAAGCAAGTGGTCATTGCTGTTTTGGTCGCGGTAAACCTTATGCACCTGAGGTTTAATTTCTTCCCAGTACCAGGTTTCGCGCATATAAGCGGTGTCAATTTCGTTATCAAAGTGGCCGATATTACAGACTACACAGCCGCTCTTAAGGGCATTAAGCACAGAAGAGTCACACACATTGTAGTTGCCAGTGGTAGTAACCAATAAGTCAGTGGTGGCTAACAATTCAGCATTTACGCCTTGGCTGAAATCGCCATCATTGTAAGTTGAAACTACTTCGAAGCCGTCCATACAGGCCTGCATGGCACAGATTGGATCCACTTCAGTCACCTTAACAATCATGCCTTCTTGACGCAGCGATTGAGCAGAGCCCTTACCGACATCACCATAGCCAATAACCAGCGCTTTTTTGCCGGATAAAAGATGGTCTGTGGCGCGCTTGATGGCATCATTCAGGCTGTGACGACAGCCGTATTTGTTGTCATTTTTCGACTTAGTGACTGAGTCATTAACATTAATAGCAGGTACCTTTAGTTCGCCTGCTTCAAGCATTTCATATAAACGATGAACGCCGGTAGTAGTCTCCTCAGTAACGCCGTGCACATGCTCTAATACCTGAGGGTATTTTTGATGTAACAAAGAGGTAAGATCACCACCATCGTCTAGAATCATATTGGCATCCCATGGCTCGCCGTCTTTCAATACTTGTTGCTCCAAGCACCAGTCATACTCTACTTCAGTTTCACCTTTCCAGGCAAAAACTGGCGTGCCATTAGCGGCTATAGCGGCTGCAGCGTGGTCCTGAGTCGAGAAAATATTACATGAAGTCCAGCGAACCTCTGCACCCAGAGACTCCAAAGTCTCTATAAGTACTGCGGTTTGGATAGTCATATGGATGCAGCCCAAGATTCTTGCGCCAGCCAGTGGTTGCTCATCGTTATATTTACTGCGAAGAGCCATAAGCGCTGGCATTTCTGATTCAGCAATGGAAATTTCTTTTCTGCCCCATTCGGCTAAATTGATATCCGCCACTTTATAATCGGTGAATGGTTTGCTGTTTTTTACAGACTTTAATACTGACATGTTTAGTTACCTTTAGAATATAATAAAGAGCTACAGGGCTTTCTTTAGCGCTGCGGCTTTATCCGTTTTTTCCCAAGTGAAGCTTGATTCAGTGCGGCCAAAATGCCCATAAGAGGCAGTTTTACGATAGATTGGCTTGCGTAGATCGAGCATCTCGATTAATCCTCTAGGACGCAGATCAAATTGCTCGCGAACTAGTTCTACAATTTTTTCATCAGATAGTTTGCCAGTACCAAAGGTATTGATACTGATAGACGTAGGCTCTGATACGCCAATAGCATAAGAAATCTGAATTTCACAGCGATCAGCTAGGCCAGCGGCAACAATATTTTTGGCCACATAGCGTCCGGCGTATGCTGCTGAGCGGTCAACTTTGGTGGGATCCTTACCAGAAAAAGCACCGCCACCATGATGCGCCATACCACCATAGGTATCGACAATAATCTTTCGTCCGGTAAGACCACAGTCACCCATTGGGCCGCCAATTTCAAAGTTTCCAGTCGGGTTAATATGGTATTGAGTACCCTTATGTAGCCATTCAGCAGGCAATACATGGTCGACTATTTCACTGCGAACGGCAGCCTGTAAATCTTTCTGTGAAATATCCGGTGAGTGCTGGGTAGATAAGACTACGGCATCTACTGCAACCGGCACTCCCTGATCATATCTTAGGGTTACTTGGCTTTTAGCATCGGGGCGCAGCCAGGGCAATGCGCCACTGTTTCTCAATTGCGCTTGACGCTCGACTAAGCGATGAGAATAAAAAATCGGTGCGGGCATTAGCACTTCTGTTTCATTGCTGGCATAACCAAACATTAGGCCCTGATCACCGGCTCCGATGTCTTTATCTTCAGCCTCATCAACCCCCTGAGCAATATCTGAAGATTGCTTGCCGATAGCATTGATAACAGCACAAGAATTACCATCAAAGCCTTTATCAGAGTGGTCATAGCCAATATCAGTAATCACATCGCGAACAATCTGCTCTAAATCTACATAGGTTTTAGTTCGAACTTCGCCGGCGATAATCGCCATACCGGTTTTGACCATAGTTTCCACGGCTACCCGAGAATGGGGGTCGTCGGCAATAATGGCATCTAAAACGGCATCGGAAATTTGATCGGCCATCTTATCTGGATGGCCCTCAGATACTGATTCAGATGTAAAAAGATTATAGGTTGACATAAGGTTCCTTTAATTTGTCGTCGCGGCTTTCTTAAACTGCCGAAGCTGAATGCGAAATCCATTGCGTTGAGTAAGAAATAAACTGTTGCCCTCTGTAAGTCCGGCGATTTCCGCCCAGTCAGTGATTTCACTGGGATCGAAACCGAGCCACAAATCGCCGCAGGCTTGCTTTACCCAGTCTTGATCGTGGGCGCAAAGGTCAGTGATTAGCAAAACACCATTGTCGGTCAAAAGGTCGGCACAGTGTCTGATGATATCGCCAGGAATAGGGTTGTGGTGTAAGACCATATTGAGAGAAACAAAGTCAGCACGTATATTTTTATTAAGCGCCAAAAATGTGTCTCCATGCAGAAAGCTTATATTATTAAGGCTTTGCTTCTTAACCCGCTGGGCACATTGGTCGAGCATTTCTGTACTGTTATCAAGGGCGATCACCTGTTCAAATGTAGCGCAGAGCTTTTTTAGAAACTGTCCATAGCCTGGTCCAATTTCAAGTGCCTGTTTTGTCGCCGAGATAGAACTTTCTAATAAGCTTTCAACACTATCGCCGTAGTCTGACCAGCTAGCGATAAGGTCTTGGTTCTCTTCAAATAAAGAAACATTACGGTTAAAAAATTCTACTGAAGCGCTGGCCCGCTCAGTATTGATGTCGGCAAGTCGTACAGCTACATCTGCGTCAACTGCCGCCTTATCTATCGCTTGAAATAGGGCCTTTTGCATGGTTTGCAGGTCGATATCTGGGTTTAGCGGATTGCGACGGTAAAAGATAGTCGTACCCTCGCGTCTTGACGAGACCAAACCGGCATTGGAAAGGATCTTGAGGTGATGGCTCATTGCTGATTGACGAATATCAAACACTTGGCAAAGCTCCAATACGCCATAGGCATTTTGTTGCAGCACTTTGAGGATTTGGATACGCAGTGGATCTCCGGCCGCCTTACACAGGATGCCGATAGCGCCGACCGCTTGCGGAGCAGTCTGATCAAAAGTACTTGTAACACTGGAATTTGCTGTCATTTGAATGATTTTATCACAGCAATTATTATCCATCAAAATATTTTTATATAAAAATATTTTGATGGGTTATCGGGTGTTAAAATTATTTGCAATTTCAGTGGCTTAAATAACGAATTCTAGTTTACTGATGGAGTCTTCTAAGAGACAATACACACTAAATTTTTTCCGTTTCAGGAGTTATATTTCATGGCCTCACGTCGCGATCTCGCTAATGCTATTCGTGCCCTAAGTATGGATGCTGTTCAACAGGCTAACAGTGGACACCCCGGTGCCCCAATGGGTATGGCAGATATTGCTGAAGTATTGTGGAGAGACTATCTAAAACATAATCCAGCCGATCCGACCTGGGCCAACAGAGACCGCTTTGTGCTCTCTAATGGCCATGGCTCTATGCTGCTTTATTCTCTGTTACATCTATCCGGTTATGACTTGCCAATTGAAGAAATTAAAAATTTTCGTCAGCTGCATTCGAAAACGCCGGGCCACCCTGAATATGGCTATGCACCCGGCGTAGAGACAACCACCGGTCCGCTGGGGCAGGGCATTAGTAACGCAGTTGGTATGGCATTAGCAGAAAAAGTGCTAGCAGCTCAATTTAATAAGCCTGGACATAATCTGATCGATCATCACACCTACACCTTTTTAGGAGACGGCTGCCTAATGGAAGGTATTTCCCATGAGGTCTGTTCGCTTGCGGGAACGCTTAAGTTAAACAAGCTTATTGCTTTCTATGATGACAATGGTATTTCGATTGACGGTGATGTTGCCGGAGTTGATGGCGATGGCGGTTGGTTTACTGATGATACGCCCGCGCGTTTTGAAGCCTATGGCTGGCAAGTCATTCCTGCAGTTGATGGGCATGACTCCGATGCCATCGATGCAGCTATCAAGCAGGCCCATACTTCGGATAAGCCAACGCTAATCTGCTGTAAAACCGTCATTGGTTTTGGCTCGCCCAACAAGCAAGGCAAAGAAGACTGTCATGGCGCACCCCTAGGCGCAGAAGAAATTGCCCTGACTCGCGAGCAGCTCGGCTGGAAATACGGTGCCTTTGAGATTCCCGAAGATTATTACTCAGCATGGAGCGGTGTAGCAAAAGGTCAGGCAGATCAAGCGGAATGGAATAAGCAGTTTGCGGCTTATCAATCTGAGTTTCCAGAGTTAGCCGTTGAGTTTGAGCGTCGTGCTAATGGTGACCTACCCGCAGACTTTAGTGACAAAGCTGATGCCTATATCCGTGAATGCCAAGACAAAATGGAAAAGGTAGCTTCGCGCAAGGCATCTCAGAACTGCCTAAATGCGTTTGGGCCGCTTCTTCCAGAGTTGTTAGGCGGTTCAGCTGATTTAGCCGGCTCCAATCTGACAATTTGGTCTGGCTGTAAGGATATCAGTGGCGACAATGCCAACGGCAATTATCTCTATTACGGCGTGCGTGAATTTGGTATGAGCGCCATTATGAACGGTATCGCTCTTCACGGCGGCTTTATCAATTATGGCGCTACCTTCCTAATGTTTATGGAATATGCGCGCAACGCTGTGCGTATGGCAGCCTTGATGAAGCAGCAAAGTATATTCGTCTATACTCACGACTCTATTGGTCTGGGAGAAGATGGCCCAACCCACCAACCTGTGGAGCAGTTAAGCGCCCTTCGCGCAACGCCCAACCTGCATACTTGGCGCCCCTGTGACACGGTTGAATCTGCAGTAAGTTGGAAAACGGCTATCGAGCGCAATGATGGTCCAAGTGCCTTGGTCTTTAGTCGTCAGGGGCTAGCGCCAATGGAGCGCTCAGATGAGCAACTCAGCAATGTAGGCCGAGGTGGCTATGTTTTGCGTAAAGCTAACGACGCACAGGCAATTTTAATTGCTACCGGATCAGAGGTTGAGCTTGCAATCAATGCTGCAGACCAGCTTGTAGAAAAAGGTATAGCGGTTAGCGTAGTGTCCATGCCCTGTGCAGAAATATTCTGTGAGCAAGATAAAGCCTATCAAGACTCGGTATTGCCGCCGGCAATTCGAGCTCGAGTAGCGGTTGAGGCCCTGCATGCAGACTATTGGCATAAATTTGTCGGCTTAGACGGTCGCGTTGTAGGTATGACTAGCTTTGGCGAGTCAGCCCCAGGAAACCTATTAATGAAAGAGTTTGGTTTTACCGTAGAAAATGTTGTGTCTAAGGTTATGGAGAGCCTAGGCTAATGATTCGCGTAGCCATTAATGGCTATGGACGTATAGGCCGCTCTGTTTTGAGAGCGGTCTATGAATCTAAGCTGCAAGATCAGATAAAAATTGTGGCTATCAATGAGCCTGCAGACAATAAAACCATTGCCCACCTCACCCGTTACGATTCAACTCATGGGCGCTTTGCTGGTGAGGTTAGCTGTGATCAGCAAACGCTGAATGTATGCGGCGATTCAATCGCCATTGTCCATCAAGATAACCTAGAACAACTGCCATGGTCGGCATTAAATGTTGATGTGGTCCTGGAGTGTAGTGGTAGTTTTAGCGATCGTCACACAGCTGAACAGCATCTACAAAGTGGCGCTAAGCGCGTATTATTTTCTCAGCCGGCAGAATCTGATGTCGATGCCACTATTGTGTATGGCTATAACCATCAACAACTTACCGGCAATGAAAAAATTATCTCTAGCGCCTCCTGTTCAACAAACTGTGTTGTGCCGGTCATTCAAACACTTGATGATAATTTTTCGGTTGAAGGTGGGGTGATTACCACCATACATTCAGCGATGAATGATCAGCCGGTATTAGATGCCTATCACCACACAGATTTACGCAAAACCCGCGCCGCAATGAACTCAATTATTCCGGTGGATACAGGTCTTGCGTTGGGTATTGATCGTTTGATGCCGCAACTGGCGGGCCGATTTCAAGCTCAGGCGATGCGTGTTCCGACCATTAATGTATCGGCCATCGATTTATCGGTATTAGTCAATCAGGCGGTTGATACAGTGACGGTCAATCAAGCATTAGCAACAGCAGCTCAGGGCTCGCTTAAAAACATACTGGGTTATACCGAAGAGCCATTGGCATCCTGTGATTTTAATCACGACCCAAGAAGCGGCATCGTAGATGCTAGCCAGACCAGAGTTGGTCAGCAAAAATTGGTAAAAGTACTGATTTGGTTTGATAACGAATGGGGCTATGCCAATAGAATGTTGGATGTATTAAAAAGCTGGTAAGCACTGACGGTTAGTGGCAACCCTATAAATTGAATACTAGGAAAAACAATGACTATTAAATTAATGACTGATTTAGACCTCAGTCAAAAACGTGTGTTAATTCGTGAAGATCTTAATGTCCCCGTTAAAAACGGTGTGGTAACCAGCGATGCTAGAATTAATGCGGCACTACCCAGCATTAAACAGGCCTTAGGTCAGGGCGCTGCTGTTATTTTAATGTCTCACCTTGGGCGTCCGACCGAAGGGCAGTTTGAAGATCAGTTCAGCTTGCAGCCAGTGGCCGATGATTTGAGTAAAAAATTAGGCACACAGGTGGCATTAATTTCTGATTGGTCCAAAGGCGTTGACGTAGCTCAGGGTCAGTTGGTATTGCTTGAGAATGTGCGATTTAATGCGGGCGAAAAAGCCAATGATGACGCCTTGTCTAAGGCCTATGCTGGGTTATGTGATATTTATGTGATGGATGCCTTTGGCACCGCCCACCGCGCCCAAGCATCAACTCATGGTGTCGCAAAATTTGCACCTATCGCCTGCGCTGGACCACTGTTAGCCAAGGAGTTAGACGCTTTAGAAAAAGCCATAGCCACTCCAACAGCACCAGTGGGGGCGATTGTAGGTGGCTCTAAGGTTTCAACTAAACTTATGGTTTTGGAAACCCTAGCTGACAAAGTAGACCAACTTATTGTGGGCGGTGGTATTGCCAATACATTTTTGGCGGCAGCGGGCTATCCCGTCGGCAAGTCACTGTATGAGCCAGATTTGATTCCTGCGGCCAAAGCATTAATGGAAAAAGTTCAAATCCCAATGCCAACCGATGTAGTGGTGGGGAAAGAGTTTTCTGAAACAGCTGAGGCGCGCACTGTTTCTGTGTATGCAGTAGAGGCCGACGATATGATCTTTGATATAGGTCCAGAATCCTCGCGTCAGTTGGCGACAATTATTAAAACCCTCGGTACGATTATATGGAATGGCCCAGTCGGCGTATTTGAGTTTGATCAATTTGCCGAGGGCACCAAATCTTTATCCCTAGCCATTGCGGAAAGTGATGGTTTTTCAATTGCCGGCGGCGGCGATACTCTAGCGGCAGTCGATAAATATGAAATTGCCCAGCAGGTGTCCTATATTTCTACAGGTGGGGGTGCATTTTTAGAATATGTAGAAGGTAAAGAATTCCCCGCCGTTGCCCTACTAAAAGCACGAGCAGCTAGCGACTAAATACGCTTAAAGTAGCAGGGTTGCAAGGAACGCAATTTACACACAAGGCTTACAAGGAAAGAGGCGATGTCACTTATTTCAATGAGACAGTTGCTGGATCACGCCGCAGACAATAACTACGGCGTTCCAGCATTTAATGTCAACAATCTAGAGCAAATGCGAGCGATTATGCTTGCCGCTGATCAAACTCAGAGCCCAGTTATCGTTCAGGCTTCAGCCGGCGCGCGTCAATATGCCGGCGCGCCATTTTTGCGTCATTTAATTCAGGCCGCCATGGAAGAATGGCCCTATATCCCGGTGTGTATGCACCAAAACCATGGCACTAGCCCTGCAGTTTGCCAGCGTTCTATTCAGCTCGGCTTTAGCTCGGTGATGATGGACGGCTCGCTAATGGAGAACGGTAAAACCCCCTCAAGTTATGAATATAATGTCGATGTTACTCGGCAGGTAGTAGATATGGCCCATGCCTGTGGCGTATCAGTTGAGGGCGAATTGGGTTGCTTGGTTTCCCTTGAAACCGGTCAGGCAGGTGAGGAAGATGGCGTGGGTGCAGACTGTGCACTCAGTCAGGAGCAGATGTTAACTGACCCCGAAGAGGCGGCATATTTTGTCAATAAAACGGGGGTTGATGCACTGGCGATTGCCTGCGGTACCTCACATGGCGCCTACAAATTTAGTCGTCCACCTACAGGAGATATATTAGCCATTGATCGCATCAAGCAAATTAACCAAAAAATACCCAATACCCATTTAGTCATGCACGGTTCATCCTCAGTGCCTCAAGAATGGCTGGCGATGATTAATGAGCATGGCGGTGAAATTCCCGAAACTTACGGTGTACCCGTAGAGCAAATATGCGAGGGGATTAAACACGGGGTGCGCAAGGTCAATATAGACACTGATTTGCGTTTGGCATCCACTGGTATCATTCGCCAGTTCTTAGCCCAAAACCCAGCAGCATTTGACCCCCGCGCCTACTTAAAACAAACCATAACGGCCATGAAAGATATAGCAGTTGCGCGTTATGAGGCCTTTGGTACAGCGGGTAATGCACCAAAAATAGTACCACTGGGGTTGGAGGCTATGACGCATAGTTACAGTAGAGAAAAAATTGCTCCGCTGTTAGTCAAAAGTTACGCCTGAGCATACTGTTGATTGCTGCCAAGCCAGCGATCAATGAGTGCATCCACTGCTTTTGGGTGCTGTTCGATGAGGCATTCAGCGCATAATTTTATTTGGGGAAGCAAGTGGGCATCGCGTTGCAGATCGGCAATTTGTAGTTGCATATCACCGGTTTGACGGGTGCCTAGAAGCTCGCCGGGGCCTCTTAGCTCTAGATCCTTTTCGGCAATAGCAAAGCCGTCGTTGGTTTGACGCATGGTTTTTAAACGCTCACTGCCATTGGCAGAAAGAGGTGAGCTATAGAGTAATACGCAATGACTTTTTGCTGAACCTCTTCCCACTCTACCCCTAAGCTGATGCAGTTGCGATAAGCCCAGACGCTCGGCATTTTCAATAATCATTAGACTGGCATTAGGCACATCAACCCCAACTTCAATCACCGTGGTGGCTACTAGTAAGTGTATATCCCCAGCCTTAAAGGCATTCATTATGTCTAATTTTTCGCGCGGCTTAAGACGGCCATGCACCAAGCCAATAGAGAGTTCTGGTAGCAAAAGTTGTAATTCGCTAGCGGTCACCTCTGCCGCCTGAGCCTCAAGTACGTCTGATTCTTCAATAAGCGTACAGACCCAGTAAGCCTGGCGACCTTCAAGGCATGATGCACGAATGCGTTGGATAATATCGTTGCGCCGCAGATTACTGAGAACCGCCGTTTCAACCGGTGTTCTACCCGGTGGTAACTCGTCAATAACTGAACAATCAAGATCGGCATAGGCGCTCATGGCCAATGTTCTGGGTATAGGCGTTGCCGTCATAATTAATTGATGAGGCGCTAAATTTTGCTCATTGGGTTGATTATCACCAAATCCTTTATTGCGCAGTGCCAGTCGCTGATGAACGCCGAATCGGTGTTGCTCATCGATAATGGTAATGCCTAGATCGCTAAACTGAACGCTCTCTTGAAACAGCGCATGGGTTCCTATGACCATTTGCGCACTGCCATCGGCAATGCGCTGAAGCTGAACCTCACGTGCTTTACCTTTTACCTTGCCGGTTAACCAAGCAACACTGATTTTCATATCTTTGAACCACTGTTCAAAATTTATTCTGTGTTGTTCGGCTAGAATTTCTGTGGGTGCCATCAGTGCGGCCTGCTTGCCATTGGCAATCGCCTGTAACGCTGCGATAGCGGCAACCACAGTTTTTCCTGAGCCTACGTCCCCTTGAACCAGTCGCAACATGGGGAAGGTTTTATTGATATCGCGATTTATCTCTGCGCATACCTTTTGTTGCGCGCCAGTTAGCTCAAACGGTAATTTATCTAAAAAATGAGCCAATACTGTTTTATCTTCAGTTAGGCATGGTGCCTGCTGCCGTTGAACCTTTTTTCGCATTTTTAACAGACTTAAATTGTGAGCGATTAACTCTTCTGCTACCAGCCGCTGTTGTGCTGGATGCTCTCCAGTGGCTAGCCTATGTAGTTCAATACTCGGCGGAGGTGAGTGAATAAGCTGGAGCGCATCGATCAATGAATAAGAGAGCACTCCCGTAAGTTGCTGTTTTAACGCTTGTGGAATTAATTCCTCAATCCCATGAGTTTCCAGTCGATCTAAGGCCTTTCGGCAAAGATCCCTAATGCGTATCTGAGTGATGCCTTCAGTTAGAGGATATACAGGCGTTAATGTATCTTCTAGGCTTGGAGGGTTATTGCTATCTAGATGCTGATACTCTGGATGATTGAGTTCAAGCCCGTATTTGCCCTGCCTTACTTCACCATAACAACGTAATTTTGCTCCAGCTTTTAAGCGCTCTTGCTGTGCTCGACTAAAGTGAAAAAATCGTAAAACCGTGGTGCCGGTATCATCTTGTAATTTGCAGACTAGGCTGCGTCGACGGCCAAAGACTACATCGCAGGCACGAATTTCGCCTTCAAGGACAACATCAGTCTGTGGCTGAAGGCTACCTATTGGGGTTATCTTGGTTCTATCTATATAGCGCAACGGCAAATGAAACAGTAAATCTTGAAGATTTTTAAGGCCCAATTTTTCGAGCTTTTTTGCTAATTGAGGGCCAACACCTCGAAGCTCACTAATAGCGATCGCATCAAGGTTAGTTGTTGTCATTATTCATAGGCCAATTTTGGTAGTTGTTTGTTGTCAGAACTTAAATTATAGCTAGCATAAATTGCATTGCGAACAGCTTCAATAGCTTTATACCTTGGAAAGCCAGCCCGCCATGCAATTGCTAGGGTTCGCTTAGGTTCATCGCCTTCAAACGGTATGGCAACTAAATCAGTGCTACACACAGTAAAAGTACTGGTGCCTTTTACCGCAGTTTGCGGCAATATAGTAATACCAAAGCCAGTAGCTACCATCGTGCAGAGAGTTTCTAGGGAATAGGCTTGAGAGTCTGTATCAATCGGCATCTCCGCATGGTGATGTTGATTGATATTGGGAATAGCATCTATCACTTGATCTCTAAAACAGTGTCCCTCACCGAGAAGCAGGATATGCTCTTTTTCTAAGTCTCTGTCTTAGTGAGTTTGTGTAACCTTCTTCAATAATCAATGGCATATTTGGAGCGCTTTTCTGAAGAGGTGAAACAAAATTTGGAAACAAGTAGGGTCCAATGGTAAAGATGGCACCAATATGACGGGGCGAACTGAGTCGCTCTTCTTCGTTAACAGCAATATCTTTAATGATTGCAACTTCATCAAGCACTTTGTGGCACTGGGCAATTATTTTTTCGCCCATTGGGGTGAGAAAAACTTGGGTTGCCGATCGTTCAAAAATATCAATGCCCAATTCAGATTCTAGTTTTTTTATTGCTATACTGAGTGTTGGTTGACTGACATTGCACTGCTCTGCCGCATTTCCAAAATGCTGGGTTTTAGCAAGAACGGTCACATAGCGAAGTTCGGTGAGAGTCATAATATTCCTTCCTGGAATAGTATTGATAATTATAATTATTCGTGTTATCGAGCAATAATACGAAAAAAATATTTAGGAAGATAGAGTGAAAGTACTTTTTATTGGATGTGGCGATATCGCTCAGCGGACAGCGAAGGGTCTCAGCAAAAAATATGATTGCTTTGGATTAAGACGCAATCCAGCGGAGTTGCCGTCAGAAATTACTCCGATTATGGCCGACGCATCGGACCCACAGCTGCTGCTTTCAGTTGCCTCTAATAGGTTTGATATATGGATTGCAACCCTAACGCCTGCTGAGTTTACTCGCCAAGCATACCAGCAGTCCTATTTGGCAGTGGCACAGGCAATGGCGCAAACAGTTAACGCTTTGCACCAGGCTCCAAAGTTAATAATTTGGGTCTCTAGTACCAGTGTTTATGGTGATAATAATGGCGACTGGGTTGATGAGACTACAAAGCCAAAACCGGTCACATTCTCTGGCAAAATATTACTTCAGGCTGAGCAAATTATTCAAAATTTACCCTGTTCAAGTACAGTGGTAAGGTTTTCTGGTATTTATGGCCCCGGACGATCTCGGTTACTCGATCAGGTGCGAGCGGGCAAGGGAAGGCCAAAATTACCAGAACAATGGAGTAACCGTATTCATGCAGAAGATTGTTGCGCTGTATTGGCGCATTTAATTGAGTTATTCGAGTCTGAAAAGCCTATCGAGCCAATCTATTTGGCCTCAGATTGTGAGCCTGTCACGCAGTATGATATTCGGCAATGGCTTGCGCAAAAGCTCGATGTCAGCCTTATAGCTGAGGTGATAAAGCTAGGGTCAATAAGGCGATGCAGTAATCGCCTACTCTTAGACACTGGCTTTAAGTTTAACTACCCTTCATATAAAGAGGGGTACGCCGCGCTGATAGAGGATCAAAAAGCCGTTGATTAGGTAACTACAATGGCGTCCATTTCAATTTCAGCGCCCTTTGGTAGCTCTTTTACGCCAATAGCGGCACGGGCTGGATAGGGTTGCTCAAATAATTCTGACATAACCTCATTGACTGCATTGAAATTGCTTAGGTCGGTAAGAAAAATATTAAGCTTAACAACGCCGCTTAGATTGGCTCCCGCCGCTTCGCATACCGCACTGAGGTTGGCGAATACCTGACGTGCTTGAGCCTGTATATCACCACTTACCAGCTCCATGCTGTCAGGGTCTAAAGGAATTTGACCTGAAAGATAAACCGTATTATTTACTTTGACTGCCTGACTATAAGGGCCGATAGCAGCAGGGGCTTTTTCTGTAAAAATATGCGCTTTGTTAGACATAAAAGGAATCCTTGAATAACTATTTATTTTTTACGCGATAAACTCGTCGAACAGGCGCTAGGCTTCTGACTCTTCGAATGATATCTGCTAGGTGTAAACGGTTACGCACAGTCATAACTACATCTACAATACTGGTATAAGCATCTTTTTCTGTGGTGCTAATGTTTTCAATTGTAGCATCCTCGTCGGTTATTCTTGAGGCGAGCGCCGCAATAAAACCACGCTCCGGCGTTATTTCTACCTTGACCTCAACCGGGAATTCTCCTTCCACCACTTTTGACCAGCTAAGGGGCATACATTTCTCAGGGTGATTACGAATTTCTTTGAGGTTATGACAGGACTCTAAATGGATTACCATTCCCTTTCCGGGTGAAACGTGCCCCAGTATTGGGTCTCCGGGAATCGGGTGACAGCATCTCGCATAATGAAGAATTAAACTCTCTGATGTGTCTACAACGACAGGTAGCGATGGCTTGCGTTTATCCTCGGGAATATTGCGCTTCGATGGCGGAACCAATATATTGGCAACGGCAAAAGGGACCTGATTGCCGAGACCGATTTGTTGAAGAACATATTCGAATGTTGGTGCTGATGTTTCTTTGAGCAGTCGCTTAATCTGCGACTTTCTTAGTTTGTTATAAGCAGTACCATAATTTGCCAAGGCTTTATCCAGCAATCGTTTACCTAGGTTAACAGACTCGTCATGTTGCTGGTTTTTTAAATAGTGACGAATAGCACTTCGCGCCTTGGCAGTAACAACAAAATTTAACCAGTTTGGGTTTGGTTGCGCACCCTGAGTGCTGACAATTTCAATTTTTTGCCCGCTTTGTAGCTGTTCTGATAAAGGGGTTAATTCACCGTCAACGCGACAGGCTATACACCTATTACCCAAATCTGTATGAACTGAATAGGCAAAGTCGACCGGTGTTGCCCCCGAGGGAAGCTCAATAATCCTTCCCTTAGGAGTAAATACATAGATTTCATCAGGAAATAGATCGGTTTTAACATGCTCCAGAAATTCTAACGAATCGCCCGCTTGCTTTTGCATTTCAAGTAAACCTTGAACCCAGCGTGTTGCCCGGCGTTGGTTGGCATCGATGGTGCCCTCGGTTGATTTATATTCCCAGTGGGCAGCGATACCATAGTTAGCCATGGTTTCCATCTCTTGAGTGCGAATCTGCACCTCAATCAAAACCCCGTGCATACCAACAAGGACAGTGTGAAGAGACTGATAGCCATTAGCTTTAGGAATAGCGACATAGTCTTTGAATTCGCCGGGAACCGGCTTAAAGATATTGTGCATAATACCAAGGGTGCGATAGCAATCGTCAACTGAGTCGACAATTAGTCTAAAAGCAAAAACATCCATAATGTCGCGGAAAGATTTTTGCTTGTCGCGCATTTTTTTATAGATGCTCCATACATGCTTTTCCCGACCTTTTACAATGGCTGGGAACGACTCTCGCTCAAGACGAATTTCGATGGCTTGATGAATTTCAGAGACAATTTCCTTACGATTTTTACTGGCTGCTTTTAGCGCCTCGCGCAAGCGTCTATGGCGCAGAGGATACATGGTGGCAAAGCCGAGATCCTCAAATTCTATTCGCACATCATTGATGCCTAGACGCTGAGCAATGGGTGCATAAATTTCTAGCGTTTCCCTTGCAATACGGCGGCGCTTTTCTGGAGGCAGTACGCCCAGCGTGCGCATATTGTGAAGTCGATCGGCAAGCTTAACCAACACTACGCGTATATCTTTCGACATAGCGAGGGTCATTTTTTGGAAGCTTTCGGCTTGCAGCTGAGCTTTGGTTTCGAATTCGATTTCGCTTAGTTTACTCACACCGTCCACTAAGTCGGCTACCGTGCGTCCAAAACGGCGGCTTATCTGACCCTTGGTAACGCCAGTATCTTCGATAACGTCATGCAGCAGGGCCGCCATTAGACTTTCGTGGTCTAATCGCATATCAGCTAAAATATTAGCTACCGCTAGGGGGTGAGTAATATAGGGATCACCACTCTGACGCAACTGACCCGAGTGGCATTGCTCGGCGTACCTGTAGGCACGCTCTATTTTTTTAACCTCTTTTTGTTCGAGGTAGTTGGAAAGCTGTTCGGTTAGTACTGAAAGCACCTGTGATTCGCCCTCCTACCTCGTTTTGAGTGCTGTGCTATACAGCGTCTTGCGGAGTATCTTCAGAATTCTCTTCGGCGTCGACAATTTCATAGTCGCGTTCAATTTCTTGAAGAACTTCAGGGCTAATTAGACCCTCTTCAATTTCGCGAAGAGCTATAACGGTGGGCTTATCATTTTCTGCATCGATAAGAGGGGGGCGACCGTCAACAGCAATTTGGCGAGCGCGCTTAGAGCCAACCATCACTAATTCAAAACGGTTATCAACAAAATTCAAACAATCTTCTACTGTAATACGAGCCATATTTAATCCGATGTACACAATTTTTTGGATTTGATGGCTTTTTGCCATCGAGAACCTGCAATTTTACCTAATTTGAGCCCTTACGACAATAAATCAATCAATAGTTTTTCATGTCGTTGACTGTCTAACGCGCAGCGCTTGGCGTGAATAATGTTTTCTAGCTGTTTGCAGGCTAGTTCAAATTGATCGTTTATCACTAAATAATCAGCGTCAGTATAGTGGCTCATCTCTTCTTTTGCGGCGGCAACGCGCTGTTGAATGACGGCATCTGAATCCTGTCCGCGACCTTTTAAGCGTTCAAATAAAGCCTGTTTGCTTGGTGGTAAGATAAAAATGCTCGAGCTGCGTGGGAAGATTTGTCTTACCTGATCGGCGCCCTGCCAATCTATTTCTAGAATAACGTCTATACCCTGATTTAGGGCGCTATTCACCCACTCTTTGGAAGTACCATAGTAATTGCTATGAACCTTGGCATGCTCAACAAACGCTTGGTCTTTTACCATCTGTTCAAATTGCTGGTGCGAGACAAAGTGATAATTCAGACCGTCAGTTTCACCAGTGCGACTGGGTCTGGTGGTATGAGAAACTGAAACCTGAAGATTGTCGACACGGCGAAGTAGTTCAGCGACTAAGCTCGTTTTGCCAGCTCCAGATGGTGCTGAAATAATAAATAATGTGCCCAAAGTCATAATAAAGCTATAAATATCCAGTTAAGAATAAACGTTTTAGAAAGTTTACATTAGCAGAAAAATAAATCTATCTTCGATTAATTATCTTCAATGGTAAAGCTTATTCAATATTTTGTATCTGCTCGCGCATCTGTTCTATCAACACCTTCAGTTCAACTGATGCTTGAGTAGTAATGTTCGAAATAGATTTAGAGCCCAATGTATTTGCTTCTCGATTAAGTTCCTGCATTAAGAAATCTAGCCTGCGGCCTATAGAAGCAGATTCACTTAGCACTCGACGAATTTCAATAACATGAGCCTCCAGTCGATCCAGTTCTTCATCGACATCAGCTCTATTGGCAATAATGACCATTTCTTGTTCCAGCCGCTGCTCATCGAGCTGATCTTTTAGTTCGGAAAGTTTTTCATGCAGGCGATTGCGCTGTTGCTGCAGAATTTCTGGTAAGTTTTGGCGCACTAATACAATCTGGGTTTCTATACCGGATAAGCGCTGTTCAATCATATCCGCTAGCTTTTCTCCCTCGCGAGCGCGACCTTCAAGCATTTGATCGAGCGCTAAATCAAAGGCTTGGATAGCCGATTTACTAAGTTGTTTGGAGTTGACTGCAGAATCTTTAAGGACACCGGGTAGCTTCATAATATCGACCGCAGAAATGGCGGCGGCCTGTTTTATTTCTGCCGCTATAGATTCTACGGTTTTTATATGCCCTCGAGCCGCCTCAAGATCTAAGTCTGAAGTATTATCAGAGTGATTAAAGGCAATCTGAACCGAGCAGTCGATTTTGCCGCGCCCGAGTTTTTTGCGCGCCATATCTCGCAGTGTGGTCTCTGCTTCACGCAGGGATTCGGGCATTCTAAAGCCAATCTCTAAAAACCGATGGTTGACCGATTTAAGCTCACAGCTAATTGATCCCCAAGAATGTTCTTCAGTAATTCTGGCGTAGGCGGTCATACTGCGTGGCATAGCAACTCCATGAAATTTTTATTTGTCTGTATTCTAACAAAGGCAGTTAAAGAGGGGGAAGATTTGTTACAATTGACAGTTCAAATACAAGAATCTGTAATAAGGCATCAATCATGACAAGACCAAGCGGGCGACGCCCAGAGCAGTTGCGCCAAGTAAAAATTACCAGAAACTATACACAGCACGCTGAGGGCTCAGTGCTCGTCGAGTTTGGCAACACTAAGGTTATTTGTAATGCCAGTGTTGAAAATACTGTACCGCGATTTTTACGTGGCAAGGGTCAGGGCTGGGTAACGGCTGAATATGGCATGCTGCCACGTTCAACCAATAGCCGTATGGGCCGAGAAGCTACTAGAGGCAAGCAATCTGGACGTACACAGGAAATACAGAGACTTATCGGTCGCTCATTGCGCGCCGCGGTGGATCTAAAACAGCTAGGTGAAAATACCATTTATATTGATTGCGATGTGATTCAAGCTGATGGTGGAACGCGAACAGCGGCAATTACCGGTGGTTGTGTGGCGTTGGTTGATGCCATTCGTCATTTGCAGCGAGAAAAGTTGATTAAAACCGATCCTTTACTGCATATGATTGCGGCTGTTTCTGTGGGAGTTTACAACGGAACGCCGGTGCTTGATTTGGATTATCCTGAAGATTCTAATGCAGAAACTGATATGAATGTGGTTATGGATGCCAACGGCGGCTATATAGAAATTCAGGGCACAGCTGAAGAGGCGCCATTTTCCGGTGAAGCTTTAACCGAAATGTTGCAACTGGCTAATCAGGGTATTGCCGATTTGGTAAGAGTGCAAAATATGGCACTGGCCCAATAGGGCGAAAACTGATCTATTCTTAAATAAATGGAACAAAAGATTAATAGCACATGAAAACATACAAAGTAGATTTTATTGATAATGCAATTTCCAGTAGCGCGTTAAAATTTGGCCAATTTGAGCTTAAATCTGGTCGCACCTCGCCACATTTTTTTAATGCGGGTGAATTTTACACTGGCAATGCGCTCGCCGCGCTTGGGCGTTGCTATGCATCGGCAATTGTAGAATCGGGTATTGAGTTTGATGTGCTGTTTGGTCCAGCCTACAAGGGCATTACATTGGCCGCAGCGACCTCCATTGCCTTATCAGAATATCATGGCATTAATGTGCCCTACTGCTTTAACCGCAAAGAGGCAAAGGCCCATGGCGAAGGGGGTACTCTTGTAGGTGCGCCTCTTGAGGGCAAAGTGTTAATTATTGATGATGTGATTACCGCTGGTACCGCGATCAGAGAGGTTATGTCGATAGTTGAGCAGGTGGGAGCTCAAGCCGCGGGCGTGGTTATCGGTTTGGATCGCAAAGAGCGTGGAAAAACAGATAAATCTGCCATTCAAGAGGTCGAGCAGGAATTTAAAATTCCAGTGGCGAGTATTATTGATATTGATGATATTTTGCAGTATTTGAAAGCCAAGCCTGAGCATAATGACTTGGTTGCTCAAATAGATAGTTATCGACAGCAGTACGGAGTTTAGTTAGCTTGCCGGTCTAGGGTCGGCTGAACAGCTGTTCAGCCAACAGCGGCCATTGATCTTGCCAGTATTGTGTAGGGTGCTGTTTAAAGTCACTGCGAACAAACTGGCTGATCTTTCCCTCTAGCAGATTAATCATTAAATCAACAGCTATAGCGGGGCTTGGATTAACTATAATCCCTTGATTGAGCTCTGCTTCTCTCACAATTTGTTTAAGCTGTGATTCTAGCCGACTAAAAAACTGAGCAATTCTGTGGCGCAACCGCTCGGTTTCTCCGGTTAATGCATCGCCGTGTAATAGTCGGCTGATACCGGCATTCTTTTCCGCAAATGTTAGCGTTAAGCTGAGTATTCTTTGGCACTGATTAACCGCATCTGGCTCATCGTTAATAATATTGTTCACCCGCGCAAATATGGTTTCCTCAATAAAATCGATAAGCCCTTCATACATTTTGGTTTTACTGGGAAAGTGGCGGTACAGGGCCGCTTCAGAGCAGCCCAATTCAGAGGCTAAGGCCGCGGTAGTGATACGAGCGCCGCGCGATGACTCCAGCATAAGCGCTAAAGCTTGAAGAATATCCTGAGCTTTGGAGTTGTGTTTCGCGACCATCAGTAGTCTCCGCTTACTTCTGGTTGGTAATTAAAGTGCCTACGCCTTCATCGGTAAATAATTCAAGCATAACGGCATGATCGACTAGACCATCGATGATATGTGCGGCAGCAACGCCGGAATTAACGGCATCAAGTGCACATTGAATTTTAGGCAACATGCCACCATAGATTGTGCCATCTTCAATAAGCTCATCGACAAGGTTTACAGTTAGTCCGGTTAGTATTTCGCCCTGCTTATCCTGCAGGCCGGCAACATTGGTCAAAAGCATCAACTTTTCTGCATTTAACACTGAGGCAACCCTGCCGGCAACCAAATCGGCATTGATATTGTATGAAGCGCCATCAGCGCCAACACCTATGGGTGCAATCACTGGAATATAGTCACTTTTTAGCAGCATATCGATAACACTTTTGTCGATTGATTCAACATCACCTACATGGCCAATATCAATTATTTCAGGCACCGACATCTCGGGGGTCTTTTGCGACACCACAAGTTTTTTGGCTTTGATTAAACGCCCGTCTTTACCGGTAACGCCAAAGGCTCTGCCGCCAGCACTGCTGATAAGATTAACAATTTCTTTGTTAATCGTACCGCCTAGTACCATTTCCACAGCATCCATAGTCTTGCTGTCAGTGACTCGCATACCGTTAACAAATTTAGTTTCAATAGACAGCTGATCGAGCAATTGACCAATTTGAGGGCCGCCACCATGAACTACGACAGGATTGATCCCCACCGCTTTCATTAAAACGATATCGCGCGCAAAACTTTGTTTTAGTCGGTCGTCCACCATGGCATTGCCACCATATTTGATGACCACAGTTTTACCGGCAAAGCGCTGAATATAGGGCAGTGCTCTAGAAATGACTTTAGCTGTATTTTCTGCTTCTTCTCGATTTAATGACATATTACAAATATTGATCCACTTGGTTAATAAAAGGCGCTAGCTCATGGCTAAACAGCTTTTTAATACGCGCTAATTCATCCGTATTGTCGGCTTCAAAGCGCATTGTTAGGTTTGCTGAGGTATTTGATGCTCTGATTAAACCCCAGCCAAGGGGGTATTCTACCCTTAGTCCGTCAATAGTGTTAATTATTGCACCTTTAAAGCTGCAATCAGCCACTAACCTTTCCATTAAAGCAAATTTTTCCGCCTCAGTGACTGGAATTAATATTTCAGGGGTGTAAACGCTGGGTTTAAATTCAGCCATCATTTTTTCTAGCGCTTGTTTGGGTGCTATATCACAGTTTGCCAGTATTTCTAGTAGTCTCACACTGGCATAGAGCCCGTCATCGAAACCATGCCAGCGATCATTAAAGAAAATATGACCGCTAAATTCACCGCCAACAAGAGCGCCAGTTTGTTGAACCTTACTTCTAACATGGGAGTGACCTGTTTTACACATCACCGGATTTCCGCCAAGTTCACTGACAAGTTGCTTTAAACTAAAGCTGCTCTTAACATCAAATACAATATCAGTCTTTGGGTATCGAGTTAAAATGTCGCGCGCAAAAATCATTAATAGTTGGTCTGGCCACAGAATTTCTCCGCTACCCGAAATAACTACTAGTCGATCGCCATCGCCATCAAAGGCTAAACCAAGATCCGCTTGATTGGATAAAACTGCGGCTTGAAGGGTTTGCAGATTGCCCTCATCAGATGGATTTGGGTCATGGTTTGGGAAATTGCCATCGGGCTGGCAAAATAAAGGGATTACCTCATAGCCGAGCTGATTAAAAAGGCTCACTGCCAATGGTCCAACAATGCTATTGGCGCAATCAATCACAATTTTAAAATCTTGTTGAGGCCGGCAATTAGCCATAATGGCTTGTATATACTGCGGTGCTATATTCGCATGAATAATTTCGCCAAATGCGCCATTGCTTGGTATATCCGAGAGCATTAGTTGTTTAATTGATTGCAATAACTCGCCTGCAATTACTTGGTCGCGAACAATAATTTTAAAGCCATTATACTGCTTAGCATTATGGCTAGCCGTCACCATAACTCCACAGTCTGCTGAACCATCACAGTGAACGGCGTAGTTTAATGCAGGGGTGCTAATGGCATCAATATCAATAACATTCATACCCTGTTGAGTCAGTCCCTGGCTTAGGGCTTTTGCCAGCTGGGGCGAGCTAAGCCTTGCATCTCGACCTAGATAAATACTCTCATACTGTTGTTGAGTAAGCATGCTGCCAAGGGCGGCGCCTAGCTTGTAGGCAAATTTAGGGGTAATCTGAGAATCGGCAAAGCCGCGAATATCATAGTTGCGAAACACTTCAGCGGGCAGTTCATCAACTGTATAAGAAAAATTAGAATTTATGGCGCTTATATCATTCAAAATACAGGGCTCTCAATCTGCTGTGGTTGTCGCTATCGACTAACGATTAATCTTGTTAGCAATTAAGACAGCAATTTCTCGGGCAAGTTGCGCTTTGCTTTTTTTGCTTAGGGTTTGGCTGTTATCTGCGTCTATCCATAAGGCTTCATTGTCGTCTGAATTAAAGCCAATATCCATGCGAGAAACATCATTAGCAATAATTGCATTCAGTTGTTTTCTGTCGAGTTTTTCCCGTGCATGAGCTTCCACTTGTTCAGTTTCAGCAGCAAAACCAACAACAAACAAATTTGGGTTATTTTCTGACAATATAGCGACAATATCCGGCGTTTTCGACAAATTTAGCGACATTTTATCCGATTTTTTCTTTATCTTCTGGCTCGCTACTTCTGTTACCCTGTAGTCTGCAACTGCCGCAGATGAGATAAAAATATCGGCTTTTTTTACTGCTAGCGATGCCGCCGCAAGCATATCATCGGCGGACACTACGGAAATAAGCTCACAGCGATCTGGACATTGAAGTGACACTGGTCCAGAAATAAGCGTAACCGATGCTCCAGCATCCGTCATAGCGCTTGCAAGCGCATAGCCCATTTTCCCAGAGCTGTGATTGCTAATATAGCGAACCGGGTCAATGGCTTCTCTGGTTGGGCCGGCGGTTATAACAACCTGTTTTCCCGATAAAATACCAGAGTCAAAAATACTAGCCATGTGCTCAACAATGACATCAGGCTGTTGCAGCCTGCCTGGCCCAATATCACCGCAGGCCTGAACGCCGTTATCGGGCTCTAAAATGGTAATGCCTCTGCGTTTCAGAGATTCAATGTTTTGCTGAGATGCGGGTTGAGACCACATAGCCTGATTCATCGCGGGTGCAACGATAATTTTACCTGAGCTAGCCAGACACACCGTTGTCAGTAGATCGTGGGCGGTGCCTTGGCTTAATGCGGCCATAAAATTTGCCGTTGCCGGTGCGACCAATATGGCGTCAGCCCAGCGGGCAAGCTCAATATGGCCCATCGCCGCCTCAGCTTTGGTATCTAGTAGATCGGTGTGAACCGGCTTGCCGGTAAGGGCTTGAAGCGTGAGGGGGCGGATAAATTCTTGCGCAGAGTCTGTCATAATAACGCGTACCTCGGCACCATGATCTTGCAGGCGGCGAGCAATTTCAGCGCTTTTGTAAGCGGCAATACCGCCAGTAATGCCAAGAATGATGCGTTTTTGTGACAGACTACTCATTAATATCCCGATAACACTTTTGTAAGCGGCTAAGATAACACTTCAGAAAGGAATTCTATAGTGATAAATAAGGACAGGCTATGTCTATAAGTCAATGGCCAATGGCTGATTGGCCGCGAGAAAAGCTATTGGCCAAAGGGCCTAAAGTGCTGACAGATGCTGAGCTGTTGGCGATATTTCTTCGTGTTGGGCGCAAAGGGGCTAATGCCAAGCAAATGGCCAAAGAGTTAATTGACTATTTTGGTGGCTTGGCACCGCTGTTAAAAGCTGATTGTCAGGCATTTTGTGCCGCCAAAGGGTTAGGCCAGGCTAAATTTTGTCAGCTACAGGCAACCCTTGAGCTAACTCGGCGTTATTTAGATGAGCAGCTGCGCTCCCAAGATATATTTACTAGTCCAGAAAAAGTGATGGATTATCTAGCAATTCAAATGCGCGATAACCATCGAGAGGTATTTGCAGTCATGTTGCTGGATACCCGTCATCGGTTGATTGAATTGATGGAGTTATTTTTTGGTACAGTAAACTCTGCAAGCGTTCATCCTCGAGAGGTGGCAAAGGTTGCCCTGGAAAAGAATGCATCCTCAGTCATTGTTGCACATAATCACCCCAGTGGCAGTGCAAACCCTAGTCGTGCCGATATACTTATTACCAAGAGACTAAAGGCTGCTCTTGAAATTATTGATATCAAACTTTTAGATCATTTTATTATTGGAAAGGGTGAAATTGTGTCTTTGGCGGAAACAGGAAAGCTATAATTTGTTAAACTAAGGGTGCTATTTTTGAAAACACCATTGATGGCTAATTTTATCAAATAAGTGACATTGAAAAAAAACCATTGATTTAGAAGCTAATTATCGGTTTTTGTTTGCTTCAAGGTAGGGTTTCTGGTATAAAACGCGCCTCCTTAAAAGACGACCTTGCGAAAAGTTGTTGGGGAAACAAAATTCAGTAGGCTGTGGGCCAGTGCCCAAAGCGCAAATTGCAAATTAAGAGGCAGCAATAATGTCTAGAGTATGTCAGGTCACGGGTAAGCGCCCAATGGCTGGAAATAATGTATCCCACGCGAAGAATAGAACTCGTCGTCGCTTTGAGCCTAATCTTCACACACACCGTTTTTGGATTGAATCTGAAAAGCGTTTTGTGAAATTGCGCGTTTCTACCAAAGGAATGCGAATTATTGATAAAAATGGTATTGAAAACGTTCTTGCTAGCCTTCGTGCTAACGGCGAGAAAATCTAGAGGATTAAAAAATGGCTAAGTCAGCTCGAGAAAAAATCCGCTTAGTGTCTAGTGCTGGAACAGGACACTTCTATACGACGGACAAAAATAAGCGCAACACGCCTGAAAAGATGGAGATTAAAAAATATGATCCTACCATCCGCAAGCATGTAATTTACAAAGAAGCCAAAATTAAGTAGCACTCGATTTACCGAATCTAATGTCTAACGCTTTACTCTCTACAAAATAAAGGCCCTGACATTTCTGTCAGGGCCTTACAAGAACTTTTGTCACTACCCTAAGGTAGTCAAATAACCTTAGTCGGCTACTACATTCTCGGCTTGAAGACCCTTCTGGCTCTCAGCAACTTCCATCGTTACCGCCTGACCTTCTTTTAAAGATTTGAAGCCTTCAGCTTGAATAGCGCTGTGGTGTACAAATACATCACTACCACCTTCCTGCTCAATAAAACCAAAACCTTTACTATCGTTGAACCACTTTACAGTGCCAGCAACTCTTTCCCCTGACATAACAACCTCACTTAAATACAACAACGCCCAAAATGGACACTTAAAACACCAGCCTCTTGTTGAGACTGAATTAACACTTTAACCCGAATAACATATAAGACTAAAGATCCCCACTGAAATATATGCCTTTGAGGCAAAAATAATAATCCAGGACAATGCAGTGTATTGTTTTTTTTTGGTTTTGGCTAATTTTCAGTGAAATTTAGTTGAAATTAATTAGATTTTGAGGCTTTTTCTGCTGTAATGCTTTAAAAATGCACAGTTTTTGCACAGTTTTTGCAAATCATAATGCAAGAATTTTATAGCATTGATGCTTTTGCGACGTGCTTACACAGGCCTGTGTTAATATGGGTGCAATCTAATTAGGCGGTATATTAAATCCCTAAAAAGGATTATGGGCGTATCTTCAAATTTTAATAGGGTAAAACTGTGAGTATAGTTGCTGGTATCTATAAGCATTTTAAGGGAAACAAATATCAGGTAATTGGTGTTGCTAAACACAGTGAGGGTGAGCCTGATATGGTGGTTTATCGCCCCCTATATGGCAGTCGAGAGCTATGGGTCAGGCCGTTGGCAATGTTTGTAGAAACGATTGAGGTCGACGGCTGTATCAAGCCTCGGTTTCAATATCTAGTGTCGGATGGCGAATGATTGCTGTAACACAATCAATTTCAATACCTATCGAAGAGGTCGAGCTAACAGCCATTAGGGCGAGCGGTCCCGGCGGGCAAAATGTCAATAAGGTCTCTTCGGCGGTACATTTGAGATTTAATATTCTTCAATCGTCGCTACCAGAATTTTATCAACAGCGACTAATGGCGCTTCGCGACCAGAGAATTACTAGAGAAGGTATCATCATCATCAAGGCTCAGCAGTATCGTAGCTGGGATAAAAATCGTGCTGAGGCTATTCAGCGGCTAAAATTATTGCTGCAGTCGGTGGCAACTTTGCCAAAGGCGCGCAAGGCAACGAAACCTTCTAAAAGTTCGCAAAGAAAGCGTTTAGATAAAAAAGCGCTTCATGGGCAAAAGAAAGCACTGCGTTCAAAGCGAATATTGGATTAAAAGGTATAGGGAAAAGGATGACTGAATCTGAAGCTCATGAATTTGAGTTACTAACACCAGATATGATAATGGATGCAGTTGAAAGTTGCGGCTATATCAGTGATGGTAGATTGCTACCGCTTAACAGCTATGAAAATCGTGTATACCAAGTTGGCATTGAGGATGAGCAGCCGCTAATTGCAAAGTTTTACCGGCCAAATCGTTGGAGTAGCGACCAAATACACGAGGAACACCAGTTTTGCTTTCAATTGCGAGAGCAGGAGTTGCCGGTGGTGTGCCCTCTATTAAACAGTGCTAATGAATCATTGCACAGCCATTGCGATTTTAAGTTTTCCCTCTACCCACGGCGCGGCGGCCTTGCACCTGAATTGGATAATCTGGATAATCTATTTATTCTTGGGCGCCTTCTAGGGCGATTCCATGGGGTCGGTTCCGTCAATAAGTTTGCATCGCGGCCAAAATTAGATATCCAAACGTTTGGCTGGCAAGCTTACCAATATATTAGTGAGTACTTTATCCCCAGGGAGTTGAGCCCTGCCTATGACAGTCTTTTGCCTGATGTTCTCAATAAGTGTCAGTCAATACTTGACAATTTTGGGGAAATTAATTGGATAAGAGTTCATGGCGACTGCCATTCGGGCAATATCCTGTGGCGAGATGACAATCCTCATTTTGTTGACTTTGACGATGCGCGGATGGCTCCTGCAGTGCAAGATTTATGGATGCTTTTATCCGGCGATCGGCATGAGCAGAAAGCTCAAATAGCTGAGTTGGTCGAGGGGTATAACGAATTCAATGATTTTGATCCGCGAGAATTGGCACTCATCGAAGTGTTGCGTACCCTGCGTATTATTCATCACAGCGCTTGGATTGGCAGGCGTTGGAATGATCCGGCGTTTCCGCAAGCCTTTCCATGGTTTGATTCGGCGAGATATTGGAGCGACCAGATACTGACGTTGCGCGAACAATTTTCGGCGCTTGATGAACCTGCACTGGAAATCTCGCCATAAATTGTCTAATTTTCTATACATAAGTGAAGTTATTGGGTGATCAATGAAAATAGCTTTAACTTTTTACAGGTTGAACAGTAAAATAAACCCTTACTGGAAATTAATTATCAAGTTTTAAATAGAGGTGCGGTGTGAGTGATTTTCCCACAGAGTTAAAATATGCAAATAGCCATGAATGGGCGCGAGTAGAGAGTGATGGAACTGTTATTGTTGGGATAACTGACCATGCTCAAGATGCCTTGGGTGATATTGTTTTTATAGAGCTTCCGGAGTCCGGTGCTGAAGTTGAGGTAGGTGCTGAAATAGCAGTTGTCGAGTCAGTTAAGGCGGCTTCAGATATATATTCTCCAGTGTCTGGAGAGATTGTTGAGGTCAATTCTGCGCTTGAGGATGAGCCTGAACTGGTCAATAGTAGTCCGTACGAAGATGGATGGTTATTTAGCGTTAAAATAAACTCAAGTGAAGACTTCAGTAGCCTGCTTGATGCCGAGGGCTATCAAGCTCTGGTTGAAGACGAGTAAGTCTTAACAAAACTTAATTTCGCAAGGAAATTATTTCCCAGTGTCTTGATTCAGCTTCTTTGCGAAGGGCTGGATCAGGATCTACGGCGATTGGGTAAGTCACTTCCAGAAGCATGGGCATATCATTGATTGAGTCAGAGTAGAAATAGCTTCCTTGGTTATTTGTATTTTGCTCCTTTAGCCACTGATTAAATCGCTCAACCTTACCTTCTTTGAACGTGGGTGTGCCATCTACTTTGCCAGTGTATTTTCCATCTATAATCTGTAAATCGGTCGCAATAATTTCATTAATACCTAAGGATTTGCAGATGGGCTCTACAATAAAGCGGTTGGTTGATGTGATCACTAAGACACGATCGCCGACTTGGCGGTGATGGTTTATTAAAGTTTCAGCCTGATCGAGCTTCATTGGCTCAATAACGTCGCGCATAAATTGTTGATGCAGTATATCGAGCTCTTGTAGTGAAAATTGGGTGAGTGGCTCTACCGAGAACTCAAGATAGGCAAAAATATCCAGGCAGCCAGATTCATAGTCGGCATAGAATTTATCATTCATTTTTTTGTATAGCTGACGATCGACAATATTTTGATCAACTAAAAACTCACCCCAGCTGTGGTCACTGTCACCGGCAATTAGAGTGTTGTCTAGATCAAAGATAGCTAGCGCCATAGAGCGGTTCCAATAAAATGAGTTATAGACTATTTGGCCAATAAGGATAGCGGTGAAGTTAAAATGGCTCAAGAGAAAATTGCCGAGTTCCCGCTACTGTGGAACAATGGGCTTCTTTAATCTATAAATGTAGTGGGATCTCTAAATTGGTTGATCAGGATGGATATCGTTCTAACGTAGCTATGGTGATTAGCAATGGTCGCGGGCAGGTATTTTGGGCCAAACGCATGGGCCAAAGGGCTTGGCAATTTCCTCAGGGTGGAATCGATGAGGGCGAATCAGTTGAGCAGGCGTTATATCGGGAGCTTTATGAAGAGGTGGGATTGGAGCCTGGCGATGTAAAAATTGTCCAGCAAACCAAGCGCTGGCTTCGCTATAATATTCCTGAAAAAATGCAGCGCAAGCATTCGAAGCCTCTTTGTGTGGGTCAGAAACAGCGCTGGTTCTTTTTGCAGCTGGTTAGCGATCAGAGCAAAATTAAATTTGATGCAACAGGGCATCCTGAATTTGATGATTGGGAATGGGTAAGCTACTGGCATCCAATTAATCAGGTGGTATCGTTTAAACAGAATGTATATCGACAAGCTCTGTCTGAGTTTGCTCAAACTAATTTTCGATTTCAGAAGCGGAGAAAGCGTAGTTAGATGAATATCCTTGACTCCCTAAGAACAATTTTTCAGGAAGTTAATACTGCCCGAAGCCTACCCGAAGTTCTGACTATTATCGTCACAGAAGTTCACGCTGCGATGGGTGCAGAGGTGTGTTCGGTCTACTTGTTTGATGAATCTGATCAGCACTATGTTTTGATGGCTACCAAGGGTTTGCGGCAGCAAAGTATTGGTAAGGTGCGATTGGCTATGGGTCAAGGCTTAGTGGGCTTGGTCGCCGCCAAAGAGGAGCCCCTTAATTTGCAGGATGCCGATAAGCACCCCAATTTTGCCTACTTTGAGGAAATCGGCGAAGAAATCTACCACTCGTTTTTGGGTGTACCAATTATTCATCACCGAAAAGTGCTTGGCGTATTGGTGCTTCAACAGCAGGCTGAGCGACGGTTTGCCACTGAAGAAGAAGCCTTTATGGTAACCGTTTGCGCTCAGCTCTCGGGTGCTATTGCCCATGCTGAAGCAACCGGCGCATTAAGCAAGCTAGCTTCGGCAGGGCGTGGTCAGAGTAAAGAAGCTATATTTCATGGTATCGCCAGTTCTCCGGGTGTGGGTATTGGACAGGTTGTTTTGGCCCAGCAAACCATGGATCTTGCCTCTGTTCCTGAACGCCATACAGCTGACCCAGATGCCGAGTTAAGCGTATTTCGTCAAGCTCTAACCGCTGTTAAGCAGGATATGCGCAACCTAGGTGTTGGTCTTGAAGGTAAGCTGAGTTCTGAAGAGTTAGCGCTCTTTAACGTTTATATCAGCATGCTAGATGATGATTCTCTCGGTGGTGAAGTTATCGATACAATTAAGTCTGGTCAGACCGCGCAGAGTGCTTGGAGCTCAGTTATTTTAAAACATGTGCGTACTTTTCGGCATATGGAGGACCCCTACCTTCGCGAGCGAGCATCAGATGTTGAAGGACTTGGTAAGCGTGTTTTGGGCTACTTGCAGCAGACGGATGAAAAGAAAAAGCCACTGCCAAGAAAAATTGTTTTGGTCGGTGAAAATCTTTCTGCTACCGAGTTGGCCGATATACCTGTAGATCGCTTGGTGGGTATAGTTTCGCTCAGGGGTGCCAGCAATTCCCATATGGCAATTGTTGGCAGAGCGCTAGGTATTCCGACGGTTATGGGTGCCCTAGATATGCCCTGTGCTGAACTTGAGGGTAAGGAATTAATTGTCGATGGATTTACGGGTGACGTTGTCAGCCATGCCACCAGAACTCTCAAGCGGGCCTATGTTCAAAGACAGCGTGAAGAGCAGATATTAATTAAGGATCTGCAAAAGCTGCGCGATGTGCCCTGTCAAACCTCAGATGGTTTTGATTTTTCGCTTTGGGTAAACACCGGTTTGCGGCATGACAATATTCAATCGCTCCGCAGTGGGGCTGATGCGGTAGGCTTGTTTCGCACCGAAATACCCTTTCTTCTGCGATCTAGTTTTCCCACAGAGGATGAGCAGGTTGCGGTTTACCGTGAACATTTAGAGACCTTTGCTCCGCGTCCAGTGACCATGAGAACCTTGGATATAGGTGGCGATAAAGATTTACCCTATTTTCCAATCGAAGAGGAAAACCCATTTTTGGGTTGGCGCGGCATTCGAATTTCTCTCGATCATCCGGAAATTTTTTTGGTTCAGATTAGAGCCTTATTGAGGGCTAGTGAGGGGCTTAATAATCTGCGTATTATGTTGCCTATGATTAGTAATCTTGCCGAGCTCGATAGTGGTCTTGCGCTGATTAGGCGAGCCTATAAAGAGCTAACCGAAGAAGAGGGCTATCAACTTAAAATGCCTGCACTTGGGGCAATGATTGAGGTTCCAGCAGCGGTTTATCAGGTCAAAGAAATTGGTCGCCGAGTAGACTTTATGTCAGTAGGTACCAATGATTTAACCCAGTATTTGCTTGCGGTAGATCGCAATAATCCTAGAGTTGCAGATCTTTATGATGCGCTTCATCCCAGTGTGCTTAGGGCGTTAAAAAGTATTTATGATCAAGCTGAAACAGTAAACTGCCAGCTCAGTGTATGCGGTGAAATGGCAGGTGATCCCATAAGTGCAGTGGTGCTCTTAGGGTTGGGCTACAAAAACTTTTCAATGAGTGCCAGTTCCTTGTTGCGGGTAAAATCACTGATGCTTAAAGTCAGCCGAGAAATGGCCAATGATCTAGTTAAAGAGGCGCTTAGCTTGTCGGATGGTGCTGAGGTTATAGATTATATGGCTGGTGCGCTTGAGCCTTACCGACATGCAAAACATAAGCCCCTAGCTAATTAGTCTCAGGGTTTTACGATTTTTACATTATCTCGCATAGAATAGGCCGCGATAAACCGCTATTATCTGTGCTGAAATTTTACTAAGGCTGCCAATATGATATTGCACCCAGACATTAACCCTGTAGCTCTAAGTCTAGGGCCTCTGCAGATATACTGGTATAGCCTAATGTATCTTCTGGCTTTTGCCTGTGCCTGGATTATTGCTATGCGTGCTTCCCGTCGTGCGTGGTCTCCAGTAAAGCGTCATCAGGTGGAAGACCTAATTGTCTACGGTGCCTGGGGCGTTATTCTCGGTGGGCGCTTGGGCTATATGTTCTTTTATAGCTTTGATCGATGGGCGGCCGACCCTTCAATGCTGTTTAGGTTGTGGGAAGGCGGGATGTCCTTTCACGGCGGTTTGATCGGTGTAATCTTGGCGATTTATCTATATGCGCGAAAATACCAAATACCCTTTCTTGCGGTGGGTGACTTTGTGGCGCCAATGGTTCCTACGGGGTTGTTTTTTGGGCGTATAGGGAATTTTATCGGACAGGAACTGTATGGCCGAGCAACTGATGGCCCTTGGGCTATGCTGTTTCCTTCTGATCCACTGCAATTAGGTCGCCACCCGTCACAGTTATATGAGGCTTTTCTTGAGGGCATTGTATTATTTTTCATCATATACTGGTTCGCGCGCAAGCCGAGACTATTTGGTGAGGTAGGTGGATTATTTTTAATTGGTTATGGTGTATTTCGTTTTATAATTGAATTTGTTCGTGAACCCGACGCTCAGTTTGCTGATCAGGCAGCGGTATTTGAAGTTTTTAGCTGGATGACTCGAGGCCAAACGCTGTGTGTACCAATGATACTCTTAGGTCTTTGGTTAATGAGAAAATCACTGCCGTTGGTAGGTGCAAAGCATACATCGCAGGCACAATAAAAAATTTGCTTTTAGAGACATAATAAAAAATGAAACAATATTTAGATTTAATCACACATATTAAAGATCAAGGGGTCTTTAAAGGCGATCGAACAGGCACAGGAACCCTTAGTGTATTTGGCTATCAGATGCGTTTTGATTTGCAGCAAGGCTTTCCGCTGGTGACTACCAAAAAAGTACATTTAAAGTCGATTTTGCACGAGCTGCTATGGTTCATTAAAGGTGACACTAATATTCGCTATCTCGTCGAAAATGGCGTGGGAATTTGGAATGAGTGGCCATACCAAAGCTGGCTACGTCAAACCGGTGCGGATAAAAATTATGCAATGCACTCGCCTGAGTGGAAAGCTGGTTTAAAGGAATTTGTACAGCGCATTAAAACCGATGACGATTTCGCTCAGCAATACGGTGATTTAGGGCCGGTTTATGGCCGTCAATGGCGAAACTTTGAAGGAGTTGATCAGCTGGCGGGTGTGATCGAGGATATTAAATCTAATCCAGACTCAAGACGTTTTATTGTTTCAGCATGGAATCCCAAAGATATTCCGGTAATGGCCAAGTCTGGGCTTCCTCCCTGTCACAGCTTATTTCAGTTTTATGTGTCCGAAGGAAAGTTGTCCTGTCAGTTATATCAGCGCAGTGCAGATGTTTTTTTGGGGGTGCCATTCAATATAGCATCCTATGCGGCACTGACGATGATGGTTGCACAGGTAACCGGTCTTGAGCTGGGTGATTTTGTACATAGTTTCGGCGATGCCCATTTGTACACCAATCATATGCAGCAAATTGAAGAGCAGTTAAGTAGAGAAACATTGCCGTTGCCAACACTCAAAATCAATCCTGAAATAAACAACATTTTTGATTTTGTTTTTGATGATTTTGAGCTGCAGGGTTACGAGTCCCGCAGTGCGATATCAGCACCAGTCGCTGTTTAGGAGAGTTTAATGCAAATTGCTCTTATCGTAGCGGTCAGTCAAAACAATGTTATTGGGCGTGATAACCAGTTGCCATGGCATTTGCCGGAAGACCTTCAATATTTTAAATCTGTTACTATGGGTAAGCCTATATTGATGGGTAGAAAAACCTATGAGTCGATCGGTAGGCCACTTCCCGGGCGCACTAATATTGTAATTACCCGAGATCCCAATTGGACTGCAGTTGGTGTCGAAGTGGTTAATAGTCTCGATTCAGCGATGGTATCGGGTGAAGAGGCCTGCAAAGAGGCCAATAGTGATGAAATTATGGTTATCGGGGGCGCACAAATTTATCGCGATTGCCTACCTCTTGCCGACAAGCTTTATTTAACCCAGGTCGAAGCAGAGATTGAAGGTGATGCATTTTTCCCGAACATTGATTTCAATCAATGGCAAAAAATAGCCGAAACAATCCCAAAAACAATGGATAGTTATAATTATCGCTTTGTGGTTTTACAGCGAGTGCAAAAACAGTCTTAAAAAGACGCATTTTTTATTGCATAGTTATGGTAGTATTGCGCGATTATTGCGGCTTGGTGGCTAAAAATACATCCAGTTGCGTTGATTCTTGGTCGATGAACTGTTAAAAAGAGCGACCCAGAGATAAAGAGTGCTTATTTAATGATTCTAATCATTGATAAGTTATAAATATGTAACCAATCTGATAGACCCAAATTGAGGGAACTATGAAAAAGCAATCACTAAAAGCACTGGCGCCAATGGCTATTTTTGCTATCGCTATGACTGCTGTGGCTGAAGAGTCAGCCGTGGTAGAGAGAACGGCAGAAGTCAGCGAAATATTAAATGCTGGAGCCGAAAAGGTTCAGGCTGCCAAAAAAGCTCAAATTAATGTTGATAGAATTGCCGATCAAACCGATGGTTTGTTGCAGGAATTCAAACAGGTAAACAAACAAATTGAATCATTGAGAGTTTATAACTCTCAGTTGGAGCGTCAAATTGTTAGCCAGAAGCAAATGATGGTTGAGCTAGAAGAATCAATTGAGAATGCTACGGTGATCGAGCGAGGCATCTCACCGCTAATGGCTAATATGCTCAGTGCGCTAGAAGATTTTGTCGGCCTAGATATGCCGTTTAAGCAAGAGCGTCGCCAGCAAGCAGTTGCCGATCTCTATGTGAACCTTGACAGCGCCAAGTTCTCAGCGGCTGAAAAATTTCGTCAAATCCTAGAGGTTTATGATATCGAAGCTGACTACAGCCTATCGATGGAATCGTACACCGATCAAATCGATATTGAGGGCAATGGTTCTCTGGTAGAAGTTCAAATGCTCAGAATTGGTCGCGTTGCTTTGGCTTATCAAAGCAAGGATAAATCTGAAGTTGGCGTATGGGACAAGGCAACTAATAGTTGGCAGCCACTAGGTTCTGGTTATCGCCGAGCGGTAGATCAGGCGATCCGAATTGCTGTGAAGCTTGCCCCTCAAGATGTTATTGAAATTCCGATTACAGCTCCGGAGACAGCACAATGAAAAATAAAATGATAAATATTTTTGTAGCACTTTTTGCTGTTATCGCGGTATCTACACCCGTTGTAGCCAGCGAGGCAAAAAGTTTAGTCGAACTGCTTGATATGATTGAGTCAGCGAAAATTTCAGAAACGGCTGAATACCGTCAGCGTGAAGCTGATTTTCTGAAAGATCAGCGCAAGCAATCGCAGCTATTAAAAGGTGCCAAAAACACTAAGGCTGCTGAAGAGCGTCGTTCAGACCGTCTAGAGCAAATTATTCGTGAAAACGATATCAAATTAGCCGCGCTTCGCGAGCAGCGCGACAAACGTTTGGGCTCGCTAAAAGAGTTGTTTGGTCACTTGACTGGCACGGCGGGCGACTTAAGAGCTAAGATTGATCAGTCAATTGTAAGTACTCAGATTCCTGGGCGAACTGAATTCCTTGATGATCTAATCGCTAAAATGAGCAGTGACACAAAGCTGCCTTCAATCGAAGATATTGAAAAATTATGGTATGAGCAACAGCGTGAAATGGTTGAAAGCGGACGTGTCGTCAAGTTTAACCGCACAGTTATTCTTGCCAATGGTGAACCTGCTGAAATGGAAGTTGTTCGCGTAGGTTCATACAACCTTCTTGCCGATGGCATGTATCTTGAGTACAACCCAGAATCTGGTTTAGTTTCTGAACTGACCCGTCAGCCATCTGGCTTTAGCGGCGGTGCAGAAGATTTACAAGAAGCGACCTCAGGCTTTACTAAGGTTGGACTAGATCCAACGGGCCCATTTGGCGGCGGCTTACTAGCGGCATTAATTAATGCACCAACGCTCGTTGAGCGCTGGCACTTTGGCGGTATCGTTGGTTATGTCATCACAGCAGTATTTGTTTTTGCCATCTTCTTGGCTGCATGGCGATTTGTGGTGCTGTTTGGTATGTCTAGTGCAGTTAAAGCGCAGCTTGGTTCTAAATCAGCTGACTCAGATAACCCATTGGGTCGAGTGCTTAAAATTGCTGGAGATAACCCAGGTCTAGATGCTGAATCATTGGAGCTCAAGCTTCATGAGGCGGTACTCAAAGAAAGACCGGGCATTGAATCTGGTTTGAACCTACTAAAAATTATTGCCATGGTAGCGCCGTTACTTGGTCTTTTGGGAACTGTAACCGGTATGATTATTACCTTCCAAATGATTACCCTGTTTGGTGCTGGAGACCCTAAGGCTATGGCCGGCGGTATTTCTCAGGCCTTGATAACCACAGTATTGGGTCTAGTAGTCGCTATCCCAACCGTACTTTTACACACGTTGGTTAACGGCAAAGCACAGGGCATTTTGCATATTCTTGAAGAGCAGAGTGCAGGTATTGTTGCAGGTTCTCTAGAGGACAAATAAGCATGTTTTTTGTTGATACCTGGGCAGAACTCGGCAAATTTATGGATTCAGGCGGCATGGTCCTTTGGGCCATTGTCGTTCTGTTGTTCGTGATGTGGACGCTTATTTTCGAGCGTATGTGGTATCTGCGATCAGTGGTGGGCAACGATGTGCAGACTGCGCTCGATGAGTGGGAATCTAGAGCCGAGAGAAAATCTAAAACAGCTCGTCAAATAAGAGAAAAGCTTATCTCTGAAGTGAGCGTCAAAATTGATGACAATATCATGATGATTAAAACTTTGGTTGCCGTAGCCCCGCTATTTGGGTTGCTGGGTACAGTAACCGGCATGATTGTGGTATTCGATGTTATGGCGTTTACCGGCGGGGGTGATGCGAAAGCTATGGCGGGTGGTGTTTCTCAAGCCACGGTACCAACAATGTCAGGGATGGTGGCAGCACTATCTGGCGTTTTTGGTCTGACCTATGTTGAGCGAGAAGCAGATCGAGAAAAACATCTGCTGGAAGATCATCTGACAATGGATCACTAGTTGGGTTTGAGTGCCTCTGGCCTCACCCTATGAGAGTTAACTATGCGCAATAGAACAAGTAAACCGCAGGAGCAAGGTCAGGCAATTGATTTGACCCCTATGCTGGATGTGGTATTTATTATGTTGATTTTCTTTATTGTCACCGCTTCGTTTATCAAATTACCAGGCGTTGAAGTTAATAAAGTTGATACCACAACATCTGACCCCTATAAAAAAGTGGGTATTTTGGTTGCTGTAAGCGACAATAATGAGTTTTGGATTGATAAAAAAAGAGTTGAAATGACAGCGCTTAAAATTAATCTAACCCGATTATTTAATGAAAACCCAAAGGGCGGCATGGTTATCCAGGCCGATAATGATTCTGACATTGAGACAGTGGCGAAAATTGCGGATATAGCACGTGAAATTGGCATATCCCCAGTGGCTGTTTCTGTAGAAAACGACTGAGTTTAAAGTATGGTTGGTTATAGAGTAGGGGTTTCGGCAGTTCTTGGGGTATTAGTTACCCTGTCTCTGGTATTTGTGATGTTTAAGCTTATTGATTCTGGTAACAAGGATATTGATGAGCAGCCCGCGTATAAAATCCCTGATTTTCTTCATGTTGAGCGTGAGCGCACAGAAAATACCAAAATGACAGAGGTTGAAAAGCCTGATGAGCCCGAGGAGATGCCTGATATTCCTGAAGAGCAAATTGAATTTGAGGCTCCTGAGAATGCTGTCAACATGGCGGCGCCAAAAGCAGGTGGTAATTTAAGTATTGGTAACTCTGGCTTTTCTCGTGATTCAGATTATATTCCAGTCTATGTGCCGCAGCCACAGTATCCTAGGCGAGCCCAAACTCGCGGCAAAGAGGGCTATGCGGTAGTTCAAGTCATTATTACCACCGTGGGTGGCGTTCGGGATCCAATTATGATCGAAGAATACCCTGAAGGTTGGGGCTTTGGTCGCTCAGCAGTCAAGGCGGCTAAAAAACTGAAATACAACCCAAGAGTAGTGGATGGTGTTGCTGAAGAAGTGCCAGGCGTACTTTATAAATTCACCTTCCAAATGGCTAAGTAAGGGATATCTGATGTTAAAGTATTTAGCAACCATCACCCTGTTTAGCATTGTATTTATGCTACCAGTGATGATTTCGACTGTCGTGCCCTCTTTGGATTTTGGTGGCTCGGTATTTGCCGAAGAAAAAAAGAAAGAAGAGCCAAAGTTCAAGAATGTCAAAACCCGTAAGCGCCAATCAGTAGGCGCTAAGTGTGGTAAATCGCTTGAAAAGGTTCAGGTGCTGCTTGAAGAAGAAAATTGGTTGGCATCAATGGAAATGCTTGAGGGTATTGAGGCAAGTACGAAAACCTGTAAATCCCCTTATGAATTAACTCAAGTATGGAAGTTTAAAGGTTATGTTTACTATTCATTAGATGATTTCAATGGCGCTATTCGTTCCTACAAACAAGTGATTGATGGTGAGGGTACCCCAGAAGATCTTCGTCTGGATACGCGTTATACCCTCGCTCAATTATTCACTGCAGAAGAGCGTTATGCAGATGCTGCAGAGCAGCTAGAAATTTGGATTGATGAATCGACCATAGTGAGTAATGATGCCAGAGGGCTGTTGGCGCAAATCTATTATCAACTTGATCGCAAAGATGAATCGTTGACTATGCTTGAACTGGCTATTAATGATGTTGAATCTAAAGGGAAGCTACCCAAAGAGCGTTGGTGGTCATTGCAGAGAGTTCTGTATTATGAAAAAAATGATTACAACCGAGTCATTGAGATTTTAGAAAAGCTCGTTAAGCATTACCCAAAATGGACGTTCTGGAAACAGCTTGGCGGAATGTATGGTTCGCAGGAGCGATCTCTAGATCAATTAGTGGCCTCTGAGCTTGTTTATCTTAACGGTAAATATGACAAAGAAAGTCAAGTGATGGGCATGGGCTATATGTACCTAGCAGCTGAAGTACCTTATAAAGCGGCTCAAATCATCAGTAAAGGTATTGATGACGAGATTATTGAAAGCAATGCCAAAAACCTTGAGGTTCTTGGTACAGCTTGGTACCAAGCTAAAGAATTAAATCGTGCATTACAGGCTTTGAGTAGAGCATCAGAGTATAGCGACTCTGGCGATTTACAATCTAGAATGGCAGGCATTTATCTAGATCTAGGCAATGACAGTGAGGCCTATATTGCATCATTAAAAGCAGCTAAAAAAGGCAATATCAAACGTCCCAGTTCTAACTATTTAATCATGGGTAATGCCTTGGTCAATATGCATTGCTACAAAGATGCAATTGGCGCCTTCCAAAAGGCTTTAAAAGCTGCTGAAACAAAGAAAGAAAAGAAGTTTCCAACTCAGTGGATTCGCTATGCTGATGTAGAAGGAACAAGATTGGCTAAGCTTCGCGATCTTGGTGCTGAGGTACCAAGCTGTAGAAAATAGCTTATTAGATATAAAAAAAGCCCGGTTAATACAGGGCTTTTTTGTACCTGTAAAAGGCGTCGTAAAATATTTACAGTTGTGATAGATCTCTTACTGCACCCTTATCTGCGCTAGTAGCGAGCTTGGCATAGGCCTTAAGTGCGGCAGATACCTTTCTGGGGCGTGATTCTTTTGGTTGCCACCCCAGCTTATCCTGCTCTGCACGACGCTTAGCTAGCTCTTCATCTGAAACTAAAACATCAACCGTGCGGTTGGGAATATCGATACGAATCATATCACCCTGCTTAACTAGCCCGATGGTGCCGCCAGCTCCTGCTTCAGGGGAAACGTGGCCAATGGAAAGGCCAGAGGTGCCGCCAGAGAAACGCCCATCAGTAATTAGAGCGCAGGCCTTGCCCAAATTTTTCGATTTAATATAGCTAGTTGGATAAAGCATTTCTTGCATGCCTGGTCCGCCGCGTGGCCCCTCATAGCGAACAATAACCACGTCGCCCGCCTTCACTTCATCGTTAAGAATAGAAGCTACCGCTTCGTCCTGACTTTCGGTGATAAATGCCGGTCCTTGAAATACCAGTATTGATTCATCTACCCCAGAAGTTTTAACCACGCAACCATCTTCGGCTAAGTTGCCGGTAAGGACAGCCAAGCCACCTTCAGTGCTAAAGGCATTTTCTAGGTTGCGGATACAGCCATTGGCGCGATCGGCATCTAGAGATGACCAACGTGTAGATTGACTGAATGCTGTTTGCGTAGGAATGCCAGCAGGACCTGCTTTATAAAAAGTTTTAACCTCTTCACTCACATGACCGCTGACAATATCCCACTTATCAAATGCTTCAGCAAGGCTTGCTGAATGCACCGTAGGAAGTTCATTGTGGATAAGACCCGCACGATCAAGTTCAGCTAATATGCCCATAATACCGCCGGCTCTATGTACATCTTCAATATGATATTCAGGCGTATTAGGCGCTACCTTACACAGTTGAGGCACCACTCGCGAAAGAGCATCGATATTCGACATATCAAAATCAATGCCCGCTTCTTGAACCGCTGCTAGCAGGTGCAAAATAGTATTGGTGGATCCACCCATACAGATATCTAGCGTCATAGCATTCTCAAACGCCTTAAAGTTGGCGATTGATCGAGGAAGAACAGATTCATCATCCTGCTCATAATAGCGCTTTGCTAGCGACACAATAGTGCGACCGGCCTCTTCAAATAGGCCTTTGCGATCGGCATGGGTTGCTAATGTGGTGCCATTGCCAGGTAGCGATAAGCCCAAGGCTTCAGTTAAGCAGTTCATTGAGTTTGCGGTAAACATGCCCGAGCAGGAACCACAGGTGGGGCAGGCAGAGCGCTCATATTCAGCGACTTTTTCATCACTCGCAGTTTCATCTGCGGCAATTACCATGGCATCGACCAAATCCAGATTATGATCTGCCAGTTTAGTTTTTCCGGCTTCCATTGGTCCGCCAGAGACAAAAATTACCGGAATATTTAGGCGCATAGCGGCCATTAACATGCCGGGAGTAATCTTGTCACAGTTAGAAATACAGACTAATGCATCAGCACAATGCGCATTGACCATATATTCAACCGAATCGGCAATCACATCGCGCGAGGGCAGCGAATAAAGCATGCCGTCATGGCCCATTGCAATGCCATCATCGACCGCAATGGTATGAAATTCGCGAGCAATACCACCGGCCATGGCAATTTCACCCGCCACAAGATCGCCCATATCTTTAAGGTGTACATGACCAGGTACAAACTGAGTATAGGAGTTGGCGATGGCAATCATCGGCTTATTAAAGTCGTCATCTTTCATGCCGGTAGCACGCCATAGCGCTCTGGCACCGGCCATATTGCGACCTTGAGTAGTAGTATGTGAACGATACTTAGGCATTATTTATCTCTTGTTTAGTGTGTGAGATTAACAGATGTTATAATTTTACTACAGGTATCCGATGTAACTCTAAAGAATTTTACTAAAAATCCGCGAATTGCGCTGATAGTTATACAGGAGCTGTTTTTGTTTGGGTAAATTACTTAATTCAGTCTCAACAAAGCCTTTTTCTAAAAACCAATGGGCTGTTTGAGTGGTGAGTACAAACAATTTTTTGATGCCCATTTTCGCGGCATCCGCTTCAAGGCGCTGTAATAGTCTGGTTGCTATACCCTGCCCTAAAAATTCTGGGTCAGTCGCCATACAGGCTATTTCGCCTTCATTGCTATCGGCAACGGGGTACAGAGCGGCACAGCCGAGCAGGTTTCCCTCTGGATGAACTACTAAGGTAAATTGAGAAATTTCGGTTTCGAGCAATTCTCGAGAGCGTTTTACCAAAATTTGCTGTTCCTCAAGAGGGGTAATTAAATCTAAAATCCCGCCCACATCGTCAATTGCCGCGGGTCTAATCACTTCAGAATGATCTTGCATTACCAATGTGCCACTGCCATCTCGAGTAAACAATTCGGTCAAAAGGGCGCCATCTTCAGCGCAGCTAACAAGATGAACGCGGTTTACACCCTCACTACAGGCAAAGCAGGCAGTGCCTAACAATTTATTCTGCGCAGAATCTGTGCTGGTTTCTTGTAGGCTTTTTGCTTCAGGCACAGAAAGACCTCTAATAAGGTTTTTATCTTGCAAAATGCCCTTCACGTCAGTCACCAAAATAAGCTTTTCAGCATTTATCGTAATCGCTGTTTTAGCCGCAACCTCTTGATAGCTAAGATTAAACGCTTCACCAGTGGGTGAAAAACCAATTGGAGATAGTAAAACTAAGCCGCCAAGCTCAAGCTGTTGTTGGATCGACTCTGCGTCAATTCCTCGCACTTCACCGGTATGTTGATAATCAACACCATTGAGAATACCAATCGGTTTAGCGGTAATGAAATTACCGCCAATAGCTTTTATTTTTGCCCCATGCATAGGGGAGTTTGGCAGTCCCGTCGATAGCTCGGCTTCAATTTGCCAACGGGTACTGCCCAATGCTTGTTTTACCGAATACATTGCGTTGCTATCAGTAATTCTTAATTGGTTATGAAACTGGCTTTTTTCACCAGCTTGAGCGATACACTGATCAATTTGTGGGCGCCCGCCATGCACCAGCACAATACGTATACCCAGGCTTTGCAAAAGGGCTATATCGTGAATGGTGCGATGAAAATTGGCATGCGCCACCGTATCGCCATCAACGGCAATAACAAAGGTCTTACCCCTGTGTTTGTGGATATAGGGCGATGTTTGACGGAAGAAATCCACATAGGTATCTGATTTCATGGCGCGATTATAGGGGTTTTGCACACTAAGCAACAGTGGCGCGATAGTTGATGGCCTGTAAACCTATTAGAAATTGGAGTTTATTGATTAAAACCATAGGGAATTATGGGTATTTGGCGTGCTATGATATTGATTAAGCTGCAGCCGCCAAATTGATGACTTAATGACAAATACCTCAATACAGCAGTCCTTTGAATCCAAGTTAAATCGCTATTTTAATAGGGATCAGGATTCTACATGGTTAAAAAAACACCTAGAAGACGCCCACTTTCATCAGCAGATACAGCACGCATGGGGCTGTAGTGATTTTGCCGCTGATCAGGCCGCTAGTCATCCCGAAGAATTTCGTGAGCTTGTGGAGAGTGGTGATCTAGAATCACCCTATTCGCAAAATACTGTACTGCAATCACTTAAACAGATTATTTCTGCCATTCCTGATGCCGACGAAAAAGCACTGGGTAGGCAGCTAAGGCTTTTTCGGCGGCGTGAAATGCAGCGCATTATATGGCGCGACTTTAATCGTCTAGCGGATGTAACAGAAACTACCCGCGATGTGACTCTATTGGCTGAGGCCTGTATTAAAGTTACATTAGATTATTTGCATCCCATGGTTGCGAATGATTTTGGTAAACCTTTGGATAGTTGCGGTAATGAACAAAAGTTATTAGTGATAGCCATGGGCAAAATGGGCGGAGGTGAACTTAATCTGTCATCAGATATTGATCTTATTTTTGCCTACCCAGAGGCGGGAGAAACCCTGGGTGCAAAACGCTCAGTTTCCAATCAGCAGTTTTTCGAGCGCTTGGGTCAAAAGTTGATTGCTTCCCTAGATGCGCAAACGGTTGATGGTTTTGTATTTCGTGTGGATATGCGATTGCGCCCTTATGGGCAAAGTGGCCCTTTGGTGCAAAATTTTGCCGCCCTTGAAGATTACTATACAACTCAGGGTCGTGGCTGGGAGCGTTTTGCTATGGTCAAGGCGAGAGTAGTTGCTGGCGAGCCAAAAAGTGTTGAAGTACTTAATGATATTTTAAACCCCTTTATTTACCGTCGCTATCTGGATTATGGCGCAATCGAGTCATTGCGCGATCTTAAGCGGAAAATTAATTTAGAAGTCTCTCGTAAAGGCATGCAGGATAATATCAAACTCGGACGCGGCGGTATTCGCGAACTGGAGTTTATTGTGCAGAGCTTTCAGCTTATTCGCGGTGGGCGACTTCAGAGCTTACAGGTGCAATCTTTTCAACAGGCCCTTGAGCAAATTACAGTGGATGGGCTATTAGAGGAAAAGATAAAAACTCAATTGTGGCAAGCTTACCAATTTTTGCGCGATACAGAGCATGTGCTACAAGGGATAGATGATAAGCAAACCCAGCAATTACCTATGGATGAATTATCACAACAGCGTGTGGCTTTAGTGATGGGGGCCTCTCATTGGGATAAGTTCTTAGAGCAGTTAGACACTCACAGAGATAATGTTCACTGTTGTTTCGCCAATATGATTGCCGATGAAGGTCAAGTTTCCCCTGGGCAGCAGAGCTCTGAGATTAATTGGGAACCAGAGATGAATACAGATGAGAGTATCGCTCTGCTTAAGACGCTAAATTATCAAAAACCAGAAGCAATTATTGAGACGCTTAAACAATTTTATACAAGCCGCGGGGTAGTTGCTTTAGCCGCAGTTGCAAGGGCTCGTCTAGATATGCTAATGCCCGAAGTGCTGCGAGTCTGTGCTGCCCAAAAGGATAGTGATCG
>CATAJQ010000034.1 GCA_949487135.1 Cellvibrionales bacterium UBA7375 | reverse complement strand
TGTGCTCGCTCATCAGTCAGATTATCTATATACAATTCAGCTGTCCACTGATCCTGTGAAATACCTGCTGAAATCCCCGCCATTGTCCAGCTATCAATACTGGTGCGATTAGGTATAACAATATCGGTGACTGCATCATCTGAATAGCTGATATTACCCATAATATGAGCAGTCTGGCCTGAACCTAGAGTCCACTCATAGCGCGATTGAATATTAGCTTGAACATCTGGAGCAAAGGCTAATTCATCACCTTTTTGCACATAGTCAGTAACAAAGCTATTAGTGATTTCGGTATCCAATAACGATAGACCGCCACTTAATTGCAGGCCGACTATTGTTGCTGGCTGCCAAATAAATTCAGCTTCTAAACCAGAAATTTTCGCATCAGCCGCATTGTCAGCAAAGAATAGATTGGTAATGCTCGTGTCAAAAATACCTACTTGCATATTCTTTACATCAACCGAAAAGATATCACCGTTGACACGTAAATTGCCATCAAGAAGATCTAACTTCCAACCAAGCTCAAGATTGGTTACTTCATCTGTGTCGAATGAATAAGGAACTGTATAGCTATCATTGCCTTTGCCACCTGGACGGTTAAGGAAGCCGGGTCTAAAGCCTTCAGAAGCTGTGATATAAAACAACCGGTTGTTATCCGGCTGCCAAGACAGGCTAATCTTGCCAATAACACCATCGGTTTGAGCGGTATCGTTATCACCACTAAATATCTGGTCTAGGTTATTGCCGGCATTACCGTCTTCGGTTCCGCCTTTATTTGAAAATGATCCCGCAGCACTTCCCTTAAGGTCTACTTCAATATCATACCAGCGTGCACCAAGAGTTGTAGAAAGTGTATCGGTTAGCTGATAAGTCAGTTCACCAAAGACACCATGTTGTTTATCGGTTCTGATGATATCATTTCTAAAGATAACACCCTCTGGCCATACAGTCATATCTTTGGCTGATGAACCCTGTGCTGAGTAATTTGGGCCAAAGCTTTCTGCGCCAAGAAGTTCAGACCCAGGATAGGTGAACATATTATCTTCGTGAAGCTCTAGGTCACTGTAGAAACCACCAAAGGTGGCTTTGATTGGACCACTTTGATCTGTTGAGAAGCGGATTTCATGAGTTTGAGTTTTTGACTCAACACCACCAGCTACAAATAGATTTGGAGCCGCACAGAACCCACCTTCTGGGGCTGCACCACCACCATATACATCAGTAGTACAGATATAATAGGGAATATATTCGCCAACAAATAGGTAATCTGTGTAATCAACCTGCTGATTGACTTGGCGGTCAGTAAAGGCACCGGTATAAATCATATCAAGTTCATTTAGGCGGCCTTCAAGGGTCCAGCCTACATTAAGAAGCTCTTCTTCCATGGTGTCGTCTTCATAGCGTTGAATTTCAAGATCATCGAGCTCTGGATCCTGATAAAAAACACCTTCTGAATCGATAGTTTGTGAAGTTGCTGAAACTAAAAGACTCCAGTCTTCATCAATATCCCAAAGACCGCTTAGACGAGCGCCAGAATAGGTTGACTCGTTAAAATCTTCCTCGACTTTAGCGCCATTATTGGCAGCACTAAAGGTCACATTTGAAAGGTCAGCATCGGGTTGGAAACCGCCTGATTGAAATCGAGCACTTGATGCAGCGGTTAATGACCCTTCCACATTGTCAATATAACCACCGCTGTTATCGACATAGACAACACCACGCAGAGTTAGCTGATCGGAAACCGGCGCATTGATAACGGCTTCGACACTGTTACTAGGCTCGCCTGATTTAGTCACCGAGGTATCTACTTTAACTGAGCCTGAAAAACCTGATGGATCTGGCTTGTTAGTGATAAGTCTTACAGTACCGGCTTGTGAGCTAGCACCGAATAATGTTCCTTGCGGACCTTTTAGAACCTCAATACGATTAAGGTCAGCTACATAGAGGTCAAGATTACGCCCAGGCTGTGCAAGTGGTTGCTCGTCTAAATAGACTGAAACGTTGGGGGCTAGTCCGGCTACACCCGATGTTGTAAGGTTAGGAGTAGTTGAGGCAACGCCACGGATATAAATAGTGTTTTGCCCTGGCCCACTTCCACCTGCAGTGATACCTGGCATTTGCACAAGGTAGTCAGCAAAGTTATTGACTCCTAACTGCTCCAGAGATTCTTCATTGAGTGCGGTCACTGCGACAGGAATGTCCTGTGTGCTAGCGGACTGTTTTGTTGCGGTAACAATAACTTCGTCTATCTGAGCTTGTGCAGTTGTTGCGCTTAGAATCGCCGTAAATAGGGCTGTTCGTTTTAGCATAATGCTAGGCCTCTTTTATTATAATTGTATTTAGTTGACAAATATTTAGTATTCAATGTAGTTTAGCCGAGAGAGGTGTATAACTGCAAGAGGGCTTACCTGATAAATTGTTGTTTTTGCGGTTAAAAAGCCTTTATTTAGTGTAATATCTTCGTTAATAAAATATTGACCTCAATGAATTATTAATATTTGAATACGCTATTATTTTTGCGTTTCGACAGAACAGGAATAAAAATGTTTAGCTCCAATCAATCCAGTTTTACTACCGGTCAAGATAATATACGCTTTTTTAAGTTTGATATTCATGCCCCAGTATTTTTTTCAAGTGTTGGTTTAATTTTGGCATTTGTGATTTTCACTCTGCAGTTTCCAGAGCAAACCAATCAAATGCTGTCAGATTTTAGGGCTTGGAATCTTACTAATTTCGACCAATTTATGATTGCGGCGGTCAACTTTATTTTACTATTCTGTCTTCTGTTGATGGTTATGCCTATTGGTTCTATTCGTCTCGGTGGTGATAGTGCCAAGCCTGATTTTAGTCGACTGAGCTGGATGTCAATGTTATTTGCCGCAGGTATGGGTATCGGATTAATTTTTTGGAGTGTGGCTGAACCTATGGTGTACTTCACCGATTGGGCGGGTACACCGCTCAATGTAGAGGCTTGGACTGAAGATGCAGCTGAGCTTGCTATGGCGGCTACTGTATTTCATTGGGGCATCCATGCTTGGGCGATATATGCAGTGGTCGCGCTTGGTTTAGCCTTTTTTAGTTATAATTGCGGTCTTCCTCTAACCATGCGTTCTTCGCTTTACCCACTTTTGGGCGATGCCTGTTGGCGTTGGCCTGGACATATTATTGATGTGTTTGCTGTTTTGGCTACTATTTTTGGCTTGGCTACATCTTTAGGTTTGGGTGCTTCACAAATTAATGCCGGTTTATCAATGCTGTTTGGTATTGCCGATGATCTCAATACCAAGCTGGTAATTATTTTGGTGATTACAGTGATCACTGTTGGCTCTGTAGTTCGCGGTCTCAACGGTGGGGTAAAAGTATTAAGTCAGATCAATATGCTGTTGGCTGCATTACTGTTATGTTTTGTTGCGCTAGTTAGTTCATTAACCAATGTATTTAGCTGGCTATGGTTTTCTACTACTGAGTACTTAAATAATATTGTCCCTCTTAGTAATTGGATAGAACGTGAGGATGGACAGTGGATGCAGGACTGGACGGTATTCTATTGGGCTTGGTGGGTAAGTTGGTCGCCGTTTGTTGGGATGTTTATTGCCCGTATTTCTAAGGGTCGGACGGTGCGTGAATTCTTGTTTGCAGTTTTGGTTATTCCAACACTAGTGACTATTGTGTGGATGAGTATATTTGGCATGAATGCTATTGAGCAGGCAAGTGGCGGTGTTGGTAGTTTGGCTAATGGGGTCAGCTCTATCAGTTTGGCGACTTTCCAGATGCTTGAGAATTTGCCATTCCCTCAAGTGACGATTGGTCTTGGTATGTTGTTAGTAATGGTGTTTTTTATTACCTCATCAGATTCAGGATCTCTAGTGGTTGATACTATTACCGCCGGCGGCAAATTAGACGCACCAACACCTCAGCGGGTTATGTGGGCCTTGGCTGCGGGTTCTATTGCCAGCGCGCTTTTATACGGTGGCGGTAATCAGGCATTGAATGCGCTTCAAGCGGGCACTATTGCCACGGGTATTCCTTTTACTTTGGTGATAATATTAATCTGTTTTTGTTTGTATAAAGGGCTTACTCAAAGCATAAAAACAGCAAAATAGGGATGGCTTTTTAAGAGAGAAGATTGATATGGAAAAAGTAAACGAAGTTCTAATTGCTTTGCGCCGAATTATTCGAGCAACAGATTTACATTCTAAGTATTTGGCTAAGCATACAGGTTTGACCACACCGCAAATTTTGTTATTGCAGATATTGCGCGATAAGGGCGAGGGCTCAGTGGGCAGTTTGGCTAAAGAAATGAGCCTAAGTCAGGCCACAGTAACTAGCATTTTGGATAGGCTAGAAAAGAAAGACCTAATAGTAAGAGAGCGCTCAAGCACCGATCGACGAGTTGTAATGATCAGGCTAAATGATAGCGCCCTAGTTATTTTGAAGGACGCGCCGCTTCCTTTGCAGGAAAAATTTACCCGTGAATTTAACGATTTACGAGAGTGGGAACAACTGATGATTACATCGTCATTGGTGCGTATTGCGCAGATGATGGATGCAGAACATATTGATGTTGGGCCAGTGCTCGACGGTGGCACCCTGGATCGAAAAACTGCCCAAGAAGATAAGCATTAGTTAAGTATGCTCTAATTGATAATACCCTGCTGTTCCAAATAGAGAATGATGGCATTAATTTCTTGTTCAAGTGTCATTTGGTCGGTTTTTAAATGTATCTCAGGGTTTTTAGGTGGCTCATAGGGGTCATCTATCCCCGTGAAGTTTTTAATTTTCCCGCCTCGGGCTTTTTTATAAAGTCCTTTTGGGTCGCGAGATTCGGCGACTTCCAAACTGCAGTCCACATATACCTCAACAAAGTGAATGCCTGATTGTTTATGCAAGTCTCTTACATTGTCTCTATCTTGGCGGTAGGGGCTAATAAAGCTGGATAGCGAAAGGGTACCGCAGTCAGCAAAAAGTTTGGTGATTTATAATAAAGAAAAAGTACCCATATAACATGGGCTTACAATATTTTAGTGAACCTTGGTGAACCCAAGTGAATAGTAATATGGCGGTGAAGGAGGCAGTCATGTCCTACTTTCAGCGCCATTAACCTTGCTGGCTAACGATAAATCATATACTTACAGCACCTTGGTTCACTGTCAAGGGTCTCAAATTGTCTACTATTTTGTCTACTGTCAAAGACACTAAAGACCCCTAAACAATCCCCACCAATCCTAAAGGCCTCTTCAAGATAGCTTTTAAATGTTCTTTTGAACCCTTAAGGCAACCCAGAGGGGGAGTTTTGGAATGGTTTAGGTACGTTTAGGGGGCTGAGATTTTTGTGGGGTGTTTGGGGTGTTAGAAGAGCTCTGCTTCTGAGTAACCTAACCACTTAAGGAAGAGGTGCCTCATGCGTTGGCAAGGTATCCAAACTGTCATTGGCTCACCATTACGAATACAACCCCTAAATATCCACTGAATCATTTGCGATAGTGCAAAGACATCATTATCTATATCAACACCCTTACCCTGAAGAAAGCTAGAAATACTTCCATTAATGTAAGTATTACTTAGGTAGCACATCACCTTTTTATGAGACCACATATTAGTTCCTCTAAGAGTTTGGGGTAAAAAGGTTATATTTCTAATATCCTTCTCTGACATATTGTGCCTATTTCTATCATCCCAAAACTTATTTATATCTCTCAATACTCCAACATGACTACATCGGATATCCTTAAGAAACCTCTTATGGAATGTAAAAGCAAAGTCCTCTTTGGTAATGCCTTGAGTTCGTTGCAGATATTCAAAGGTATTTCTAAGTTTCTTTTGGATCATTTTAAGCCTGTTCTTGCCTTTGGCTTCGTGTTCACACCAATTAACACTAAGACCATCTCTATAGGTCCTTTTTCTATCTTTGTAGCGGTCCCAATTGTTGTACTTATCAACAATGGTAATAAGGGGTCTATATCT
>CATAJQ010000033.1 GCA_949487135.1 Cellvibrionales bacterium UBA7375 | reverse complement strand
TAGTGGTCTTCATGCGCCATACTTAAGTAGACGATAGTGAGAACCATAAAAATAAATGCTTGCAAGGTGATAACCAAAATATGGAATACCGCCCAGCCCCATTGCATCAAGCCACCAGCAAAGGCAAATATACCGCCACTGAGTGTCATAATGATTGCAGCGATAAGAACTGTTTTACCCGTTGATATCTTACCTTTAAGGTTTAACCAACAAACCCCGCAGACCAGTGCAAACACCGCTAACCAAAATAAAAAGCTAGTGTGCTCGCCGAAGATTTGCGCATGGATACCACCAGCGGCTATACCGCCACCAGCTCCAGCAGCAAACATCATTGCAATTAGAATAAAAATCATCTCGCCGGCATACATATTGCCGAACAAACGCAAACCAAGAGAGAATGGTTTTGCTAATAGACCCACAGTTTCCATAAATAGATTCACCGGAATAAATGCCCAGTGATTAAATGGATGCATGGTTAATTCTTTAATAAAGCCTGTGCCTTTAATCTTAATCGAGTAATAAAGCATCAAGATAAATACACCCAACGCCATACCCATGGTGATATTAGGGTCGGTAGAGGGAACGATTTTTTGATAGCCAATGCCAGCTTTGGCCATTAGATATGGAATGAGATCGACCGGGATAAGATCCATTAGGTTCATCAGGAATACCCAGACAAAAATAGTCAGCGCTAGCGGCGCTACCATTTTGTTGACGCCATGAAAACTATCTTTCACAGAGCCATCAATAAATTCTACAACCAGTTCAACAAAATTAAGAAAGCCCGAGGGTACGCCAGTAGTCGCACGCTTGGCTGCATAGCGAAACATCCAGCAGAACAAAATACCAAGCCCTAGGGACCAGGCTAGTGAGTCAACATGAAATGCCATAAAGCCCATTTCAGCGGCTTCTTGTGCGCCATGGGCAAAGCCCCAGCCATTTTCAGGATGGTTACCATAGACTAGGTTTTGAAGGTGATGCTGAATATATTCAGTAGTACTTGCAGGGTTTTCGCCGGCCATCTAGTGTTCTCTACTCTGTATTCCAACAAACTGTCTGTTTAGTGTCGCAATGCTTTTTGGGTCAAAAACCATTGCAACGGTATCATTAAAAGAAAAGTAGTAAACAATGCAATGTAATTCCACTGTTTGTCGACGGTAAACAAAATTGCGAACAATGTTGCCGTCATAACAACCTTCCCAAGTTCTCCGCGATACATGGATTGGACAACTTTATCCACATTGCTTGCGCCGGCATATTTAAAGGCCTGCCAAGAGAACCAAGCCTGGGGTAGGATTTGAATTAAACCGCCCATCAAAGCTGAAACCGCCATTAATTTATCGGTCATACCGATAAAAGCCACCACTAGCAGTAGAGCTGCTATTTGATACAGGGTTGCTTTCAGTAATTCAGGCTTTGGAATGGTTGTCACGGTATTCTCAATCCACCTTTTCCGAACCGAAGGCGATCAAGATCGATCACCGACATTGGCGCGGATCGGCATTATAGGTTTAGTATCCGTGATATTCAATACACGCACAGGAAATTTAGAAAGTATTTTACACTTTATTGGTGTTTTCCGGTTATTTTAGGTGGTTGAGTATTCCATCAAGCTCATCTACGCTGTTATAACTGATGGTCAGTTTGCCTGAACCTTTTGAACCATGTTGAATTTTAACCGCTGCACCAAGCTTTTCAGATAACTCAGTTTGTAGATTAACTATATCTTGGTTAGGTGTGGTAATGGATTTTTTACCGGTATCGGGCGATTGCATTTTTTTAACCAAAACCTCGGTTTGACGAACGGTTAGCCCATCGCCGGCAACCGAACGAGCGGCTATGATTTGCGTTTCGCCCTCAAGTGCCAGAAGGCACTTAGCATGACCTAGCTCTATATCGCCGCGCTCTAGCTGTTGCTGCACAACTGGCTGAAGTGAGGCTAAACGCATAAGGTTGGTGACGGCTGATCGGGATTTACCAACTGCCTCAGCCACCTGCTGTTGTGTAAGATTAAATTCATCCTGAAGGCGAATTAGGGCTTGACTCTCCTCGATGGGATTAAGGTCCTCACGTTGAATATTTTCAATCAAAGCCATAGCGATGGCGGCTTGATCGGATATTTCTCGAACAATGGCTGGCACTGTATCTAGTCCAGCTATCTGTGTCGCTCTCCAGCGTCTTTCACCAGCGATTATCTCGTATTTATTCTGCGCTATTTCACGTACCACAATGGGTTGAATAAGGCCTTGATTAACAATTGAATCGGCTAATTCTTGTAAGCTTTCAGAATTAAAATCTCTTCGGGGCTGATACTCACCGCGCTGAAGAAATTCAACTGGAATTTGCTTGAGGCCTCCATCGGATGCTGGTTTTCCACCCTTTGCCAAGTCTTGATCTGCGTTAATATCCTCTGCAAGTCCCAACAGCGCATCTAACCCTTTGCCTAAGCTCTGTCTTTTTGTGACCATGGATTATTATCCTTTATTCTCAGTTGAATTTTGTTGTTTGCGCAATATCTCACCGGCCAATGCTAAATAGGCCAGTGAGCCCTTTGCGTTTTTATCATAAGCTAGGGCTGGCTTGCCGTGACTGGGTGCCTCAGCCAATCTTACGTTTCGCGGAATACTAACGCGGTAAACAGCATCTCCAAAATATTTTCTAAGTTGCGCCGATACCGCATTGGTTAATCCATTGCGAGGATCGTACATGGTTCTAAGAATGCCCTCAATTTTAAGTTTAGGATTAATCAATTTGGCGATCTGCCGAATAGTATTGTTTAACGCGGATAAGCCCTCAAGCGCGTAGTATTCACATTGCATAGGGATGATTACTCCATCACTTGCAACTAGCGCATTCACTGTCAGCATATTGAGTGAGGGCGGGCAGTCAATAATAATATAATCGTAGTTTTCATCGACCCGTTGCAGGGCAAATCTTAAGCGTGTTTCTCGACCAATTTCCTGTATTAATTCAACCTCTGCAGCAACTAGGTCGCCATTTGCTGGTAGAAGATGATAGTTGCCCGCCTCTGATGGGACTATGCAGTCCTCAATGGATTTTTTTTCTGTGAGAACGTCGTACACGCTGTGTTCGCAGGTTTGCTTATTGATGCCCGATCCCATGGTGGTATTACCCTGGGGATCTAGATCTAAAAGCAAGACGCGTTTTTTGTAGGCGGCGAGGGATGCGGCAAGGTTGACACTGGTAGTGGTTTTTCCAACCCCACCTTTTTGATTTGCAATTGATAATATCCGAGCCACTGTTACGCATTTCCTTTAGCTAAATTATGATACACCTGTTTTTATTATTTTTATTAGGTGCCTCTCACTGTCAACTTGTGGAACATTTATTTGTGACAGATCGACGACCTTATAGTCTTTCGTGATTTGGCTCAACTCTGAATCGGGTTTTTTTCCTTTCATCGCTAAAAAACAGCCACTATCGGAAACCAAATGGTCGCATTGCGTAAGCATATCAGAGATAGAACTAAAAGCGCGGCTTAAAACAATATTAAACGACTGTTCTGGTTGGTATTTTTCAACTCGGTGATTGATTTCTTTGGCGTTAACTAAGGATAGGTCGTTAATTGCTTGAAATAAAAAACGCGTCTTTTTGCCGTTACTATCGAGTAGGGTGAAGTTTATATTGGGATTTAAAATAGCTAATGGGATTCCTGGAAGACCCGGCCCTGTGCCGACATCAATAATATGTTTTACCCCCTGCACATAGGGATGTATAGCAAGGCTATCCAAAAGGTGTAATCGAACCATTTGGATAGGTTCACGAATAGCGGTTAGGTTGTAGGCTTTGTTCCAGCGTTGAAGCATTTCAAGATAGGCTAGCAGTTGCTCAATTTGCTGGGACGTACAATTTAGCCCAAGGGTTTTTATCCCTAACTCTAATGCTTGCTGGTTATGGGAAAGCGACATAATTAAGCTGCGTTTTTCTTTAAAGACACCAATAATAATGAAATAGCGGCAGGTGTTATGCCAGGGATTCTAGAGGCGCGTGCAAGGGTCTCTGGCTTAGCTTCATTGAGCTTCTGCTTAACCTCATTGGAAAGACCACTGACCTTTTCATAATCAAATGTTTCAGGAATCGCAGTGTTCTCATGGCGTCGCAACTTATCAATCTCTTCTTGTTGACGCCCGATATAACCCGCGTATTTGGCATCAATCTCTACCTGCTCTGACACCCTGCCATCAATTTCTAAGTCTGGGGTTAGGCTTGATAAATCTGCATGAGTAACTTCTGGTCGCTTCAGAAGATCATACATCGAGTACTCGCGCGATAATTTATTTTTAAACAGCGGTTCCAATTGCTTTGCTTCGCTTGATTCAGCTTGAATCCAGGTGGATTTTATTCGCTGGCGCTCAATCTCAATAGCTTCTCTTTTTTCACAAAACTGTTGCCAATGACTATCGGTTACCAAACCTAATTCACGCCCTCTTTCTGTCAACCTTAGGTCGGCATTATCTTCTCGCAACAATAATCGGTATTCCGCACGGCTTGTAAACATGCGGTAGGGCTCACTGGTACCCATACTGATTAGATCATCCACCAAAACGCCAGTATAGGCTTCATCCCGGCCCGGACACCAACTGTCTTTGTCCTGTGCTTGAAGAGCGGCATTGGTACCGGCCAGTAGCCCTTGAGCGGCGGCCTCTTCGTAGCCAGTGGTGCCGTTAATTTGACCGGCAAAAAATAATCCCTGTACGGTTTTAGTTTCCAGAGAATATTTTAAATCTTGTGGGTTAAAGTAATCATATTCAATGGCATAACCCGGTCGCATAATATGGGCATTTTCAAAACCCTCTATGGAGCGCACTAAATTTAATTGAACATCAAATGGCAGGCTGGTTGAAATACCATTAGGATAGAGCTCGTGGGTATTTAAACCTTCTGGCTCAATAAATACCTGATGCTTATCTTTATCCGCAAAGCGCACCACTTTATCCTCAATGGATGGGCAGTATCTGGGGCCCACACCATCAATCACACCGGTGTAAAGGGGGGATCTATCCATGCCACCACGAATAACATCATGGGTTTTTTCGTTGGTGTAGGTTATCCAGCAACAGGTTTGCTTGGGATGATCTGACAGCTTGCCAAAATAGGACATAATGGGTTCCGGCTGATCGCCCCACTGTTCTTGTAGACTGCTAAAATCAACCGTGCGTGCATCAATTCTTGGCGGAGTGCCTGTTTTTAATCTTTCAATTCTAAAAGGTAGATCTCTAAAGCGCTGGGCTAATTGCTCCGCTGGTGGATCACCCGCACGTCCAGCTGCGTAGTTTTCCATTCCAATATGTACCTTGCCCGCCAAAAAGGTGCCTGCGGTGACTACCACAGTCTTAGCATAAAACTTCAAGCCCATCTGGGTGGATGCGCCAACTACCTTTTCACCCTCAATAATAAGATCATCAACCGCCTGCTGGAAAATACTCAGATTTGGTTGATTTTCTAAAAAGCTTCTAACCGCTGCTTTGTACAGCGCTCTGTCAGCTTGCGCTCTGGTTGCTCTTACAGCAGGGCCTTTTCTGGCATTAAGCACTCGAAACTGAATACCACCCAAATCAGTTGCTCTAGCCATAACACCACCAAGAGCATCCACCTCTTTAACGAGGTGACTCTTACCTAAGCCACCAATTGCTGGGTTACAGGACATTTGCCCCAGTGTCTCAATGTTATGAGTGAGGAGAAGTGTTTTACAGCCCATTCTAGCTGATGCCAGGCATGCTTCTGTTCCAGCATGACCACCACCAACAACGATGACATCAAATTGATCGGTATAACGCATATTTAATCTTGAGCCTTTATTAGCTCTTGGGAAGTTATTGCTATTATACGTTGCTTTGTATTTTTTTCTAAGTCGTTTTATTTGTAGATATATATAGTATTAATTTACTTAATATATGTATGTAGGATTATAGTTGTTGTTATTAGTAAGCCATTTTTTTGTTGATTAATTTAATAAGAATAATAATATCAATGACTTATATTAAAAAATAATATGTATAATCAACGGATTAATAGGCTTGAATAGTTGCTCAAATAATGGGGGTGGATTGTTGATTAAATTTAGTTAGTTAAAACAACCTGTATAAGCGAGCTTAAAAATGAGTACTATTTGATTTTATTAACAGGTTTTCTACAGTTTCTTATCAACACGCTGACTGTATGGATAAAAACCAACTAAAAATTGAATACTTTGTTTTTATAATATTTATAACTTGTTAGTAGCCTATTAATAAGCGCTGATTTGCAAATGATTGCAGAAGTTTATTGATATACGTCGATAATTTCTTTAGAATCGCGCGGCTCGGAAACATGTACACAAACCTATTTGGATTTTTAGGCAATGAAAAGAACATTTCAACCCAGTAATTTAAAGCGTAAGCGCACTCACGGCTTCAGATCACGTATGGCTACTCGCGGTGGACGCGCAGTAATTAACCGTCGTCGTGCTAAGGGTCGCAAGCGTCTAGCTGCTTGAGGCATTGGGCCCAGTGCCCATATTCTCGTTTAAAAAGACTCAGCGCCTATTAAATACCTCTGATTATAAGCAGGTGTTTGATAATAATAGGGTGAAGGTCGCAAATTCTTCCCTCCTGATACTCGCCAAGCCCACTGATGGTTGTCCATCTCGGTTGGGTTTGGTTGTTGCTAAGAAAAATATTCCTACAGCTGTCCAGCGCAATCGTATTAAGCGTGTTGCGAGGGAAACGTTTAGAAAAAAACAATTTCAAGGTTCTTTAGATGTTGTTTTTTTGGCACGACAGGGAGCCGGTAAGCTATCTACCGAGAAGCTTACAGCAATTATAGAAAAATCATGGGCAAAGCTAGACTCGCGATTTAAGATACTGAAACAACAGGATGCGTAGCTTGTTTATTGGCCTTATTAAGGCTTATCAATACCTTATAAGCCCACTTCTAGGGCCAAGTTGTAGATTTCACCCTACCTGCTCTCATTATGCAATCGAGGCAATTAGTGAGTACGGTGTATTAAAAGGGGGTTATCTTTCTTTGCGAAGAATTATAAAATGCCACCCTTTACATGAAGGTGGGCATGATCCTGTACCTTCAAAGCAAGAAAAACCATTAAATGCAGATAAAACTGAGAGATAAAAGTATGAACTGGCAAAAAAACGTAATTTTAGCCGCTATTGGTGTTGTTGTTTGGTTGCTGGTCGTGCGATGGACTGATTTTGAAGCTCAGTTTGAGAGCTTACCTGTTGCAGATCAGCAGTCACAGATACCCGTTGAGCAGCTCTACAATGAAAGCGCGCCTTCCATTTCTACCCTGCCTGTTTTGGTGGATGATCGGCCTCAGTTAACGAAGTTATTGGTAGATAATCAAAAAACCGTCACCATTACTACCGATGTGATCAAAGTAACCATCGACACCTTGGGTGGCGATGTTGTTGAAACTCAATTATTGCAAAACTTAGATAAGATGGCGGACGAAGGGGGTCAGCCTATCTCTATTCTTACTCGCTCCAGTGGTAATGAATTTATTGCTGAAAGCGGTTTGATAGGTGCTAATGGCACAGACACTGCTGCTGGAAGGCCTGTTTTTTCGACCACAGCTAACACTTATGAGCTTGCCGACGGTCAGCAGGGGTTAGAGGTTGATTTTGTTTACAATCAGGGTGGCATCGAAATTATCAAACGCTTTGAGTTTAAGGCTGCGCAATATCAAATTGGTATTCGCTATATTATTAGAAACCTTTCTTCAGAGCCTTGGTTAGCTACGTTTTTTGGTCAATTTAGACGAGATTCCCATCAACCTGAAACCGATTCTTCAACTGGGATGAAGCCTTTCTTGGGCGCAGCCATTCGCGAGCAAGATAAAAATTATTCGAAATATGATTTCTCTGATATCGATGATAAAACCGTTAAAACATCATTGCAGGGCGGTTGGTTGGCCTTTGTTCAACATTATTTTGTGAGTGCTTGGGTTCCACCTCAGGATGAGAAAAACAGTTTTTCTTTGCGAAAACTACAGGGTAATGATATTTATTTAATGGCAGTAACCGGCGAGAAAATCAATGTATCACCCGGTCAAACAGGGGAATATAAGGTCGATCTTTATGTTGGGCCTAAGAATCAAGATGTTCTTCAAGAGTTATCTGAGTATTTAGATCTAACCATTGATTATGGCTTCTTATGGATGTTAGCTAAGCCTATTTTTGCTGCCTTGCAGATAATTCAGGGCTTTTTGGGCAATTGGGGTTGGTCAATAATCATACTAACCATTTTAATTAAAATACTACTTTATCCTCTGTCCGCGGCTAGCCTAAAATCGATGGCTAAAATGAGAACACTACAGCCGGAGATGGCAAGAATCAAAGAATTGTATGGCGATGACCGTCAAAAGGCGGGTCAAGAACAGATGGCACTATTTAAGAAACATCGGGTTAATCCATTGGGTGGCTGTTTCCCAATGTTATTGCAGATGCCGGTGTTTATTGCCCTATATTGGGTGTTATCTGAATCAGTTGAAATTCGTCATTCACCCTGGATTATTTGGATTCAGGATCTCTCCGCTAAGGATCCGTTATTTATTCTTCCATTAATTATGGGTGCTAGTATGTTTTTGATGCAAAAACTGCAGCCAGCACCTACCGATCCTATGCAAGCTAAAGTATTTCAGTTAATGCCAGTTGTGTTTACGTTCTTCTTTATGATGTTCCCGGCAGGTTTGGTGCTTTATTGGACGGTTAATAATTTATTGAGTATTTTGCAACAGTGGTATGTTAATCGACAGATTGCCGCAGCCGTTAAGTAATAAAAAGCCTCTTCGGAGGCTTTTTTTTCGGGCATAATATCCCTATGAAATATGACAATTTCCAGAATAATACAGACACTATAGTTGCTGTTGCCACCGCACCAGGGCGAGGTGGTGTTGGTGTTATTCGACTTTCAGGGGCTGATCTATCGGTCTACATTGATGGCCTGCTAAGCCCAGGTAGAGTGCTTAAACCGAGGCAGGCCCACTATGCCTCGTTTTATGATGCGGATGACGCGGTTATTGATCAGGGTTTAGTATTGTCATTCCCAGCCCCCAACTCTTTTACCGGTGAACAGGTGTTGGAGCTGCATGGTCATGGCGGACCCGTAGTATTAGATTGTTTGGTCAACCGTTGTATTGAGCTGGGTGCGCGGCTCGCCCGACCGGGTGAGTTTAGTGAGAGAGCTTTTTTAAATGATAAGCTCGACTTAGCCCAAGCTGAAGCTGTGGCAGACCTTATTGATGCTAGCTCAACTCAAGCGGCAAAGTCAGCTGTGCGATCACTTCAGGGTGAGTTTTCCAGCAAGATTCGTGATTTTGTTGAAACCATGATTGCTATCCGCGTATTTGTTGAGGCGGCTATCGATTTTCCTGAAGAGGAGATCGATTTTCTGGCGGATACTGCGTTGCGCAATAAGCTTACAATGTTGCGTGCTGATCTAAAGGCTTTTTTAGCTACCGCTGAGCAAGGCGCTTTATTGAGGGAGGGCATTACCCTGGTTTTGGCGGGAAAACCCAATGCGGGCAAGTCTAGCCTGTTAAATGCGCTTGCCGGCCAAGATGCAGCTATTGTTACTGATGTAGCTGGCACCACCAGAGATGTCCTAAGAGAAAAGATTAATTTCGACGGTGTTCCATTAAATATCGTCGATACTGCAGGTTTGCGCGAGACTGAGGATGTAGTAGAACAACAGGGTGTTTTAAGGGCTTGGGGTGAAATTGAAAAGGCCGATGCCATACTTTATGTGGTCGATGCGGCTAATCAGGATAAAGAGCCTCTTGAAAGCCTATGGCCAGAGTATTTTCAACGATTCTCCGATAAACAACACAATATTATTAGTATCTTCAATAAGCTAGACCTAATGCCGGAGAGTGCTGGCGCGTTTTCATCAGCAGATAAGTCAATTGGCGTCTCGGCCAAAACCGGCGCTGGCCTGTCCAGTCTAAAACAGCTAATTCTTAGAGTGGTAGGCTATAAAGAACAGGCCGAGGGGGTTTTTTCTGCTCGCCGTCGTCACCTTAGTGCAATTAATAAGGCAACCGATCTTGTGTGTCACGGTATTGAACAATTAGAGGTCGCCAATGCCGGTGAATTGCTGGCTGAGGATTTACGTGAGGCGCAGCGCTATCTATCTGAAATCACAGGAGAATTTACGTCTGATGATTTATTGGGCGTAATCTTTTCGTCATTCTGTATTGGAAAGTGACTAGCCAAAAGTTTTTGGTCACCATAAGCTAGTCGGTCTTAATAATTCTGCCACAGATTTGCATTTTATATTCTTAACCACTGGTTCTTTACTGTATATACACAGGTTATCCACAGTAATTGATCAAAATTTGATCAGATTTATTTTCACTGCTGTTGATAATAAATTTCTTGAAAATATTTAACGTATTGATTTTTATAGTAATTTATTTTTATAGTTTTTTTGCACTGTTTTTTGAGGTGTGGATAGTTTTTTTTACAGGGTATAGACTCTGTAAAAAGTGAGATGAAAAAGCTCATTACTTAAATCAAATTTTGGTTGTTGTGAATTTTATTTTTTAACAATCAGTTTTAACGTTTTATAAGGTATAAATCATGGGGTTTGATGCACCCGAAATTGTTTGGTCACAATGCCAAAGCCAGCTGCAAAGCGAATTGCCTGAACAGCAGTATAATACATGGATTCGTCCACTAAAACTTAAGTACTTTGATGCTGATAATGAGCGCTTTAATGATCCGTCTAATGATGATGTAATCGAATTATTGGCGCCCAATAGATTTGTTGAGGACTGGGTTAAGAGTAAGTTTCTTAATCGTATTGAAGAGTTGTTCCATCAGCTCAGTGGCAATGGGGTGGTTTTAGGTATTTCCGCTTCTCCTGCGAATGCTCCACAGTACAAGCAACAATCTGAATTTGTTTCGAACTCTTCAAATTCGGAACCGTCAAGCACTGAAACGCCCTCAATAATTCAAAACCCAAGTGATTTAGATGCCGCTCCTGTTGAAGCGCCAGCTATTATCCGTTCGGCGGCTGAAACTAGCCTGAGAACTAATCTTAATAATGAATTTACCTTTGATAGTTTTGTTGAAGGAAAATCAAACCAACTAGCGTTTGCTGCGGCTCAGCAGGTGGCTGAAAACCCCGGTGGTTCATACAATCCATTATTTATATACGGTGGCGTTGGTCTTGGTAAGACCCACTTGATGCACGCTGTTGGCAATGCTCTTCGCGCTAAAAAGCCCGATGCTAAAATTGTTTACCTTCATTCTGAGCGGTTTGTGGCCGATATGGTAAAGGCGCTGCAACTCAAGGCTATTGACGAGTTTAAGCGGTTTTATCGATCAGTTGATGCGCTACTGATTGATGACATTCAGTTTTTCTCTGGTAAAGAGCGCTCGCAAGAGGAGTTCTTTCATACCTATAACGCTCTATTAGAAGGCGGTCAGCAGATGATTCTGACCAGTGACCGTTATCCGAAAGAAATTGACGGTGTTGAGGAGCGTCTTAAGTCGCGCTTTGGTTGGGGTTTAACGGTTGCTGTAGAGCCGCCTGAGCTCGAGACCAGAGCGGCAATCCTGATAAATAAGGCAGAGCAAAGTGGCGTGCATTTATCCAAGGATGCGGCCTTCTTTATTGCCCAGCGTATTCGCTCCAATGTGCGCGAGCTTGAGGGGGCGCTTAAACGCGTGATGGCACATGCTCAATTTACTAGGCGCCCAATTGATATTGACCTTATTAGAGAGTCGCTTAAAGATCTTTTAGCTCTACAAGATAAATTGATAACGGTGGATAATATTCAGCGCGTGGTTGCAGACTATTACCAGTTAAAGATGTCTGATTTGCTATCACGTCGCCGCAGTCGCTCTGTGGCAAGACCGCGACAGGTGGCTATGTCTATTGCTAAAGAGTTAACAAACCACAGTTTGCCTGAGATTGGTGAGGCCTTTGGTGGTCGCGATCACACGACTGTTTTGCATGCCTGTAGAAAAGTTAAAGAACTTGAGGGCGCAGATAGAGAAGTTCAGCGCGATCTGAAGAATCTTTACCGCACCCTTTCAACCTAATCGTTACAAATTAGAATAAATATTATTTCCGGAGAATTAACATCATGAAATTCAGCCTTTCTCGAGAAGCTCTTCTCAACCCTTTGCAGTTAGTTGTGGGTGTAGTGGAGCGCAGGCAAACACTACCTATTCTTTCTAATGTGCTGTTGCGTCTTGAGGGTACTCAGTTGTCTATGACGGGTACCGATCTCGAGGTAGAAATAAAGGGTTCAACCGAGGTGGTTTCCTCTGCCGAGGGGGGCGAAGTCACTGTTTCCGCGAGAAAATTTTTGGATATATGTCGCTCTCTTCCCGATGGGGCGCAGGTGGATTTTTCTAGCAGCGAAGGAAAGGCTCAAATTGTTAGTGGTCGCAGCCGCTTTACTCTGGCAACACTTCCTGCCAACGAATTTCCCAGCGTTGATGAGGGAGAGCAGACGGTTCAATTTAATGTACCAGGCAGCATGATAAGAGGCCTAATTGAGTCCACTGCATTTGCCATGGCTCAACAGGATGTTCGTTATTATCTAAACGGCATGCTTTGGGAGGTAACCCACAACCAATTGCGCGTTGTTGCCACCGACGGCCATCGCCTAGCGCTGTGTGACGGCCATTGCGATGTTTCCCTAGAAGTTACCAAGGTCTCTGCTATATTGCCGCGCAAGGGCATTATAGAGCTTTCTAGGCTATTAGCTGATGATGAGGTCAGAGTTTCAATTGGCTCTAACCATATTAGAGTTACGGGCGCAGATTACTGTTTTACATCTAAACTGGTTGATGGTTCTTATCCAGATTACGATCGAGTGGTTCCTAAGGGAGGCGATAAGCTGGTTGTTGGTGATCGTGAGCAGCTGAAGCAGGCATTTGGCCGCACAGCTATCCTTTCCAACGAAAAATACCGCGGCGTTAGAATTGAGCTGGTGAATGGTGCTATGCATCTGGTGGCAAATAACCCAGAACAAGAGGAAGCTCAGGAAGAAGTTAGCGTGGCTTATTCTGGAGATACATTGGAAATTGGGTTTAATGTCAGCTATCTACTCGATGTGTTGAGTGTCTTAAAGTGTCCGGAAATACGCTTTACACTGGCTGATTCCAATAGCAGTGCGCTGGTAGAGGATGCTAGTGGAGAGAGTAAAGCAACCTATGTTGTTATGCCGATGCGCCTGTAGAGTGGCGCACTTGGCTTGCTTGGGCCTTTTAAGTGTTTTTAAATAGTATAGATATCTCCAAGGTGCGCAATCTTGTATCTGTGAGTATAGATTGCCACCGCAAAGCCAATATTATCTATGGTGCTAATGGCAGTGGTAAAACCAGCCTGTTAGAGGCAATCTTTTTGCTAGGAAGAGGTCGATCTTTCAAGCATCGCGATTTGCGCCTAGTGGTTAACAGGGGGCAAGACAGCTTAGTTGTTTCAGGCAAGGTTGCAAGACCCATTTCTGACGCCGAGCATCAGTTAGGGGTTATGCGTTCCGTTAAGGGTGATTTTGAGGCCCGCTGTGACGGTCAAAACCTATCTTCAGCAGGGCAGCTAGCTTCTGAGCTGCCTATTCAATTAGTAGACGCCCATAGCTTTTCGCTGTTAGAGGGCGGCCCATTGCAAAGACGCCAATTTATTGACTGGGGCGTGTTCCACGTGGAACATGGCTATTCTGATCTTTGGCGTCGCTTTCAAAAAGCATTAAAACAGCGCAATCAACTGCTTCGTCATGGTAGAATAGACGAAGAATTATTAAAGCTATGGTCTCAGGAGTTAGCGCCGTTAAATGAGATGATTGCTGAGCAGCGCAAAGAGTATATTTCACAGCTGCAAAAATTTATAAGTCCGGTAGTTGACGCCTTTAGCGGTCTTGGTGCGGTTAGTTTAGAGTACAGCCAGGGCTGGCCGGAAGGCAGCTCTATTATTGATGTACTACTGGCTGATAAAGAGAGGGATATTGCGACGGGCACTACCTCTCATGGTGCACAGCGAGCAGATATAAAGGTTTTTGTTGATGGCGTTGCCGCGGCAGATAGTCTATCGAGAGGGCAGTCAAAGCTGTTGGTGTATGCCTTGAAGTTGGCGCAAGCGGCACATTACCAGTCTGCTACAGGCCTTAGTTGTGTATTTTTACTTGACGACTTGCCTGCAGAGTTGGATTATGAAAACCGTAAAGATGTGTTAGCGTATTTAGATCATTTGCAATGTCAGTACTTTGTAACTGGTGTGGATAAAAAAGATTTTGATGGAATAGATGAAAAGTTAAGCCAATTGTTCCATGTGGAACATGGTGTATTTTCTAAAGGTTGAACAATAGGAACTGTATAGTTTATGAGTGAAGAAGCCAATTATGATTCGTCGAGTATTAAGGTACTCAAAGGGTTAGACGCAGTTAGAAAACGTCCGGGTATGTATATCGGCGATACTGACGATGGAACAGGTCTCCACCATATGGTATTTGAGGTGGTAGATAATTCTATCGATGAGGCTCTAGCTGGCCACTGCTCTGAGATACGCGTCGTTATTCATCCCAACGAGACCATTTCTGTTTCTGATAATGGTCGTGGTATTCCTACTGAATTGCATGAAGAGGGTGTTTCTGCGGCTGAGGTTATTATGACGGTTCTCCATGCTGGCGGAAAGTTTGATGACAACAGTTATAAGGTGTCTGGCGGCTTGCACGGCGTTGGTGTTTCAGTAGTAAACGCGCTTTCAACTCGTATGCGGCTAACTATTCGACGCAATGGCAAGGTGCACGAGCAAACCTATTCTCATGGCGTGCCAGACGGCCCGCTCGAGATTATTGGTGATACCAAAGAATCTGGCACGGAGGTGTTTTTTGAGCCGTCACCAGAGACCTTTACTAATATCAAGTTTCACTATGACCTGCTTGCCAAGCGCTTAAGAGAGCTGTCGTTCCTTAATTCTGGTGTTTGTGTTGTGTTGGTCGATGAGCGCACCGGTGAGGAAGAAAAATTTGCCTATGAGGGGGGTTTAAGTGCCTTTGTTGATTATTTAAATACCAACAAGCAAACCATTAATAAAATTATGCACTTCAACACGGATAGAGAAGACGGTACAAGTGTTGAGGTAGCATTGCAGTGGAACGATAGTTTCCAGGAAAATATCCTTTGTTATACCAATAATATCCCGCAAAGAGACGGCGGTACTCACCTTGCTGGATTTAGGTCGGCGCTAACCCGCGGTCTAAACACCTATATTGAAAAAGAGGGCATTGGCTCAAAGGCGAAGGTTAATACTACTGGTGATGATGCTAGAGAAGGCTTGACGGCCATTATCTCGGTCAAGGTGCCAGATCCGAAGTTCTCATCGCAAACTAAAGATAAATTAGTAAGTTCTGAGGTTAAATCGGCGGTAGAGCAGGAAATGGGCGACAAGTTCAGTGATTACCTGCTTGAGTTTCCGCAAGAAGCCAAGGCTGTGGTTAACAAAATGATTGATGCCGCGCGCGCCCGTGAAGCTGCTCGTAAGGCGCGTGAAATGACTCGCCGCAAAGGGGCGCTTGATATAGCAGGGCTTCCGGGTAAATTGGCAGACTGTCAGGAAAAAGATCCAGCGCTATCTGAATTGTATCTAGTGGAGGGCGACTCTGCGGGCGGTTCGGCGAAGCAGGGGCGCGCACGTAAGACGCAAGCCATTCTTCCGCTTAAGGGTAAGATCCTTAATGTTGAAAAAGCGCGTTTCGATAAAATGCTTTCCAGTGCAGAAGTTGGCACCCTGATCACTGCTCTTGGCTGTGGTATTGGTGTGCATGAATTTAATTTAGAGAAGCTGCGCTATCACACTATTGTTATTATGACGGATGCGGATGTTGATGGTTCGCATATTCGAACGCTGTTATTGACTTTTTTCTTTAGGCAAATGCGTGAGTTAGTTGAAAATGGCCATATTTTTATTGCCCAGCCGCCGCTGTATAAAGTGAGTAAAGGTAAGAATGAGCAATATCTAAAAGACGATGATGCGCTAGAGGCCTACTTAACCCAAAAGGCGCTTGAAGAGGCTAGTTTACATGTCAACGAGACTGCGCCGGCATTGCAGGGCGCGGCCCTAGAAGAGTTGGTCAATCAGTTTAGAGAAGTGGCTGATTTGATTGTTCGTATGTCGCTAGTATATCCCAAGCAAGTGCTTGAAACCCTTGTTTACACACCTGCATTAAGCGCCGATCTTCTTGGAAAACGCAAGGAAGTCGAGTCCTGGTGTGCCGAACTCCAGAAAACGCTTAGTAAAATTGAAACCGGCACTCACAGCTATAAGGTGCTAGCCGAAGAAGATAAAGAGTGTAATTTGTTTACGCCAACAGTTGAGATTACCGCCCATGGTGTGCCTCATAAGCATGCTTTTGGTAGAGATTTATTTGGCTCATCAGAATACGCTAAAATCGTCGATCTTGGTGTTAAATTGCAAGATATTCTGGAAGATGGCGCCTATATTCAGCGTGGAGAGCGCACACTAGAGGTCAGTTCTTTTGCCGAGGCGCTGAATTGGCTGATGGTTGAAGCACGTCGCGGCATTAATACTCAGCGCTATAAAGGTTTGGGAGAAATGAATCCAGAGCAATTGTGGGAAACCACAATGGACCCTGAATCACGCCGTATGTTGGTTGTAACTATTGAGGATGCTATCGCGGCTGATCAAATGTTTACCACCCTGATGGGCGATCAAGTTGAGCCACGTCGAGACTTTATCGAAACCAATGCTTTATCTGTGGTAAATCTTGACGTCTAATCTTTCGACTCCACCCTTAGTTATAATTAGTAACTTAAGGGTAGGGTAGATTGCTATTTTAAACTGTTAGCAATCCAATCACGGGCGTTTTCAGTTATTTCCCGAGTTGAATAGGGCTCAGTATCGATCACTGGCCCAATTTTCAAATAAATAATACCTGGCTTTTTTAGAAAACTACTGCGTTTCCAGTGTTCGCCACTATTGTGAGCAACTGGAAGCACGGGAACTTGAGCCTGTTTGGCCAATGCAGCGCCGCTGGTTTTAAACTCTCCTAGCTGACCACTGGTAACTCTTGTACCCTCAGGGTAGATAACGACTCTATTGCCCGCTAATAAGCGCTTGGAGCCTTCTTTAATAACGTATCTGATGGCAGAAGCGGGTCTCGAGCGCTTTATAGCAATAGGTCGCATTAAAAAAAGGGCCCAACCAAAAAATGGAATCCATAAAAGCTCGCGTTTTAAAATAAAACAGGCCGGCTGAAAAAACCACTGCATATAAAAGGCTTCCCAGGTGCTTTGATGGTTGCTTAGAATGACACAGGCACCAGAAGGAATATTTTCTGTGCCTGAAACTACAATCTTGATATTGCAGGTTAGCCTAAGCCATTGCATCACTAAGTAATTTCCAGTGGTAGCAATTCGCTGCAGCAGTTTAAAGGGCAGAAAGAATAACAGACAGGTAACAATGCTTGCAGAGACTGTAAGCGCGACAAATCCTGCATAAAACAGGGCGGCTCTAAAAATGGCTAGCAGGCATTTCATTAGGCTGTACGCTTAGCTTCCCATTATTTTGCCGGTACCAGTAATGATATATCGGCCACATTGATAAATAGTTTGTGCAACTTATCTAATAGTGCCAATCTATTTTGACGCAATTCCATGTCCTCTGCCATAACCATGACATCTTCAAAGAACTGGTCAACAGGCTGTTTAAGCTCTGCCAGCTTTTCCAGTACAGCGTTATAGTCTCTGTTAGCCAAAAGTGGTGCAATCAGCGTTTCTAGGCTGTTAAGGCTATCAGAAAGCTGCTTTTCTGCTTCTTCTTGCAGTAGAGCTGTATTAAGCGCCGCTATATCTGAATGAGCCAATTGCTTAGTCAAAATATTTGAAACGCGCTTGTTGGCGGCAGCTAAGGATGAGGCCTCAGGGAGTAGCGTAAACCTGTGCACAGCAGTGACGCGAGCATCAATATCCAAAGGGTTGCCGAGCTTGAGAGCAGCAACAGATAAAAATACCTCTGCTGGCAATCCTTTTTCTTTATACCAAGATTTAAAGCGCTCTAAAGTGTAAGTGAGCACTTGCTTTTCTAGCTCAGTTCCAGACAATTTTGCCCGCTTACCTATGTTTAATTGGGCATTGCAATAGCTTAGAACATCGACTAAGTTAAGATCGATATTGCGTTCTAGCATAATTCGCAACACGCCAAGACTGGCGCGCCTTAACGCGAAGGGATCGCGTGAGCCCGAAGGCTGTTGTCCGATACTGAAAATACCTATCAGGCTATCTAGACGGTCTGCTAGGGCCAAGGCTACACCAGTATCTGTATTGGGGACAATATCACCAGAAAAACGCGGTAGATACTGTTCAAATAATGCTTTAGCAACCTCTGAGTCTTCATTGTCGTTTAGAGCGTAGTCACGCCCCATAACACCCTGCAGGTCGTCAAACTCGCCTACCATATCGGTGACTAGATCAGATTTACTTAATTCAGCGGCTCGGCGGGCTAGCTTGGGTTGCGCACCCATTTCATTCGCTAGATACTCAGCAATGGCGGCCACTCGCTCGGTTTTGTCAAAAACAGAACCTAGATCAGCTTGAAAGACGATATTTTTGAGTGAGTCACGGCGACTTTCAAGGCTGGTTTTTTGATCATTTTCGTAGAAGAAAGCGGCATCTGCTAGGCGCGGTCGAATCACGCGCTCATTGCCATCAACAACTTGAGCCGGATCAGTACTTTCGATATTAGCCACAGTAATAAACGCCGGCAATAGTTGCTTATTGGCATCTAGCACATGAAAGTACTTTTGATGCTCCTTCATAGATGAAATGAGTGCTTGGGCAGGAATCGATAAAAAATGTGTGTCGAACTTACCCATAAGCGGCACCGGCCACTCATTAAGGGCTGTTACTTCATCGAGCAGATCATCCTCAATGACAGCGGTACCATTAATATCCTCGGCAAGCATAGCAACACCCTGTCTAATAATGTCTTTTCGTTCATTAAAGTCGGCAATAACATAGGCATCACGCATCTGTTGTTGATAACTACTCGGTGATTCGATAACGATTTCATGATTAGCATGAAATCTATGCCCGCGACTGGTATTGCTTGCGGCAATACCCAGAATAGGGTCATTCAGCACTTCGTTGTTAAATAGCAGAACAACCCATTGCGCTGGACGCACAAATTCTTCTCTTTTATAGCCCCAACGCATGCGCTTGGGGATTGGTAGCTTGGCCAAAGACTCATTGATGATGTTGCCCAGCAGAGTTTTGGTTTCGATGCCGTTTTCAGTCCGTCTTATACATAGCTTGTCTTGCTGGCCATCGTTTTCAACTAAAGCTGATAGTTGATCAACAGTGACACCATTTTTACTAGCAAAGGCTTCAGCGGCTCGTGAAGCAGAACCATCATCCGCGAAAGCGACTTTGGTCGGTGGGCCCCAAATCACCAGATCTTTGTCTGGCGTCTCAGTCTCTAGCCCCTTAATAACGATGGCTAAACGTCTTGGTGCCGCAAATGCTTCTGTAGCCTCAAAATTGAGACCCTGATCGCGCAATCCACTAACAACACCTTCGGTAAAAGCGTTGGACAGCGACTTCAATGCTTTAGGCGGCAGCTCTTCGGTGCCGAGTTCAATCAGAAAATCAGCACTCATGATGACTCTCCTTGGTGTTTGGCTATTACTTCTTGAGCAATTGCTTTATCCGCAAGAGGGAAACCGGCCTCAAGGCGCGAATCAAAGTAACTTTGCGCAACACCGCGAGCCAGAGTTCGCACACGCAAAATATAACGTTGGCGCTCAGTCACCGAAATCGCTTTACGAGCGTCTAATAAATTAAAGGTATGGGATGCTTTCATCACCATTTCATAGGCAGGTAAAGGCAGTTTTTTCTCAATGAGGTGCTCGCCGTCTTTTTCGTATTGATCAAAGGCGTTAAATAAGAAGTCGGTATCTGCATGTTCAAAGTTAAACGCAGACAATTCGCGCTCATTTTGTAGAAAAACATCACCATAGGTCACAGTGCCCGCTGGACCTTTTGACCATACTAGGTCATAAATACTATCGACACCTTGCAGGTACATGGCAATGCGCTCAAGACCGTAAGTAATTTCACCGGTCACTGGGTAGCACTCCAGGCCGCCTACCTGTTGAAAATAGGTAAATTGCGTGACTTCCATGCCGTTTAGCCACACTTCCCAGCCGAGACCCCAAGCGCCAAGCGTGGGCGATTCCCAGTTATCTTCAACAAACCTAACGTCGTGAATAGCCGTGTCTACACCCAGATGACGCAAAGAGTCTAAATAAAGCTCCTGAATATTGTCTGGCGATGGTTTTAAGGCTACCTGAAATTGATAATAGTGCTGCAGGCGATTTGGATTTTCGCCATAGCGCCCGTCGGTGGGGCGGCGGGATGGCTGAACATAGGCGCAATTCCATACTTCAGGCCCAATCGAGCGCAGGAAAGTTGCCGGATGAAAGGTTCCCGCACCCACCTCCATATCGAGTGGCTGCATAATAACGCAGCCCTGTTTAGCCCAAAAGTCCTGTAGTGTTGCAATAAGCTCCTGAAAAGTCTGAGGAGCAGCCGTCATATTTCCCACAAAAATCACCAAATCGTTAACTTTGTACAATAAGAGCGCAATTATAAACGTGCAGACTGATAAAGATAGAGCTAAAAATTCTTTAAAAGCGATAATTTGAGCCCCTTAAAGGCTTAGATCAATATATAATGCAATGAATAAGTTCATATTTGTCTCGATGGAGTTTTTAAATGAAACATATCAAACGTGGTGACAAGGTTCGCAAGGCAGTATTTCCCGTAGCCGGAATGGGCTCGCGGTTTTTGCCCGCTACCAAAGCTAACCCCAAAGAAATGATGCCGGTAGTGGATAAGCCACTAATCCAATACGCGGTTGAGGAAGCGGTTGAGGCGGGTATTACCGAAATGATTTTTGTGACCGGTCGTACCAAGCGCAGTATTGCCGATCATTTTGATAAAGCCTATGAGCTAGAGCATCAGCTTGAACAGCGAGGTAAAAAGAAATTATTAGAAATTGCCCAGAATGTTGTGCCAAAAGGGGTAAGTTGTACCTATATTCGTCAAAATGAAGCTTTGGGGCTGGGCCATGCGGTAGCTGTTACCTCCCATTTAGTAGGCGACGAGCCTTTTGCAGTCATCTTGGCCGATGATTTAATTCATCATAAAAAGGGTGCTGTAAAGCAAATGGTAGAGGTTTTTGATTATTACAAGAGCTCAGTGATTGCGGTACAGAAAGTAGAGGGACCTGAAATTTCTGCCTATGGCGTTATAAGCGGCAAGGAGCAGTCGGATCATGTGCACCTTATCGATAATATTGTTGAGAAGCCTGCGTTTGAAGATGCGCCCTCAGATATGGGCGTTACGGGTCGCTACGTATTTACTCCGCAAATTTTTGAGCATCTCGCCAATCTGAAGCCTGGCGCTGGTGGTGAGCTGCAGCTTACCGATGCTATCCAGACCCTGTTAAAAGCAGAGCAGGTGTTGGCCTATGAATATCAGGGTATTCGCTATGACTGCGGCAGTAAGATGGGGCTGTTAAAAGCCAATATTGAACTGGGGCTTGAGCATAACGAGATTGGTGAAGAGCTGCGTCAATATCTAGCTAACGAGTTGCCTAGCAAATTATGAAGTCAGCGTTGGTGCTCGGACTGATGAAAATTATCTCGCTATTGCCTTTGGGGTTGGCGAGATTTTTAGGCAAAGTCATGGGCATGGCAATGGCGGCTTTTTCTTCAAAATCGTTCAAAATAACCCTGTGTAATCTGTCTTTTTGCTTTTCTGGTCAGTCGCAACAGGCTAATCAACAACTAGCCAAAAAAAGAATGCGGCATCTGGGTCAGGCGTTTTTCGAAACGCCTATCTTGTGGCGCAAACCCCCAAAGTGGCTGCAGACAAAAATTATTGCTGTAGAGGGTGAAGCTCATCTGCAAGAGGCTTTAAGCAATGATAGAGGGACCATTTTATTGATTCCCCATCAAGGCAACTGGGAGGTGATTGGGCTGTGGATTGCGCAGCAAACTGCCATGACCTCACTTTATCAGCCGTCTAAAATAGCCGCTTTAGATCAGTGGATTAAACATTCGCGCGAAAAAACCGGCGCTAACTTAGTGCCTACCAATCTCAGTGGTGTGGCAGCGTTGCTTAAGGCGTTAAAAAGATCTGAAACTGTGGCTATTTTGCCCGATCAGCAGCCTTCGAGATCTGGGGGTGAATTTGCACCATTGTTTGGTGTTCAGGCGCTTACCATGACACTCACGCATAATTTATTGAATCGCTCCAATGCCCAGGCTATTTTTTGTTGTGCTTTGCGCGACGCAGGCGGGTGGCGACTCCATTTTTCACCTGCAGATCCGTCAATTTACCAGGCCGATCAAAGCGAGAGTCTTGCGGCGATGAATGCCGGCGTTGAATCGATTGCGGCGTTGGCGCCAGAACAGTACCAATGGGAATATAAGCGCTTTCGCGCTCAGCCAGATGGCTTTCCTCCAATTTATTCTTCTGGAATCTAAGTGTTGCAGCTACCTTCAATGATGTCTGTTAATCATGCTGAGATCTCTTGGTATAGCATGCTTTCTCAGACAGATTATCGCATCCCCAAATCATGGCGAACCTGGTTGTTTGATTCAGGGTCGTTGACGCAACGGTTACTGGATGCGAGCTATGGTGATTTGTCGGTCAATGTGATTAAACAGCAATTTCAGGTGCCATCGCTGTCTGAGCGGCATGCCCTAGGTCTTCCTGATAGGCAGCAGGCAATGATTCGTGAAGTATTGTTATGCGGTGTTGGCCGCCCTTGGGTTTTTGCACGAAGCGTTCTGCCACTAACGACGTTAACCGGCAGATTGCGCAAACTTAGACAGCTGGACAATCAGCCTTTGGGTGCGCTTTTATTTGCAGATCCTTCAATGACCCGTGAGCCGGTTCAAGTTGCCTGTGTTAATTCTGATAATAATAAATTACCTTGTCGCTCAGTTAGTGAGGAGAATTGCATATGGGGCAGGCGTTCAGTTTTTAGGTTAGATAAAAAACCACTATTGGTAGCTGAATTTTTTCTGCCATCCTTTAATACTGACAGCCTTTAATCATTACAACGTTGATGACAGATGAAGCTTATTAATCACCTAGAACAAAATCCTTGGATACGCCTAATGCGTTTGGATAAGCCTATAGGTATTTATCTTTTACTGTGGCCAACCTATTGGGGGCTTTGGTTTGCCTCTAGCGGGCAGCCCTCGTTAAAAAATCTCCTAATATTTACTGCTGGGGTATTCGTCATGCGGGCCGCAGGCTGTGTGATTAACGATTATGCTGATCGCGATGTGGATGGCGATGTCACTAGAACGCAACACAGGCCAATTCCGGCGGGAGAGATTGCTCCCAAGCATGCGTTAACGCTGTTTTTAGTGCTTTTGGCAATAGCCTTGATGTTGGTATTACAAACCAATTTACTTACTATTATTCTGGCCGTCATCGGTGTGCTACTGGCCGCTATCTACCCATTTTTAAAGCGATTAACCCATTTGCCACAACTTGGCTTGGGCATAGCATGGTCATGGGCAGTGCCAATGGCATTTGCCGCTGAACAGCAAACATTACCAATGGGGCTGTGGTTAATTTCTGGCGCTATTGTGTTGTGGACCATAGCCTTTGACACCTATTATGCGATGGTCGACCGGCAAGATGACTTAAACATTGGGGTTAAATCTACGGCAATACTGTTTGGAAAATATGACCTACTGATAATCGCCGCTCTGCAAATTGTCAGCCTAATTTTACTGGGGCTTGCTGGGGTTTATTTTAACCGTGGCGTTATATTCGCCTTGGGGCTAGTGATTGCGGCTGGCTATTTTATTGCGCAGCACCTTCAGGCACGCTCGCGAGAAGCCGAGGGCTGCTTTAACGCATTTTTGAACAACCATCGGGTTGGTATGGCGATATTTATTGGGCTCGCACTCGACTATAATCTTCAGTACTAGGCTTCCGCCCGGCAAAACACCCATTTATTGCCTTCACTCATGGCAGAGTTAAAGCTATAGCCATCCACATTAAACGTTTTAAGCTGTTCGGCATCGGTGATTTTATTTTTAATGATAAATGCACTCATCAAGCCGCGAGCACGCTTGGCAAAAAAACTGATAATTTTATATTTATCGCCTTTTTGATCCATAAATACTGGGGTGATAATTTCGGCATTAATATTTTTTGGCTGAACCGATTTAAAATACTCATTCGACGCCAAATTGACCAAGACTGATTGAGCCGAGGTGGAGAACAGTTTATTTAGCTGAGCAGTAATTATATCGCCCCAGAATTGATAGAGATTTGCGCCACGTTGGTTGGCAAATTTAGTGCCCATTTCCAGTCGGTAGGGCTGCATTAAGTCCAGTGGGCGCAACAGGCCATAGAGTCCAGACAGTATACGCAAATTATCTTGCGCCCAACGGAGTTCATCAGCGCTCATATTGTCGGCATCTAAGCCCTGATAGACATCGCCCTTAAAGGCCAAGATAGCCTGCTTAGCATTATCGGTCGAAAAGGGCGTTTGCCACTCTTGAAAGCGCTCATAATTTAGCGCGCCGAGTTTGTCGCTGAGGCCCATCAACGAGCAAATATCCTCCGGCGATAATAGTCGAAGGTCTTTAAGCAGCTGTTCCGAATGCTCAAGTAGCAACGGCTGAGTAAATGTCTGAGCCTCTGAAGGCTGGCTATAATCTAGCTTTTTAGCGGGAGAAATAATGGTCAGCATCATAGCGATCGTTGCCCTGTTTTTAATTACTTTAAATTGTCAGTATGTATAGTACTGAAAAATTATATTTTTGGTTTGCCTTAAACGAAGGGCTATTTTAAGCCATTCGCAGCATAAATTTACAATCAATTTATTCTGTATTCAGAAGATGATCAATAATCAGGTAGAATGGTCCGATGATTCTATTATCAAAAATTTCGCAGCGCATAAATCAGTTTAGCAATAGGGTTGGTCAAGTTATTTCTTGGCTAACATTATTGTTGGTCATATTGGTTATGACCGTTGTTATATCCAGATATTTATTGGGCGTTGGCTCTATTGCTATCCAAGAGTCGGTGAGTTATGTGCACGCGATTATTTTTATGTTGGGTTTAGCTTTTACATTGCAGCGTGGCGGCCATGTTCGGGTAGATATTTTCTACCGGGAATTTTCACCGCGGCGCAAAGCAATTGTAGATTTAATCGGCGCGGCTGTATTCCTGCTGCCATTTTGCGGTTTAATCCTATTCGGTAGCTGGGACTACGTGATGGCCAGTTGGTCAATTAGAGAAACCTCATCGGAAACAGGTGGTATAGCTGCAGTTTACTTGCTTAAAACGCTCATGATTATTATGCCTATTACTCTTGGGTTGCAGGGTGTTGGGCAAATGATAGAGAGCGTTTTGGAGCTAACTAAAACCGATACAAAGACAGGGGGAGCCCAATAATGGCTGAGTGGATTCCCTTTATTATGTTTCTAACCGTCTGCCTGGTTTTGATGGCGGGCTATCCCGTCGCTTTTTCACTGGCAGGCACGGCGTTGTTGTTCGCTTTCGTAGGCACAGCCGCGGGGAATTTTGATCCAGCCTATTTGCAGGCATTGCCCAATCGACTCTTTGGCATTATGCAAAATGGCACCCTAATTGCGGTGCCGCTGTTTGTGTTGATGGGCATAATGCTTGAAAAGTCGCGTTTAGCAGAAGACTTGCTCGGTAGTATGGCCGCCTTATTTGGCAGATTTCGCAGTGGTCTTGGCGTATCTGTTGTTTTAGTGGGGGCGCTGTTAGCCGCGAGCACCGGCATTGTTGGCGCTACGGTAGTCACTATGGGACTGATGTCGTTGCCGACCATGCTCAACAGGGGATACTCATCTTCTCATGCTACCGGCATTGTTGCCGCCACAGGAACTCTAGGGCAAATTATTCCACCCTCAATAGCTTTGGTTTTACTGGGGGACACACTGTCTAGTGCCTACCAACAGGCACAGTTAAATATGGGCATCTTTACCCCAAAGACGGTCTCTATAGGCGACCTATTTGTAGGCGCCATTATTCCGGGCTTGATACTGGTTATGTTTTATATCAGTTATGTCATCCTGGTGGCGCGACCAAAATTAGTAATACCTCAGGCTCACAGTACGAGTCAAGACCAAGCACAGCTGTTAAAATTGCTGAAAGATCTATTGCCGCCCATCTGCCTAATTATTGCTGTATTGGGGTCAATTCTTGCCGGAGCCGCTACCCCCACAGAAGCGGCTGGCGTGGGTGCATTTGGCGCTATCTTATTAGCAGCATTTAAAGGGCGCCTAAGCCTAGCTCGATTGCGAGAGGTGGCTCAGGGCACGGCAGAAGTAACCTCAATGGTATTTTTAATTCTAATCGGCGCCGCGGTATTTTCTTTGGTATTTCGGGGCTTTGGTGGCGAAGAGGTTGTGGAGCAATTTTTTACTAGCCTTCCTGGTGGAGTAGTATCAGCTACAATTTTAGTGATGCTGGTTATTTTCTTGCTCGGCTTTATTTTAGATTTTATTGAGATTACCTTTGTTGTAGTGCCCATTGTCGGGCCGGTACTTTTGACTATGGGTCTTGATCCAGTATGGCTTGGCGTGATGATAGCAATTAATTTGCAAACTTCTTTTTTGACCCCGCCATTCGGTTTTGCCTTATTTTATTTGCGCGGTGTGGCGCCAGCCTCTGTTGAGACATCGGCGATGTATCGCGGAGTCATTCCATTTATCTTTATGCAGCTATTGTTAATGCTGTTGTTGGCTGTTTGGCCGCAGATTGCAACTTGGCTGCCTGATGTGGTTTATGGGCGTTGATTAGTAGCCCTGTTATAGCTCCATTGCATCAAAAATCTGGCTGCGAATGTCCACAGCTTCATTCGCCATATGGTGGTAGGCATCCTCAATAACATGCAATTTCATATTGGGTAACTTTTTCTTAAAAATTTTCAAATTGTATTGCCAGTCAAGGGTTGTATCGCCAGTACCCTGAATCACATTAACCGAAAACGTGCTTCCTGAGGATCCTTCAAACTCCCGCGCCCATTTTTCCGCCGCCACAAACCAAGGCATTGGCATAGTCTTAGGTTGAAAAATGTCCTTTTGACGGATAAAGGACAGAAACTCTTGGTCATGGGAGCTGTTGCCATAACGCCGTTTAAGTGATTTTCTAAAGGGCTTTACCCAGGGCAGAAGATGTCGGTTTAACCACCAGCCTTTGGGGTGAAGCAGAGGGGCAAGTAAATTTAGGCTGTTAAACGGATAGTCTCCGGCGGGCTCATTATCAAGTAGATGCTTTAATAAAATGGCGCCTCCGGTACTCTGGCCTAGACCGTGATAGGGTGCAGTAAATTGCTGTTGGCATAGTTGCAGGATTGCCTCTAGTGCCGCTGTATAGCTAGAAAAATCGTCAATATAAGCGTGCTCGCCATCGGATAATCCAAGGCCGGGTAAATCAAAACAAACAACCGTTAAATTTTTACTCAATAAATAATTAATAAGATGTCCAAATAACCCCAGATTATCTAAGTAGCCATGCAGAATAATGGCTGTACCCTCAGGCTTAGGAGGTTCCCAAGCGGCGGCAAAGACGGATTGTTGGTTCGCTTGTAAGGTGCCGCAGTAAAACGCTAAGCTATTGCCTAAATTCGGAAGTTTATATAGAGATAGATAGGCGTCTAGCCATTCAATGTGCGGTTGTTGCGGGCTAATTTTGCCGAAAGCAGGGAGGTTTTGCCGAATCAGCGAAACAGAATTTAGATCTAACTGGATCATATGTTGCCCTAAATAACAGCCATTGATTATGGTCTTATAATTTAGACTAATAATCGCACAGCCACACTTAAATGCAAGGCTTAAGGTCGTATCTTGAAGCAACCGCCAATCTATTGGCCGAGGAGAGCGCTAGATTTAATCGGTAGACAGAGAAATATTGTAAACACCCGCTTCTCTAGCCTGATCAGAAATCATAACAAAGATTTCAGTTTTAGCTTTCGGGTGGGAGTTAATAATCACCTTCGCTTCAGGCTTTTCTGCATGTAAGCGCTCTACATTAGCGCGCACAGAGCGGATATCGATTCTGCGTCCCTCAAGCATAATTTCATTACTCTCAGAGACCCTAAATACGATATTGGTATTGGCTGAATCGGGTGGTGGTTGATCGGTAGTCGGTGGGCGATCAACATTGAGGCCAGTTTCATTGACGAATGAGGCGGTTACAATAAAGAAAATCAGCATGATAAACACCACGTCGAGCATGGGCGTTAAATCAATTTGAGAATCATCTTCTCCTTTGCGTCTTTTTCCTAAAGCCATTTTAGTAAAGCCTCTGTTGGTCGGTCTTTGGCACTGATGTGGATTCTACTGCAATTAAAAAAAATTACTAGTCATTCATTCGTCAGGCTTATGGTTTTTCTATGTTATTCTAATCCTTAATAGTCGATTTTTGTGCCCTAGGGTGACCGTTTAAAATTATGCCTGAATTACCAGAAGTAGAAACCACACTTAGGGGTATAGCGCCCTATATTGATGGCCAAAAAATTACTGACATCACCGTTCGCCAGCCAAAACTTCGGTGGCCGGTAACGGATAGTATTCAAGACATTGTTCGCGGCCAAACAATTAGGCAGTTAACCCGCCGGGCAAAATATATTGTTTTACAGCTGGATAATGGATCGATTTTAATTCACCTAGGTATGAGCGGAAGCCTGAGGATTGTTAACCCCAGCGAAAATTGGCGCAAGCACGATCATATTGAAATGCAGCTAGCCAACCACCAGGCACTGCGCTACCACGATCCGCGTCGATTTGGATGTTGGCTTTGGTCATCTGCGGAGCATTCGCAGCTAGGTAATTTGGGGCCAGAACCCCTATCCGATGAGTTTTATGGCGGCCATCTATACAGTGCCTCTCGCAAGCGAAAAATGGCAGTAAAGCCGTTTATTATGACCAATTCAGTGGTTGTAGGTGTCGGTAATATCTATGCGTCAGAGGCGCTTTTTCGCAGTGGTATTCGTCCAGATCGGGCGGCCTGTAATATATCTAAAAAGCGTTACGACGAGCTGGCAAAAAATATTAAGGACGTTTTAGCGGCAGCGATTCATCAGGGCGGTACAACGTTGCGCGACTTTGTAAATAGTGACGGTCAGCCCGGATATTTTCAACAATCTTTAGATGTTTACGGCCGTGGGGGTGAACCCTGTAATGTTTGTAATACCACCCTTAAGGAAATGAAACTGGGGCAGCGAAGCTCAGTGTTTTGTCCCAAGTGCCAAACTTAAACTTTTTGAGGTCTAGGGTTTTTGTAATCTGTGTGCCAAGGCTTCGGCTACATTGGACGGCACAAACTGAGAAACATCACCTTTAAGCGAGCAGATCTCCCTAATTAATGATGAGGAGATATAAGAAAATTTTTCAGAGGGTGTTAGGAAAATACTTTCAATTTCCGGCGAAAGCGCCCGATTCATATTGGCAAGCTGAAATTCATATTCAAAGTCAGATACTGCGCGCAGACCGCGCATGATGGCGTCAGCTTTGCACTGTTTTACAAAATCGACCAGAAGGCTATCAAAGCCATAAATTTCAACATTGGGAATATGCTGTAAGCACTCAGTCGCCAGCTGAATTCGCTCTTCAATGGTGAAAAGAGGGCTTTTTTGGCGACTGCTAGCAATACCAATAACTACTTTTCCAAACAGCCTAGATGCCCGTTCCACTAGGTCAATATGACCATTGGTCACTGGATCAAAGGTGCCCGGATAAACGATAGTTTTCATAGGATTGGTGCTCTAACTGCTAAATTTAGGAAAAGCATCTTACTTAATTAAACCGCTTTGCTCAACGTATGCAAAAAGGCAAAAACGCACATTGCCGGCAGTTTTAGCTTTCAATAGCTGCCAATTATCTAGCATAGGCTGAGGCTCTGCTAGGGGCAGCTCGCAATAAATTAAGGCATTTTCTGCCAGCCAACCACCCCCAGTCAACAACTGCGCTACCCTTAAATGCAGTTTTTGATCAAATGGAGGATCTAAAAAAACTACATCAAATTGGGAACTTGTGGTGTTGTTGCCGAGAAAATTAATGGTATCTGTGGCAACAATATCAAGATCCGTCGCATTTAGCATAGCTTTATTGTTGGTTAATTGAGCAATAGCAGGCCTATTGTTCTCAAGTGCGGTACAGCTTTTAGCACCTCTGGATAGCGCTTCAAAGCACAGAGCTCCTGAGCCGGCAAATAGGTCAAGGCATCTGGCTCCTTCGATAGAAGGCGCTAACCAGTTAAATAGCGTTTCTCTAATGCGACTCCCAGTAGGGCGCAACCCATTGGTAGCGATAAATTTTAGGGTTCTACTGCGCCATTTTCCAGCAATAAGCCGAACAGATTCCGGTGTTTGGTTAGTTGTTTTTGTTGCCAATGGAAAATCGCTCCCAGTCAAATTATAAAGCCCTTAGTGATGGGACTGTTGTCGGGGATAGGATACACTAGATGCCGTCAATGCTGAAAACCAAACATTTTTTAATGGGAGCTTTTTAAATCAATGGACCAGCCAGAAAAAAAATCTTTTTTTGATCGATTTAAGCGCGATAATTCAGAATCAGGTGCCAGTAGCGCCTCTGAAAATGCCGCTCAGTCAAATTCTGGTGACAAAAAAACAACTCAAACTTTTTTGCGGCGAATGCGCAACGCGCTGTCTCGAACTAACAGCGGTTTTGGCAGCTTGTTTCTTGGTAAAAAAGTCATTAATGCAGAGATTTTAGAAGAGTTAGAAACCCTTTTATTGGTTGCTGATGTAGGCATTGAAGTAACCGAATCGATTATTAAACAACTGACTGAGCAAGTGAAGCGAAATCAGCTGCAAGACGGCGCTGCACTGCATTTAGCGCTTAAGAAATTACTGCATGCCAAACTACAGCTCTGTGAAATGGCACTGATTCCAGAATCAGACAATGGCCCCTATGTAATATTGGTTGTGGGAGTCAATGGTGTTGGCAAAACTACGACCATTGGCAAAATAGCTAATCGCTTAAGACAGCAGGGACAGTCAGTATTGTTGGCGGCAGGCGATACCTTTAGAGCGGCTGCGGTGGAGCAATTGCAAGCCTGGGGCGAGCGCAATAAGGTACCCGTTGTTGCTCAGCATACGGGTGCTGACAGTGCCTCAGTTATTTTTGATGCCATTCAGGCGGCCAAAAGTCGCGGTATTGATGTAGTTATTGCCGATACTGCCGGAAGGTTACATAACAAAGCCAACCTGATGGAAGAGTTAGAAAAGGTTAAGCGCGTAGTCGGCAAGCTAGATGACGCAGCCCCGCACGAAGTTCTGCTAGTATTAGATGCAGGGACCGGACAAAATGCAGTGGCTCAAATGACCCAATTCAATCAATCAGTAGGCGTTTCTGGTATCGCGCTAACCAAGTTAGATGGCACTGCAAAAGGAGGAGTTATTTTCGCCTTAGCACAACAGTTCTCAACACCCATTCGCTACATAGGCGTGGGTGAGGGACAAGAAGATCTTCAGCCTTTTGTTGCCAGCGACTTTATCGAAGCATTAATGGGTACTGAGCAGGACGAGTAAACAATGATCTACTTTGATAATCTCAGCAAGCGTTATCCAGGCGGCGATGAGGCGCTGAGTAATATCAATTTACAGATTAATGCCGGCGAATTGGCGTTCTTAACAGGACATTCTGGTGCGGGCAAGAGCACTCTGCTTAAATTGCTAATGCTACTTGAGCGCCCAAGCGCCGGAACCTTGCTTATCAATGGTAAAAATATAAATCGCTTAGCCAATAGCAAAATTCCAAGTTATCGCCGGCAGCTAGGGGTTGTGTTTCAAGATCACCAATTATTGATGGATCGCAGTGTTTTTGACAATGTAGCATTGCCGCTGCAGGTGGCGGGGCAACCGCGCAAAGAAATTGGCCGTCGAGTTCGCGCTGCACTTGATGGTGTGGGGCTGTTATCAAAAGAGCGACATAGCCCAATGATGCTTTCAGGCGGCGAACAACAGCGAGTAGGCATTGCTCGAGCGGTGGTGCACAAGCCACGAATACTTTTAGCTGATGAGCCGACAGGTAACTTAGATCCAGCACTGTCGGCAGAGATTATGGCGCTTTTTCGGCGCTTTCAAGATGTTGGCGTAACCGTATTAATTGCAACCCACGATATTGACCTAATTAACCGCATGAAAAACAGAATTATTCGTTTGCACCAGGGTATGGTGGTAGATGATGGGGGTATCGATGGTTCAATCTTCTGATACTCGTTCTCGTCGCGGTGGAGCGGGCATAAAAGTTGGTCTTATCGCTGGCATAAGGTCAGCATGCGGTCATCACTTGCATACCATTCAAGATAGTTTTAACAGATTGGCTAAAGAGCCGCTTCAAACCATTATGACTACCTCAGTGATTGCGATTGCGCTATCGCTGCCGGCGACACTTTTTGTGACCGTGGATAACGCCCGCCAACTGGGTAGTAGTTTTGAATCTTTCTCCCAGATCACCGCATATCTAGCCAGCGATACGTCATCAAAACAGGTTGCGACGATTAAGCAACAGCTAGAAGCAATACCAGAAGTTAAATCAGTGGTTTATATCTCTCCCGACCAAGCACTTGAAGAATTTGTACATAGCTCTGGGTTTGGTTCAGCCTTAGGGTCCCTGGAGGCCAATCCACTGCCGCCAGTATTTATTATTACGCCTAAAGCCGAGTCGCCAATGCCAGATCAAGCCAGTCAGCTGGTCAACAAAATAAAGTTGATTACTCAAGTTGAAGATGCCCAGCTTGATATGCTGTGGTTGCAGAGGCTGCAAAGCTTGACTCAAATAGGACAAAAGATTGTTTTAGCTTTGGGTGCAGTTCTCGGCATGGGAGTCTTAGTGATTATCGGCAATAGTATTAGATTGGCGATTCACAGCCGTCGGCAAGAAATTACCGTCGTCAAACTAGTCGGCGGTACTGATGCCTATGTGAGAAGACCCTTTTTATACTCTGGACTGTTAATGGGTCTGATGGGTGCTATGGGGGCCTCACTGATCTTGGTTTTAGGCTTTTGGTGGCTGGGCGCCTCGATTACGCATCTCAGTGAGCTTTATGGTAGTCAATATAGGCTCAATGGCCCAGGGCTTCAAGGCTGTATGCTATTGGTTGCGACTGGTGGAGTGCTTGGGCTCTGTGGTTCCTGGCTAGCAGTTGGCAGGCACCTTAAGGGGATAAAACCAAAATAGAAATACAGGCGTAATATTTGTTAGTTATCTTCAAATTAACTTGAAATTCACGCATTAGGCACTATTTATTAAATTCTGCTATAATAGACGGCTTAGACAAGATAAATTTTTTAAGTATGAGTAAATCACTCCAAACAATGGACTGGATGAGTCCTGGCGCTAACCTGAATGCTTACATTCAGGGGACTGCTTCTGTGCCCATTTTATCTGTGGATGAAGAGCGCTCGCTTGGTGAGGCACTTTACTATAAAGGCGATCTTGAGGCAGCTCGTCGTATGGTGATGGCGCACCTCCGATTTGTTGTGCATATCGCACGCTCATACAATGGTTATGGCTTGCCGTTGGGCGATTTGATCCAAGAGGGTAACGTTGGCTTAATGAAGGCGGTTAAACGCTTCAATCCTGAAAAAGGCGCTCGTTTGGTGTCTTTTGCAGTGCACTGGATCAAGGCAGAGATTCATGAGTTTATTCTGCGCAATTGGAGAATCGTTAAAGTCGCCACGACAAAATCCCAAAGAAAACTGTTCTTTAACCTTCGTGGGGCTAAGAAGCAGTTGCAGTGGCTATCTGCAGATGAAGCCAAAGCTGTTGCGGATGATTTAGGCGTTGAAGTAAAAGATGTTATGGAAATGGAAAAGCGTCTCGCGGCCCACGATGCCTGTTTTGATGCGCCGGACGATGACGATGATGAAAAAAAAGCCTATGCGCGGGCACTCTACCTCGAAGATAAAAGCGCAAACCCAGCAGAGCAGGTTGAAAATCAAGATTTTGAAAATGATAGCAATGCACGACTTGGTTTAGCCGTGCAATCCTTAGATCAACGCAGCCAAGATATCCTCCAGCGTCGATGGTTAGATGACGACAAAGCAACTCTGCATCAGTTAGCCGATGAATATGGCGTTTCTGCAGAAAGAATCCGTCAGCTTGAAAAAAATGCGATGAATAAAGTTCGTGTTGCCATGGAAGCCTAATCAATCAATAGAGAGAAGTATTAAACCGCATAGGCTATTTCTAACTATGCGGTTTTTTTATACCTATGAATAAAATATTTTGGATAAAAGTGGTCGCGATTAGCGGGCTGTTTTCGGTAGTGATTGGCGCATTTGCCGCTCATATACTCGAGGCGGTGTTAACGGCTAAACGCATGGATACATTAGAGACTGCTGTGCAGTATCAAATATTCCATACCCTGGCGCTGCTAGGGCTGATGGGTATTGATGATAAATTATTAGCGAGGCGCTGGAAAAAAAATGCCGCAGGGTTTTTTCTGCTGGGGATGATTCTTTTTTGTGGCTCTCTATACCTGCTTATTGCCACCAATATTTCACAATTAGCCATGATCACACCTCTGGGCGGCTTATCATTTATGATCGGCTGGATAATGTTATTACTAGCAGCAGTAAGAGAAAAATAGATGGAAATTAAGCCAGAATACCGCGATAAAACAATTCGCAGCTTTGTGGTGAGGGCTGGTCGTATGACCAAGGCTCAGCGCAGCGCCTTTGAATTAGGTTGGGATACCTACGGTCTGCGATTAGCTGATGAAGCCATAGAGCTTGATACTGTGTTTGGCCGCAATAACCCCAAGGTTGTTGAGATTGGCTTTGGCATGGGTGGCTCACTTTTAGAGATGGTAGAGGCGCAGCCAGATACAGATTTTATCGGTATAGAGGTTCATCCGCCCGGGGTTGGCAGCCTAATTAACGCCGCCCAAGAAAAAAATATTAGCAATCTTAGGGTGTATCTTGCAGATGCAACCGATGTGCTAAATGAGTGCTTTGCCGATGGCAGCTTGGATAGGGTGCAAATTTATTTCCCCGATCCTTGGCACAAAAAAAAGCATAATAAACGACGCATTATTCAGCCAAAATTTTTACAGCTAATCCGTGAAAAGTTACGGCTGGGTGGCATTGTCCATATGGCCACTGATTGGCAACCCTATGCTGAGCAAATGTTAGAGTTGGTCGGTGAGGCAGATGGGTTTAAAAATATGGCACAAGACTATGTGCCAAGGCCTGATTTTAGACCGCTGACAAAATTTGAGCGGCGAGGTGAAAGATTGGGGCACGGAGTATGGGATCTTATGGCGGAAAGAACGCTATAATTCCAGTTTTAGTAAGCAAAAGCGAACGATTTAAGATTTTTTTAGTCTTAAAAATAGCCTAAACTAATCACTAAGAAATTTAAATTTAATTATTGGGAAAAAAAGATGAAAAAAATTAGCTTGATTTCAATCATTACACTAGGCATTACAGCCTGTGGTCATGAGAAGGCAAAGGAGGCAGAGGTAGTGACAATTGATACGCAGAATCAAAAGGTGAGTTACCTAATGGGTATGGAAAATGGCAAAGGTATTGGTTCTACCGGTATTGATTTAGATCTTGCAGCTTATCAGCAGGGTTTTGCCGATGGTGTAGCTAAGTTGGAATCTAAACTTAGTGAAGAGGAAACGAGTGCCACTATCCAGGCGTTCCAACAGCAGATGATGGCTAAGCGTGAGGAAATGCAGAAAGCAGAGCAAGAAGCTGCCGAGCTTGAATCGAAAGCTAACTTAAAGGAAGGCGCAGCTTTCCTTGAGACTAACGGCGCAAAAGAGGGTGTTGTTACCACAGAATCAGGCCTACAGTATAAAATCATCACTGCGGGAACAGGTGTTAAGCCCTCTAAAGAGAGTACAGTTGAGGTTCATTATGCGGGAAGACTTTTGGATGGCACTGAGTTCGATAGTTCTATTAAGCGCGGTTTGCCGGTTAAATTTGGTGTTACTCAGGTTATCCCTGGTTGGACTGAGGCGCTACAGCTAATGACTGAAGGATCGAAGTGGGAGTTATATATTCCTGCAGATTTGGGTTATGGTGCGGGTGGTCAAGGACCGATCGGACCTAATTCAGTATTGATTTTTGAAGTTGAGTTGCTGACGGCGGATGTCTCTAAGGCTGAAAAGGACTAATGTATCCTTTAAGCAAAAAACCCCGATATATCGGGGTTTTTTTATGCCAGTAAAACAATAATTTTTAATTGATAGGCTTTTTAGAAATGAGTACCTGCTGGTAATGAGCACTGTGCAAGATATTCACCATATTATCTTCAATTTCGAATCTTTGAGCCATATTTTCGCCCAAGTTTGATAGGTCAGCGGCCAGTGAAGACAGATCATCAGTAGCCAAATATTTATCGTTAAAGTCCAATAAAAGATCAGTCAGTGTGTAGATAGCGGGCAGTAGTTTTTTCCCTGAGGCCAAGGCCTCGGCATCATTAAATAGATGGCCTTCATTAATAAGTTGCTCAAAAATTTCAAAGTGTCCCTCTGAAATATAATCAACTAATTGCTGGCAAAAGGTTTGTAATAGCTGACCCTGTAAGGGGTTTTCGGCATGAAAATCCTTGACGTTGCTGAGCTCGCAAAAGGTAATAAGAAGCACGCGGCGAGCTTCAAGCCAGTGCTTTATTCGTTCGTGTACCCAGGGCCAAAATTCATTGGGCTTTAAATTTTTATCTTCCATAAAACATTCCATAATCCATATTATTTTTACAGCTTACTCTCTTTATTATAATAAGGGAAAATGTTTATTTATGAGCCAATAGTTGTTTTCAAATAGAAAGATGTTGGCTAAAAAGCATTAAGCCTATGAGTTAGGCTTTTCGAGTGAACTGAAAGATTGCCATTAGGGCATAGCCGATAAAGGCGATTAAAACCCATCCAGGCATACTGATGCCCAATAGCTCCCACTGTACTTCAGCACAGTTGCCATCGCCGCGTAAAAGGTGAGATAGCGCTTCTGATAAAGAGAAGGCATCAAATAAATAATCAACCGGCACGCCGCAGGCAGGCACCTGATCCTCAGGTAGACCCTGAAGCCACAGTTGTTTTACTGAAAAATAGCTACCAATCAGTGCCATAAGTGCAGATAAGCCAGCGTATACCTTTTGCCCATATTGCGCGGGGTTGTGCAGTGCAGCGACTGTGCAAATAACAGCGATGGCAATAACGAACACACGCTGGGTAATACACAGATAGCAAGGCTCTAACTGCAAATGATTTTGGAAATAAAACACAGCAATAAAAATTAATAGCACCCCAGTAAGGGCTTGAAGACTATTAATGACTCTATGGTTTGGAAGCTGCATATCTGTTTCCTAATATTATAATTTGGTTATTGTATATCATTTGATGGCTTGACTAATTAATTTGTGATGATTGCCAATACTCGGATAAAAACTGATCAAATGTAATCGAGTCATTGTTCTCCAGTGCGACCTGTTGCTGGTGTGACTGTTCTGCGAGGTCGACATAATGTGTGTTTATCGCCTTATCTGGGCAATCGTGGTGGAAAAATTGTCTATGTTCCTGTGCTTTGCGCATCGCCATGCGGTAGTAGGTTTCGTTATTGTCCTGCATTTCATTAAGCATAGAGGCAGAAGGCGTAAGGCTAGGATTTTCAATGGCAGATTGCATATGGCGTAGTGCAGCCAAATAATGATTTTCGCCATGTGCAGTGTCTAGTTGTTTAGCTACTGGCTGCATTTCTAACAGCAGGTCTGCGCCCCAGACTCGAAGATTTTGCTCTTCACCATCACGACAAAGGTTAAGTTTGGGGTCGCGCCCTTGGTAAACAGTGCGCAACATATTGTCGGATAGCTCAATAGATTCTCCGCTAGACGTTTGTGGGCTATCAGCAAACAAACAAAAAAGTAAAAAAGTATCTAAAAAACGGATGGTTTGAGCATCAATGCCGCAAGCAAGTAGTGGATTTACATCCAAGCATCGAACCTCAATATATTCGACACCGCGATGTTCTAGCGCTTGAAGGGGTGTCTCATTGGATATCGCAGTGCGCTTAGGTCGAATAGCACTATAAAATTCGTTCTCAATTTGCAAGAGATGTGTATTGAGCTGCTTGAAGTTGCCTTGATCGTCTTTAAGGCCAATTTCATCATAGGGTTGATAGGGTCTAGCCAAGGCATCACTCAGGGTTGTCACATACTTTTCTAGGTTATTGTAAGAAATATCTACAGAGCACTGCGCCTGACTTTGATAGCCAAGATCACCCATTCTCAACGAGGTTGCATAGGGCTGGTGAAGACTATGACTATCATCGCCTACAGGGCTTAAACGATGTTCTCGATTGGCTACAAAGCTTCTGCAAACTGCAGGTGCAGAGCCTAAAAGATAAAGCAAAAGCCAGGCATAGCGACGGAAATTGCGAATTAGATGAAAGTATCCATCGGATTTAAAATCCTGTAATGATTGGCTATTCTGTTGTTGCTGTTGAAGCTCAAGCCACAGCTCGTCAGGCACAGAAAAGTTATAGTGAATTCCTGCAATAGTTTGCATGGCGCGGCCATATCTATGGCCTAATCCCAGTCGGTAGACCCGCTTCATAATGCCGATATTTGAACAGCCATATTCCGCTATTGGTATTTGGTCATCAGCGCCTAATTGGCAGGGCATACTACTAGCCCAAAGCAATTCTTCGCCGATATGACGATAGGTAAATCGATGGATATCATCAAGCTCGGTAAGTACTTCGTCAATCGAGCAGGAGGGAGCAGTGATAAATTCTAATAAAGCTTCAGAATAGTCTGTCGTTATTGACGGATGAGTTAGAGCTGAGCCCAAGGCTTTTGGGTGTGGCGAATTTGCAATATGCCCACTTGGCGAAACACGCAGGCTTTCTTTTTCAATGCCGCGAACAATGCCGCGCAAAAGTTTTATTGCTTGTGGGTTTTCAAATAAGGCCAAGCGGTCAGTTAAAGACGCCATATAACTCCCAGTTAAGCCGCATTAGATGAGTTATCAACAATAATAATATTGCCTTTAGGGTCGACATCGCAGGCGGTTACCTTAGCGCGTAGATCAATATCCTTAGCATTAAGTTCAATCAATTTGTTAAGGGCAATGTCATGATGCTTTGTATTAAAAAGGGGATTATTTTTGGCGTAGGAAGTCCAGGTTAAATCTTTTCCGAGAACGCGGCCGTCAAACATTTGTAAGATATATCGAACCATATATTTGCCGTGACAGAAGCTTTGAATTAGTCAGTAGTTTAACCCATACAGGCTAGCGATAAAAAGCAAATTATTGCCTATTCAAATGCTTCAGATTGGCCCAGCGTGTAAAGCTCTGAACAAAAACAGGCTCCAAATAAAAGATTGTTCCCATATAGGCAATATTAAAAAATGCCAGAAGCAAAAAGAACTGCGGAATACTCCAGTCCAGATAACTTAAAAAGAACATGCCCAAAAGACTGCCAGAAACCATAAATAAGGAATTAAATATATTATTCACTGAGACGACTCTAGCGCGACTTGCGCCATCGGTTTTACTCTGAATCATGGCATTAATTGGCACGATAAATAGACCGCCAAATAAGCCGATAAACAGCAGGTCTGCAAGAATTCTTAGCCCAGCGGGCATAGACAAAAAGGCTAGGGGTAAAACGGTGTCGCCTGAAGAGTTAATTTGCGCATAGGCGGTTGAGGAAAAAAATAAATCTATGGCAAAAAGACTAAGGCCTATAGCACCCATAGGTACTAATCCGGGCTCAACCCGCCCTCGTGAAAGCCGGGTGCAGCATAGAGAGCCTATTGCCACACCAATAATAAACGCGCCCAACAAAATTGAAATTAGTTTGGGATCACCGCCTAAAATTGCCACGGAAAAATTAGGTACCTGAGTTAAAAAGCAGGCGCCATAAAGCCAAAACCAAGAGCTAGAAAAAATACAATAGAGGACGGTTTTATTGTGTTTGGCCAAACGGTAATTAACAGCAGTTTCTCGAATAGGATTGAATGAAACCAGCTGTTCGCTGGCTTTTTGTTCTGCAGGAGCGTTAGGTATTTGGCAGCTGCTAAGCCAGCCAATAATTGCCACCAATATAATCAATGCACCGAGTTGCATTGAACCCTGAGGCTCAGTTACTAGCCAACCGCCAATGAGAGTGCCAAGCAAGATAGATACAAAGGTGCCCATACCTACCTGTGCATTGGCGGCTAACAATTCGTTGTGACTCATATGCTGGGGGATAATGGCATATTTGATAGGGCCAAAGAAGGCGGATTGAACGCCCAATAAAAATAGCACCGCCAACATTAGGTTGATATTTGTCTGCCATAGAGAAAAACAGCCGATGAGCATCAGAATAATTTCAGCAAATTTAATGCGGCGAATTAAGTAGGCTTTGTCAAAGCGGTCGGCAAGGTGACCCGCCACGGTAGAAAACAAGAAAAATGGCAAAATAAATAAGCCAGCGGCAAGGTTGGTGGTAAAGTTTGTATTACTATCGGCGGAGGCAACTGCACTGCTAACGATTATCACTAATAGGGCATTTTTAAATAGGTTATCATTAAGCGCCCCAAGAAATTGGGTGATAAAAAACGGCAAAAACCGTCGCTTAGTAAAAAGGTGAAACTGACCCCTATTATTGCCCACTTTTGACCTCTAAGCGAAATTATAATTATAGGTACAACTTAATCTTCTCGCGCGAGCTATGCAAGCGTAAAAGTAGTTTTAAACTTTGATGGTCTAGGTTTGGTCTGAGTTATTGATGCCTAATTCGTGCCAAAGCTCATCAATGCGCTGTTTAACCTCAGCATCCATCTGGATGGGCTCACCCCATTCGCGATGGGTTTCGCCAGGCATTTTATTGGTTGCATCCAGTCCCATTTTTGAGCCAAGACCGGAAATAGGCGAGGCAAAATCGAGGTAGTCTATTGGCGTATTATCGATCATTACCGTATCGCGGGTAGGATCCATACGGGTAGTAATGGCCCAAATAACATCCTCCCAATTGCGGATATCAATATCCTCATCGGTAACAATAATAAATTTAGTGTACATAAATTGGCGCAAAAATGACCAAACACCCATCATTACGCGCTTGGCATGACCGGGGAACTGTTTCTTCATGCTAACTACTGCCATACGGTAGGAGCAGCCTTCAGCGGGAAGATAAAAATCAGTGATTTCTGGAAACTGTTTTTGCAAAATAGGTACAAACACCTCATTCAGAGCCACGCCTAAAATTGCCGGTTCATCGGGCGGTCTGCCAGTATAGGTGCTGTGATAGATTGGCTGTTTGCGATGGGTGATGCGCTCTACGGTTAGGACTGGGAAGCGTTCAACCTCATTGTAATAACCAGTGTGGTCACCAAATGGCCCCTCATCGGCTTCTTCGCCCGGCTGTAAATAGCCCTCTAGAATAATTTCAGCGGTAGCTGGGACCTGAAGATCGCTGCCAATAGATTTCACAACTGAAGTTTTTTCTCCGCGCAAAAGGCCGGCAAAAGCATACTCAGATAGGCTGTCGGGAACTGGTGTAACAGCGCTCAAGGTAGTCGCGGGGTCTGCACCTAGGGCAATCGCAACTGGATAGGGCTTACCCGGATGTTTTATCTGCCAGTCTCTATAATCCAAGGCGCCACCACGGTGAGCTAGCCAACGCATAATCAGCTTATTCTTAGCCAGCTTTTGCATGCGATAGATGCCTAAATTCTGGCGCTCCTTGTCTGGACCACGGGTAATGACTAAGGGCCAAGTTATAAGGGGCGCGGCATCGCCGGGCCAGCAAGTTTGAATCGGAATCTGCCCTAGATCAACCTGATCACCCTCTAAAATGACTTCTTGGCAGGGAGCCTTTTTGAGCGCTTTGACTGGCATATTAAGCACTTGCTTAAAATCGTGGCGCTTGTCCCAGAGATCGCGAAGGTCTTTGGGGGGTTCAGGTTGTTTTAAAAAAGCTAATAGTTCACCAACGTCGCGCAAAGCGGCAACCGATTCCTGCCCCATACCCATGGCCACTCTTTTTGGTGTACCAAAAAGATTACATAGAACGGGCATTGAATAGCCTTTGGGATTTTCAAATAGAAGAGCGGGACCTTTGGCGCGTAAAGTGCGGTCGCTGATCTCGGTCATTTCGAGATTTGGGTCTACTTCTTGTGTAATACGAACCAGCTCACCCTGTTGCTCAAGGAATGAGATAAAACTGCGTAAGTCAGAATGCTTCATGGGGCTGGCTCAATATTTGTCAGTATAGTAACTGGATGCCAACTATTTACGTTTCATCGCACCAAAAAATTCACCGTTGCTTTTGAAACCTTTAAGTTTTTCTATCATAAACTCGATAGCGGGCAGGTCTTCCATATCATGCAGTAGTTTGCGCAGAATCCAAACTCTTTGTAGTTCGGCTTCATCCATTAGCAAATCTTCACGACGAGTACCTGAACGGCGAACATTAATGGCTGGATAAACACGTTTTTCAGCGATTTTGCGGTCAAGAATAAGCTCTAGGTTACCAGTGCCTTTAAATTCTTCGTAAATTACTTCATCCATTTTTGAGCCAGTTTCAACCAAAGCAGTAGCAATAATACTTAAGCTGCCTCCATTTTCGATATTACGCGCTGCTCCAAAGAATCTTTTTGGCTTCTCAAGCGCATGGGCATCAACACCACCAGTTAATACCTTGCCTGAAGAAGGGATAACGGTGTTGTAGGCTCTGGCCAAGCGGGTGATTGAGTCGAGAAGAATAACCACATCTTTTTTGTGCTCAACAAGACGCTTGGCTTTTTCAATAACCATTTCAGCCACCTGAACGTGACGATTGGGTGGTTCATCAAAGGTAGATGCAATCACTTCACCGCGCACAGTACGCTGCATTTCGGTGACTTCTTCAGGGCGCTCGTCAATAAGTAGAACAATTATGTAGCACTCTGGATTATTGCGAATAATTGATTGCGCAATATTCTGCATCATAATGGTTTTACCTGCTTTTGGCGGCGCAACAATAAGTCCGCGCTGACCCTTACCAATAGGCGATACTAGATCGATAACACGACCGGTAAGATCCTCGGTAGAACCATTTCCCGCTTCAAGTAATAAAGGCTCATCAGGGAAAAGTGGGGTTAAATTTTCAAACAGGATTTTGTTGCGTGCATTTTCCGGCGCATCAAAATTAATTTCATCGACTTTAAGCATAGCAAAATAACGCTCACCGTCCTTGGGTGGGCGAATTTTTCCGGAAATACGGTCACCGGTGCGAAGATTAAAGCGTCTAATTTGGCTTGGAGACACATATATATCATCTGGTCCTGCTAGATAAGAAGCGCCGGCAGAGCGCAAAAAGCCAAAACCATCCGGCAAGATTTCAAGCACCCCATCTCCATAAATATCTTCGCCACTTTTAGCGTGACGCTTAAGCAGGGCAAAGATAATGTCTTGTTTGCGGGATCGCGCTAAATTGTCCAGCCCCATAGAGGAGGTCATTTCTAGCAGTTCGTCAATGGGTTTTTGCTTTAATTCTGATAAGTTCATAGAAGGTTCTTAGGGTGTATGTAATTCGAAGAAGTTATTGTCTCGACCAATGCCAAGGGTTGATTGTTTTTGAGTGTAGTCTATTGCCGCGGTAGGCACTTTATTATTTTTAGTTGTGCAAGACAGGGCAAGAAATAGGATAAGTGTAAGATTATAGGGTTGTGGTTATAAACGCAAGCTGATTTTTGCGACCCCGCTAAGGGTCGCAAGTCACTTAGATAAGACCGTCTACAAACTCGGTTAACTGTCCTTTAGAAAGAGCGCCTACTTTAGTCGCTTCAACGGCACCATTTTTAAACACCAAAAGAGTTGGTATGCCGCGAACGTTAAATTTAGCCGCACTCTCTGGATTGCCATCTACATCAACTTTGCAGATTTTGATTTTGCCAGCATACTCAATCGCTAGCTCATCTAGGATAGGGGCAATCATTTTGCATGGGCCACACCAAGGCGCCCAAAAGTCTACCAGTGTTGGTAATTCGGATTGAAGAACGTCAGCTTCAAAGCTGGCATCGGTTGTGTGGACAATTGAGTCACTCATTGGGAAATTTCTCCAGAAAAACAGGTTGTAATCAGTGTTGTTAATAAGACCATAATATCATTAGGTGCTTACCTGCACCAATTAATACTTTGTACTTTGCGCTATAAATTTGCGATGAATTATTCGAATGTCGCGACTGTCTCTTTCCCAACCACTGATTTGGGGTCTATATGAATAATAATCTCAGAGCCAGGGTAGGTTTTCAAAAGTTCTAGCTCTATTTCATCGGAGGCATTATGCGCCTGTAACAGTGTAAGATCGTCTTCAATTTCTAAGTGAAACTGAATAAATGTCATGGTTCCGGAGTGTCGAGTACGTAAATCGTGCATTCCCTGGGCTTGGGGGTGTGCTAAAACAACCTGTTTAATGTTGGCTCTTACTTCGTCACTCAGTTCACGATCCATCAATTGATCAAGAGATACGCTGACAATACTCCAAACGCTGTATAAAATATAGCAGGCGATAATGGCGCCAATAATAGGGTCAAATACATTAAGACCCATGGTGGCCAGCCATAAGGCGAGTATCACGGCTAAGTTCATTAGAATATCAGACTTGTAATGTAGTGCATCGGCACTAATTGCGACAGATCGTGTTTTTCTAATCACATAGTGCTGAAAACTTACTAAAATTAGCGTTGCAATAATGGAAATTACCATTACCACAATGCCGTCTAAGGCATGTTTTATTTCAGTCGGATTGAAAAGTGTTTGCGCGGCCTCGAGCAACAAGAACAATGACGATCCAGCTATAAACAGTGATTGACTCAATCCAGCGAGTGCTTCTGCTTTACCGTGACCAAATCGATGCTCTTTATCAGCCGGTGTCAGCGCATGCCTAACCGCAATTAAATTAATAATAGAGGCGAAAGCGTCAAGTATCGAGTCAACTAGGGTTGCCAGCAGGCTAACTGAGTCAGAGCGCCCCCAGGCGATTAACTTAACAATAATTAAAAACACGGCGACGCTAACCGAGGCATAGGTGGCTAGGCGTAATAATCGCGCAGTTTCCGCAGGGACTGTGTTTTGTGAGTTGCTAGTATCCAATGGAAGTCTTATTTCTTAATTTATAATTTTTTCCATTGTAGCAAAAAGTTGCGTTGACTAAAGTGAGAAATTTAAGAAAAGCGTTGCAACAGGGTGTCGAGAAATCGTGCACCTAACTCGGTTGTGCAGAAGTATGAGGGATGATGCTTTAAAAATCCCTCTTGGTTTAACTGTTCAATTTTATCCTCAATCTGATCAGTTGAAAGCCCAGTTCGACTGTTTAGTAAGTCCTTTTTTACACCGGCAGTTAGGCGCAGGCCATTCATCATAAACTCCAACACCAGCTGATCTTGAGCAATGGGCTTGTCAGAGGTTAACTGCGAAGTATCCTGGTTGAGATAGTGCTTGGGTAGACGTGTTTTTGCCGAACGAATAATACTGTTTTGATCGGGTAGCGTGATTTTTCCATGGGCGCCTGCGCCAATGCCTAAGTAGTCACCAAATTGCCAGTAATTAATATTATGCTTGCACTGTTGATTATTGCGCGCAAATGCTGATATTTCATATTGTTCAAAGTCAGCTTTAGCCAATGTTTGCTGACCAAGATCCTGTATATCGGCAAGCTGATCTTCAATCGGTAAAATGGGCGGCTTAGAATAAAACGCGGTATTGGGCTCGATGGTGAGTTGATACCAAGAGATATGGGTTGCGCCGGTATTTATAGCTGTTTCTAAATCACTTACAGCTTGAGCTCTAGTTTGGTTAGGCAGGCCGTGCATAAGGTCTATATTGAAGCGTTCGAAGCCGCAAATATGCGCCATTTCAATGGCCTTCAGGGCATTGTCGCTATCATGAATTCGGCCCAGTGCGCTGAGGTGATCATTGTTAAAGCTTTGCACGCCAATGGATAGCCGGTTGACGCCTGCGGCATTAAAGTCAGCAAACTTTTGTTGTTCTGCGGTACCGGGATTGGCCTCTAATGTAATCTCTATATCATCTTCAAAGCCAATTAGTGTCTCGGTGCGCTGGATGATTTTTTCTATGGCATTGGCAGAGAACAGGCTAGGAGTGCCGCCGCCAAAGAAAATCGAGTGTATTTTTCTATTTTGCACCCAGGGTAAATCATTTGTCAGATCGCGAAAAAGAGCTTGCAAATAATCATTTTCGGGGATTGTAGCGGCACTTTCGTGGGAGTTAAAGTCACAATAGGGGCATTTACGCACACACCAGGGGATATGAACGTACAGAGATAAAGGGGGTAGCTCCAGCATTACAGATTTTGTTGCTTAAGCTTTTCGAGCAGTTCATTAATGGCCTTGCCGCGATGACTAATGGCATTTTTGACCGATTTTTCTAATTCTGCTGCATGGCAATCGGCATCGGCAGGCTTGAATACTGGGTCGTAGCCAAAGCCTTCACTGCCTTTTTCTTCAAAGGCAATTTCACCCTCCCATGTGCCTTGGCACAAAATGGGGGTGGGATCAGAGCCGTGTGCCATTACTGCAATAACAGTTTGGTACCTAGCGCTGCGCTTATCGGCCGGTGCATCTCGCATTTCGAGCATTAGCTTATCGAGGTTGCTTTGATCGGTTGCGCCCGCACCAGAAAATCGCGCTGAATAAATTCCGGGGGCGCCCTTGAGATAATCAACTTCGAGGCCAGAGTCATCGGCTATGGCCGGTAAGCCAGATATTTCTGCGGCATGACGCGCCTTAAGGATAGCGTTTTCAACAAACGTTAGACCGGTCTCTTCTGCATCCTCAATGCCAAGCTGTTGCTGGGGGATAATATTAATTCCCAAACCACCTAACATATCTTGTAGCTCTTTAATTTTGCCTTTATTGGCGCTTGCCAGCACCAAATCTTGTATATCTAACATAGCCATGGCCTCATGCCGCTAAAATTAATTATGGTACATTTTCTTTTGGAATTTAAAGCTGTAAGAGCCTTGGCTAGCGGGACTATCGACCGATATTTTAAAGGTCAAAAGGTCTTCATTATCAAATTCAAACGGCGCCAGGTAATAAACAGTGTTCTGTTCTTTGATAGCAATAAATTCAAGCGGCTGAGATTGCTGCAAAATATTAAATACTCGACCCGATATCTTTGCCGGCTCACCCCGACCTAGTTTTTTCACTACAGCTATATTAACTAGGCCCTTATCCTTTCCGCGAACAAAGTTATAGGCCACTGCAACCTCAGGGGCAATAAATGAGCTTTCAAATGCGCTATAAAAAATTTTAGTATCACCATGCTGTTTGTAATGGCTTTGTTTCATAGGCTCAGCAATAGCGATTGAGGTCAGAAGTATAGATAGCATTATCAGGTACTTCATTGGGGAATCTCCCTAATTTGGTGTTGGGTTAGCGGCTTAGATGATATACCGCTGTTTCCGTAAAAAGGTTTGGCCAAACAGATTTTAAAAGTCGATCGGGAAATCCATTAGCCAAAAATTGACGGTGCAGAATAGTAATATTTCGCTCTTTGCACAATGCTTCAAAATCCGCATAGGTAAAGAAATGAATATTGGGGGTGTCATACCATTGGTAGGTTAGCTGCTTGGTTACGGGCATTCGACCGCGCAGGCTTAGATAGGCTCTAGTACGCCAATTGCCAAAATTGGGGAATGTGACAATCCCTTTGCCGCCAATGCGTAAAATCTCGTCCAAAACCAAATGCGGATAGCGCAATGCTTGTAGGGTATGGGTCATTAAAACCGTATCAAAACTTTGGTCAGTAAAATTGTTTAAGCCCTTATTAAGATCTTGCTCAATAACGTTGACGCCTTTTTCCAGGCAGCTACTAATTGACTCGGGATCAATTTCTAGGCCATAGCCTAAAACGTTGCGTTGATCTCTCAGGCTTCCCAACACTGAGCCATCGCCACAGCCAACATCTAAAACCCGTGAACCCGGCTCAATCCACTGCTCAATAAAATCAATATTATGCTTCATTGGGCATCCTCAATTTTTTCGGCAAGCTTGCTTAAATAGTCTCCCAGCGCTTGCTGGTAACGCTGATTGGGCAGCAAGAAGGCGTCATGACCATGATCTGAATCGATAGCGATATAGGAAACATTTTTACCCGCGGCTATGAGTGCATCGGTAATTTCTCTTGATCTCGCCGGCGAAAAACGCCAATCGCTACTAAAGGAAATAACCAAGAATTTGCATGTAGCATGCTTAAATGCAGCAACAGGGTCGTGGTCATACTCTCTGGCTAGGTCGAAGTAATCAAGCATTTTGGTAATCAAAATATAAGAGTTGGCATCAAAGAAATCAGAAAATTTATCGCCCTGATAATTTAAATAGCTTTCAATTTGAAACTCAACGGGCTCTGTTTTGCCCTGAAGCAAATCTCCGGCCTTGAGGTCGCGGCCAAATTTTTGACCCATTAACTCATCGGATAAATAGGTCACATGGCCAATCATGCGTGCCAATGCCAAACCGCGATGAGGAATTTTATTATGCTGAAGATAGTTGCCATCGCAAAAATCAGCATCAGATTTTATCGCCTTACGAGCAATTTCATTAAATGCGATATTTTGCGCAGTGAGCTTCATAGCCGAGGCAATAACGACCGCGTGTTGCAATTTTTCAGGGTGCTCAAGGGACCAGCGCATAGCTTGCATGCCGCCAAGACTGCCGCCTACTACTGCTGCCCAGCAGTCAATATTAAGATGCTCCATTAATAATTTTTGAGACTCTACCCAGTCTCTTGCTCTTAGTGGCGGAAAGTCGGCGCCAAAAGGCTGGCCTGTTTGCGGGTTTTCTGAGGTTGGTCCGGTACTGCCAAAACAGCTACCGATATTATTGACGCACACAATATAAAAGCGGTTGCTATCGATAGGTTTGCCCGGGCCAATATATTGATCCCACCATCCAGGCTTAGTGTCATCTTGGTAAAAGCCAGCAGCATGGTGATTGCCGCTCAATGCATGACAGATAAGGATGGCATTAGTGTTGTCTTTGTTGAGGCTGCCGTAGGTCTCATAAGCCAGCGTATGGCTAGGCAAGGTAACCCCACAGGCCAGTTTGAGCGGCTGCTCAATTACTACCTTTTGCGGTTTGACTAGACCCACTGATCCACTGAGATCGTTGTGGTTATCTGATGTTTCTAATGACATAGGCAAATTTAATCGAATTTTGGCTTACAAGTCTAAGAGTGCCTAGACGTTTAAGCAAGAGTATAGGCTTAAAGTATTATGCGCATCTCTTAAACAGCGATACAGATGAACTATTTAGCCACTGATTTTTACTACTATACCTGATATGGTCAAGGGGTATGATTTAAATTAAATTGATCAGCGAGAAGAGAATATGAAATATAGGCCTCTAGGCGAAACAGGATTGCAGGTTCCACTCATCGGCTTAGGTACGATGACCTGGGGTGAGCAGAATAATCTTCAGCAGGCCTGTGAGCAAATGGATTACGCACTCTCTCGAGGGGTTAATCTATTTGATGTGGCTGAAATGTATCCAGTGCCGCCGCGCCCGGAGACAGTGGGTGAGACCGAGCGTTGCGTCGGAGAGTGGTTAGCTCAGACTGGTAAGCGCAGCGAAGTGATTCTTGCGACCAAGGTCACCGGTCGTGCCGATCAAAAAAATTCAGCACTATCTCATATTCGAGGTGGTGCACGTTTGAGTAGGGACCATATCCGCCAAGCGATGGAGGGCTCTCTTGAGCGCATGCAAACCGATTATATAGATCTGTACCAAGTCCATTGGCCCGAGCGCGCCACCAATTTTTTTGGTGCTCGCGGCTACAGCCATAATCCTAATGGCGACGGTATAGCGATTGAGGAAACACTTCGCGCACTGGCTGAACTAGTCGATGAAGGGCTTATCAAGCATATTGGTATTTCCAACGAAACCCCCTGGGGCACCATGGAATATCTGCGCCTTGCGGCTGAGCAGGGACTACCCAAGGTCGGATGCATTCAAAATGTATACAACCTATTGAGTCGTCAGTTTGAAACTGGTCTGGCTGAGATGTCTATAAGAGAAGATGTTCCACTTCTAGCCTACTCGCCAATGGCCTTTGGGATGCTTAGCGGGAAATATCTTGATGGCAACAAGCCCTCTGGTGCGCGACTTACACTGTTTGATCGATTTACCCGTTATGATAGCACCCAATCATTGGCGGCTACAGAAGCCTATGCAGAAATCGCTGAGCGACAGGGTATGAGTCTGGCACAGATGTCTTTGGCTTTTGTGTGTCAGCAGCCATTTGTCGCAAGCTGTCTTATAGGTGCGACCACGATGACACAATTAAAAGAAAATATTGATGCAGTTGATATAACGTTGAGCGACGCGGTTTTGGCAGAAATAGAAGCCGTACACAACTGTTATCCAGATCCAGCGCCTTAAAACAGACTAAATGCGGTCGCTACATCAGTAGCGGTCGAATTTGCATGGCAATAATAGGTAGTATTTGTGCGCGAATAATCATCAGGGTAAAAATCGCCACCATAGGTGATATATCAATCATGCCTAGGGGCGGAATAAAGCGTCTAAATAGATTGGTATAGGGCAAAATGACTTGACCAATTAGGCGTGCTGCAGGATGGGGCGGCGTGCCCACCCAGCTAAAAATAACCAAGATAAATACGCCATAAAAATAAATGGTGATCAGCGTGCGCAATAACTCGAATGCCGCCAGTGCCAAGAATGCAAAGATGTCTAAAGAAAGCAGGCCATTAGCCGTCGCTATTATGACGAAAAAACACCACTTAACCAGTATCGCTGCGGCTAAAACTGCCAGATTAAAGCGGCCCATGGTTGGGATTAGCTTTTCTAGGGGTGCCGCAATAGGCGTGCAAATCTTAAGAATACCCTGAGATACTGGGTTGTAAAAATCGGCCTGAGTTAATTGCAATAAAAATCGAATTAACAGCAGGGTAGCAATGATATCGGTGGCATACTTTAAAATAAAAATTAGTGTTTCGTTCATAGGGGTTAGCCTGCAAAGTCGTCGGACATTTCTTTGGCTCGTTCTAGTGCGCTGTTCATTGCTGTGCGAAAAATAGCCTCAAGATCTTGTTCTTGAAAAGATTCAATAGCCGCTTGGGTGGTGCCTCCAGAAGAGGTGACTTGCTTGCGCAATTGCTCCGGGGTCTGATCTGATGCCAGCGCCAAACGCGCGGCTCCCAGCGCCGTATGCAGGGTCAGCTGTGAAGATGTTTGACTGTCGAGCCCCATCTCCTGAGCCACTTTTAACATGGCTTCATAGATTAAGAAAAAGTACGCCGGACCACTTCCAGAAACGGCAGTTACAGCATCAATAAGAGATTCTTGGCCAACCCAGCAGGCGTAGCCAACAGCGGAAAAAATACTTTCAATGACCGATTTTTGGTGTGCGGCTAAAGATTGGCTGGCAAAAAGCCCCGTGGCACCTGATTGCACCATCGCCGGGGTGTTGGGCATGGCGCGAACTATAGTTACCCCCTGTCCCAGCCAGTTTTGTAAGGCATTGACCGGAATGCCGGCAGCAATTGAAACAATAATTGGCCCATGGCTAAGCGCATTGGATAGTGGTTGGGCAACGACCGCTATAATTTGCGGTTTTACCGCAAGCACCACGATATCAGCCTGAGAAACCGCGGTATTATTGTCTGCTGTAGTTAATACCCCATGAGTTGATGTCATGCGATTGCGCGATTCTTCATTAGGTTCGCTGACGGTAATATCTTGGCTAGAAAATCCATTGGCTAGCATGCCGCCAATGAGGCAGGATGCCATATTCCCGCCGCCTATAAAGACTATTTTACTCATAGTATTTAAATTTCCTTGTTATCTACTTTTTCAGTTCTGGGACCAAATATATCTGTACCTACACGCAAGATGGTGGCCCCCTCAAGAATAGCCGCTTCTATATCGCCAGACATACCCATGGAGAGAGTATCTAGTTTTTGAGATTTGTCCAGTTGCTGATTAATATCTTCTTTCAGTAAGCGCAATGCGCGAAAGGGTTGCCGCTGGCTATCAATATCTTGGCGCGCCATAGGTATAGCCATCAGTCCACGCAAACACAGGTTGGGCAGTTCGCTTACTGCGAGAGCTAAATCGATAGCCTCATTCGGCGCAACGCCAGACTTGCTCGGTTCATTATCAATATTAATTTGCAGGCAAATATTTAATGGCCGCAGATTTTCTGGGCGCTGATCATTGAGGCGCTTAGCAATTTTTATTCTATCTACAGCGTGTACCCAGCTAAAATTTTCTGCCACTGGTTTGGTTTTGTTGGATTGTAGCGGCCCTATAAAGTGCCACTCAGCCGCCAGAGATTCAAGAGCCTGAATTTTATTGACCGCTTCTTGCAGATAGTTTTCGCCAAATGCGTTAAGACCATTAGCAAAAGCTGATTGAATATATTTTTCGCTGCGGGTTTTGCTGACCGCTAACAGCTGCAAACTATTGTGATCTCGCCCCGCATCAGCCATGCAGGCTTCAATTCGAGCCTGAACAGCCGAAATATTTTTTTTAATCAGTTCCATAGGGTTAAGTCTACAGTTGTCTGGCAAAAATACGATATTAATTTGCTAGCATTTTATTATGCTATATTGAATGTATTGTTATCGCGGTCGTAACGGTAACACATGGAGCATTTTGACGACCTTATAGGCGATCGGCAATAACTTTGTAGCAATTGTCTTATACTAATAATTCAAAGGATTGGAAATTATTATGGAAATCTCAAATTTACTAGAAATAGCCCTTGAAGCACGGGCCTCAGATCTGCATCTCTCCTCCGGCTTACCGCCCATTTTGCGAATTGATGGTGAAGTCCAGAAAACAACACTTCCGCCCCTTGAGCACACGCAAATAAAGCGATTAGTCTTCGGGCTTATGAGTGATCAGCAAATTGGACTATTTGAAAAAAACGCTGAAATCGATTTAGCGTGGGAGCTGCCTCAACGCGCATGTTTCAGGGTAAATATCTTTAAACAGCATCGCGGTATAACGGCAGTTTTTCGCGCCATACCCATAGAGATACCAACATTGTCGGAGTTGGGATTGGGTGGAATTTACCAAAAAATGACCGGCAAGCCTCGCGGATTGGTGCTTGTTACTGGGGCCTCTGGATCTGGAAAGTCGACCACCTTGGCGGCAATGCTCAAGCACATTAATGATTTTAGCCGCAAGCATATAGTCACCCTAGAGGACCCGATTGAATTTGTTCATCCAAGCAATAAAAGCTTAGTGAGTCAGCGTCAAATTGGACGTGATACAACGAGTTTTGATGGGGCATTAAGATCTGCCATGCGCGAAGATCCAGATGTCATTATGGTGGGTGAGATGCGCGATGTAGAAACCGTAAGAATGGTGTTATCTGCCGCGGAAACAGAGCATTTGGTACTGGCGACGCTTCATACTGCCGGCGCTGCTGCATCAATCAGTCGAATTATCGATATGTTCCCAGCGGAAGAAAGGCAGCTTGTGCGTTCAATGCTGGCCGAATCTATGCAAGCAGTTGCTTCTCAGACTTTATTGCGCCGCAAAAGTGGCGGTCGAGTTGTGGCTAGCGAGATTATGGTGGCAACATCGGCGATTAAGAACCTAATCCGCACCGATCGAATAACAGAAATTTATTCGGCACTGCAGACTGGGGCCGCATCGGGGATGACTACCATGGATCAGAGCTTAAGTAGGCTAGTGGGTAAAGGTGTTGTAAGTCGAGAGCTGTTTCCAGCCGTAGAAGCTTCTCGCCAAGCCAGCTAGGGGTTTTGACCGAGGGTTGGCTGGTCTAGCCAGCTTTGTAAGATTAGGGCGGCAGCAAGATGATCGATTTTAGTTAAATCAACTCTACCGCTCTGTCGGTCTGATCCGGCGTCTCTCAATGTGGATTTTGCGTCTCGACTGGTCAGCCTTTCGTCCACCATCAACACGTCCATATTGAAGCGACCCTGAAGTCGGCGGGCAAATTTTCGCGCTAGGCGGCTGAGTTCGCTCTCGCTTCCATCCATATTGAGCGGCAAGCCGACAAGTAGTAAGTTTGGTTTCCACTCAAGCAGTAATGTTGCTACCTGATCCCAGTTTGGCACGCCGTCAGATGCTTTTAAGATACTTATACCCTCGGCATTACAGGTCAGAGTTTGACCATGGGCGACGCCAATTTGCCGCAGACCATAATCAAAAGCGATGACAGTTTGATGCTTATTCGAATCAGGCATGACCGGAATCTAGCGCTAAGCTATCTAAATTCAAGCCTATTGAAAGCGCCGCGGCATGGGCTCGCTGCGTGCAATCGGTGTTGAAAATAATTGAGGAGTCGGCAGGTATTGTCAGCCAGGTATTTTCTTTAAGTTCGCGCTCTAATTGTCCAGCCTCCCAGCTAGAGTAGCCCAGCGTAATTAGAGAGTCTTTGGGGCCGCTCCCCCGTGCTATGTCGCCGAGAATATCTTTGGATGTCGACAGGCTGACACCGTCGCCAATGTGTATGGTTGATTCCCACTTTTGGTCACTGGTACTGTGTAAGATAAATCCACGATCCTGTTGAATCGGGCCGCCATCAAAAATTAATTCATCGCCCTGATTATTTTTTTGCTCAAGCTCGAGTCGATCAAAAACAGCCTTTGCAGGAATATCTAATTGTTGATTGATAATAAGTCCCATAGCGCCATCGGCATTATGCTCGCAGATATAGACTACAGTGCCGGAAAAAATTTCATCATTTAACCCGGGCATTGCCACTAGGAAATGATTTTTAAGACTATTAATAATTTTTTTCAAAGGTACATCCATGAGTAATAATATGAGACCTTAACCAACTAAAAACAAGCATAAGTTCATAGTTGATCTGTAGTATTAGCTTAGGCGGCGGTTAATGGCCGCTATTAGTTTGTCGCCAATGGCGGTATTTTGCTCCCTATCAATCTCTTGTACGCAGGTTGGGCTAGTCACATTAATTTCGGTGAGGTAATCGCCAATAATATCAAGGCCAACAAATAGCAGTCCACGCTCCACCAAAGTAGGCGCTATTTGTTTAGCGATCCATTGATCTCTATCTGACAGAGGCCTTACTTCACCCCGGCCGCCGGCCGCCAAATTACCACGAAAATCACTCGCGGATGGAATTCTTGCCAGACAATAGGGTATAACCTCACCATCCACAATTAGCACGCGCTTATCGCCATCAGAAATATCAGCTAAATACTTTTGCGCCATAATGGTCTGGCTTCCATATTGGGTTAGCGTTTCTAAAATGACGTTTAGATTTTGGTCGTCAGCTTTAACCCTGAAAATTGAGGTTCCACCCATGCCATCTAGCGGCTTAAATACAACATCTTGATGTTCCTGTAAAAATCCCTTCAAGCGCTTTAGGCTGCGGCTAACCAGAAGTGGTGGCGTACATTGGGGGAATTCTGTGGCAAATACTTTTTCATTGCAGTCGCGTAGACTTTGCGGCTTATTAACAACCAGTGTGCCGCGCTTTTCGGCAGCTTCTAATATATATGTGGAATAAATATATTCGCTGTCAAAGGGAGGATCTTTGCGCATTAATACTACAGCTATCTCATCTAGCGGCACCGCACTTCGGTTGTCGAGCTTATACCAACAATCAGGGTCGTCAAAAACACGTAGCGGGCAAACCTCGGCAAATGGCAGCCCATTCTCAAGAAACAAATCGCCTTGCTCAATATAAAACAGTTTGTAGCCCTGTCGCTGTGCCGCCAACAGAATACTTAGGCTGGTATCCTTTAAGTAGTTAATGGATTGTATTGGGTCCATCACAATTCCAAGAGATTTTTCCATAGATATTAATAAACACTCTGTCACGGGTTAAGGGTTCATTGTTACATAGGTTGCGAGCAAAGTGACAGTTTTTGCCTATGCCCTAT
>CATAJQ010000032.1 GCA_949487135.1 Cellvibrionales bacterium UBA7375 | reverse complement strand
ACAAATCAACGAGTTAAAGAAAAGCCCACTCTGTAATTAACTGTGGGTTGTTGTCATTGTTTGTAGTGAAGTGTCCCATGAATGTCCCATCAAAAGTTTTTCAACCATACAAAACCCAATCCCAGAAAGCCGAAATCGGTTGAGGGGGTACCCCCCTTTTTGTCAGATGGGACTCCTATATTTCTATACTATTACCAATATGCACGAACGAATTGGAATTGTATGGTTTACCATAGCAATGCCGTTTAAAGAATTACCATGCAAAAAAGAGCGTTACTGGTTTTTTTATAGTAATGAATGCCTTAACATCACAACAAAAAACCCGCTACTAGTGGCGGGCGAAGAGGGATTCATCATAATCAGCATTCTTAACAGTGGCCAAAGCCAAAATAAAATAATTACTGTTATTCGATAATCTCAAACCAACTCTCATTACTTTCATCCTGAGAGTGGCGGGATACCCATAACATAAATTTACCTGGCTCAACGATGCTTTTTGAGCTCTGGTTATGAAAACTAAGATTGTTACTATCCAGTTCAAATCTAATAGTTTGCTTCTGTCCTGGTGTTAATGTTACTCGATCATAGGCTTTTAACTCTTTAACTGGACGTGTTACATCGCCTACCAAATCACGTACATATAGCTGCACTATTTCTGTCGCTTCTACTTGACCGGTGTTTTCAATATTAATGGAAACATTGAGCGTTTCACCCACTGCTAATTCTTGGCGATCAAGCTTTAAACCGGAGTATTTGAAGTTTGAATAACTTAGGCCATAGCCAAAGGGAAACTCTGGCGAATGCCCATAGTCCAAATGATTGGAGGAATTACCCGGGGCATGTTGCCATGTTGTTGCAGGATCGATCTTATCAATCCTGGTGTAATTTTCATCATTTGCCGGACGGCCTGTTGCTTTATGATTGTAATATACCGGAAGTTGTCCACTAGATTTAGGCCATGTAATTGGAAGTTTTCCCGATGGGCTATACTCACCATACAAAACATCTACTAATGCAGGGCCAGCCATGGTGCCAGGATGCCAAGCCATCATAAGACCATCTACCTTGTCTAGAATACCCTCTAGACTATTTGGCCTTCCTGATAACAACACCAATACAATAGGCTTGCCAAGCTTTGATAGCTCACGAATTAAACCTTGCTGAGCCCCCGGCAGGCTTATATCACCCCTACTGTGACCTTCACCCGTTAAAATAGCTTCTTCGCCACCAAAAAAGACAATAACATCAGATTTTATTGCTGCTCTTATCGCCTTATTGAAATCTCTTGTATCCTTACTTCGACTGTATGGCAAACCTGCAACATGGGTGACATTTTTACTCATTTTGCCTAGATAATTATTCAGTGCAGGCAATAGTGTACGAGAATCTTTAGCCTCACCTTCATATATCCAAGTACCCAACTGCTGGTAGGGTACTTCTGCTAGGGGACCGATAACAGCGACTTTTTGTTTCTTATTCAAAGGCAAAATATTTTGCTTATTCTTAAGCAACACAAAAGACTCCATAGCCGCATTTTTGGCCGCTTGCAGATACTCTTCTTTTAAGAATTCTTCATTGTCACTGGCGTAAGGGTTTTCAAATAAGCCCATTGCCAACTTAACTCTGAGTAGTCGTCTCACTGCAGAGTCAATTCTAGCTAAACTAACTTCACCCTCATCAATAAGATTGTGCAGGTTATCGCCCAAGGCTGTGGAATGCATTTCAAAATCAAGACCTGCATTAGTTGAGCGCTTTGCGGCATCCTTATCATCTGCAACAAAACCATGTTCAACCATTTCCATCACAGAATTCCAGTCGCTCACCACAAAGCCCGTGAAACCCCAATCATCTCTAAGTATATCTGTCATTAGATGATGATCAGCTGTTCCAGGAACGCCATTAAGTTCACTATAGGAAGTCATTATAGAGACTGCGCCAGCATCAATCGCCGCCTTAAAAGGTGGCAAATGATGATCGTAGAGCTGTCCCATAGAGATATCAACGGTGTTGTAGTCACGGCCACCCTCCGCAGCACCATAACCCGCAAAATGCTTGGCACAAGCAGCCAGTGAATCTGGACTGCTTAAGTCATCACCCATAAATCCTTTTACCATGGCCGCACCTAGCGTCGATGTGAGGTAGACATCTTCACCTAAGGTTTCAGCAACCCGCCCCCATCTGGGATCTCTACCAATATCTAGCATAGGTGCAAAGGTCCAACGAATACCCGCGCTAGTGGCTTCTTTTGCCGATATGCGCGCGCCCAATTCCACCGTTGCAGGATTCCATGAGGCCGCCTGACCTAAGGGAATAGGGAAGATTGTTTTATAGCCATGTATAACATCGTGACCAAAAATCAGTGGAATACCATTTTTGCTTTCATTAACCGCAATTTTTTGGATTCTATTGAAAGCTTTGGGGTCATCACTGTTTCGAGGAATATTTAAAAATCCGCCAATTCTGCCGGCCTTAATCTCACCCGCGACATAATCCATATCTTTCTGTCTAAAGTCGCCCCAATCTCTCAGAGACATCTGCCCAATCTTTTCCTCCAGAGTCATAGATTGCATAATTTTATCGATACGCTTTTCGATGACCGGATCTAAATTAGCCTCAAGCAGTGGATCGGCACTTTGACTACTTTCAGATAAAACGGGTAAAAAAAGGGTGACCGAAGCCACCAATAAAGGGTGTAGAATTTTTTTGGTATAAAGGTTGTTTTTAAACATAATCATAATATTATTTTTTATTAATAATCTGTAAATTAGAAACAGCTAATTGAAACACTTACTGGTTTGTTGGCACTTGCACTATGAGTCTGGAAATCCAGACTCATATTTAACTAGTAGGTATTTTATTTATTCAACTAGCGCCACATCAGCAAAGCGGTAGGTCCCCGCATTCCATTGAGCTAGACGAACCTCAGCAATCTGAGTCAGATTAATTGCACTAGCTGCTGCCGTGTAATCAAATTCAATGGTTTTCCATGTATTTAGAGCTGTTTTTGCTTCATCACTACTCCAACTACTCCATGACGCCCCAGAATGATCAACTAATGTGATATACACTGTATTTTCACCCTGCTGATCTAGCACCTGAAATTCAAGTGAAGAAGTAGTCGAAAAGTCCTGCCGCGAATAAGGGAAGCTAACATAAGCCTGTTCAAAATTGCCGTCTTGAAGAACCTGCAGTTCAACAACATCTTTACTCAGCTCATCATCTGCAACTACACTTCCTGTAGCATTGGTGCCAAAGGTATATCCATCGATAGTCTGAGGCAGGTTAGAGCTTTGATCAGCATTGGAATTATCAATTTCAATTGCACCAGAAGATAACAGCAACGCCACATCAGCGAAGCGATAGGTCCCCGCATTCCACTGTGCAAAGCGCACTTCACTGACCTTGGTTAGATCAATCGAATTGGTTGCTGCCGTGTAATCAAATTCAATGCTTGTCCATGCATTGAGAACTGTTCTAGTTTCATCGCTGCTCCAGCCACTCCATTTAGCCCCAGTGCTGTCAACCAAGGTGATATAAACCGTGTTTGAACCCTGCTGGTCTAGCACCTTAAACTCAAATGCTGAAGCTGCAGAAAAGTCCTCTTGACTCAACGGAAACCCGACATAACCCTGGTCAAAATTGCCGTTTTCAACAACATCCAATGCAGCAACATCTTTGCTGATCTCGGTGTCAGTAACAACACTGACATTGGCATTTAAACCATGGGTTATGGTTGAACTGGTTGGGTTATCCAGTACATATTTATTTGTTTCATCATCTGCATCAGAATCCTCAACTAAATTTGAATCATCTTGATCAACAACCCCACTGTCAGATGATGTAACCAAAATATTCTTAAGCGCAACCGGTTCATCACGTGTATCCACATACATCACAATATTTCTAAATTGCTTATCCCCCTGCGATGGAACAACAATGGTGTAATTATTTTCCTCAGAGCCAGTCACTGTGATTGGATTAGTATCGTAGGCTGGATCAACATCGGGATGAGGATTCTTTTCAAATCTAAAACGAACATCAGCAGATCCACCCGATGGCACTGCAGCGTTAAACGATATAAAACCAGCTTCAGTAAAGATTATAGGGTAAAGCTCTTCATTTTCATTAGCAAAGCCTGCCCATGATTCTGCACCCAATGGGAAGGTATAGATCAGATTATCATTTTCACCCTCATCAATCACACTGCCACCAAATGAGTATGCCATGCTAACGGGATTTGATTGCATACCATTAGAGTCATCAGCACCAGTATCATTCGAGTCAGCTGATTGCGAGTCACTTAAGTTAAATTCAACCCAATTAAGATTCCATTGATTATCTAACGAATGTAGCCTTAACACAGACTCGCCTGACGGAATATCCACATCTAGACTAACGGTTTGATAATCTTGCCAACCACCGGTATTTGGAACGGTCACAGTACCTACGGTTTCATCATCAATGCGAATTTCAAATTGAACATCACCAACTAAACTCGCTAAGCGAAAATCTGCTGTGTATGTTGCCGATTGAGTAGCCAATATATTGTATTCAACCCAACGATCAGTTTCGAAGTGACCAATATTTAGACCGCCACCCAAACTATCACCCACAGTTTCAGTTTTAACACCAGGGTGCGAATCTGTGAAATTTTCAGCTTCAAATTTACCTGGAATTAAATAAATTGATTTTCCTGTAGCCTTTACTTTGCTTGAGTAGCTTTCATCCGTAATGTTATAGCCAGTAATGTAATAATAGTAAGTAACATCAGGATCAAGACCGTCTGCACCACCATAGGCATCTGTATAAGAAATCACTTCAGCACCCAACTCGGCAACCACATTAAATCCAGAAGATGATGATGTAGACCGGTATACTCTGTAACCATCAACTTCGCCCTCAGATGCTGTCCAAGTCAATGTGTTATTTGCATCGCTTACTTTCACGTGAAAATTAGAGGGAGAGGCAGGTATGTTGTTATAAACTCTCGCTGGCTCTTCTCTTGTTAGTGCATCAACAACCCAGTGATTTATCTCGTAGTCCATATCAGCAAAAAGCGAAAAGTAAGTTTCAAACTCTTGTGCTGTGGATAAATTGACATTAGGCGCCTTAAGAACCGTCCCCAAAACATCTACACCCTGTTGAGGTTGCTCGGGCACCAAATAAATTTCAGCCCACAACTCAGTGACACCTCCAATAAGATCCTTAAATTTTCCAGAAATGGTATAACTTGCACCGGGCTCTACTTGAATAGCTTGATAAAGGGCAACGTTATGATCACCGTTTGGCGCAGTGATTCGCAATGCAGCGCCTGTGTCATTGCCGGCAAATTCTCCAGCAGCATAGTTATAATCAATTACTGGTAAACTATTCTGTATTGATACTGCCTGCCAACCACCGGCATTACCAAAGCTACCATTAACGATTATATTTTCGCCGGTATCATCATTGGTAAGTTCAATTTCATCGAAAACAACATCTGTACCTTTGAAAGACCCTGTTTTTAAAACTAAATACATAGTTTGTGTTTCTGTGGTGGTATTTGGCACGGTGCTTCTAGCAGATATATCACAGGCATCGGCAAAGGAAGATTCCCAGTCATCGCAGGCCCATGTGGTCGACTTAACTAGTAATTGATCGCCCTTATTGGTCATCAAACCCCATCGACCAGCACCTTGACCCCCAGAGGGTGTAACCGTCTTAAGAGACCAAGCTGTCGCCGCCCAATTCAATTCATTATAACGATCAAATGTAGCTCTGGTAATTTCACCGCCAAGCTCACCTAGGCTTGTCCATGGTTGCAACTCGCCAATCAGCAAGGGTGTGTAGGCATCCTGGGCACGTTTGGCAACACTACAAATGCCGTCAAGACCACTGGCACCGCAGTCTAACCAGTCTCGATGCGTTTTATAGCCAATATCACCCCAGCCAAAAATACCCGGATAGTAATGCATTTCAAAGGCAACATTTTCCATACCAGAATCAAGTGGATCACCGTAAACTGTAAACCCACCATCTTCACTATGGCCAGGCAATATCACAATATGATCGTTATCATATCGACGAACAGCGTGATACAGGTCAATACCAAATTCACTCATCACTTTTGGGCTAGCACCCCATGCCTCATTGAGCAGCCCATAGCCAGCAATGGCGTCTTCATCTTTATATTTCTGTGCGATTTGCTCCCACAACCATATGGTTCTATCGCGATAAGTTTCACTGTCCCATAATTCATTTTTCCCGGCACAACCTGAATGATGCTCCCAACCCTGGCGACCAGCTGCACCATGCAAATCAAGAATCACATACATTTTGCGCTCTTTGGCTTCAGCAATCGACCAATCGAGATAGCCCCATGCGTCGGGCTTTAAAGTCTTTGGATTATCATCGTCTTCGATTAAGTCATAAGGAAAAGGAATTCGCACCACATTAAATCCAGCGTCTTCCATAAAATCCCAGTCTTTTTCGGTCATCCAGCTATCGCGATGAACCTTGAATAGTCTGTCTTTCTCAGCCTCACCAAAACGAGCAACAAGGGCATCCTCAAAAGTACATTGATCAACAATACCATCACCAAAAATCTGGTCATTGCCGAACATCCACATTTCCATCATCAGCCAGTTACCAAGATTAACACCTCGCAGAGAAACCTTCTCATCCTGCTCATTCATCCAGATAGTACCCTCTGCTCTGAGCTTGCTAAATGTCTCCTCACGAGGATCGGGTTCAGCAAACGCTGGTTTCGCTGGGCCAGAAGTATTTGGACCAGAGGTCATATCACCGCCACAGGCAGAGAGCGCAAAATAAGTTACTAAAAGTAAACAAACTTTAGACGCTAGCCCAAATGCCTTTAAGGTTTTTAATAAAGCGAATATTTTCATGGGTAAACCTTTTATATAATATTTTTTATTCAAATTAATCATTAGAAATTCACGTTGATGCGCATACCCCAGGTGCGAGGCGATGAATATCGACCCGGGAATCCTAGAGCTGTATTGTTATCAACAGAAGAACTCGACTTAGTCATTTCATTGGTGACATTGTTGATGAAGAAATCAATGGCGAAGTCATCGTCAATTGATGTATATGAAATGCCTACATTAACTTTAGTGTGCGCATCCTGACCTGCCGGATTACCCACAAATAAACCGGTCTGCACCTCGCCATCAACTAGGTTATTAATTTCTGCGCTGTTCTCGTTATGATCTCTGAAAAATACTGTATCTACATAACGCACATTGAGTCGAGGTGTTATAAAACCATTTTCAGTTTCAAACTCCCAACGCAGCGTTGAGTTAAATGAAAACTCCGGTGACTGCGGCATGGTATTACCCGCCAGACTATAAAATCCGGTTGGCTCACCATTTTCGTTAAGGATTGCAGGAATATTAGTACCAAAGCCTGGACCATCAACAAGGTAATCAGTGTATTTAGCATCGAGATATCCACCGCCAAATTCAAAGGTGCCGCTTTCTCCAAGCAACCAGACAATCTCTGCCTCTAAACCTTTAATTTCTGCACCTGCAACATTAGATGTCACAATCTGATTTTCTTCCTCATCAAAACCAGCGCGAATCAAATCTGTGTAGTCGATGAAAAAGCCTGCAGCATTAAAGCGAACATAATCAGTATCGAACTTATAACCAACCTCATAACTAACGCTATTTTCTGGATTGGTCACATCACCGCCATCTTGTATTTCACCAGCACGATAGCCACTGCCGACACTCAGGTATAACAGGCTATCATCCAATTCATAACTCACTCGACCTAAGTAAGTGATCTTGTCGCCTTCAGCTTCAACATCATTGCGTTTTGTGGCTGTACATCCACCTCTTACCCGCTCTTTACCAGTAATATCATCAAGGCCATCAGCGCCCTCTTCCCCTGTACGGTTATTGAGGAAATCATTAAAAACACTGAGGTCAGAGCCACCCAGCGTAGGCTGGATAAACTGATTATTACAATCCATTATATTGCGACCACCTCGATCATATTTAAGATCGTCGGTGTAACGAACACCTGCAGTAACCACAAGGTTATCGGTTAGATCATAGTTTAACTGACCATAGACAGACGCCGATTCTGCACCCCTTGCTGGCTGGATAAAGGAGGCGCCCCCCTGAAGCCATGCACCCTGACCATCAAAGTCAAACCTTATACCTGTCTCCTCTCTAAAATAGTAGAGACCTGTTGTCCATGAAAGACGCTCATCACCAAAATTTTGTAATTTGATCTCATGGCTATAGGAATTAGTATTTTGATACTCCGTCCGTGCTTCTTGAAAGCGCGAGAGAATACCCGCATCCTGATCAACAACTTGACGTCGGCTTAGCTCAGCAGAGCCAAAAATATACTCTAGATTTAATGAATCACTTAAATCGTAACTAACAGATGAACGAAATACATCACTTGATAGATCAAGGAAGATCGGCGAATCGATATAAGACTGGAAAACACCTGCATCAACATCAACAGGACTTAGCAAAATACCACCATTGCCCTTATCAGAAAAGGTTTCATATTGTGCCGTAACACTTAATTGGTCCGTTGGCTCCCAAACACCGGTAATTCGAGCAGAACTAACTTTTGTATTATTTAGCAATACATCCGTATTAGCCGTTCTACCAGCAATGTTGCCGTAATTATGATCATCGCCACGAGGATCTTCATTAATAGCTTCAACCCAACCATCGTCCTTATCAGTGTATCCAGCAATACGAATACCTAAGGTATCTGTTACAGGAACTGTCATACCACCGGACAGTTGCATACGATTATAACTACCCGCACTTAGCTGAAGATCTGCTTCATATTCACCTCTGGGCTTTTTAGTCTGAAGTAATAATGCACCACCGGTATTATTTCGACCAAATAATGTACCCTGAGGCCCTCGCAATACCTGAACATTTTCAAGATCATACATAAGCGCCAAAGCACCCTGTGCCCGAGCGGCATAGACACCATCCACATAAACTCCAACACCCTGATCGCCAGTTTCAGTTGGGTTATTAGTGCCCACACCTCGAATGAAAATTTTAATATCTGATTGATCTTCCTGACCTGAAACCACTAAGTTTGGAACAAAGCCACTCAGATCAGTAACATCAGAAATATCATTTTCCGTCAACGCCTCTTGAGTCATTGCCGTTACGGCCACAGCAGTGCTTTGCAAAGAAGCCTCACGTCGCTCAGCAGTAACAATAACTTCCTCTAATGTAGCTCTTTCGCTGCTACCCTCTGCAACCTGCTCCTCAGCAAGCGAGACCTGAATACCTGACGCAAAAATTAAACCAACGGCAAAGGTCAAACGGCTTTTAGTAAACATCTAAGTTTTTCCTCATTATTATTTGATATTGATGAGAGTATTTTTAACCCTCTTTATTAAATTGGGACCAACTTGGAACAAAATCTAAATCAACCCAAAAGTTTTTTTCTTTTTAAAATAATACCTTTCACAGAAAATTAATCGACCTAATAGATGTTTAATCGGTTCGATTAACTGTAATGTTGCAAGAAAATTTTGTTAAACACCAAACTCTCACTAAAAAAATGCATGCTTTCACAAAAACAATATCCATTAAATTAAAAAAAGGGCGCTCAATAATTGCAGCGCCCCAAAAAGGTCTTTAAAAGCACCCACCATCTAAAAATATTTAAAAAGAATTTACTCAACACATCGATCCATCCGCAATACCCTTTAAATCGTTGTCACGAAGGACATTGCCAATTTGGGATTTTGATATTCTCTGCAACCTCATAAAAAAATTAATAGCAGAAGCGACGATAGTATGCTCAGTTTAATGAAAGCTCATTGCCTAAGACTCTAGGCAATGAGCTATAACCATTATGGTAATAAACTACCAACATAGGCTTCGATAACTTCTGGTGTAGTTCGCGTAGCATCGCCAGCTATTGCACCATTAGTT
>CATAJQ010000031.1 GCA_949487135.1 Cellvibrionales bacterium UBA7375 | reverse complement strand
TTTTTCACAATTTCTAAAACGTTCATGACATCTATCTCGCTTAACTCACCAAGGTTTTCTGGATCATTTGCTTTTCCAAACGCAACACCGTCTTTGCCCTTTCCACGACTGCCATACCACCCACGTTCGTTATATCCATAGGGGGCAGCTATAACGTAGCCACGCTTTTCTGCCTCGGGGATAATTCCTTTGTAGTTAATGATTTGATTAGGATTACTGCGAAGCCCATGCAGAAGTATAATTAGTGGGTAACTCTGAGATTCATCATAAGAATTAGGTATGTATAGAGTATAACTTTGCTCCTTGTTGGCTTGTTCAAAGAAGTAACTGTGGTTTAAAACTTCACCTAAATCGTACTTATTAGGTGCTAAGGTTGTTTTGGAGTTTTGATTTACATCAAATTTTTCCAGTGGTTTGGAGCTGCAACCTACTAAAAAGATTGCCAGTATTATTGCCAGTATTTGATGCATTTATGTCCTCCAAATTAACCCTATCCTCAATTGTATTGTAACCAGTTATTTTTTGGGATGTATATGAAGTGTGGAAATGCCATAGATTATGATATTCTCTAGTTATACGGTGTGAAACTATTGCGGTTTTGATTGATTTTGCCGGGTGAATGCAAAGGTTCCATTTTCTTACTTTTTAAAATATAAATACAATCAATAGGTTATAGTCAGTATGTCATTTAGCGGGAATGATCTCTAACTAAATTAATATGGATCCAATATCTCAAGGTACAGTTGGCGCGGCCTTTGCGCAGTCCTCAGCTAACAACAATAATGTTGTTAAGATTAGTATTATCGGTTTTATAGCAGGATTGGCGCCTGATTTAGATGTGTTGATTCGGTCATCCACTGATCCAATTTTATCCCTTGAGTACCACAGGCAGTTTTCTCACTCGCTCTTTTTTATTCCTTTTGGCGCTTTAATTGTCGCTCTTTTTCTCTATCCTTTGTTTAGAAAATCCATGAGTCTAAAGACTGTCTATTTGGCAAGTTTTTTGGGCTATGCAACCCATGGACTATTAGATGCATGCACTTCTTACGGCACGCTACTCTTTTGGCCTTTCTCCAGTGAGCGAGTGACTTGGAATAATATATCTATTGTCGATCCTCTGTTTACCGTTCCTATCTTAATCTTTGTAGGGACTGCAATAAAAACCAAAAAACAGCTATTTAGTTTTTTTGCCATTGGATGGGTGATTTTTTATCTGTCGTTAGGTTTTGTGCAGTATGAAAGGAGTTTATCTGCTGCGAACGAGCTCGCTTATTCGAGAGGACATAATCCAGAACGTCTGACTCTTAAGCCTTCCTTTGGAAATCTGATTTTATGGAAGTCTATTTATCAGCATGAAGAAAAGTTTTATGTTGATGCCATTCGTACCGTTCAGTCATCAACCTGGTGTTCGGGCAAGAGCATTCGGATATTTGACTATCCAACTCATCTGCCCAATCTTGAAAAAGACAGCCAGCAAAGAAAAGATATTGAAAGATTTCGTTGGTTTTCACAGGACTATTTGGGCTTTGACGAAGAAAAAAATCTTGTATCAGATGTTCGTTACTCCATGATTCCTAATCAGATAGCGCCCATGTGGGGACTGGTTATTGATAGTCAGCGAGGTATCAATGAGCATGCGGTTTGGTGGACAAGTCGTGGTTTAGGTCAAGGTCAGTTAGATGTATTTAAAGAGATGTTAAGCGGTAAAAAGTGTCGAGATAGCGTTTTAGTATTTTAGTGTTTTTTATAAAAACATTGATAGATTCAATCATTTAAAACTATATTTTCATTGAGTAGGAATTAACATGTTTAGTCATATATGCTTGGGCACCAATAATCTTGCCGAATCAATCGCTTTTTACGATCAAGTTATGCCAGTGCTCGGGGTTTCGAGGCAAGATACTGGCGACACCTATGCCGGCTATGGCAACCAAGAGGATATTGGAAGCGGTGTAAATTGTTTATTTATTGGCAATGCCTATAATGGCGAGCCGGCCACAGCAGGCAATGGGGTTAATATTGCGTTACTTGCTCAAACCAGAGAGCAGGTGGTTAAATTTCACCAGCTAGCGCTGGACAATGGCGGGCAAGACGAGGGCGCACCGGGATTGCGAGATGTGCATCCCCACTTTTTTGCCGCTTATCTTTTAGATCCTACAGGAAATAAATTAGTTGTTGTCTCGCATTTGGAGGAAAATTGATAATGTCAGACCGTTCTTGATTCTCAAATTTATGGCATCCGAAAAGTATATTTATACATAACCATTGGTATTTCAATTGCCATGCCATCTTCAATTTGAGGTGCATATTTAAGCTTTTTTGCTACTTTCAATGCTGCCTTTCCAAAACCCCACTTCTTAGGGTGCTCCTCTACTATAAGGGTATCTTTAACGCTGCCATCTTTCGTAATGGTTAATGAGACAATTGCATAGCCCTGTATACGTTTTTGCATCGCTCTTTTAGGGTACTTTGGGCTTTGAACAAATACGGGTATATATTCACTTTCTTGACCCCGTTTTGGCGAAACTTTCCCCAGTGCTTTTTGATGCTTTTGTGCTAAATCAAATCGACCATTTTTTGTGTGTATATCAACCAGCAATCCGTGGGCATATATTGCAATGTCTGGATTCACCAGTGATTGGTTAAGAAACTTTTCAGCTATTGCATCATCACCTTTTAAGAAGCTAATTTTTCCTATTGTGAGAGCAGCGAGCGCTGTTTGAGCGTGTCTGGCATCATAGGTGTTTAAATAGGTTTTGTATGCAAACTCAGACAGGGTTAAAGCGCGATTTAATGTTCGTTTGGTTAATTCTTGTGAGCCAGTAAGATGGATACTAGCCTCTAAGGAAATTTCAGCCTCGATTAAGGGTTCAATGAGTTTTTGCGTTGATAAAATATCTAATGCTTTTAGATAATTTTTACTCGCTTTTTGTGGATTGTAATTTACTTGAGAATTTGCCGTATCTAACAGTAACCATCCTATCGTTTCGGATGTTTTGCCATAAAGTTTTTTATAAAGTTTGTAGACTTTCTCATATTCATCATTTGCTTTTACATGTTTGTTATTGTTGGCCAGCATAAGGGCATAATTATGCGTTAGAGCAGCGATGTTTTTGTGTCCTGTATCAAATAACTCGCGACCTGTATCTAATGAGCTTTTGGCACAGTCCAAACCAAGTTTCCAGTTTTCATTGGCCACCGAGTTGGCATAGCACTTTTGTGATGCCTTAAATTTCTGTAGCTGACTGGTCTTGGATGCTTGACTGTTGTCATCAGCGCATGCCTGACCCAGAAATAAAAAGGTTATTATAAGTGTTGTTATTTTTCTAAGCTGAAACATGGTATCAAAATCCCTTAATATTTTTACAATAAGCCACTGTAATGTTTAATCACTCTTGGTGCGTTTATTTATATAATAATGAATTATTAATAAATAAAAATCTATAGCAAAAGGATAGGGTTAGCGACTTTCAATCACTTAATATTTTTTTAGCCATGTGGTCTTAGCTTTGATGGCTTTTAAGGAAGCTCAAATAGGTCTTCCACCGAGCATTCTAGTGTCTTTGTAATTTTTAATGCCAGCACCGTTGAGGGGATATAAATACCATTTTCTACGGCATTAATGCTTTTTCTCGATACATCGGCGCTCTCAGAAAGCTGTTGCTGAGTCAGTCCTCTGGATTTGCGAATCTGCTGAAGATTATTGCGAAGCCTATCGTGGTTTTTACCCATGGTTAAATTACTTTTCTTCGAATTCTTCAACTGCCTTCGAGAGAAGGGCGCTGTCATTGGGGAAGATATAACCAGCGATAATTGTGCCAATACCAATTGCGCCTACCAGTAGGCCAACCCCTTTGAGGACGCTACCCAACGCAACCGCGCCTAAAAGGTACAAGCCAATGCCAACAAACAACGTAATGGTGCCACTTCTTCTATGATTGACCGGTTCTTTTTTATCATCTAATTGCTTTAGGATTTTTTCTAATTCAGCGGAATCTTGGATATTTTTAGAAATTTCAATCAGCGTTTCTCTTTTATTTTTTTGATCGTGATAAAGCCATACAAAAACGCCTAATGGGATGGTAATACCCGCCAAAATGCCAAGTACAGGTACAAGGATTTCCATAAATGCCTCTTTTCAGAAAATGTAACGTAAAGGTATCATTTTTAAATAGTGAAGTAAAGGTTACATATGCAGGTCGGTTAAATGATCAATAATAATGTATTTGATCATTCCATTGCTTATAATTAGCTTATGGCTGTAAAGAGTGGAAGTTAGTTTTTATTGTTCTTTTCTAAAGTCTATTACCAATAACTAAAAATTGGTTTTCATTTATCTCAAGGGATTGTTATGTATAAAAAATTAATGATTTGTTTAATGCTTTCTGGTCTTGGAGGCTGTACTCTGTTGTCCATTCCTCTCGCTGTTGTAGATACTGCAGCGGGTATTGTTAAGCTGCCAATCACAGCGGTTGATTCTGTGATTGATGCAGTTAATGATGATGAGTATGAAGAGTAAAATCTTTGAAAGTGTTAAAAAAGGGTGCTAATAGCACCCTTTTTTTAGGGATTTTATTTTTTACAGAATAAGACTTTTTGAAGTTTCCCCAGCCCTTTCTTGTACTAGTTTTGGCACAAGAAATCCGGGTAATTCAGCTTGAATTTGGTTAAAAATCTCTACCGCACTATCCTTAGGAACGTCAAAGTGACTGGCGCCCTGAACAGGATCTAGCATATGCAGGTAGTAGGGCATAATGCCAGCATCAAATAGCTTTTCACTTAAGTTGATCAGTTGGTCACTAGTATCATTTATACCTTTTAGAAGTACGCTTTGATTAAGTACCATGATGCCTGCCTGTTTTAACCGATTAACCCCTTGGCTCAATCCGGTATTTATTTCATTGGCATGATTAATATGCAGCACCACAGTGGGTTTTAGTCTTGTGTTGCTAAGCCAATTTAGTAATTGATCATCAACTCTAGCGGGTATTACTACGGGTAATCGAGTGTGAATACGCAGTCGTTTAATATGCTGAATAGATTCTAATTCGCCGGTTAGCCAGCGTAAAAAATTATCATTGGCGGCCAAAGGGTCGCCACCGCTGTATATGACCTCATTTATTTCTGGTTTGGTTTTTAAATAGTCTAGCGCTTTGAACCATTGCTGTTTGCTCTGGCGATTGTCATCATAGGGGAAGTGGCGACGAAAACAGTAGCGACAGTTAATGGCGCAGTTGGGGCTAATAATCATCAGCACTCTATTGCGATATTTATGTACAATGCCCGGCACTGGATTGAAAGACGATTCGCCCACTGGATCGGTACTAAAGTTGCTATCAACCTGCAGCTCGGATGTAATTGGCAGTACCTGTTTTAGTAATGGGTCGTTTGGATTGCCATATTCCATTTGCTGAACAAAGGGTTGCGGTACTTTAATCGGGAATTTTCTTGCCGCTTGCTGAGTGGCGTTTAAATCATGAGGTTTTAGGCCAAGTTGATTAAGCAATTCATCAATTGAGCTGACACAGTTGCTTAATTCAGCTTTCCAGTCTGAGTGCAGATTAATCGGTTGGCTTATTGGGTTAATTGACATTTAATAGGGTTCTAACCAGTATTTATAGCCTAGAGTTTACGCTATTTTTTTGATTAACGTGGCAATTACAGGAATAATTTTTTGCAAAATGACAGCGCCTTTATGAGGCAAGCATTGGATTTAGCGCAACAGGCCGCCAGTATTGAGGAAGTGCCCGTGGGCGCTATTGTGGTTTCCAATGGTGAAGTTATTGGTCGAGGGTTTAATTGCCCTATAGAGTCCTCTGATCCAACCGCTCACGCCGAGATTGTCGCTATGCGTGATGCGGCACAAAAACTGGGTAACTATCGATTATCTGGGTGTGACCTGTATGTCACTATTGAACCCTGTACTATGTGTTTAGGTGCTATGGTGCACGCGCGTATTCAGCGGGTGATTTTTGGTGCTCCAGAACCGCGAGCGGGGGCATTTGTTAGCAACCCTATTATGACGGATGCGGGGTATTTTAACCATAAGATTGATTGGACTGGCGGAGTGCTAGAGCAAGACTGTAGTGCTTTAATTAAAGCTTTTTTTAAGCGCCGAAGATAGCTATTTTTTATAATGAACCCGGTGTTATAGGTTGCCAATTATCTATTTCATTAGACTGCGGTGGGTCAAAGGTAGGCTGTTTGGATACTGAATTAAGCTGTAAATAGGATCGGTAATACTGGATATTGTCCACATAAATAACTGGCTCATTGCCGCGGGCATAACCTCTTTTTACCGTGCTGTAATATTTCTTTTTACTTAATCTAGGAAGATGTTTGCGAACGTCGTCCCACACATCTGGATTATGATTATTTCTTGCGGTTAAAACCCGAGCATCCTCTAAATGACCAAAACCTACATTGTATGCTGCTAGTGCAAATAGACTGCGATCGGGGTCTTTTATACGTTCGGGTAAGCGCGATTTTAATTTTAAAAAATAGGCCACTCCCCCCTCAAGGCTTTGCGCGGGGTCTAGCCGGTTGGTGACGCCCATTTCTTTGGCAGTATCCAATGTTAGCATCATTAGTCCGCGAACTCCGGTAGGTGATTTGGCGCGCGGGTTCCAGTGAGATTCTTGATAGGCAATGGCGGCGATAAGATGCCAATCCAAATCATATTTTTCTGCAGTTTGCCGAAACATGGCTTCGTATGTGGGCAGACGACTGTTGACTAACTGGCCTAGTTGCTTTGAATCAGCCGCTGAAAAGCGTTTGGTTTGGGCAAATAGCTGTTGTTTAAGCGCATCTAATTGGCCACTTTCGGTATATTGTTGTAAAAATTGATTGGCCGCTTTTATAAGGGTGCCGTCACCATGGCGAGGGAAGACCCATGCCAGTGCTTGAGGCGCTGACACATTAAATGCCTTGCGGGTATTGGGGTAAATATGTCGATTGATATCATAGGCTAGTGAATCGGTAACGGTATAGCTGATTTCGCCATCATGCACTTTGCGTATTAACTCGCTCATCTCTGCATCAGTTTCTTCGACCCATTTAAGGCTTGGGAATTGCTGCCGCAATTGCTGTAAGTTCTCGCTGTGTGAGGAGGCGGCGATCACCGAGAGTTCACCTTTGAGCTGACTCAATGTTTTGGGCTTTTGATCGCCAGCGCGGTAAATAAGCTGCTGTACAACCTGATGGTATGGATAGGAAAATTTAAAAGATTTGCCGCGATCTTCAGTGTGGACTAAATTGGCGGCAGCAAAGTCACCCTGTGGTCCACCAATTGAAAGCAACAGGCTAGGCAGTGTAGATTTGGTGGTTACTTTTAGTTCAACATTTAAGCTATCGGCAAAGGCTTTGGCGAGTACATACTCAAAACCATTTTTTCCATCGCCATCTTCAAAATAGGTAGTAGCACCTGGAAGGGTTAACACCACTAGATGCCCACGTTTAACCACCTTTTCAAGGTCGCTTAGATGAGTGCTATCAGAAATATAAGCCAAGCACAGAAGGGTAATTGCTATAAGCATGCCGCGATTGCGGAGATTTTTCATGCCGGAGGATAGAGGATCCATTGCTAGCCTTTTTGGGTGTACTGAATATTTTTTTTAGCATTAATGTAATTATTCTACATGGTTTAGACTCTGTCGCTAAATTTCTGCAAAAACTTATGCATCTATATCTGCCTAAAACATAAAATTTCAGATAAAATGCGTGGTTTAAAATAACTGCTTAATTTTGGGACTCACCCTGTATGATTATTATTTCTGGCGCACCTGCTCTTTCCGCCTTTCGCCAACGAAAATTGCTTGTGAGTTTAAAGCAGGCAGTCCCCACTATTATCGATGTTAAAGCGGAATATCAGCACTTTGCTGATATTTCTACGCCACTATTAAGTGATGATACAAATACCCTAAAAGCATTGATGCAGTATGGGCCCATGGAACAGGCAGTTTCTGCCAGCGGACAGTTGCTTCTAGTGGTTCCGCGGCCAGGGACTATTTCGCCATGGTCTAGCAAGGCTACTGATATTGCTCATAACTGTGGCTTGGAAAATGTTTTGCGTGTTGAGCGTGGAACGGCTTATTACATTGAATCTAGCGAGTTATTGTCAGAACAGCAGTTAAACCAAGTGAGCGATATGTTACATGATCGTATGGTTGAAACTGTATTTACCGATTTACAGCAGGCAGAAACTCTCTTTGTACAGCATCAGCCAGCACCTCTAACCGAAGTAGATATTATGTCTGGCGGGGTAGCGGCGCTAAAAGAGGCAAATATCTCCCTTGGTTTAGCCTTGGCCGATGATGAGATTGATTATTTGGTTGCTAGCTTTCAAGGATTGGGGCGCAATCCAACCGATACTGAATTAATGATGTTTGCTCAGGCTAATTCAGAGCATTGCCGTCACAAAATCTTTAATGCTAGCTGGACACTGGATGGCGAAGAACAGCCCAACAGCCTGTTTGGCATGATTCGCAATACCCATAAACTGGGCGGCGAAAATGTTCTCTCGGCTTACTCGGATAATGCCGCGGTTGTCGCCGGCAGCACAGGTGGTCGTTTCTACCCAGACCCAACATCTAAAGAATATGGCTACTCTCAAGAGCCGGTGCATCTGCTAATGAAGGTCGAAACCCATAATCACCCAACCGCAATTGCGCCTTTCTCTGGCGCCGGCACGGGTTCCGGTGGTGAAATTCGCGATGAGGGCGCCGTGGGTCGTGGCTCAAAGCCAAAAGTAGGCTTGGTTGGCTTTACTGTGTCTAACCTGCAGATACCTAATTATACCCAGCCTTGGGAAGAAGATTATGGCAAGCCAGATCGTATTGTCTCGGCCCTAGATATTATGATTGAGGGTCCGATTGGCGGTGCGGCATTTAATAATGAATTTGGTCGTCCCAACCTATGTGGCTATTTCCGAACCTTTGAGGCCGATTTTGCCGGTGAGCGACGCGGCTATCACAAGCCGATTATGATTGCCGGTGGTTATGGCAATATTCGTGAAGAGCATGTAGAAAAACCTGAGTTTGCCCCCGGCGCAAAATTAGTGGTTTTAGGCGGTCCGGCAATGTTGATTGGTCTTGGGGGTGGTGCTGCTTCTAGTATGACTACCGGTAGTAGTTCCGCTGATTTGGATTTTGCCTCGGTACAGCGGCAGAATCCAGAAATTGAGCGCCGCTGTCAGGAGGTTATTGATCAGTGCTGGCAGTTAGGTGATACCAACCCTATCGCGTTTATCCATGATGTAGGTGCGGGCGGTCTATCAAATGCGCTACCTGAGTTGGTTAAGGATGGCGGCACTGGCGGTGTGTTTGAATTGAGAACCGTACCCAATGATGAGCCGGGGATGTCGCCGGTAGAAATCTGGTGTAACGAAGCGCAAGAGCGTTATGTTTTGGCGGTTAAGCCAGAGGATATTGAGCGTTTTGAAGCCATCTGTCAGCGTGAAAGATGCCCCTTTGCAGTGGTTGGTGAGGCGACCGAAGAAAAAAACATTCGAGTCACTGATCAGCAGTTTGATAATAACCCAGTCGATCTGCCGATGTCGGTATTATTTGGTAAGCCGCCAAAAATGCACCGCACGGCGGAGACATTAGAAGTTAAAACTGAAGATTTTGCTACCCAGTATTTAAATATTAATGAGGCTGTTGTTCGGGTGCTTCAGCACCCGGCAGTGGCCAGTAAAAGTTTCTTGATCACCATTGGCGATCGCTCAGTGACCGGTATGGTCGCACGTGATCAAATGGTTGGTCCATGGCAGGTGCCGGTGGCTGACTGTGCCGTTACCACGGTTACCTATGATAGCTATGCCGGTGAAGCTATGGCTATGGGTGAGCGTACACCATTGTCACTGATTAATGCGCCGGCGTCTGGACGTATGGCGATTGGGGAGGCGATTACTAATATCTGCGCAACCCGTATTGCCGATATTAAAGATATTAAGCTCTCGGCAAACTGGATGTGCGCTGCTGGGTCGCCGGGTGAAGATGAAAAGCTCTACCGCACTGTAGAAGCGGTGGGTATGGATCTATGCCCCAAATTAGGTATTACCGTGCCTGTGGGTAAAGACAGTATGTCTATGCGCACGGCATGGCAGGAGCGAGATCAAGACAAGTCAGTCACTGCGCCTTTATCACTGGTGATCACTGGTTTCTCACCAGTCATTGATGTGCGCAAAACACTCACCCCTCAGTTGCATGATCTTCCCGAGGATACTCAATTAATACTATTGGATTTAGGCGCGGGTGCTAACCGTTTAGGTGGTTCAATACTAGCGCAGGTATATTCTCAAATGGGCAGTGTAGCGCCGGATGTGGATGATGCTGATGCTTTAAAAGCCTTCTTTAATACTGTACAAAGCTTGATCGAAAGCGATTGCTTATTGGCTTATCACGATCGTTCAGACGGGGGGTTGTTTACCACACTTGCAGAAATGGCATTTGCCGGCCATACCGGTGTCTCGATAGATATTGGCGCCCTAGATAAGGATGCAATGGCGGTACTGTTTAATGAAGAGCTGGGCGCAGTTATTCAGGTTAAGGCCGATCAGGCCGCCGAGATCATACAGCAGTTTGCCCAAGTAAATATTAATGCCTATGCCATAGGTACGGTTAATCGTGCGGATAGCATTGATATTAGCGCCAATGGCGATCTGCTGTTTTCAAAGCCGCGAACAGAATTACAGGAACACTGGAGTCGTACCTCCTATCAAATTGCTGCTCGCAGGGATAATGCAGATTGTGTGAAAGAAGAATTTGATCGTATTGCTAACCCTGACCCGGGGTTATCGGCAAAGCTTAGCTACGACCCTTCGGAAGATATCTCTGCTCCTTATATTAAAAAGGGCGTAAAACCTAAGATGGCTATCCTGCGCGAGCAGGGTGTAAACAGTCATTTAGAAATGGCAGCTGCATTTGATCGTGCCGGCTTTAGTGCGGTTGATGTACATATGAGTGATTTACTGGCAGAGCGTCAGTCATTGCAAGACTTCTCAGGCTTGGTGGCCTGTGGAGGTTTTTCTTATGGTGATGTTTTGGGTGCGGGTGAGGGTTGGGCCAAGACCGTATTATTTAATAATCAATTGCGCGATCAATTTGAGCAATTCTTCCATCGCCCAGAAACGTTTAGCCTGGGTATTTGTAACGGTTGTCAGATGCTGTCTAATCTAAAAACACTGATACCAGGCGCTGAGTTATGGCCGCGGTTTGTACGCAACCTTTCTGAGCAGTTTGAAGCGCGCTATTCATTGGTTAGAGTGGAAGAATCCCCGTCAATTCTTATGCAGGGTATGGCGGGGTCCTATATGCCGATTGCCGTATCCCATGGTGAGGGGCGCGCAGAATTTGCTAATCCACAAGCTTTAAATAGCTTGCAGCAAACCAATCAAATAGCACTACGTTATTTGGAAAATGACTTGCAGGTAGCCTCTAAGTACCCGGCAAACCCCAATGGTTCGCCTGATGGTATTACCGGTGTTACCTCCAGTGATGGTCGTGCCACCTTGATGATGCCTCATCCGGAGCGCGTATTCCGCACTGTGCTAAACTCATGGCACCCTGATGATTGGGGTGAAGATAGTGGTTGGATGCGACTATTTAGAAATGCACGCGTATTTGTCGACTAAACTAAGAGGTAGGTTATGAATAAACTTCCCAACGAACCAGAATTAGTTAAAAAAGCACTGCAAGTGGGCGCTGTTTATGCGCAAAAGCGGGCTTACGGTAAAATTGAATCCCATGATTCGGTTAAGCTTAAAGTGGAATTTGTCTACAAGGTATTGGTTGAAGATAAGCTAATACAACCCCTAGCTAAAGATCAGATTAGCGACCCCAATATGCGCCACAAGTTGGCTCTGTGGATTTCTAGACAGTTGCCAGCGGATCATCCGTTATTAAAAGATGGTTAGTTTGGTCGGATAGGGGTTTAACCTTGCATGTAATCTATTTAAAGGGAATTAAATATGAAAAGCCCTATATTTGAAATCTATGCATCTCTGGTCTGCTTTGTCACTATAGTCTGCTGTTCGGTCTGGTTGGGTATGGGCTTATACAGCTTGGCTGGGGTTTTAAAGCCTAAAATAACACTTGATTCTTGGCGTTATCAAAGACATCAATCCAATCGGCAATTTCAGCAACCAGCGCTTGGAGAGCCCATATTTTTAGGGCCACCCAGTGCAGTGGAAGCCTATAAACCAGAGCCAATTGAGAATTTATCCGATAAGGAAATTACCGAACAAAGGCTTGCGAGCTATCAGTTGGAGTTGCAGTCTGAGGTTAGAAAAAATCAGCAGAAATTAATTAAATCACTTATCGCAGTGTTTATTTGTTTGCCGTTATATTTTCTTCACTGGCGTTTTTTAAGGCTCAAGTAGCTTTTATTTTTCTATTCTATCGGTCTATTGCATGTTACCCTTGCCGCCGAGTTGGCCAGGCAATCGCTGTAGTAAGGTCTCTTTTTTTCGCTTGCGTTAAAAAGGGTGTATGGCAGAGGAAAGTCCGGGCTCCATAGGGTAGAGTGCCAGGTAACACCTGGGGGGCGAGAGCCTACGGAAAGTGCAGCAGAGAGTAGACCGCCGATGGCTTCTTCGGAAGCACAGGTAAGGCTGAAAGGGTGCGGTAAGAGCGCACCGCGGTGCTGGTAACAGTAGCGGCATGGTAAACCCCACTCGGAGCAAGACCAAATAGGTTCCCATTAGGCGTGACCCGCGTTGGGAACGGGTAGGTTGCTTGAGGTAAGCGGTGACGCTTATCCCAGATGAATGATTGTCCTCGACAGAACCCGGCTTATCGGCCAACTCACCTTAACTCTTTGCATGCATGATCTTTTACTCTTCGCTGCATTAAAATTCGTATTCGTCTGGTCAGAATGAAACGCAATCATTTTTTATTCTATTTTTAATATATAAAATTATTTTTTATTCTAAAATATTATTAAAAATACCAATACCTAGAAGTTACTTTAAGTTGTAGCTTTAGCTAGCTGTTTTATATTTGTTAATTTTTACCCTCCATAGTCATGCCGGTGAACCCTAGTGGAACTAGCTGATTTTATTACTTTTTTCCTTCCTATTCGCCTTGACATTGGGATCTGTGGGTCATAATCTGCAATTGTGGGTAAAAGTGGCAAAAAGTGTACTTTTATACGGTTAAAGTGGAGCTAAAGGGTTAAAAATGTTTAGGGGCAGTGATCCAATTAACATGGATGCAAAAGGGCGGATGGCTATTCCGACCCGCTATCGCGCGCTACTTGAAGAAGTTTGCGGTAGCGAGCTAGTGATCACGATTGATATGAAATCTCCCTGTTTAACGCTATCGCCGCTACCCGAGTGGAAAAATTTCGAAGAAAAAGTCGCAGCTCTTCCAGCGATGGATGATCTTGGTGAGATGCTCAGTCGATTTGTTGTCGGTCAGGCTAAAGATCTTCAGGTTGATGGCAGTGGTCGCATTTTGATACCGACTGAATTGCGCGGCTATGCTGCTCTGGATAAGAAGCTAGTGCTTGTGGGGCGAACCCAGCGTTTAGAGATATGGTCTGAGGCCAAATGGAATGCCGAAAGAGAGAAGTCGCAAGAAAATTATCGCGCTATGTTACTAGATAAGGAGAGCATGTCTGATGCCCTTAAGAATCTATCATGGTAGTTGCTGTTACTTCATTGGAGGAGGCTGTGACTGAGCATTCGACGGTCCTTCTGCATGAGGCTATCGATGCCTTGGTTGTTGACCCCGATGGCTTATATGTAGATGGCACCTTCGGTCGCGGTGGACATACCGCTGAACTGTTGTCTCGACTGTCGGTCAAAGGTTCAGTGATTGCAATTGATAAAGACTTAGACGCTATTGCATCGGGAAGTGCGCGCTTTGCGGATGATGATCGATTGTCTCTTGTACATGGCACCTTTGCCGATCTTACCAGCATTGTTGAGCAAGCAGGTATGCAGGGTAATGTGTCTGGTGTGCTGTTGGATTTGGGCGTGTCATCGCCGCAGTTAGATCAGGCCGATCGCGGTTTTAGTTTTATGCGAGATGGTCCTCTAGATATGCGTATGGATACCAGTAAAGGCCAATCGGCAGCAGAGTGGATCGCCAGTGCTGATGAGCAAGAAATAGCCAAGGTAATTAAAGAATTCGGTGAGGAACGATTTGCGCGACGTATGGCGGCAGCGATTGTTCGCGAGCGAACTGAGAGCCCGATAGAGCGCACAGTTCAATTGGCAAAGATTTTAGCTGAAGCCCATCCAGCCTGGGAGCGCGGCAAGCATCCGGCAACAAAAGCATTTCAGGCTATTAGGATTTTTATTAATCGCGAACTAGCTGACCTGGAAGAGTTGCTAGAACAGGTGATTGATAGTTTGGCGATTGGTGGTCATTTGGTGGTGATTAGTTTCCATTCGCTCGAGGATAGAAGGGTTAAACGTTTTATTCGCGATCAGCATCGTGGTATTAAGCTGCCAAAGAATCTACCAATTCCCGATGTCGATCGCGGTGTGCGCTTAATCAAGGTGGGTAAAGCGATTAAGCCGTCGGCAATTGAGGTTGAAAATAATGTCAGGGCTCGCAGTGCGGTTATGCGAATTGCTGAGCGAGTGGCCTAGGCGATATGAGTGGCGCTTATTGGTTGAAAATTGCATTGTTGTGGATAGCGGTTGTTGCCAGTGCATTGGCCGTGACCCATTACAGTCATGTGTCGCGACAGACCTATGGTCATTTGACAGCTATGCAGAGAGAAGCTAATCAGCTGCAGGTCGAATATGGCAGATATTTGCTTGAGCAAAGTGCCGTTGGTTCATTTCAGCGAGTAGAAACAGCAGCGACAGATGGGTTGCAGATGCATACCCCTGAAGCTGATGAAATAGTGATGATCAAGCAGTAGCTAATAATAATTTGTGGGCAAAAACGCCCAGCATGTAACTAAAGGTAAAAACGTGTCCAAGCAACAGGCGCAAAAGTTAATACCCCGATGGCGTTACTTTTTAGTGATGTCGGGGTTATTCGCTCTGCCGATTTTGTTGATTGCACAGGTTGCCCAGTTGCAGATAATGCCAGATGAAGAGTTTGGTGTTGATTTCTTGCAAAACCAAGGTGACGCTCGCTCAATTCGCAAGGAAGCTATTCCCGCCTACAGAGGCCTGATTACTGATCGCAACGGTGAGCCATTAGCGGTAAGTACACCGGTTACATCTTTGGTTGCAAACCCTAAGCACCTTCAAAATCTAGCCAATGAAGACGATATAAAAGATTTGGCTAATGCGCTTGGTGTGGGTTACTCGCAACTTAGCGCTCGATTGAAAAGATATCGCAATAAATCGTTTATGTATTTGGCCAGACAGTTGCCAGCAAATGAAGCTCAGCGTGTTTTGGATCTAGGTATTGTGGGTATCGAAGGTCTTCAAGAGTTTAAGCGTTTTTATCCGGCTGGCGAGGTGACTGCTCAGTTGGTTGGATTTACCGATATTGACGATAACGGTCAAGAAGGTATGGAACTCGCTTACAATGAAGGACTTACCGGTGAGCCGGGCTCAAAAAAAGTAATTAAAGACCTGACCGGTCGCATTATTAAAGATATTTCCCTGATTAAGCCAGCTCATGCGGGAAGGGATTTGCGACTCAGTATCGATTTGCGTGTTCAGTATGCCGCCTACAGAGCCTTAAAATCAGCAGTGCAAAAACACAATGCAAAATCGGGATCTGTGGTGGTTTTAGATGTCGAAACCGGTGAAGTATTAGCCATGGCTAATCAGCCATCATTTAATCCCAATGATCGTTCAAAGTTAAGACCAGATTCGGTTAGAAACCGGGCAATGACCGATATGATGGAGCCCGGTTCTACCGTTAAGCCATTTGCTATTTTGGCGGCCCTTGAGAGCGGAAAATTCCAATCAAATACCACTATTGATACACACCCTGGTTACCTCAAGGTAGATTACAAGGTTTTTGAAGATGAAAATAATTATGGTCTATTAGATCTGTCTGGAATTATCGCTAAGTCGAGCAATGTGGGCACCTCAAAAATAGCTTTGCAACTTAACCCCAACGAAACTAGAGAGCTATTTCAGCGGGTTGGTTTTGGTGAAAATCTCGGCAGTGGCTTCCCTGGTGAGACTAGCGGCGTTTTACCTGCGCATCGGCGTTGGGATGCCGTAACTCAGGCTAACTTTGCATTTGGCTATGGGTTGAGTGCTTCGTCGCTGCAGTTGGCACGTGCCTATGCGGTTCTGGCAAATAATGGTGTGCGCAAAGAGATCTCACTGGTTGCTGTTGATGAGGAGCCAGAGGGTAGCAGAATTATCGATGCGACATTAACCGATGAGTTGCGTTATATGCTTCAAGCCGCTACAGGCTCTAAAGGGACAGGTAAGCGCGCTAATATTAAGGGCTATACCGTTGGTGGTAAGACTGGCACTCTCCATAAAACTAACAGTGCAGGGGGTTACCATGAAAGCCTTTATATGTCTGCATTTGCCGGCTTTGCCCCTATTGATCAGCCGCGCTTAGTGACGGTGGTAGTGATTGATGAACCCTCTGTAGGAGGTTACTTTGGCGGTGTTGTTGCGGCGCCGGTATTTTCTGAAGTGACTGGTGCGGCCTTGCGCTTGATGCAAGTGGTTCCCGATCAAATGAAAACAAATGGGTCGTTGGTGGAAAGACCTGAATCTAGTTTGCGAGGAGAGTCATGATGAGCCTTGCAAAAAAATGTTATGTGCCGCTTTCAGATCTATTAACCGGTTTGACCTATGGTAATGAATTGCCTGAGGTTGATGTCAGCGGCGTGACTATTGATAGTCGCGCAGTGACTGCAGGTGACTGTTTTATTGCTCTAAAAGGCACTGTGACCGATGGGGCTCATTATATTAAGCAGTCAATTTCCGCTGGCGCAGTGGTGGTTTTGGTTGACGAGACTTCTGAGGTAAAAATCGACCGGTCCGATAGTGCAGTGCCTGTGGTATCGATTAAAAATTTAACGCAATCAGCGTCAATCATTGCCGGTCGTTTCTATAGCGACCCATCGCACGGATTAAATATAGCAGCATTTACCGGAACCAATGGCAAAACTACCTGTTCGCATCTCTATGCACAGTTAATGGCATCGGTTTCTATCGCTGGTGATACTGTTAAATCTGGTTATATCGGCACTACCGGTTATGCCATGGCTGAGCCTGAGTCTAATAATAAGGTAAATAATGCCTTTACAGACAAGCGCAGTGGTCATCAATTAACCACACCGGATGCAGTTGCTGCTCAGCGTATTTTGGCAGAGTTAGCCAATAGTGGTTCTCGATATATTGCTTTGGAAGCTTCATCCCATAGCTTGGTTCAGCATCGTCTTCAGGCGGTGCAGATCGATACTGCCGTATTTACTAATTTAAGCCGCGATCATTTGGATTACCACCAAAGCATGGAAAACTATGCTGCGGCCAAGGCTAGTCTGTTTGAATTGCCCTCTGTGAAAACTGCTGTAATTAATATGGATGACGCAGTGGGCGAGCAGATAATCACTGGTTTGCGCGCTGATATTAGACTGCTAACGTACAGCTTGAAAAATCAAGCGGCAGATATTTACTGTACAGACATTACTTATTCAGCCTCAGGAAGTAGCGCTACCCTTAAAACTCCATGGGGTTCTGGCAAGCTTAAATCTTCTCTGCTGGGAGAATTTAATGTGAGTAATTTACTGGCTGTTATTGCCACTGCCTGCGCTCAGGGTGCGGTTTTGGAGGATTGTTTACAGGTGGTTGCAACATTGCAAGCGGTTGCTGGCCGAATGCAGTTGATGTCTTCAACCTTACAACCACAGGTGATTGTTGATTATGCTCATACTCCTGATGCATTAGAAAAAGCACTTTGTGCTCTAAAGCCTTATTGCGGGGGCAACCTTTGGGTGCTGTTTGGCTGTGGTGGCAATCGCGATATTGGCAAGCGCAAAGAAATGGGTAAGGTCGCTAGTCAATATGCCGATAAGGTTGTTATTACCAATGATAACCCACGATTTGAAGCGCCAGAAAAGATTGCTCAGCAGATCCTTGAAGGTATTAGTGGCGATATTGAGGTCGAGATCGAATTAGACCGCAGACGTGCCATTGCGACGAGCATTATTCAGGCTGAAAAACAGGATATAGTCCTAATTGCAGGTAAGGGTCATGAAAATTATCAAATTATAGAAAACAACTCTATTGCATTTAGTGATCAGGAAGAAGCGCGAGCGGCATTAGAGACTGCTCAGTTGAGTGGTTCCGCATCTATCGAAGGAGGGATTGTATGATCTCTGAATTTCGATTAACTGATGCGGCATTAGCCTTTGGTGGCACCTTGCTCAATCCAGACTGTGACTTTAGTCAGGTTTCTATCGATAGCCGTAACCTCGCCGATGGTGATTTATTTGTGGCGATTAAGGGCGAGCGTTTTGATGGGCATGCATTCTTAAGTGATATAGCGCTAAAAGCTTCAGGTTTGGTGGTAAGTAACCCAGATAAGAATTTACCTGTTACCCAGTGGGTGGTTGAAGATACCACCAAGGCATTGGGGCAGTTAGCGCAAATGAATCGGGATAGATTTGAGGGTCAGCTGATTGCTGTTACCGGCAGTAGTGGTAAAACCTCTGTTAAAGAGATGATTGCAGCTATCCATGCTCAAAGCGTTAAAGTTCATGCGACAAATGGCAATCTAAACAATCATATCGGCGTTCCATTAACGCTGTTATCTATGGATGCCGATGCGGATATTGCTGTAATAGAGATGGGTGCTAGTGGCGTGGGTGAAATTGCCTATCTGTGCACAATTGCTAAACCTGATATTACATTGGTTAATAATATTCAGCACGCTCATATTGAGGGTTTTGGCTCGATTGAGGGCGTGGCTTCGGCAAAAGCGGAAATCTACAGTGGATTGGATGCCAATGGCACAGCAGTTGTAAATCTGGATCTATCCTGGTCGCAACAATGGCTTAAATCACTAACGAAACACCATTGCCTTACCTTTTCTACTGAGCATAAAGATGCAGATATCTATGCGGACAATATTGAGTCCCTAGTGGGAGGCTGTTATAGGTTTGAATTGTGTTCAGGTGGGAAGAAGCTGTCACTTGATTTACCGATGCCGGGACTACATTCAGTTAAAAATGCCGTTGCTGCCGCCGCCTGTGCTGTTGCATCTGGCATTGGATTAGAGCAAATCGCTCGAGGTTTATCTGCGGTTAAGCCGGTATCTGGCCGTCTTAATTCTTATCAGTTAGATGAAGATATAACGCTGATTGATGATACCTACAACGCTAACCCCGATTCATTTAAAGCCGCTATTGATGTGCTGAGTTTAAGAGAAGGTCGCAGGGTTTTAGTCATGGGCGATATGGCTGAATTAGGTGAAGAGGCGATGCAAATGCATGAAGAAATTGGTCGCTATGCACAAGAAAAAGGTATTGATACCTTGTATTCAGTGGGTCTATTAAGTGCGGTTGCCGCTAACCAGTTCGGCGGAACTCATTATCAGGATAAAAACCAATTAATCACTGCAATAGCTGATCTTTTGGCTAAAAAAACAAAAACAACTATTTTAATTAAGGGCTCTCGAAGCTCAGGCATGGATGAAGTGGTGAAAACCCTTTCCAATAAGGAGATTAGCTAATGTTATTGTGGCTTGCAGAATATTTAAGTGAATTTTATGCGCCGTTTACGGTATTTAAATACCTAACACTAAGAGGCATCCTTGCAGTACTAACGGCCTTATTAATTAGTTTAGTTGCGGGTCCAAAAGTGATTCGTCTGCTTAATCGTCTACAAATGGGTCAGGCAATCCGTACAGATGGGCCAAAAACTCATCTTGAAAAAGCCGGTACGCCGACCATGGGTGGCTCTTTAATTATTTTATCAATTTTTGTTAGTAGCCTACTGTGGTCTGATTTAGGTAACCGCTATGTTTGGGTGGTAATGATCGTGACACTGCTATTTGGTCTTATTGGTTGGGTTGACGATTATCGCAAGGTGGTAGAAAAAAACCCGCGCGGCTTACCTGGGCGTTGGAAGTATTTTTGGCAGTCAGTGGTGGGTCTAGGTGCGGCTTTGTTTTTATACAATACAGTCCAGAGCCCTGCTGATTTGGAATTGATTGTTCCATTCTTTAAAGATGTGGCCATTTATATGGGGCCATTTTTTATCGTACTGACTTACTTCGTTATTGTGGGAACCAGTAATGCGGTAAATCTTACTGATGGTTTAGATGGGTTAGCTATTTTACCCACCGTATTAGTCGCCGGCGCTCTGGGTATTTTTGCCTATTTAACCGGTCATTTTCAATTTGCTAGCTACTTACATATCCCTTATATCGCCGGTGCTGGCGAACTTCTAATATTCACTGCAGCAATCTGCGGTGCAGGGCTTGGTTTCCTTTGGTTTAACACCTATCCCGCGATGGTGTTTATGGGCGATGTTGGTTCTTTAGCCCTTGGGGCAGCCCTGGGTGTGATAGCGGTGATTGTGCGTCAAGAAATTGTATTGATCATTATGGGTGGTGTTTTTGTGATGGAAACACTGTCAGTAATTTTACAGGTCGGTTCCTACAAGATGACCGGTAAGCGCATTTTTAGAATGGCGCCATTACACCATCATTATGAATTAAAAGGATGGCCAGAGCCGCGCGTTATTGTGCGTTTCTGGATAATTACAGTCATGCTAGTCCTATTGGGTCTAGCAACATTGAAGCTACGTTAGGATCGATGATTTGATGCCGGATATTATTGTTACTAATCGCAAAATCGCTATCCTAGGTATGGGCGCTACAGGTGTATCTGTAGCATCCTTTCTTGCCTCACAGGATATGTCATTTGATTTTATCGATAGTCGCAATGAGCCGCCTAATAGAAGATTAGTTGAAGCAGATTACCCTGAAGCTGATATAGCTCTTGGGGATTTTGATGCAGAATTTTTATGTCGCTATGATCGCCTAATTGTAAGCCCCGGAATTTCCCTAGCTGAACCAGCACTGGTTAAGGCTAAAAAGCAGGGTGTTGAATTATTGGGTGATCTCGAGTTATTTCTCGAACAGGCGCAGGCACCAGTTGTTGTGATTTCAGGCTCAAATGGTAAAAGCACTGTTACTGCTTTGCTGGGTAAGATGGCGCAAGATAGTGGTTTAAGCGTGGGGATCGGCGGTAATTTAGGCACGCCAATGTTAGATCTTTTGGATGATGCCCATAAACTGTATGTTATTGAGGTATCAAGTTTCCAGCTAGAGCTGCTAAATGACTCTCGCGGTGCTATTTCGGGGTTATTAAATATTAGCCCTGATCATCTCGATCGCTATAAAAACCTGCAGCAATACCATACGGCCAAACATCGTATTTTTCGCGGGGCTAGCAAAGTGGTTGTCAATCGTGAGGATGTTTTAACTCGCCCGCTTATCTCAACCCAAATCCCTATGATTAGTTTTGGTTTAAATCAACCAGATCTTGGCAGCTTTGGCATTTTAGAAGGCGTGAAGGATGGTTATTTATCCTATGGTATTGAGCGCCTAATGCGGGTCAATCAGGTAGCGTTAAAAGGCACCCATAATCTTGCTAATGTGCTTGCCGCATTAGCCTTGGGTCAAGCGGTCGATCTGCCGATGCAAAGTATGCTCGATACTTTGAAAACGTTTAAGGGCTTACCTCATCGATGTCAGTCTATCGCACACATTAATTCAGTAAACTTTGTCAATGATTCTAAGGCAACTAATGTTGGTGCAACAGTTGCGGCAATTAAAGGGTTTGGTGATAAGGCGAATAAAAATATTATTTTAATTGCCGGTGGCCAAGCTAAGGGTCAAGAGTTTAAAGCTCTAGCTTCGGAAATTTCTGACTATGTGAAATTAACCGTATTAATGGGGCAAGATGGCAAGCAGCTCGCTTCAGCTATTGGTGATAGCTGTGAAATTCAGTATTCAGATTCTCTTGATGAAGCGGTTGTTCAAGCTAACCAAGTAGCTGTATCAGGTGATACGGTTCTATTGTCACCAGCCTGTGCTAGCTTTGATATGTTTGATGGATTTGAGCATCGTGGCAAATGCTTTGAAGCCGCTGTAAGCGCACTTGATAGCGCGCGGGGGTCAGTTCAATGAGTCAAACCATCCCAATGAAAAATATGGCGCAAAGAAATGATAGTTGGTACTTCGATACCAAACTATTAATTCCAGCTTTAGCCCTATTATCCATTGGTTTGGTTATGGTGGCCTCGGCATCATTTAGTTATGCCGACCACAGATTTGATGATCAGTTTTATTTTGTAAAACGTCATTTTGCTTATCTTATTATCAGCCTTGGTGCTATTGCTGTTGGTTTTTATGTCTCTCCCTCCAACTGGGCTAAATACAGCTTAGTATGGATGCTATTATCAGTTTTGTTATTGGTTGCCGTACTAGTGCCGGGCGTTGGTCTAAACCTAAATGGCAGTCGTCGCTGGCTCGGTGTTGGTGGCTTTACATTACAGGTCTCTGAGTTGGTAAAGGTAGCAACCGTGGTATTTTTAGCCGCTCAGCTTGAAAAATACCGAGATACGCTGAGCGATAGCTGGCCTCAGTTTGGCAAGTTAATGGCGGTAATTATTCTATTGTCCGTTCTTCTTATACTCGAGCCAGATTTTGGTTCTGTGGCTGTGTTAGGTTGTACCTTTATGGCGCTGTTATTCTTGGGCGGCTCACATATTCGTCAATTTTTATCGGTACTGGTATTAGCTGGGTTATCGTTTTGGGTGATGGCTACTGCGGCGCCTTATCGCATGGCTCGTTTGACGGCATATCTGGATCCCTGGTCGGATCAATTTAATTCTGGCTACCAGCTAACCCAGTCATTAATCGCTTTTGGTCGCGGTGAATTATTTGGTGTTGGCTTGGGTCAGTCAGTACAAAAAATGCTGTATTTGCCCGATGCTCATACTGACTTTGTATTTGCAATTTATGCCGAAGAATTTGGTTTTATCGGCGTGGTTTGTCTGGTTGCGCTTTATTGCTTTTTTGTAATTCGCATTTTACAACTGGGTAAAAAAGCAATTAGTAAACAAAATTGGTATGCCGCCTATGTGTTAATTGGCTTTGGCTTGATTCTGAGTGGACAGGCATTTATTAATCTAGGAGTTAACGCTGGGTTGTTGCCAACCAAAGGGCTAACACTACCGTTTATAAGTTATGGCGGCAGTAGTTTGATTGTCTGCTGTGCCATGTTGGGCATGATGATGCGCCTGAGTCATGAATTACAGCGAAGCAAAACAGTATCGGGGAGGTCTGGTTATGCAAAATAACACAGCTTCTCTGAATAGGTTGCGCGTGATGATAATGGCAGGTGGAACTGGCGGCCATGTATTCCCCGCGCTCGCCGTTGCAGAAAAGTTTAAGCATCAACAGGTGTCAGTTGCATGGTTGGGTACTCGCAAAGGAATAGAATCTGAATTGATTCCTCAGCAGGGTATTGAATTACATTTTCTTAATGTAGAGGGCCTTCGCGGTCGCGGCCTATTGGCACTTATTAGAGCGCCATTTAAATTACTAGCATCAATCATTCAGGCTTGTGCTGCGCTTACTCAATTTAAGCCATCAGTGGTATTGGGGATGGGAGGCTTTGTTTCTGGGCCCGGTGCTATAGCGGCTAAATTAAAAGGTGTTCCGCTAGTTATCCACGAACAAAATTCTGTGGCGGGAACGACCAATAAGTTATCGGCAAATATGGCTACTCGAGTGATGCAGGGTTTCCCTAATACCTTTAAGCAAGGTGAACACTGTGGCAACCCAGTTCGCGCTGAGATAGCTGCTATAAAATCGCCGGCTGAGCGCTTTAGCGATCGGCAGGGGCCAATGAAATTACTTGTATTGGGTGGTAGTCGGGGTGCATTGGCCATCAATCAGTTAATACCTGAAATGCTAGCCAAAATAGAGCCACAGCAAAGACCGCAGATTATTCATCAAGTAGGCGCTCAACATGTGCAAACAACGCAAGCGCTATACCAAACTCAGGGGCTTGATATTAACGCGGAGAGCATTCAGGTAGTGCCCTTTATCGACAGTATGGAAGAGGCCTACCAATGGGCTGATTTTGCTATCTGTCGTTCTGGCGCTTTAACCGTTGCTGAATTGACAGCAGTGGGTTTAGGCGCGCTACTTATTCCATTTCCCTATGCAATTGATGATCACCAAACCACCAATGGCGAGTGGCTAGTTAATTCAGGAGCGGCATTAATGATTCAGCAGCGAGACATAAGTCCGCAGGGTGTGGCCGATCAAATTATGACGCTTAGCAATAATCCAGATACCCGTTTAAATATGGCAAATAAGGCAAGATCACTGGCAAAAAATGGTGCTGCCGAGCGTGTTGCCAAAGTATGTTTGGAGGTGGCAAATGGATAGTTTGAATTTTCAGCCGCCTGAAATGCGCCGCATTAGCCGTATCCATTTTGTTGGTATTGGCGGTAGTGGTATGAGCGGTATTGCTGAGGTTTTATTAAATCAGGGTTATCAAATATCGGGTTCAGATATTGGTGTAGGCCCAACTATTAGGCGTCTTAAAGCCGCTGGTATGGAAATTTTTAAAGGCCATGCTAGACGTAATATTGAAGGTGCTGATGTGGTAGTTAAATCCTCCGCAGTGACCCTAGAAAATCCCGAAATTGCCGCTGCCTATGAGCTGGGTGTGCCCGTCGTTAGACGAGCGGAAATGCTGGCGGAGTTGATGCGCTATCGCCATGGTGTAGCTGTTGCTGGCACTCATGGAAAAACCACAACAACAAGTTTAATTGCCGCGGTTTTTGCCGAGGCTAAATTGGACCCGACATTTATTGTTGGCGGTCGAGTTAACAGTACCGGTACCAATGCCAAATTAGGTGCCAGTCGCTACATTATTGCCGAGGCTGATGAAAGCGATGCTTCCTTCTTGCATCTTCAGCCAATGGTCTCCGTGGTTACCAATATTGAGCCAGATCATATGGAAGCCTATGGTTTTGATTTTGATCAGTTAAAAACTACCTATATCGAATTTTTACACAATCTACCGTTTTATGGTTTAGCGGTGGTTTGTATTGATGATCCAGTTATACAAGAGCTGCTAACCAATATAGGTCGCCCGACACTGACCTATGGCTTTAGTGAAAATGCAGCCTATCGCATCACCGATTTTTCAATGGTTGATGGACGAGGTCAGTTTGTTATTGATCGTCCGGACAATCTTTCGACCCTGACCATAAGTATGAATATTCCTGGTCGACATAATGCCTTAAATGCAGCAGCTGCAGTTGCTGTGGCTAGCGATGATGGTGTTTCAGATCATGCGATTGTTACAGGGCTTGAAAAGTTTTGTGGTGTCAGTCGCCGCTTTGAAACCATTGGTGAATATTCGATTGAAAAAAATCAGACAAGCGGAATAGCGACATTGGTTGATGACTACGGCCATCACCCAACCGAATTAAAGGCCACGATTGATGCTGTTAGAGATGGCTGGCCACAAAAGAGGCTAGTGATGGTATTTCAGCCCCATCGCTATAGTCGCACTAGAGATCTATATGAGGATTTTGTCCAAGTTCTATCTGAGGTCGATCTATTAATTATGTTAGATGTCTATGCGGCAGGTGAAGAGCCTATTGTAGGCGCCAGCAGTAAAAACCTATGCAACAGCATACGTCAGCGCGGTGCTGTTGATCCTATTTATGCAGAGACTATGGAACAGGTTCCAAATCTTGTAGCGGGATTGGTGCAGGCGGATGATCTAGTTCTGACTCAGGGCGCAGGAAGCGTTTCAAAATTAGTCGCTATGTTAAAAGACAGCCAATTAAAACCTATTGAGGAGGAAAAATGACTTCTCAAATGACTAAGTTTGGCAAGGTTGGTGTGCTCTTTGGTGGTAATTCATCGGAGCGCGAGATTTCCCTTTTGACCGGTGCGGCGATTTTGCAAGCATTGCAAAATCAGGGTGTTAATACCGTAGCTATCGATCTAAAAGAACAGTCCCTCGAAGCTATTTCTGCGGCGAATATAGATCGTGCATTTGTTGCTCTGCATGGCCCCGGTGGTGAAGACGGAACCCTACAAGGTGCGCTTGAGTATCTCGGTATACCCTATACCGGCAGTGGTGTTATTGCATCAGCTCTAGCCATGGATAAATTGCGTTGCAAGCAGATATGGAAGGGTATCAACTTGCCAACTTCAGATTTCGTATCCCTAGATAAAGATACAGACTGGCAACAAGCTATCGACAGCCTGGGAGGTTGTTTAGTGGTTAAACCTGCCTGTGAGGGCTCTAGCGTGGGCATGAGTATTGCTGAATCAGCCGAGCAGTTAAAACAAGCGTGGCAGTTAGCCTACAAATACGACGCTAAGGTAATTGCTGAGCCGAGACTTATGGGTAAAGAATACACCGTTGCCATTCTCGGCGATCAGGCGCTGCCATCAATAAGAATTCAAGCCAATGCTACATTCTATGACTATGAAGCGAAGTATCTGTCCGATAAGACCGAATATTTTTGCCCATCAGGTTTAAGTGCTGAGCAAGAAGCTGAACTGGCCAAATTATGTCTTAATGCATTCAAAAGTATTGACGGAAAAGGCTGGGGTCGCGTTGATGTTATGACTGACCTAAAGGGCCGATTTTATGTTCTTGAGGTCAATACAGTGCCCGGAATGACTAGCCATAGTCTTGTGCCTATGGCAGGTAAAGCCGCAGGAATGGATTTTGAGTCACTGGTTGTGGCGATCTTAGAGGAGTCTATCCAATGAGTCGTTTAGAGCAATCAAATAACGCAAGATCTATGCAAGATAACCGCAGTGTTATCGATAAGGTGATGGATAACACCAGCAAAATAATTACCGTACTTGTATTTTGCAGTATTGCCTACGGTGCCAATTTAGCCATTCAGCATTTAGATAAGCCAATTACTAAGGTCAGTATACAAGGTGAATTTAAATACCTTGATCACCAAGAATTGGTTGAGTTGGTTAATAGCCAAATGCAAGGTGGCTTTATCACTATTGATCTCAAGGCGATGTCAAATGTGCTTCATCAGCATCCATGGGTAGCCGATGTAAGTGTTCAGCGCCAATGGCCAACTTTTTTAAAAATTAATGTGATTGAGGAAGTTCCTATTGCCCGCTGGGGAGATGACGCATTCTTAAACCGATTAGGCGATAAGTTAATAATTGAAGACAACAGTCATCTAGCTAACTTACCGCTAATGACTGCAGCATTTGGCAGCTCTTCTGAAGTGATGAAGCAGTATCAGCGCTTAGCAGACTTGTTACTTCCAACGGGATTAAAGCTATCTAAATTACAACTCGATCGCCTCGGAGCCTGGCAGCTAGAGACCAGTAATGGTATTCAAATTGTATTAGGACGCAACCAGGTTGGCGACAAAATAAGACGTCTTGTTGTGGTTTGGGAGTCAGAGCTCAATCACCAGTTAGCCAAGATAAAAACTATCGATTTGCGTTATCCAAATGGACTGGCTGTGGCTTGGAAAGGTCGAAAACCAGTAGCCACTATTAAAACAGATAGTCAATCAGACAAATTGGAGAAAGTAACTATTATCCGCGGGTAATAGCAAACTGTAGAGGAAAAAATGGCAAATACAAATGAACAAAACATGATCGTCGCATTAGATATAGGCACATCTAAGGTGGTTGCCATAGTAGGTGCGGTAAATGCCAGTGGTGAATTGGAGATTATCGGAACCGGTATGCATGCCTCCGGCGGTCTCAAGAAAGGTGTGGTGGTCAATATTGAGGCGACAGTAAATTCAATAGAGCGAGCCATTGAAGAGGCAGACTTGATGTCCGGTTGTTCGATTCACTCTGTGTATGCCGGTATTGCAGGCAGTCATATTCGCAGCCTTAATTCCCATGGCATCGTGGCTATCAGTGATCGTGAGGTACAGCCAGTGGATATTGATCGGGTGATCGATGCGGCACGAGCTGTAGCCATTCCTGCCGATCAAGAAATTCTTCATGTATTGCCGCAGGAATATATTATTGATGATCAAGAGGGCGTGCATAAGCCTATTGGTATGTCAGGCGTGCGCTTAGAGGCAAAAGTTCATCTAGTGACCTGTGCGGCTAATGCCTCTCAGAATATCAAAAAATGTATACGACGTTGTGGTCTTGAAGTAGACAATATTGCTCTAGAGCAACTTGCATCCAGTTATGCGGTTTTGACCGAGGATGAAAAGCAACTGGGAGTAGCTCTAGTCGATATAGGTGGAGGCACCTCCGATATTGCCATATTTACCGAGGGTGCTATTCGTCATACCGGTGTAATTCCAATCGCTGGTGATCAGGTAACTAACGATATCGCCATGGCGTTGCGAACGCCCACCGCTCAAGCCGAAGAACTAAAGATTAAATATGCCTGTGCACTGGCGAAATTGGCGCGTCCTGAAGAGACCGTCAAAGTCCCAAGTGTGGGCGAGCGCGCTGCTAGAGATATGTCGCGCCAACTTCTAGCTGAGGTTGTGGAGCCGCGATATGACGAGTTGTTTACCTTGGTTCAAGCTGAGCTAAGACGCAGTGGATTTGAAGAGTTAATCGCAGCGGGGATTGTATTAACCGGTGGTACCTCAAAAATGGAAGGCGTTTGTGAATTGGCCGAAGAAATATTCCATATGCCGGTTCGAATTGGAACGCCAACGGGTGTTAAAGGTTTAAAAGATATAGTTAATAACCCTATTTATTCGACTGGGGTTGGGCTTTTGCAGTTTGGTATGCAAGAGCAGGCAAGGCACGGTTTTAAGGAAGCAGTAAGGCAGGATGGAAGTAGCATGCTGGATAAAATTAAAAACTTTTTCCAGGCGGGAGTATAGGCTCAAAACTAGTAGTTTTGATGTAAATTTTTAGAGGCGCATAAAAAGGGGAAACCTATGTTTGAACTAGTAGATAGCATTCCAAAGAATGCAGAAATAAAAGTAATAGGCATTGGCGGTGGTGGTTGTAACGCCGTACGTCATATGATGGCTAGTAATATTGATGGCGTAGATTTTATCTGTGCTAATACGGATGCTCAGTCACTTAACGATATGTCAGAAGCCACTATTTTGCAGTTGGGTGGCAGTCTTACCAAAGGGCTAGGCGCTGGTGCTAACCCTGAAGTGGGTCGTCAGGCGGCAATCGAAGATAAAGACAGAATTGCTCAGGCCCTAGAGGGTGCTGATATGGTCTTTATTACCGCCGGTATGGGTGGCGGAACAGGGACTGGTGGTGCGCCAGTAGTGGCAGAAGTGGCCAAGCAGATGGGTATTCTTACAGTGGGTGTTGTGACTCGACCCTTTGGTTTTGAGGGGCGCAAGCGCATGGAACTAGCCAATCAAGGGATTGCTCAGCTTAAAGAGCGAGTAGATTCATTAATCATTGTACCCAATGAAAAGCTACTGCAAGTTTTGGGTAAAGATATGACAGTGCTCAACGCCTTTAAACAGGCCAATGATGTTCTTTATGGCGCTGTTCAAGGCATTACCGATCTTATCTTGCTGGATGGTCTTATCAATGTCGATTTCGCCGATGTCCGTACGGTAATGTCAGAGATGGGTATGGCGATGATGGGTACTGGCGAAGCCAGTGGTGAAGATCGTGCAATTATAGCGGCAGAGGCTGCGGTTAGATGTCCGCTACTAGAAGATATCAATCTTCACGGTGCTAAAGGTATTTTGGTAAATATCACTAGTGGTTACGACCAGACTTTGGGTGAATTTGAAGAAGTGGGTAATACGGTTCGCGAATTTGCCGACGAAGACGCTACCATTATTGTCGGTAGTGTATTTGATCCTAACCTTGAAGATCAGTTGCGTGTAACAGTAGTGGCAACAGGTCTGCGCTCACCTGCAGAGCAGTCGGGACCACGTGCTGTTATTGTCGACAACCAACCACCGCGTAAAGTAGGTGGAGATATTGATTATCGTCAATTGGATCGCCCAACTATAAATCGCAACCCTAGATCATCAGCAATGCATGGCGGCAGTGAAGCAACTGCCAGTCAATTAGATGCTCAGTTGGATTCACAGGCAGATTATCTCGATGTACCAACATTCTTGCGTAAGCAAGCAGATTAATTCCGCTAGCAACCTCCTACCACCGCGCCTCGGATTATATCCTTGGTGGTAGGAGGGCTTGTCTGTTAGAATACGCAGTCTGCATATAGCGAGCTGTGCTATTTATGGTTAAGCAACGAACATTAAAAAATGCCATACAAGCCACGGGTGTGGGTCTCCATACCGGTGAAAAAGTGTATATGACACTTCACCCGTCAGCACCAGATACTGGTGTTGTGTTTCGTCGTACCGATCTAGAACCTGTAGTAGAGATTTCCGCAAAAGCCAAAAATGTCGGTGACACCACGCTTTCAACAACATTGATAAAAGACGGTGTGCGTGTGTCTACTATTGAGCACCTTATGTCGGCACTGGCGGGAATGGGTATTGATAATGTCACTATCGATGTTTCAGCGGCAGAAATTCCAATAATGGATGGCAGTGCCGCACCCTTTGTTTTCCTATTGCAATCAGCAGGTATCCAAGAGCAGGATGCGCCGAAAAAATTTGTTCGAGTAAAGCGCCCAGTAACCGTAAAGCAAGATGGTAAAGAGGCGACTTTTAAGCCATTTGATGGCTTTAAAATTAACTTTGCTATCGATTTTGATCACCCTGTTTTTGAAAGCCAAACCCTCAATGCCAGTATTGATTTCTCCAGCACTTCATTTGTAAAAGAAGTGAGCAGAGCCAGAACCTTTGGCTTTATGCACGAATTTGAATATCTACGCGCCAAGGGATTAGCTCGAGGCGGTAGTTTAAATAATGCCATTGTGGTCGATGAGTCGCAGATTGTTAACGAAGACGGCCTTCGCTTTGAAGACGAATTTGTGAAACATAAGATTCTCGATGCAATCGGCGACCTATACCTAATGGGTAATAGTATTATTGGTGAGTTTGATGCTCATAAATCAGGTCATGGTCTCAACAATGCCTCCGTGCTCGCGCTTATTGCCGAAGAAGACGCATGGGAAATGGTAACCTTTGTTGATAACGCAGACAAAGCCCCAATATCCTATAATAGTTAATATGTGGTTATAAGCACTTAGGTCGACGAGGCAGCCAATTCCAGTGAAACTTATTCTTATCAGTAAACGCTCTGACAAAGTAAGAACATTTAGCTTAAATAGCTGGATGAGAATCCTTCTGTCGGCTGCAGTTATCGGTATTCCCGTTGCTGCGGGTGTGTTGCTGGGGTTAAAGCTCGCTGATGGACGTTGGCAATTACTGTTTGAAGATCATATTGCAGATATGCAACAAGAGTTGACATTAAGTCGACAAGAGTTGTTTGAAGATCGTCAAAGGGTTAACCAAACTCTTTCATTAATGACGGCAAAATTAGCTCAGATGCGAGCCAGCGTTGTCAGATTGGATGCGCTGGGTGAGCAGTTAACTGAGCTTTCAGAAATGGAAGCCGGCGAGTTTGATTTCTCGGCTACCCCAGGTCTTGGTGGCCCTGGCAACTATGGCCAACAGGCTTATCGCGGCACTGCTGACATGCAGTTAGACCTCAATTCATTGATGTTTAATATAGGGCAAACACTTTCCAAGCGAGAACTACAACTTAAACTACTTCGCTCTACTCTGGCAGATAAAAAATTAATTGATGATCGCAGGCTGGCAGGTCGACCCATTGCCTACGGTTGGCAATCTTCAGCCTATGGTATGCGCACCGATCCATTCACTGGCGAGCAACGCTGGCATGGCGGTGTGGATTTTGCCGGACGACTTGGGTCTGATGTTATTGCTGTAGCCTCGGGCGTTATTACTTGGTCTGGTGAAAAAAGCGGTTATGGCAAGATGGTTGAGATTAACCATAGCGATGGTTACGTTACAAGATATGCGCACAATCAAGACAATATCGCCAAACTTGGCACTGTAGTCAATAAGGGTGATGTTATAGCTACCATGGGCACTTCAGGAAGATCTACAGGCCCCCATGTACACTTTGAAGTATTCAAAAATGGTCGTGTTGTCGATCCGGCCTCTTATATTCGTCGAACTAGTCGCTAATCTCCTAAACTACAGATAATATAGCGTAGTGCGCAAATAACTGTGTACTGCAGGTTTTGGTATGTTTAGGTGAAAAATTAATGTTAAGCAAGTTAGCTAAAAGCATCTTTGGTAGTAGTAATGATCGTGAGCTTCGCAAAATGCGAAAAACCGTCGATCAAATCAATCGGTTAGAGTCTGGTTTACAGGATTTAACAGCGGCGCAGTTAAAAAATAAAACCACCGAATTCAAACAGCGTATCAATTTGGGTGAAAGCCTAGATGATATTCTGCCAGAAGCGTTTGCAACCGTAAGAGAAACAGCAAAACGCGTCCTTGAAATGCGTCACTTTGATGTGCAAATGATCGGCGGCATAGTGCTACATCAAGGCAAAATTACAGAGATGCGCACCGGTGAGGGTAAGACCCTTGTGGCAACCCTAGCGGCTTATCTAAATGCTCTAAGTGATGGCAGTGTCCATGTTATCACCGTCAATGATTACCTTGCCAAGCGCGATGCTGAATGGATGGCCCCACTCTATATTGCACTGGATATGTCGATTGGTATTATTCAATCCTTTCAAGGACCTGATGTTCCGAGCTCCTTTGCTATAGATAGTGATTCTGCCAACGGCGAAGCAAGTCCCTGTAGCCGCAAAGAAGCCTATGCTGCAGATATTATCTATGGCACCAATAATGAATTTGGTTTTGATTATCTACGCGATAATATGGTTTTGTCGCTGGCGGAGAAGTCTCAGCGCGATTTATCGTTTGCAATTATTGATGAAGTCGACTCGATTCTAATCGATGAAGCCAGAACACCATTGATAATTTCTGGTGCGGCACAAGATAGTTCTGAACTATATAAGTCTATCAATAAACTGGTACTTAAGCTTGAGCCGCAAGAACAGCTTGAGGGCGATGATCAAGAGCAAGAAGCAGCGGGTGATTTTGTGTTGGATGAAAAGACTCGAGGTGTAGAGCTCACTGAGTCGGGCCATCAAAAAATCGAAGAAATCCTTATTAAGGCAGGGATGTTGCCCGAAAATGAAAATCTCTACCAAGCCACTAATTTGGGGTTATTACACCATGTGCATTCGGCATTAAGAGCACAGCATCTATTTCAAAAGGATGTTGAATATATAGTGCAAAATGGCGAAGCCGTTTTGGTTGATGAGCATACGGGTCGAACCATGCATGGCCGCAGGCTATCAGAGGGTCTTCACCAGGCAATTGAAGCCAAAGAAGGGTTAAATATTCAACAGGAGAGTCAAACTCTTGCCTCCACGACATTCCAAAATTATTTCCGGCTTTATCAAAAACTTTCCGGTATGACCGGAACCGCAGATACTGAAGCCTATGAATTTCAACAAATATATGGTCTACAAGTAACCGTTATCCCTACCAATGTTAAAGTGCAAAGAGTTGATCACAATGATCTGATATTTATTTCACAGCAAGAAAAATTTGAAGCAGTGATTGAGGACATTAAACAACTGGTTGAAAAAGGTGCGCCAGTCCTAGTTGGTACGGCATCGGTAGAAACCTCTGAAATTCTTTCTAGCCTTCTCGAGCAGGCAAACATTGAACACAGCGTCCTCAATGCTAAACAGCATGAGCGCGAAGCCAATATTATTGTTAATGCCGGTCGCCCCGGTGCAGTGACAATTGCCACCAATATGGCAGGTCGTGGAACAGATATCGTTCTCGGTGGTAATTTGGAAGCAGAGCTCAAAGAGCTAGCACAACAAGGTACGGATGATGCGGCCATTGCTGCAGTTAAAGAAGATTGGAAGCAACGTCATGCCAAAGTAATCGAAGCCGGTGGGTTGCATATTGTTGGAACCGAGCGCCATGAATCCCGTCGTATTGATAACCAATTGCGAGGTCGATCAGGTCGACAGGGCGATCCAGGTTGGTCGAGATTTTACCTGTCGTTAGAAGATCCACTGATGCGTTTATTCGCCTCAGATCGTGTCAAAAATATGATGCGCGCCATGGGTATGGAGCACGGTGAGTCCATCGAACACCGTATGGTAACCAATGCAATTGTCAAAGCTCAGCGCAAGGTTGAAGGGCGTAACTTTGATATTCGTAAACATCTTATTGAATATGATGATGTTGCCAATGATCAACGTCAGGTTATCTATCAGCAGCGCAATGACTTGCTGTCTGATGACGATATTAGCGATGTGATTGTCAATGTTCGAGAAGATGTTGTCGATAGTACGATTAGTGCTTTTATTCCGCCACAAAGTCTTGAAGAGCAGTGGGATATAGCCGGTCTTGAGAAAGCCCTAGTCACAGAATTTGCAACTAAATTACCCGTGCAAAAGTGGTTAGATGAAGATCAAAGATTTGACGAAGATCAGCTGCGACATAGGGTGATTGATTCGATTCAAAAGTCCTATGACGAGCGCTACGCACATGTTGGTGATGCAATGCGTGAGATCGAACGACAAATTATGTTACAACTTTTGGATACGCTGTGGAAAGATCATCTGACCAATATGGACCAGTTGCGCCAAGGCATTGGTTTGCGAGCCTATGCACAAAAAAATCCAAAGCAGGAATATAAGCGCGAGTCCTATGATCTTTTTGAACAGTTATTGGATAATATTAAGCACGAGACAATCAAGTATTTGAGTCATGTTGAAGTATCCTCTAAAGAAGATGTTGAGCGTATAGAACAACAGCGCAGGCGGCAGGAAACTCAGCATCAATACCAACATGCCCAGGTTGCCGATATGGCTGGGGATGAAACAGATCAGCAGAATTCAGCAGAACCAAGCAAACCCGTGGTAAGATCAGCTCCCAAGGTAGGGCGAAATAGTCCTTGCCCCTGTGGGTCGGGTAAAAAATACAAACAATGTTGCGGTAAAATCTAAAAATGGCGACAGGTAGCGATAAATTTCCAACTATGTATCCAGTCGAAGGCTTTCGACTGGGAACCACCTCTGCGGGGGTAAAAGTAGCCGATCGCAAAGATGTGGTACTTATGCAGATCGCTGAAGGCAGTACTACGGCAGCAGTATTCACCCAGAATAAATTTTGTGCTGCACCAGTAATCGTTGCCAAGCAGCATTTACAGCAAACAGCTCCTAGTTATTTGTTGGTTAATACCGGTAATGCCAATGCTGGCACTGGAGATCAAGGGATAGCTGATACACTTAGCTGTTGCCAAGCGGTTGCTGATGAAACTGGCGCAGAGATACATCAAGTGCTACCTTTTTCAACCGGTGTTATTGGTGAACCCTTGCCGGTTGATACCATCTGTAACGCTATTTCTTCGGCGAAAAAAAATCTCTCAGTTAATGGTTGGCAAGATGCGGCTGAGGGTATTTTAACCACTGATACTCGTTCTAAGGGCGCCTCAATACAATGTGATATTAATGGGTCACAGGTCACTATTACCGGAATCTGTAAAGGCTCTGGGATGATAAAGCCGAATATGGCCACTATGTTGGGTTTTGTGGCTACTGATGCGGCGATTGATGAAGAGCTATTGCATGCAGCCATAAGAAAAGCCAATGGTAAATCCTTTAATCGAATCACTGTTGATGGTGATACCTCTACCAATGATGCGGTGGTTTTGGTAGCGACTGGCGCCAGTGGTGTACAAATTGATGAGTCAAATTTTGAGCCATTTTTAGCGCAACTGACCAGTATTTTTACCGAACTTGCCCAATCGATTGTTCGCGATGGTGAGGGTGCCAATAAATTTGTCACGGTTAATGTTGAGGGTGCAGAAACAGTTCAAGAGGCACTTTCAGTTGCCTATGCGGTTGCAGAATCGCCCCTGGTTAAGACAGCGCTGACCGCTTCAGACCCTAACTGGGGACGAATTTTAGCTGCTGTTGGCCGCGCGGATGTTAGTGATTTAGATGTGTCTAAAATACAGATTCATCTGAATTCAGTGCTTATTGCTGAAAATGGTGGTAGAGCCTCAAGTTATACCGAGGCGCAGGGTCAGCAGGCTATGCAGGCGGAAGATATCGAAATAACCATTCAATTGAATCGCGGACAGGTTTGTGAAACATTATGGACCACCGATTTAAGTTATGAATATGTTCGAATTAATGCCGAATACCGAACCTAATCGCCGAAAAAATATCTCCGCTGATGCAGTGCATGTGGCAGTGGGGGTGATTTTCAACTTGCAACAGGATCAAATTCTAATTGCCAAGCGACCCGAACACCTTCATCAGGGTGGATTATGGGAATTTCCCGGTGGAAAAGTGAGCGCTGGTGAAAGTGTTGATCAGGCGTTAAAAAGAGAACTCTTTGAAGAACTGGGTATAACAGTGATTAGAGCACGGCCGCTTATGGTGGTTCAGCATGACTATTCAGATAAGCAGGTTTTCCTCGATATTTGGACCGTTACTCAATTTACAGGCAATGCGCAGGGTGCAGAGGGTCAGCAAATTAAATGGGTAGATTTTCCAGAGCTTTATAGGCCAGAAAGCCGGTATAAATTCCCGCAAGCCAATCAGGCTATATTAGATAAACTCAAATCTTTGCACAATTAAGCATCTTCACCCAGTTTCTCGGGATCCAAGCAGGGTTCACCTGCAATACTAAAGCGTTCGGTGGCCCAATCGCCAAAATCAATTTGTTTGCAACGGTCACTACAGAAGGGTCTAAAAGGAAAAGCGTCGGTCCATTCAACCTTGGTTTCACAGGTCGGACAGTTAACAATGGTCGGCTTATTCATTACAAAATCCTAAAATAGTTATTTTGATTGGGCTAAGGCTTCAAATTGACTATGAAAGTCTATAACTCTTTTTTCAATGCTATTCATAGCCAGCGAATTATCAAAAATAAAGTCTGCTAACTCGACTTTTTGTTCGCGACTCATTTGCGTGTCGATTATAGCCTGAATTTGCGATTTATTGACCCTATCTCTTTGGCTGGCTCGCGCTATTTGTTGTTCAGGCGACACATCGACCAGCAAAGAGGTGTTGATCATTTTGTACTGATTGGTTTCAAACAGCAGAGGCGATTCTAAAATCACATAAGGACTTGTGGTGGGCTGTTCAAGTTGTTGCGAAATCCACCCATTGATTAGAGGGTGAAGTAAACCCTCAAGCCAAGCTTTATGTTCAGGGTTATTAAAGATAATATCTCTTAGGGCTGATCGATTGAGTTGGCCATCAACTAATAATGTTTCACCTTTAAAGTGATCAATAATAGTCTTTAAAGTTTCAGATTCTGGTTCTACAACAGCACGAGAGGCCTGATCTGCATCTACAACTTTTACCCCCAACCGTTTAAAAACACTAGCAACAGTGCTTTTACCACTGCCAATGCCGCCGGTTAAGCCCACAAGATAGTTATTATTCATAATATATAATTGGCTCAGCTCAAATTAGAGGGATAGATAATTAAACAGATAACTAAGCTGATCCCCCCATTGCATAGCAACCCAACCCGCTAGGCAGAGGTAAGGTCCAAATGCGAAAGGACTGCGGCGATCATGGCCTAAAAAGATAATAGCAAAAAGCCCTATAATTGCGCCTAAAAACGAAGATAATAAAATAACTATAGGCACCATTTGCCAGCCGAGCCATGCGCCAATAGCGGCATTGAGTTTAAAATCGCCATAGCCCATACCCTCCTTGCCGGTAATTAGTTTAAAAAGTTGCATCACTGACCACAGAGATAGGTAACCCAGTGCAGCACCAATAATTGCATCGGATGGGGCTGTCCACTGACCAAAAAAGCTTAGTATTAAACCCAACCATAAAAGTGGCAGTGTGATTTGATCAGGCAGAATTTGCTCGCGCATATCAATAGCCGCTAATGCAATAAGGCTATAGGTGAAGATAAGGCAAAATAGCCCCTTGTCTGATAAGCCATACGAAATCAGTATATAGGCGGTTAAAAACGCTGAGAGTAATTCAATCAGTGGGTACTGAATAGAAATTAAACTGCTGCAATGACTGCAGCGACCGCGCAAAAAGCAGTAACTTAAAACTGGAATATTGTGTATTGCCTTTAATTGAGTGCCGCAGTCAGGGCAGTGAGACCTCGGAGTTGATAGCGATAAGTTGTCCGCTTTATCCGGTGCCATGCCCAAAAATAGCTTTGCTTCATTGCTCCATGCTGAGCGCATAATTAGGGGTAGGCGATAAACCACTACATTGAGAAAACTGCCGATAATAGCGCCCAGTAACAGACCTATCATGGCCAGTAGCGTAGGCGATAAATATATATCCAGTGTCATCTATTATCCCTTATATTGTTTATTGTTGTTGCAACGCTGAGAAATAGTTCAGTGTTAATACACTGCTATATTAGACTATATGCCCAAGCTGAAACACTGGTAAATACATGGCGACTAACAAACCGCCAACCAGCAATTCCAAGCTAATCATCATAACAGGCTCGATCAGTGGAATTATAGTATCTAATACAAGTGCAATATCTCGCTCATAAATCTGTGAGGCTTTTTCCAGAATAGGGGCTAAAGATCCGGATTCCTCACCCACATCAACCATCTGTCTTAATGTTATCGGAAATACTGGCTGTTTTGCCAATGCCCTATGTAATGAGATACCTCCAATAACATCCTGTCTGACACAGTTTATAGCTTGTTTGATATAGAGATTATCCATAGCAGAAGCCGACGATTTCAATGCATCGGTAATAGGTACTCCAGCATTAATCGTAGTGGCTAGGATATGGGTAAACCTCCCCAATATGACTCTTAGCAAAATTTTTCCAACAAAAGGTAATTTAAGGATAGTTTTATGGGCGAATAGCGTTGCCTGTCTTGAGTGTTTGATAATTGCGAATAAGGTCATATATAGCAAAATAATACCGCCAAATATATAGGGCCAAATTTGATTGAAGGTTTCAGAAATACTGATAACAAGCTGAGTAAAATAAGGTAGGTCGGTATTAAATTCAGAATAGGCTTCAGCAAAATTTGGTATCACCTTAGTCAACATAATTGAGGCTACCAACAGTGCGACAACAAGCACTATTAATGGGTATGTCAGTGCTTTTTTAACCCGTTTTTTTAGGTATTCAGTTTTCTCTTGAAACAGGGCCAAGCGCTCTAAAATAGGGGTTAATGTGCCAGAGTTTTCGCCAATTTTGACCATGTTGCAGAAAATATCATTAAATTGCTTTGGATAATTGCTCAAGGATTTTGCCAAGCTGTCACCTAAAAAAATATCATGGTTAATATCGCGGATGATTTGCTGAACCGCTATTTTTTCATAGCTATTTGCAAGAATATCAAAGCTTTTTCGAATCGGAATTCCAGCTTTAAGTAAGATCGCTAACTGTCTTGTGAATTTTGATATATCTGAAGGTTTTATCGATTGACTACTTGTAAAAGGGATATTCCAGCATTTTTTTAGAGATTGAATTTTGATGCCTTTTTTTCTTAATTTGTGCCTCGCCCATTGACTGTTTTGTGCCTTAAGGCGTCCCTCAATAAATTGACCCTGTCTATTTTTGCCGCGATATAAAAATAGTTGATTGCTAGAAAGTGGCATTTAATAACCCCGATAAGACAGCCGCCAATGCTAGCCGTTTTGAACAAGCTCAAGATTATGAAGAATTAAAAACTTTTTCAGTGAACTGCTTCACAAAACAGCAGAAATATTAAACCGTCACAAAGATGCTGATCTAGTATTGAATAAAACGGATTTAAAAAATGCATGACCTATTAGCTATGGAATAGATGGGAGTACAGGGATGGTAAAGATATTTGGCAAGGGGTTTTCTTTGGTTGAGTTGATGGTGGTTATCGGCATTATTAGTTTATTGGCATTGATCGCATTGCCAGGTTATAGAAATTTTATCTTAAGAGCAGAATTTATTGAAACCAAAGTAGCAGTCGGGGCAGTCAAAGTCAGTTTTGAAGTGTGCGCGCAGATGTTAGGGCTTGCAAAGGTTAGGGGGTGTCAGCGTAGCAGTCATAGTATTCCAGCCATAAAAAATGCCGCTAAAGGGGTTGTGGGAGTTAAACTAGTTAGCGATATTTTTAATGCTGATGCTTCCAAGGCAGTTAGTGAAGAAGATCAAGTAAAAATTATTGCTACAGCGCCGATTGATTCAGATAATGCCAATCAAACTTACACGCTAACGGCCACTTTAAAGGCCAGCGGAAAGGTTGAGTGGGACAAGGGTGAATGCTCTAAAGCAGAACTGTGCTAATAAGATTATTTTAATGTTCTAATTAAAGTGACAGACGCATAGAGAGATCGATCGCTTGCACATGCTTGGTCAAGCTTCCGGAAGAAATAAAATCTATAGGCGTATCGAGGTATTGGGATAAACTATGTTCAGTCACATTGCCAGACACCTCTATTTTAGTATTACCTAGATTAATGGTTTTAATTTTCAGTATTTGATCGCGGGTAAAGTTATCCAGCATAACCCGATCAGCACCGGCATCGACAGCCTGCTGAAGTTCAGTAAGGCTTTCAACTTCCACTTCAATTTCTTTTTGTGGCGCAATTTGCTTGGCCTTATTTACCGCCTGAGTGATACCACCACAGGCAATGATATGATTTTCTTTAATCAAAAAAGCATCGTACAGGCCGATGCGATGATTGCTACAGCCGCCGATGGCTACGGCATATTTTTGCGCCAATCTCAGGCCGGGTACAGTTTTTCTGGTATCCAGTATTTTAATACTCGAATCAGTCGCTAAATTTGCATATTGTCTGGCGATAGTTGCAGTACCCGAAAGGGTTTGTAAAAAATTTAGAGCACATCGTTCGCCGCTTAATAGCACTCGCGCATTACCAGAAATGGTAAACACTGTCTGATTGTCACAAACCCAGTCGCCCTCGGAAATATGCCAGTCGATACAGATGGAAGGATCTAATTGGTTAAATACTTCATCAACCCATGGGCGCCCACAAATTACTGCTTTTTCTCGTGAAATAACCCTGCCCGTTGCCCATGTATCAGCTTCTATTAATTGCGCGCTAATATCACCAGAGCCAATATCTTCTTCAAGTGTTCGAGTAACTGATATGGCGACATCTTCCGCGATAACTTTGGGCGTGCAACTCATAGAAAACATAACCTTTTTAATGGGTGATTCAACTAGGGTGTGAGTATAGCATTTTGCACTGAATAAATGCCCTCGTATTAAGCTAAGTAAATAGCTATTATAATTAACAACCAACACATTGGTTGGCGGCTAAAATTCTTGGATAAAAAATGCATATAGCAAAGGGCTGGCTAAACACAGCAAAAAAACTTGAATCGCCCAATGCCGATTTACGACCAGATGAAAATGATATTAGTCTTTTGGTTATTCATAATATTAGTTTACCTCCAGAGCAGTTTGGCGGGCCCTATATTGAGCAATTATTCTCAAATAGCTTAGACCCCAAAGAGCATCCTTACTTTCGTGATATCTATAAGCTTGAGGTTTCATCCCATTTATTAATCGATCGTCAGGGTAATATTACTCAGTTTGTCCCTTTCGATAAACGAGCTTGGCATGCAGGAGTCTCAGAATTTCAAGGTCGCCAACGCTGTAATGATTTTTCCATTGGCATTGAGTTAGAGGGGGCGGACCATATACCCTTTAGCGATATTCAATACTCGGTACTAGCAGAGGTGAGCCGACAAATTGTCAGCCAATACCCACTGATTAGTCAAGATACTATAGTCGGTCACAGTGATATTGCCCCAGGGCGTAAAACTGACCCAGGAGAAGCCTTTGATTGGCATAGGTATAGAGAGTCACTTAAAGACTAATTGGATTTTTGCGCGTCTAAGAGACGGTTTGCCCAGACAATCAAAAACAGCACAGGCAAACCCATTAATGCAGTGATCAAAAAGAATGACTCATAGCCAATACCTTCGACAATAGAGCCAGAGTAACCACCTAAGACTTTTGGGAATAGGGTCATAATTGAGCTGAAAATTGCATACTGCATGGCAGTAAAGGAAATATTGGTTAAGCTCGATAAAAAGGCAACAAAGGCGGCGCTCGCCAAACCGGCGGATAGATTATCCGCCGCAATTACCCAATACAGCAAAGCTATATCCTGTCCTGCTTTTGCCAAAACTATAAACAATATATTGGTTAGTGCCGATAAAACGGCGCCAGCAAACAAAATCCGCATCACGCCGAAGCGCAACGCTAAAATACCACCGACAAAACCACCGATAATAGACATGCCTAAGCCAAAACTTTTTACTACACTGGCAATAGTATTTTTGCTAAACCCCAGATCCTGATAAAAAACATTGGAAATAACGCCTAAAACAATATCAGAAACCCGATAAAGACCAATTAAAGCCAGCATAGTTAAGGCTAGAGATAATCCATAGCGATCAAAGAAATCTGTAACCGGAGCAATATAGGCTTGATTAACTTGGTGTTGATCTACCATGCCAATAAAAATCAGTAACTTGGCGATTAGTATAGCGATGATTGTGGCCAAAATAAGGCGCAAAAACTCGACTACTGTGGATGCGAGATAGCCATTTGAGAATAATTGACCAAGCTGTCCTTTTGAATACGCAGCTAATTCAGAGCTAGCAAAATAGCAGCCAATAAAGCCAATCACCGCAGCGGTAAACAGTATAAAAAATCTAAGACTGTTATTGGTGGTGGTTACAATGCCGCCCCTCTGTTGAATATTGGGCTCAGAAATACATAGGGTGGTGATAACACCCACCAGCATAGTGAGCGCCATAAAGAGATAGGTCGACTGCCAAGCTTGGTAATTATAGTGACCACTAGTAGAGCCTAAAAAACTGGCTAAATATAAAGCGCCGGCACCGGCGATAAGCATACCAATTCTATATCCCGAAATATAGCCGGATGACATGAGTGCCTGATACTGCTCGTCCGCAGACTCTATGCGGTAGGCATCAATAACAATATCTTGAGTGGCGGCAGAAAAGCCCAATAAAACCGCAGCTAAAGCCATAGCGGTTAACTGATCTGTGGCCGGGTCGACAAACGCCATCAGGCTTATAGCCAACATAATCATCAACTGAGATAGCAATAACCAAGACCGTCTTCGCCCCATTTTTTGCGTCAAAAAGGGCACTTTTAGACTGTTGACTAATGGCGCCCACACAAACTTAAACGAGTAACCCAGGGCCGCCCAGCTAAAATATGTGACTGCCGAGCGGTCTACACCAGCCTCGCGTAGCCATAGGCTTAGTGATGAGAAGATAAGTAGTAGGGGAATTCCCGCTGAAACGCCTAATAACAGCATGGTAACAACCCTAGGCTGAGCTATAGCCCCTATGCTTTGTTTCCAACTGGTGTTGGTTAAATGATTATTTGGCGCCATGGTTTATACTCGTCTGCAACTTTTATAACTTTACACTAGCTCATGTAAAGATAACATTGAAAAACCTGAAACCACCCCAATATAGTATTTAGATTAAGAATTGGTGATCACTATGCGCTATGCACTGCTACTATTTATTTTAATGCCCATTATTGAAATGTGGTTATTGATTACTATTGGAAGTTATATAGGGGCGCTAAGCACAATATTACTGGTTCTTCTAACCGCATTAATAGGTATTGGTCTGCTCAGAGCACAGGGCTTTACAACTCTCTGGCGCGGTAAAGAAAAATTACAGCAAGGTAAGATACCCGCTCAAGAAATAATGGAGGGGATTGTACTAGCTGTGTCGGGCGCGCTGTTACTAACACCGGGTTTTGTAACCGATGCAATTGGGTTAATGGGTTTGTTGCCATTTACCCGTATTATGTTAGTCAAAGGAATACTGCAAAAAGTTAATTTTATCACTGCCAGTGCTCAGCCTTTTGGTCAGCAACCCTTTGGATCTGACCCTAAAAATAATGGTGATACCTTCGAAGGTGAATCTTGGGATGCTGAAGAAAGCTTAAAAAAACCTAAATAAATTAAAGTTTTTTTAGGTTGACCCTTGAAAAGCCCCTCTAATGCCACCATATGATTTACAAGCGCAGAGTTTGATACTCTGCAACCCCATGCTAAAACTGTAGATAGATAATTTGGAGATAAAAAGTATGAAAATTCGCCCATTACATGATCGAGTGATCGTGCGTCGCGAGGAAGAGGAACAGAAAACAGCCGGTGGAATTCTTCTGCCAGGTTCAGCTCAAGAAAAGCCAAATCGTGGTGAGGTTGTCGCAGTAGGCAGCGGCCGTGTACTTGATAATGGTGATACTCGTGCGGTGGATGTCAACGTTGGTGATATCGTGGTATTTGGCCAATATGCGGGCAACGACAAAATTGATGTCGATGGTGAGGAATTAATTATCCTCAGTGAAAGTGATATCAAAGCCGTAGTTGAAGGCTAATTTATTTAAATTTTTGTAACTGATTTTGCAAGGAAAAGAATCATGGCAGCTAAAGATGTAAAGTTCGGCGACAATGCTCGTCAAGGAATGCTAGAGGGCGTTAATACTCTAGCTAATGCGGTTAAGGTAACCTTGGGGCCAAAGGGTCGCAATGTTGTATTGGATAAATCATTCGGTGCACCTACGGTCACTAAAGATGGTGTTTCAGTAGCTAAAGAAATCGAACTTAAAGATAAGTTCGAAAATATGGGCGCACAAATGGTAAAAGAAGTGGCATCAAAAGCATCAGACGATGCTGGTGATGGCACCACAACTGCGACCGTGTTGGCGCAAACCATTGTTAATGAAGGTTTAAAATCTGTGGCTGCTGGCATGAATCCTATGGATTTAAAGCGCGGCATTGATAAAGCGGTTGCAGCTGCAGTAAGTGAAATTGCAGAACTTGCCAAGCCCTGCTCAGATAACAAAGAAATCGCACAGGTAGGTACAATCTCTGCCAATAGCGATGAGAGCATTGGCGATATTATTGCCGAAGCTATGAGTAAAGTCGGCAAAGAAGGCGTGATTACCGTAGAAGAAGGTTCAGGCCTTGAGAATGAGTTAGATATTGTTGAAGGTATGCAGTTTGATCGCGGTTACCTTTCACCGTACTTTATCAACAATCAAGAAAGTATGAGTGTTGATCAAGAGAGCCCATTAATTTTATTGGCCGACAAAAAGATTTCAAATATTCGCGAATTACTTCCTTTGTTAGAAGAAGTCGCCAAAGCGGGTAAGCCTCTTCTTATTATTGCCGAAGATGTTGAAGGTGAAGCGCTAGCCACTTTAGTGGTTAATAACCTTCGTGGAATTGTTAAGGTATCTGCTTGTAAGGCACCTGGTTTTGGTGACCGTCGCAAAGCGATGCTTGAAGATATTGCAATTCTAACCGGTGGTACGGTTATCTCTGAAGAAGTAGGTTTGGATCTTGAGGGTGCAACCCTTGAGCACCTAGGTACAGCTAAGCGCGTTAGTATGAATAAAGAAGCAACTACTATTGTTGATGGTGCTGGCGAAGGCAAAGTTATCGAGGCGCGAGTTAAGCAAATCCGTGCGCAGATCGAAGAGACTAGTTCTGATTATGATCGCGAAAAATTGCAAGAGCGTGTGGCTAAATTAGCTGGTGGTGTTGCCGTGATCAAAGTAGGTGCTACTACTGAGATTGAAATGAAAGAAAAGAAAGCCCGCGTTGAAGATGCTCTTCATGCAACGCGAGCTGCGGTTGAAGAAGGTGTAGTTCCTGGGGGTGGTGTTGCTCTAGTTCGCGCCTGTGAAAAAATTGCAGCCCTAACAGGTGCCAATGACGATCAAACGGTTGGTGTTGGTATTGCTCGTCGCGCTATGGAAGCACCACTTCGTCAGATCGTTGAAAATGCCGGTGAAGAAGGCTCTGTCGTTGTTGATAAGGTCAAAAATGGCAAGGGTAACTTTGGCTACAATGCCGGTGCAGGTGACTATGGCGATATGATTGAGATGGGCATTCTCGATCCAGCCAAAGTAACGCGTACAGCACTTCAAGCCGCGGCATCGATTGCTGGCTTGATGATTACTACTGAAGCCATGGTTACCGATGTTGCTGATGAAGGTGCTGCGCCAGCAGCTCCAGATATGGGCGGCATGGGCGGTATGGGTGGCATGGGCGGTATGATGTAATTTTACCGATGCTTCCAAGCCTCATAAAAAAGCCCTGTATTACTAAAATACGGGGTTTTTTTTGTCTCGCTAAAAAATTAAACCCATATAAGGCTATTTTTTTATTTTAAGAGTTGATATTTACTGGGCTTTGCAGAACAATTGCAGAGTTAGGAATCAATGCCCACTTGCGGGCGCTCAATCAAAGGGGAACTGCTATGACAATGGAATTTATTAATTTTCTGGCTCGTTGGGGCCATGGTCTATTTGGTATTACATGGATAGGTATGCTTTATTACTTTAATTTTATTCAGGGCGCTTATTTTAAAGAAGCCTCACCTGAGGGATTAGCTGATGCTAAGGCTAAGCTTGCACCAAGAGCGTTGTGGTGGTTCCGTTGGGGTGCAATGTTCACTTTTATCACCGGTATTATTCTTTTTGCGGGTGTTTATCACAATGCGCAAATGAACAACTACATTATTATTGGTGTGGTTATGGGTACGCTAATGGCTGCCAATGTATGGATGGTAATCTGGCCAGCACAAAAAATTGCTTTAGGCTTAGTAGATGGTGGTGATAAGGCTGCGGCTGCTGGTAAAGCATTATTAGCCTCTCGTACTAATACATTATTTTCTGCACCCATGTTGTGGGGCATGTTTGCTGGTCCCCATTATGCAGGCTATGGCTATGGTACAGCGGTAGGTGGAACTGGCTTGATTTTGGCGCTCGTTATAATCGCTGCGATTGAGATCAACGGTCTTAAAGGTAAGATGGGACCAATTACTAGCGTCAGCGGTGTAATTAAGTCTAGTCTCGTTTTGACCGCAGTTTTGGCGTTGGCGCTAAATCTGCTATAAGCGAGCTTGAAGTTTTTAAAAAAACCGGCGTTTGAAGCGTCGGTTTTTTTATGCAATAAATTCACTGGACTAGTATGGTTCTAGTTGGTGATAGGAGTATAATCATTGATAAAGAATCCCAATATTTAGGTGTTAATTAAGCAATGGATAATCAGCGCAATAACCCAATTGTTCCAGATCGTGATGATAGTTTAGGTCGAGGCTCTAATGGTTCTCAATCTGAGCCTTACAGGTCTAGAGAGACAGCAAAGCCTGCAGATAATCTCTCTTCTATGTGGAAGCTTATTGCAGTAGTTGCTTTGTTGGGAATGCTTGCTGTTTCATGGTTTGGCTGGCAGCAATATCAACAGTTTGTTGAATTACAGCAACGCTTTGCGGTACTCGACTCGAGACTTAACAATACTGACGAATCAGTCAATCAATCTGGGGTTGCTATGCAGGTCAATATTGGCAAGCACAGTGAGCAACTCAAGAAACACTGGAGCGAAATTAGAAAGCTTTGGGGCGTGGCTAATGATAAAAATAAAGGCAAGATTAGTAAAAACACTAAGGATATATCTTTTCTTGCTAGCAAGCGCTCTGAATTAGAAACCTCTATAAAAAATCTTCGTGCTCAGATAGACAAGGACAGAGCTGCAGCAGAGGGTGTTGGCGAAAACTTTTTTGGCCTATCTGCTGATATGGATAAATTATCACAATCCTTAGACGATTATTTTTTAGCAGTGCAAAACCTTAAGCAATCGCTCAAGCAACAGGATAAAAAGATTCTAGCAAATATAGAAGCTGTGAAATCCATGGATGCGTTTCGCAGACAGGTCAACCAGAAGATATTAAATCTTGAGAAAAAAATTGAAAAACAGAGTGTTGGGACACAAAACTTGAGTCCGCAATCGGATGCAAATACTCTTAACCCTCAATAGTTACATTAATTTTACAGCGAGCTAAAGACAAATTATGACCGTTATTCGCCAACAAGATGTCACTCAAAGTGTTGCAGATGCTCTGCAGTACATTTCCTATTATCATCCGGCTGATTTTATTCAGGCCGTGAAACAGGCCTATGATCGTGAGGAGTCAAAATCTGCTAAGGATGCTATGGGGCAGATTTTAATTAACTCTAGACTCTGTGCTACCGGCAAGCGTCCGATTTGTCAGGATACGGGTATTGTGACGGTTTTTGTAAAATTAGGTATGCAGGTTCAGTGGGATGCCGAGGATAGTCTTGAGGATATGATTAACGAGGGTGTAAGGCAGGCTTATACGCACCCAGATAATGTACTGCGCGCCTCTATACTGGCTGATCCCGATGGTGAGCGAAGAAATACCGGCGATAACACGCCTGCGGTTATCCACTATCAAGTGGTGCCTGGCGATCAGGTTGAAATTGATGTTGCTGCAAAAGGGGGTGGCTCTGAAGCTAAATCAAAATTTGCCATGTTAAATCCGTCTGATTCTATTGTAGATTGGGTGCTAAAGGTTGTTCCAACTATGGGTGCCGGATGGTGTCCGCCGGGGATTTTGGGTATTGGTTTAGGTGGCACGGCAGAAAAAGCCATGCTGATGGCCAAGGAAGCACTTCTTGAACATATAGATATTCAAGAACTTAAAGCCAAGGGTGCTGAAAACCGCAATGAAGAGTTGCGTTTGGAGTTGTATGAAAAGGTCAATGCCTTAGGTATTGGTGCTCAGGGTCTTGGTGGTTTAACCACGGTGCTCGATATTAAGATCAAAGATTATCCCTCTCATGCGGCTAATAAGGCAATTGCGATTATTCCCAATTGTGCAGCTACTCGACATGTTCACTTTGTTTTAGATGGTTCGGGCCCCGCCACTTTTGATGCCCCTGATTTAAATGATTGGCCAGAAATTGCATGGGAAGCCAATGAGACAGTAAGGCGAGTAAATTTAGATTCTGTGACTCAGTCAGATATTGATCAGTGGCAACCAGGAGAAACGCTTTTGTTATCTGGGAAAATGCTGACTGGTCGTGATGCGGCGCATAAAAAAATGACGGATATGCTTGCTCGCGGTGAGCAGTTGCCAGTTGATCTTACGGATCGATTTATCTACTACGTGGGTCCCGTTGATCCGGTTAGGGACGAGGTTATGGGGCCTGCGGGACCGACGACAGCAACTCGAATGGATAAGTTTACCCGAACTATGCTTGAGCAAACTGGTTTGATGGGGATGATTGGTAAGGCCGAGCGCGGCCAGCAGGGTATAGAGGCGATTAAAGACAATCAATCGGTGTACCTAATTGCCGTAGGGGGTGCAGCTTATTTGGTGTCAAAGGCCATTGTATCTGCCGAGGTAGTTGCTTTTCCCGAACTTGGTATGGAGGCTATATACGAGTTTGAGGTAGTTGATATGCCAGTGACCGTGGCGGTTAATACTCAAGGCGAGTCGGTGCATATTAGCGGCCCCAAGTTGTGGCAAGCTAAAATTGAAAAAAAAGTGATTCAAATTAAGTAAATCTAAAGTATTAGATTGACCTATGTTGTAGGCTTGCTAAACTTGCCATTAATAAAAATAGATAGATTATTTATAGTTAGGGTGTATGTATGAATTTTTTAAGATCATTAGTGGCAGCAGTTGCTATTTTTGCAAGTTGCTCCGCTGTATCCTCTGATCAATGGTATCTTGGTGTTACTCAGGGTTTTTATAGTGTTGGTGAGGGAGATAAATGGAATGGAGAAATTGATATTGGCCAAGCAGGATTGCAGATCGGTAAATTTATAACAGAAGATCTGTCTGTCGAAGGCGGCTATGCATTTAACTCTGACAGAACTGACTTTTTTATTGGTTCCCTAACGGCTCTATTCTGGCTAGGTAATAGCGCTGAAAAATACCAGCCTTACTTTTTATTAGGCACTAATGTTTACAACTTCGATAACGAAGAGGGCCTGCCAATCAAACATCGAAATACCCAAGTCGCTTTTGGTGCTGGCTTTGGCTCTAAAGTCTCAAAAAATTACCTAGTTCGTGGGGATCTTCGTTTGATGGTCAGAAATGAAGAGAATGAAGACGATTTCGGAATTCAATTTTCGATTAATCGCCTCTTTGATTAAGTTTGAATATTCTCTAAAAACGGCGCTGAGCGCCGTTTTTTTTGGCAATAAAAAAGTATTCAACTACACTTTATGATGATAGTTTAGATCAACAGTGATTGATAAATTCGGGGTTGAAAGCGTTTATGCAAGACAGCTTATATTGGCATGATTATGAAACCTTTGGCGCGGTGCCATCGGTTGATAGGCCTAGTCAGTTTGCTGGTCTAAGAACAGATTTTGATTTAAATATTATCGGCGACCCCTTAGTTATTTATTGCCAGCCATCGCTGGATATTTTACCCTCGCCGCAAGCCTGTTTAATCACTGGAATTACTCCTCAGCATGCTCAAGCCCAGGGTATGCCTGAACCTGAATTTATTACCCAAATTCACTCTCAATTAGCCCAGCCGAGAACCTGTACTGTGGGCTATAACAGTATTCGTTTTGACGATGAGATAACTAGGTACAGTTTATATCGTAACTTTTATGACCCTTATCAACGCGAATGGCAAAACGGCAACTCACGTTGGGATATTATTGATCTTTTGCGCGCTACTCGCGCACTGCGTCCCAAGGGAATAGAATGGCCAGATCATGAGCCTGGAAGCCCAAGTTTTAAACTCGAGCATCTTACGGTGGCCAATGGTATCGCACACGAGGATGCGCATGATGCACTTTCCGATGTCACGGCCACAATAGCTATGGCCAAGTTAGTTAAACAGACGCAGCCAAAGTTATTTGATTATGTATTGCAAAATCGCGGTAAGGTTGCAGTGGCTAACATAGTCGACGTGCAAAGCCGTAAGCCATTTTTTCATTGCTCGGGTATGCTTCCTAAGGAGCGTCTTTATAGTGCTATTATGATGCCGCTGGCGGCTCATCCAACCAATAAAAATGCGGTGATATGTTATGACCTTTCAGCAGATCCTGAGGTGTTAATCAATCTTAATAGCGATGATATTAAACAGCGTATTTTTACCGCTGCCAAAGATTTACCGGAGGGAGTTGAGCGTATTCCACTTAAATTGGTTCATCTTAATAAGGCGCCTATGGTTGCCACGCCCAAGGTAGTGGATACAACGGTGGCAAAACGATTATCGATTAATGTTGATCGCTGTGAACAAAACTGGCAACGCCTTCAGCAAGTCGATTTGCAGCAAAAACTTCAAGCAGTATTTTCTGAATCAGATTTTGTTGCTAGCGACGAGGCGGAACAACAGCTGTATGGCGGCTTTTTACCCAATCAGGATAAACCTCTGCTAGAGCAGATACGCGCAGCCACAGTAGAAGATTTTAAGCGCCAGCAATTTTATTTTTCTGATGATCGCTACAATCGATTATTGTTGAATTACCGCGCAAGATATTATGCAGAATCACTGAGTGCTAATGAGCAAAGTGACTGGCTCGATAGTTGTCGTCATCGACTTACTGATGCGAAAAATGGCTTTCGCTCCTTAGAACAGCAACAGAAAGATATCGATCAATTGTTAAGCGATTCTGAATTGTCACAACAGAATCGTAAAATTTTGCATGCGCTTAGTGATTGGAACCACGAAGTAGCAGCTAAATTTTCACTTAATATTGCAATGAAATAGCCGGATTCAGTCAAGCTTATTACTTCAATTGATATTTAGGCTAGAGTAGCGCCGTCAAACAGGCTAAAATCCGCGTTAATAATTTACTTTCGAGGTAATGATTTGAACTTTCAAGGTGCTCATATACTCTCAATCAACCAATTTGAGAAGCAAGATGTGACCCGTATCTTTGATGTTGCAGATCAGATGGAACCCTATGCTCTTCGTAAAAAAGTCACAAGAGTTTTAGAGGGAGCGATACTTGGAAATATGTTTTTTGAAGCCAGTACGCGAACTCGGGTAAGTTTTGGTTCAGCATTCAATTTGCTCGGTGGTGAGGTGCGTGAAACTGCAGGGTTTGAAAGTTCAGCTCTGGTCAAAGGTGAGTCGCTTCAGGATACTGCTAGAGTACTTTCAGGGTTTAGTGATGTGATTTGTATGCGCCATCCCGATGCCGGTTCCGTTGCAGAGTTTGCCTCTGCCAGCCGTGTGCCGGTTATGAATGGCGGTGATGGTGCCAATGAACACCCAACTCAGGCATTGCTAGATCTCTACACTATCCGCAAAGAAATGGTTGCTATAGGCCGCGATATCGATGGGCTGACAATAGCAATGGTGGGCGATCTTAAATATGGGCGCACAGTCCACTCATTGTGTAAATTGTTGCGTTTATACAGCAATATTAAAGTGGTACTGGTTTCGCCGAAAGAACTTTCACTGCCGGCAGAGATTGTTGAGGGTATGCGCAGTGCCGGGGTTGAGGTCGATGTGTCGGAGGATTTGACGCATGGTATCACTGATGTAGATATTGTCTACTCTACCCGTATTCAAGAAGAGCGCTTTGGCAGTAAACAGGAAGCTGATCTTTATCGCGGTCGATTTAGATTAAACCAGGCGATATATACAGAATTTTGTCAGCCTAATACGGTGATAATGCACCCACTGCCTAGAGACTCAAGAGCAGATGCCAATGAATTGGATAATGATTTAAATAATAACCCCAACTTGGCAATTTTTAGACAAACCGACAATGGTGTTCTAGTGCGTATGGCGCTATTTGCCCTCGTTCTTGATGTAGTCGATAGTGTGGACAAGTATTCCCATGATATTCGTTGGTTCAATGCGCGCGCTTAGATAGCAAGGTATTATTATAAAAATAAACAAGCGAATGCACCTATCAATATCGCTTCAAATTTAGTTAGGCAGAGTTAATGAATCAATTCGATGATATTCGTCCCTATCGGGATTCTGAAGTTTCCGCAGTTATATCGCGACTAATTGCCGACAATGAATTTATTGATCTGCTGTTATCCAAACGCTTGCCAAAATTATGGCGACTCGCACCTTGGTTGTTAAAGCCCATAGCAAGACCTTTACTAAGGCGAAGCTTGAGACGTTTAACCGCGGATGTAACCACAGTAGCTGACTTTCAAGATCACGTGAAAGTTGGGTTGCAAAATAGCTTGGATAAAACTACAGATGGCTATGCCTTTGGTGGCTTAGATCAATTAGACCCAAATCAAGCTTACCTGTTTATTTGCAATCATCGTGATATTGCATTGGATCCGGCAATGGTCAATTTAGCACTTCATACGGTAGGGCTAGATACAGTCAGAATCGCTATCGGTGATAATCTATTAAGTAAACCATTTGCCAGTGATCTTATGCGAGTAAATCGCAGCTTTATCGTTAAGCGCTCGGTTGAAGGGCGCAGGGAAAAGCTTGAGTCACTTAAAAATCTTTCAGCTTATATCCGTCACAGTGTAACTAATGACAAGGCTTCTTGCTGGATAGCGCAAGCGGAAGGGCGAGCCAAAGATGGTAATGATCGCACAGAAACAGCTTTATTAAAGATGCTGACATTATCTAAAACAAAACAGCAGACCTTTGGCGAGGCCATAGGTCAAATAAAACTGATGCCGGTTAGTATCTCCTATGAATATGATCCCTGTATTGTTGAGAAGACAGGAGAGCTTTATTCTGCCAAGCAGGGAGAAGACTATATAAAGTCTGAATTTGAAGACTTAGATAGTATCCAAAAGGGCTTTTTAGGTTACAAAGGTCGGGTTCAGGTTAATTTTGGTGATGTTGTGGGTAATGATTTTGAAAACGCAGAAGATTTAGCGGTTGAGGTTAATCGCCAAATCTATTCGCTATATCAACTTTTTCCTAGCAATATTATTGCATGGCAAATTCACCAGGGTATAAATGCTGAAGCACTTGATCAGCTAAAACAGCAGTGGCCGGAAGAGGATTGGTCGCAAGCTGAGGCTAAGTTTCGGCAGCATCTTAATTTAGTGCCAGAAGAGCAGCAGTCTCTGGTTATAGACGCCTATGCCGCTCCGGTTAAAAATCAACTAGACTACCAACAGCAAAGCCCAGTTGCGGGCAACTCCATCAATGAGGAAGCTATTGTTTGTTAGATGATTCAACTAAGGAAACCATTCAACAGGGTTACCGGCAATTTTTACAATCTCGTGATTTAAAACCTCGGCAGGGGCAAAAGCAAATGGTGGCCGCTATTGCCAATAGCCTTAGCCATAATGATGCCGATAAGCGACTTGCCGTTATCGAGGCTGGAACTGGAACCGGTAAAACCGTTGCCTACCTTCTTTCTGCTCTTCCTATAGCGCGGGCACTAGATAAAACAGTGGTTGTGGCTACCGGAACTATTGCGCTTCAAGAACAATTACTTTTAAAAGATATTCCCGATTTACTGGAAGCCTGTGGCTGGGATTACCAAGTTGCACTGGTAAAGGGCCGTGGGCGCTATATTTGTAATTTGCGTTTACAGCAGTGTATGGACGCGATTAAGTCCAAAGAGGCGGGTCTATTTCTATTTGAAGATGAACTGCAATTTAACCCCAATGGCGATAGTGAAGATCTATATCAAGAATTATCAGAATCGTTAGAGGATGGAAGTTGGGATGGTGATCGCGACGCATGGGATAGTCGAATTGCCGATGCAGATTGGCGCACGCTGACGGTGGATCACCGACAGTGCACCGGGCGACGTTGTCAGTTTGTAGATCAGTGTCCTTTTTTTAAGGCGCGCTCTGAGCTTGAAGAGGCTGATTGTATTGTAGCTAATCACGATTTAGTGATGGCTGACTTAGCTTTGGGGGGTGGTGCAATTTTACCACCGCCCGAAGATTGTATTTATATATTTGATGAGGGGCATCGCTTGGGCGAAACGGCGGTAAAGCATTTCGGTGCTCAATGTCGTATCAATACAACCATCAATTGGTTGGAGAGGCTTCCCAAACAGCTCAAAGGTCAGGCGCCGGTATTTGAAAAAGATACGACCATTACTGAGATGTTGCCGCGCATCGAAAAAGGTGCCAAAGAGGTTATGGACCTCCTTACGGTTTCCTACCCAAGGTTTAAAGTTTACCTAGACAACGTAGAAGATGAACGCCAGCTTTACCGATTCCCTCAAGGTGATGTAGGTGAAGACACACGTGAAATAGCTCAAAATATTAGCTCGCTTACCAGCCGTTGGATGGGTCGGGTTGAGGTGCTAAGAGATACCTTAAATGAAGCCCTTAGTGATAAAGATTATTCCGTACCCAATGCAGATGTAGAGTTGTTTTATCAGCAGGTGGGCAGTTGGTTAACTAAGAGTGAAAGTCTGTTGGCGCTGTGGGACCGTTTAAAGCAGCAGCCGACCACTAATAAAGTTCCCTTGGCTAGCTGGTTGCGACTCGATGATACAGGTTCTGGTAATTTAGATATCGCCATTAATGCCAGCCCTATTCAAGCCACAGATATTCTGGGTGAACAACTGTGGGGCTGTTGTTATGGCGCGGTGATTACTTCAGCTACCTTGCGATCTCTGGGGACATTTAATAGCCTTAAGCGCGAAACAGGCATCCCTGAAACTGCACAGTTTCTATCAGTTGCGGGTGCCTTTGATTATGCCGAAGCCGCCACACTGCGTGTCCCTAATAACTGTATTGAGGGTAATTCTATTGATCAGCATACAGATTATATTGCTGATAACTTCGCTGCTATGGTTGAGAAAAAAGTCGGTACGCTGTTGCTTTTTTCTTCTCGGCGGCAAATGGATGAGGTTTATGATCGACTCGATTCTGATATACAAAGCATAAGCCTAGTACAGGGCAAGTATTCTAATCGCGAAATGGTAAGGCTGCATAAAGAGCGGGTTGATCAAGGAAAAACCAGTGTTTTAATGGGTCTAGCTAGTTTTGCTGAGGGTGTTGATTTACCGGGGGACTATTGCAAGCATGTCATTATTGCTAAATTACCCTTTATGGTGCCCGATGATCCGCTCCATGAAGCTTTGTCTGAGTGGGTTGAGGCTAAGGGAGGAAATTCTTTCTTCGATATAGCATTGCCTATAGCTTCATTGCGCCTTATTCAGGCCTGTGGTCGTCTATTGCGAACTGAAACTGATACTGGCACTGTAACTATTTTAGACAAGCGCTTGCTAACTAAGCGCTATGGTGGGCAGCTAATGGATGCGCTGCCGCCGTTTAGACGACAGCACTAAGGTTATTTCTTTTTGTCTTTTTTGGTGTAGGTCTTTTTCTTTTTCTTTAGCGGTGCGCTGCCATCATTCTTGGCTGTTTTTCGCTTTGATGAATTATCGTGACCAGCCGATTTTACCTTTTTTGGACCTTTTCTTGGTCTTGGTGATCGGCTGGAAGGTGCGGATTTATCACCACCTTTGTCGATGCTAATATTGAGTGCTTTTGAGCGCACTCTTGCCTTTTTTAGGGTTTTGAAGATGTCATCTGGCATGCCATCGGGAAGATCTACCGTACTATAATCATCATGCAGAATAATCTGGCCAATATATTGGCTACTAATATCAGCTTCATTGGCAATCGCGCCAACAATATTTGAAGGCTCAACGCTGTCATTTTTACCAACTTCTAAACGGTAAGTTAGCATAGGTACTTCATTGCCATCTTCATCGCGAATCACGCGTTCAGATTTGGCTCTAGAATTTCTAGAATTGCTATCTTTAGAAAAGCTGTCCTTTGCTTTTCTATCTCTATTTTTGCCGTCTCTATCTTTATTTTTATCTCTGTTTTTACCAGAGTTATCCCGGCGAGGCGCAACAATATTATCCAGTTTAGGAAATAGTGGGCGCTCTTTTTGATTTTCATAGGTCAGAGCGGCAGCCACATCTGCCATATCTAAATCATTTTCTTCAACATATTTAACAATCATTTCACGGAATTTATCTAAACGCGGCGTTTCTAATGTTCTAGATAATTGCTCAGTGAATTGCTGAATACGTTGATCGCTGACTTGGGCATTTGATGGCATAGTCAGCGGAGCAATAGTGCTTTTAGTGGTTTTTTCAATTGAGCGCAGTAAGCGAGTTTCTTTTGGAGTAATAAACAATATTGCATTACCCTCTCTGCCAGCACGACCGGTTCTGCCAATTCGATGGACATAAGACTCGTTGTCATAGGGGATATCAAAGTTGATAACATGACTGATACGCTCAACATCAAGCCCGCGAGCCGCAACATCTGTCGCTACAACCACATCAATTTGACCGCGCTTAAGTTTACTAATGGTGCGCTCTCTTAGAGCCTGTGTTAGGTCGCCATTGAGTGCTGCTGTTGAGAAGCCGCGTGCTTCAAGGCGCTCGGCAATATTCAGGGTAGAGGATTTGGTGCGCACAAAGATAATCATGCCATCAAACTGCTCTACTTCAAGAACGCGAGTTAGCGCGTCCATTTTCTGGTGTGCTTTTACAGTGACATACTGTTGCTTGATGCGCTCGACGGTTTGGGTTTTGCTCTTGATGCGAACTTGTTCAGCATCGCCAAGATAGGTGTCAGCCACACGTTTAATTGCTGCAGGCATGGTGGCAGAAAATAGTGCACGCTGACTTTCGGCGGGGGTTTTTGAAAGAATAGTTTCTACGTCATCAATAAAACCCATACGCAACATTTCATCGGCTTCATCTAATACCAATGATTTTACTTGGCTTAGATTTAGACTTTTGCGTTTAAGGTGGTCCAGTATACGACCAGGCGTACCAACAACTACCTGCGCGCCACGTTTTAAGCCGCGCAACTGACCACCAATATCAGCACCACCATAAATAGGCAGTACATGGAAACCTTTGATATGTTTAGCATAACTTTGAAACGCTTCAGCTACCTGAATAGCGAGCTCACGCGTAGGTGTAAGCACCAAGATTTGCGGTGTTTTTTGCTGTGGATCAATATTGCTAAGCAAAGGCAGGGCAAACGCCGCTGTCTTACCAGTACCAGTTTGGGCAGTACCTAAAAGATTTTTACCACTTAAAAGAATAGGGATACTTTGCGCTTGAATTGGCGAGGGCTGCTCGTAACCCAAATTTTGAACAGCTTTAAGCACCGGTGCACTGATACCCAGTGATAGAAATTCGTTAGAAGACATTAAATTACCTTTGGTTATGCTCTCAACAGCGAGAGGCGCGGAGTATACGCCTGTCATCAGCATTTTTATAGCTTAATCATTGTTATTATTAGCATTTCATGCGTTTTAGCCTCAATTTAGCGTCAAATTGGTCATAAAATTGTGAGCAAAAAATTCTAGCTAACGTACAACTGTTTATTGATGCTAACAATAAGCGCCAAGCTAAGCACTAACTATGGTAAATTAGATATATCTTGGTTTTTTTGAAATCACTTTGGAGTCAATATGAGTTTAGAAGATAATCGTCGAGAATATGATTACGCTGTGCTAACCCGTGCTTCATTAATGGATGAGCCATTTTCACAATTTGAGTTATGGATGAATCAAGCGATTGAGTCGCAAATTCAAGACCCTACTGCCATGAGTATTGCGTCTGTGGATGCTGACGGTCAGCCCTCGCAGCGAATGGTATTGCTCAAGCATTTTGATACAGGCGGATTTGTATTTTATACCAACTTAGAGAGCCGAAAAGCCAAAGAAATTCAGGCCAATCAAAAAGTGAGTTTACATTTTCCTTGGTTGCAGTTAGATCGGCAGGTCATTGTTGGCGGTTGTGCTGAGTCGTTGCCAAGAGACGAGGTTTTAAACTACTTTTTGAGTCGACCCGTTGAAAGTCAGCTAGGTGCCTGGGCATCAAAGCAAAGTAGTGTAATTGACTCAAGGCAGACTTTAGAGAATGAATTTAACAAGCTAAAAGAACAGTTTTCAAACGGTGATGTACCTCTGCCAGATTTCTGGGGAGGTTATCGTATTGTGCCGACTGAAATTGAGTTTTGGCAGGGTGGCGAGAAACGCTTACACGACAGATTTCGCTATCAGTTAAATGACGATAGCTGGGATATTTCTCGACTATCGCCCTAGAAATATCTTGTTTTTATGGGGATAGATAATAAATTTGCCTTTTGGAATGCCATATCTATAAAATTTCAAAGTATTGACTACATATTGGGTTAATAATTAATGGCAACAATAACAAAATAGCGTTCACCCTCTGGTGTTGTTACCTGAACTTCGTCATCGACAGACTTGCCTATTAGGGCTCGCGCCAAAGGCGAATCAATACTAATCCAATTTTGCTCTGCATCGATTTCATCAGAGCCAACTAAACGCAGTCGTTGGGGTGGTGCATCAGGGTTGTCCTGATCTTCTAGGGTGACCCAAGCCGCAAAATATACCGCCGAGGTATCTCTTGGCTTATCCTCAACAATAGTGGCATTTTCAAGTCGTTTACTTAAGTAACGCACACGGCTATCAATTTCGCGCAAACGCCGCTTGCCATAAATATAGTCGCCATTTTCTGAGCGGTCACCATTTTTTGCCGCCTCATGCACCACTTGGGTGACTTGAGGACGTTCCACTTTCCATAATTGACGGACTTCGGCGCGTAATTTGGCGGCACCTTCGGCGGTAATATAGGCCGAGCTTTTCGGGGGAGGGGGTCTGTAACGCGACATATTAGGACCTTTGCGCCAAATCAAATACATCGCAATAAAAATCGAGCTCAGCTTGCATGGCGCGAATAATGTTTTCCGCTTTTCGAAAGCCATGACCCTCGTCGGGAAATTTAACATAAACTACAGGAATACCTTTTTTCTTAAGGCTATTTACCATCAGCTCCGCTTGATTGGGGGGTACTACCTTATCTTCTAAGCCCTGCAGAAATATCACTGGGCAGTTAAGTTGGTCTATATGATTAATCGGTGATCGCTGTTGATAAATAGCTTTTTGTTCAGGGTAGGGCCCAACTAATTTGTCTAAGTAGCGCGATTCAAATTTATGGGTATCACTAGCCAGGGTTTCAAGGTTGCCAATGCCGTAAAGGCTTGCTCCTGCCTTAAAAGTATCTGTGAAGGTAAGCGCCGATAATACTGTATAGCCACCGGCACTGCTGCCACGAATAATACATCGCTGTGGGTCAACTTTTTGCTGTGTAGTTAAAAACTTAATGGCGTATTGAGTGTCTTCGATATCCGCTAGCCCCCAGGCGCCATTTAACGCATCGCGATAATACCTGCCAAAACCGGTACTGCCACGGTAATTGATATCCACTACGGCAAAGCCTCTGTTCGTCCAATACTGAATTTTTAAATTTAAACTGCAGTCAGTAGCACCTGTGGGTCCACCATGACAGATGGCGATAACGGGCGGTAGTTGGTTGTCTTCACCACGATATTGACTATTAGTTGGAGGGTAAAAAAATGCCTGAACGCTGGTGTTATTTGCCGTTGGGAAACTTATAGATTCTGGTTTAGCAAGGTCTTCGGTGGCTATATTAAGATTTGAGGGGGAATAGATAGCCTCGACCATACCCTTTTGCGAAACAGTAACCACTTGATCGGCAATATCGGGCGCGCCAGCCACCATATATAAGCCACCGGAATCACAGCAAGCAGCTTGCATCGATTTATAGGTGCTCGCCACTGGTTGCAATGTACCCTTGGCAATATCCACAAAGCCGCAATACCAAACGCCTTGCTGAGTCCACAGGCAGCCAATTGTATTGGCGTCTATAAAATCATAAGTTGACATGCCAAATTGCCACAGAGGTGTAGCAAATTCAGCGGGCATATCAACAATAACTCCATGGTCGGCAGAGTATATATTCCACCAGTTATTGCGATCAGAGACATAGTATAATCGATTGTCTGGCGACCACTGAGGTTGAAATATAGCTTCAAGTCCATCGCCTCCTGCTATTAGTCGTTTGTTCTCAAGGCAATGGTTATGAATATCTGCCTGCCACAGTTGGGTGCTGTCCCATGGCATATTGGGATGATTCCATTCTATCCAACACAGGCTTTTTCCATCCGGGCTGATTCGTGGGTAAGCATAAAAATCAGCGCCTCTGGCAAGCGGGGTTATCTGCATGTTGCCTGCTGCAAGTGAAATACCGACCAAATAGTTTTCTGGTTCAGTCGTTTCATCATGTTGCTCACAAACGGCAATTAGTCGATGGTTAACACTATCGATTATCAAATCGGCAAAGCGAGGGCCAGATTCAGTAATGGCTACTGGGGTTGTAGTACCAAATTGTTGCTGGTAAATACGCTGATCGGAAGCGTTGACAAAATAGATACTATTTTCTGATAACGCGTAAGCCATGCCGCCATATTCATGCACACGACTATAGTGGCTATAGGGTGCTGGAATCAGGTCTTTTATCAATCCGTTTTTACTGCGGCCAATAATTACATTTCTACCACCCTCATTGGGTCGGCTTTCTACCCAAGTAACTAGGTGATTGCAGCATTGGATATGATTTATCTTAGGTGCAGCGCTGGCAACTTTTTCTGCGCTTAATGATGATGGCCAAGTGCCAAATGGTAGAGCGGTTTTAGATTCCATACTCACTAGCCGCCAGCCAATTTAACGGGGTGCCCCATTTTTTCTAATTGCTGTTTTAATGTTTCGCGGTGATCGCCCTGAATTTCAATAACGCCATCTTTTACAGTGCCGCCCGTAGAGCAGCTCTTTTTAAGCTGTTTTGCCAAAGCCTTTAACTTGTCTGCTTCCAAATCAAATCCGCTGATGGTGGTAACGCCTTTGCCTTTTCGGCCTTTAGTTTCTCGGCGAATACGAATAATGCCATCGGATTGTAACGATGGGCTGGGTTCGCTTTGTTGCTTTATACGACCAGTTTCGGTGGAGTACACAAGACGCGATTCTTTATTTGGCATTGATGAGTCTCAAATAATATTGGTTAAGAGATTATTACTAATTTTAACCATTTAATCATCAATTAACTCTGTGCTATTGGTTTTTAATGGGTATTAAACTGACTGCGGTAACTAAGGGCTTCTTGATACTGCGCAATATCGGGAAACTGTAGTTCGGCTAAATCTGCAATACTTCGCGCAACCTTAAGTAAACGGTGAAAACTTCTGGTAGAAAGTTTATAGCTATTAATAGCCTGATCTAAAAAATCCTGTTGTTGTTGATTTAGCGGGCATACTTTTTTAAGTTGTTGGTTATCAAGTCTCGAATTAATAAGCCCCTGTCTAGCCATCTGTATTGACCTTGCCCGATTGACTCTTTGGCTAATTTGCTGATTAGATTCTCCTTGCTGTCCCTGTGTCTGAAATAATTGCTTATTTTTAATATTGGTTACTGGTATATGGAGATCAATGCGATCCAATATAGGGCCGGATATTTTACTTTGGTAACGGGCTATTTTTTCTGCGCTGCAATGACAGCGGTCACTTCCCATGTAGCCACAGGGGCATGGATTCATTGCTGCTATCAGTTGGAATTGGGCAGGGAAGGTAAGTTGTGCTGTGGCGCGCGAGATGTTGATTTCACCCGATTCTAGAGGTTCACGTAACATTTCTACAACAGATCGTTGAAACTCTGGAAATTCATCAAGAAATAGAACTCCCTCATGGGCAAGGGAAATTTCCCCCGGCTTTGGTGAACTGCCACCGCCGACGATAGCAATAGCCGAAGCACTATGATGAGGCGAGCGAAATGGTCGCTCGAGCATATCGCGATCTAAATTCTTATTTGCGAGTGAGAGTATAGAGGCGACCTGCAATGCTTGATGATTGGTCATTAGCGGAAGAATACCCCCTAAGCGGCTGGCTAACATCGATTTTCCGGTGCCCGGTGGCCCAAACAACAACAGATGATGGCCACCGCAGGCAGCAATTTCTAGCGCGCGTTTAGCTTGCTTCTGTCCAATCACATCGCGTATCTCAGGTTGCTGTGCATGATTATTTGCAGTTTTTTTACCCCATGATGCTATAGGCTGCACTTGATGGAGGTGGGCGGTAACTTGCAGAAGATTAGTTGCGGCAAGTACAGTAACAGTGTCAACAAATGAGGCTTCATCGGCATTCTGTGGGCTGATAATAATATGTCTATCCGCAGTTGCACAGGCTATTACTGCAGGGAGAATAGCTTCAACGCCGCGCAGTTCTCCCGATAAGGCTAATTCGCCAATAAATTCATGTTGTTCAATAAGCTGCTTGGGTACTTGATCTGAAGCTGCCAAAATTCCAATGGCAATGGCTAGGTCAAAGCGACTCCCCGTTTTGGGTAATTCGGCAGGGGCTAGGTTAACGGTAATGCGCCGATTGGGGAATTCAAACTTTGAGTTGATAATAGCGCTGCGAAAACGGTCCTTGCTCTCTTTTACAGCGGCTTCGGGCAAGCCAACAATGTTAAATGCCGGCAATCCGTTTGAAAGATGCACCTCAACAGAGACTAGAGGTGCCTGCAAGCCTAACTTGGCGCGGGTATTAACCGTAGAAAGTGACATCCATTGTCCCTCTAGATTGCTGTGGTGCCGACTAGCCTGCCAATGTTTTTTCCAGTTCAGCTAGTTTTTGTTCAAGCTGCGTGATTTTTTCCCTTGAGCGAGCAAGAACGGCTTTTTGCGCGTCAAACTCTTCTCTAGAAACAATATCAAATTTATCAAAAAGATTATTGGTTGCCGCTTGAAGATAGGTCATTGCCTCAGAGTTGAGTGCTTTAGAGCCAGTCATGGCTGAATCGAGTTGGTCTTTTAACTGCTGGTAAAAGTCTTCTGGTTTCATAGGTATATGTTCCTTGTCTGGTTTTACTGTAGCAAATTTCTCTGGGCTTATCATAGTAATTTAAGGCTAACCAAATAGGTGCTTTGGATAAACAAAAACGAACCAAAATGGTGCATATTGTTTTGATGCAAACTTTTAAGCACTAATTATTAGTAAATTTGAGCTTTTTTTACTTATATGATGGCGGTTTTCCATTATTTTAAAAAGTTGGCACGCTATGTGCATTGACTTCAGTGCGTATTAGAAAACATACATTTAACGCGCAACTTTAAATCTTGGGAGATTTAAACAAAGAACTTCTTTACCGGTGAAGTTAAGTTAAAAGAAATTTTAAACATATTTCACCGGTAGAAGTTTATACATTAGTTTAAAAAAATAGTGAGTGATCTAATTACTCAACGGAGAAATTCAATGAAAATGGTTACGGCAATTATAAAGCCCTTCAAACTCGATGAAGTTCGAGAGGCTTTAGGTGAGCTTGGTGTAACGGGTGTTACTGTTACCGAAGTCAAAGGATTCGGGCGTCAAAAAGGGCATACAGAGCTCTATAGAGGCGCTGAATACGTGGTAGATTTTCTACCAAAAGTAAAAGTCGAAGTTGCCCTAGCTGACGAGCAGGTTGAACCTGCTATTGAAGCAATAACTGCGGCTGCCCAAACCGGCAAAATTGGTGACGGCAAAATCTTTATCACTAACACTGAACAAGTAATCCGAATCCGTACCGGCGAAACCGGTGCCGAAGCAATTTAATTAGAGGAATCAAAATGACTGATATATTTCAACTTCAATACGCACTAGACACTTTCTATTTCTTGGTGTGCGGTGCATTCGTAATGTGGATGGCAGCTGGCTTTTCGATGCTAGAAGCTGGTTTAGTTCGTGCTAAAAACACCACTGAAATCTTAACTAAAAACGTAGCACTGTTTGCTATTGCTTGTACTATGTACCTAATTTGCGGTTACGCAATTATGTACGGTGGTGACACATTCCTTAGCGGTATTGCTGGCGATGGTGTTGCTGACGACTGGACCTATGCTCCTGCTGCTGACTTCTACTTCCAGGTTGTATTCGTAGCTACTGCTATGTCTATTGTTTCTGGTTCTGTAGCTGAGCGTATGAAGCTATGGTCTTTCCTACTTTTCACAGTAGTAATGACAGGTTACATCTATCCAATGGAAGGTGCTTGGACTTGGGGTGGTACTCCTGTATTCGGTATGTACACACTTGGCGATCTTGGTTTCTCTGACTTCGCTGGTTCAGGTATTGTTCACATGGCAGGTGCTTCTGCTGCGCTAGCCGGTGTTATTCTACTGGGTGCTCGTAAGGGTAAATATGGTCCTAATGGTGAAGTTAACGCAATCCCCGGCGCTAGTCTTCCATTAGCCACACTAGGTACATTCATTCTATGGATGGGTTGGTTCGGCTTTAACGGTGGTTCAGTACTTGCTACTGCGTCTGTTGAGAGTGCTAACGCTGTTGCAATGGTATTCTTGAATACTAACGCTGCTGCTTCTGGTGGTCTTATTGCTGCTCTCATCGTTGCTAAGCTTCTATTCGGTAAAGCTGATCTTACTATGGCTCTTAATGGTGCACTAGCTGGTCTAGTTGCTATTACTGCTGAGCCTTCAACGCCAAGTGCCCTTCAGGCTACTCTGTTCGGTGCTCTAGGTGGTGTATTAGTAGTATTCAGTATCCTTACTCTTGATAAGCTAAAACTAGACGATCCTGTGGGTGCTATCTCTGTTCACGGTGTTGTAGGTCTTCTAGGTCTATTACTAGTACCAGTGACTAACGATGGCTCTTCTTTCTCTGGTCAGTTGATCGGTGCAGCTACCATCTTTGTATGGGTATTCGTAACAAGCTTCATTGCTTGGTATGTAATTAAGGCGCTTATCGGACTCAGAGTATCTGAAGAAGATGAAGCTAATGGTATAGATTTGGCTGAATGCGGGATGGAAGCCTATCCTGAATTCACAAGCTCAAAAAGCTAAGTTTCTGCTCTGCAAGCTTACCGGGGCCCTGTGCCCCGGTTTTTTTTGCCTGTAAAAAAGTGCATCATAGTCACAAGCGAAAAGGCAGTTAAAAGTTAATATTAATTGCAAAGATGCAATATAATGAAATAACAGGTATCTTTACCTACTACTAATTAAATTTTTTGTATTAAGAGGAGTACATTATGTTTTTGGTGTCAGCCACAATTAAACCATTTAAATTGGATGATGTTCGCGAAGCGTTGTCTGATGTCGGTGTTCAAGGAATAACTGTAACAGAAGTTAAGGGATTTGGACGCCAGAAGGGCCATACGGAATTATATCGTGGTGCAGAATATGTTGTTGATTTCTTGCCCAAAGTTAAGCTAGAAGTTGTAGTAGCAGATGATATTCTTGATGCGGTTATTGAAGCAGTCGAGAAAGCAGCTAAAACCGGTAAGATTGGAGATGGCAAAGTATTTGTCTACAAAGTTGAGCAAGCATTGCGTATCCGTACCGGTGAGACTGGCGAAGAAGCATTATAATTTCCAGTTTTATAGTCTAAGCTAGTAATATATAGGCAACTCCGTACTGGGGTTGCCTGCCCTTATAAAAGTTCCCCTAGGAGTTTGTTTTGTACTTAACCTACAAGTCGCGAGTGATTACCTGTGTATTTTTGCTGTACTGTTTATTTGGCGCTTCACAGATTACATTTGCTGAAAAAAATGACCAAATATCTAAGCCCAAAACAGATAACGTCCTTAAGTATTTAACAACTGCAAGGCCTGATCTTGAGTTTTCTATCGTTGGGCAAACACCTATGCCTGGGATCTATGAAGTACAGGTCAAAAATGGTCCTGCATTGTTTGTTCATGAAGCCGGTCAGTACTTACTTCAGGGCGATTTACTTCAGGTAACTGCTAATGAAATTATTAGCACCATGGAAGTTAGGCAGACAAGTAAGCGTCGCGAGTTGTTTGCCAAACGTTCCACCGACGATATGATTATCTTTAAACCCGAGGGTGAATCTAAAGCCATTATGAATGTCTTTACTGATGTCGATTGTGGTTATTGTCGCAAGTTTCATCAGGAGGTTCCTCAGCTCAATGCGATGGGGATAGAAGTCCGATATCTTGCATTTCCTCGAGCGGGAATACCCTCAGGTTCCTACAATAAAATCGCTAAAGCTTGGTGTGCAAAGGATAAGCAAGACACCTTGACCAAGGTAAAAAATGGTCGAAATGTCGATGTGGAGGTCTGTGATAATAACCCAGTTGCTGAGCATTATTCTTTTGGTAACAGCATTGGCGTCACAGGCACGCCGGCAATTGTTTTGATGGATGGTACCCTGATTCCTGGTTATCAACCTGCCGCAAGCTATGCAAAACTTTTAGGCATTTCGCCTAAATAATACAATGGCTGATAAGTCCATATCAGTCATTTATAACAAAAACATAAAAATAACCCCGAAAAAGCCTCTTTTGGTATAGAATTGCGCCATTGACAGAGCTCAATTAGGTGTTTAATGTTGCCACCATTTTTAGCGAAACAATACCTAAAATGCTACTAATTTTGGAGAGAGAACGTGCGATCTGTACAAGTCGGTATCTGCGGTTTAGGAACAGTGGGTTCCGGTGTATTTAATGTAATATCACGCAATTCAAGTAATATTAATGATCGTGCAAATTGTGCGATTAATATTGCGCAGATTGGTGCCCGTCGAGATAACCCGAATTGTGATACCGCATCCACCAACGTTGTACGCGATATCTTTGAGGTTGCGCAAAACCCTGATATCGACATAGTGGTTGAGTTGATTGGCGGCACAACGGTTGCCTATGATCTGGTCATGACTGCGCTTAAAAACAACAAGCATGTGGTTACGGCTAATAAAGCATTGATTGCAGAGCACGGTATGGAAATCTTTACTGTTGCCGCATCAAAGGGCCTTGTAGTTGCCTACGAAGCGGCTGTTGCTGGTGGTATCCCTATTATTAAAGGTCTGCGCGAAGGACTCTCTGCAAATCAGGTTAATTGGGTTGCTGGTATTATCAACGGCACCACCAACTTTATTTTGACTGAAATGGATACCAAGGGTCGTGACTTTAACGACGTCTTAGTTGAAGCTCAGGAAAAGGGTTACGCTGAAGCAGATCCAACCTTTGATGTGGAGGGCATAGACGCAGCCCATAAGCTGGTTATCTTGGCCTCTATTGCTTTCGAAATGCCACTGACTCTTGAGGGTTTATACACCGATGGTATTACTCAATTAGAGCCGCAAGATGTCGCCTATGCTAAAGAGTTAGGCTACGCCATCAAGCATCTGGGTATTGCCCGTCAAACTAAACAGGGCGTAGAGCTTAGAGTGCATCCAACACTGGTGCCGCAGTCTAGTATGATTGCCGGTGTTAACGATGTGGCTAATGCGGTTATGGTCAATGCTGATGCTTTGGGTACGACTTTGTTTTGTGGTCCGGGTGCCGGTGCAGAGCCAACCGCATCCTCGGTGATTGCCGATATTGTGGATGTGGCGCGAACTATTGATTCGCCTATCGAGGCAAAAGTTAATGCGCTAGGTTGTCCTATCTCTGAATTAGAGCAGCGCAGTATTGTAGCGATCGAAGAAATTGAAACTAGCTTCTATATGCGCTTTTCTGCCTTAGATAAGCCGGGTGTATTGTCTGAAATCACATCAATTATGGGTGATACTGGTATTAGTATTGAGGCTATAGTGCAGAAAGAGCAGCCAGCCGGTGAAGATTACGTTAATGTGATTATTGTCACCAGCGTAACTCAAGAAAAGTTTTTAAGCACTGCAGTTGAGCGTATAGAAAACCTTGAAACTGTGCGAGATTCTATTAAATTTATCCGCGTAGAGCATTTGGATCAGTAAATGAAATATATAAGTACTAGAGGCGGCGTTGAGCCAAAAAGTTTTGAAGATGTTGTACTGACAGGCCTTGCTGAAGATGGCGGTTTGTTTGTGCCAGAGCAGTTGCCTAAATTTAGCACCGAAGAAATAGCCTCATGGGCAGAGCTTTCCTATGAGGAGCTAGCCCTCAAAATTATTACACCCTTTGTAGGTGGCTCAATTCCTGAACAGGATTTGCGCCAACTGATCGAGAAATCTTACGCCGGTTTTCGTCACGAGGCCATAGCGCCGCTAGTTCAAGCGGGACATAATCAATGGATTTTGGAGTTATTCCAAGGTCCCACCCTAGCATTTAAAGACTTTGCACTGCAGTTTTTGGGCAATTTGCTCGACTATATTTTGGCCAAGCGCGAGCAAAAGGTGGTGATTATGGGAGCTACATCTGGTGATACTGGTTCTGCCGCTATCGAGGGCTGTCGACACTGTAAGAATCTAGACATTTTTATTCTGCACCCCTATCAGCGTGTATCCGAGGTGCAGCGTCGTCAAATGACCACTGTTTTGGCTGATAATATTCACAATTTGGCATTACATGGCAACTTTGATGACTGTCAAAATATGGTTAAAGCCAGCTTTGCTGATCAGTCTTTCTTGCCAGAGGGACGACAGTTAGCCGCGGTTAATTCTATTAACTGGGCGCGGATTATGGCTCAGATTGTGTACTATTTTTGGGCGTCTCTGGCCTTGGGTGGGCCGCATAAAAAAGTATCGTTCTCGGTGCCAACCGGTAATTTTGGCGATATTTTTGCTGGCTATCTAGCGCATCAAATGGGTCTTCCCATTGAGCAGTTAGTTATCGCGACCAATCAGAATGATATTTTGCATCGCTGTATCAGTGAAAATGATCACAGTACTCAGCCACTTCAACAAAGTTTAGCGCCGAGTATGGATATTATGATATCCAGTAACTTTGAGCGCCTGTTATTCGATTTATATGATCGAGACGGTGAGCAGATTGCCCATCTAATGGCAGATGCAAAGAGTGGCCATATGAAATTAAGTGACACATCCCTCGCTAAAGCAAGAAAGTTATTTTCAAGCTATCGCTGTGGGGACGAAGGTATGGTCGAAGTTATCCGATCTACCTATGAAGACAGTGGTTATCTGTTGGATCCCCATACAGCCATTGGATTAGCGGCGGCGCGTGAATGCAGTAGTAATAAATCTACGCCGATGATTACTCTGGCGACCGCACATCCGGCTAAATTCCCCGATGCAGTTAAGCAGGCAGGTTATCATGAGGATCCTGCATTGCCTCCGCATATGGCAGATTTATTTGATCGTGAGGAGCAATACACTGTACTTGATAACGATAAGTCGGCAGTGCAGACGTTTATAGGTGAAAATATCACCTCATAAGCAAAACACTTTATAGGCATAAAATTCAGACACAAAAAAACCGGCAATAGCCGGTTTTTTTTAATGCATAGAATAAATTACTTGGCAGTTAGCGCTTTAACTCTAGTGTTTAGGCGGCTTTTATGGCGCGCAGCTTTATTCTTATGGATAATTCCTTTGTCAGCCATACGGTCGATAACTGGAACCGACGTAGTATAGGCTTCTTGGGCTGCAGTAGCATCACCACTTTCAAGGGCTGCTTCAACCTTCTTGATGTAGGTACGAACCATTGAGCGAAGGCCAGCATTGTGCTGACGTCTTTTTTCATTTTGACGTGCGCGTTTTTTTGCTTGTGCTGAATTAGCCACTTGAACTATCTCCTAATTAAGGGAACTCTGTAAAGGCGCGGAAATATACATTGTTATTTCACGATATTCAACCATAATGTTGCGCTTTTCTGAGACTTTTTACTAGTTTGGTAATAATTATTTTAATACCAATCATATCCAACTGATAGATTAGCTTGGACTGGGTTGTTACTATCGTTAAACTAGCACGCAAAATTGTTAAAGCGGAAGCAATAGTGACCGAGGAAAAAGCACAGCAGAAAAAAGATCATGGACTACTTCGCTCTAGCGGTGTGGTCAGTTTCTTTACCATGCTTTCGCGTTTTTTGGGGCTTGCTCGCGATGTGGTTTTTGCGCGTGTAATTGGCGCCGAGGCTTTGGCCGATGTGTTCTTTGTAGCCTTTAAGATTCCCAATTTCTTTCGCCGTCTATTTGCAGAGGGTGCCTTTGCTCAGGCTTTTGTGCCTATACTGGGTGAATACAGGGAAAAGGGTAGTGCGGCTGCGGTAAGGGAGCTTGTAAGTCGCGTGGCGGGCAATCTGGGTCTAACCCTAATACTTATTACGCTATTCATTGTACTAGCTTCGCCCTTGATGGCGGCTATTTTTGCCCCTAGCTGGTATATGGATAATCCCACTAAGTTTGCCGCTACCGCTGAAATGTTGCGAATTACCTTTCCCTATTTATTGTTTATCTCGTTAACCGGCGTGGCCGGCGCAGTTCTCAATAGCTATGATCGCTTTGCGGTGCCTGCGTTTACTCCGCTGTTGCTAAACGTAACTCTAATTGCTGCTGCTTTAATTGGCGCGCCATTGTTTGAGCAGCCGGCCTATGCTCTTGCTTGGGGCGTTTTGCTAGCCGGCATAGTACAGTTTATTTTTCAGTTACCCTTTTTGCGTAGGATTCATATGCTGCCTATGCCAAAAGTTGATTGGCAGCATTCAGGCGTCAAAAAAGTATTGGCATTGATGGCGCCGGCGATATTTGGTGTTTCTGTCAGTCAGATTAATCTTTTACTGGACACTGTGCTTGCGACTTTTTTACCGACAGGTAGTGTTTCTTGGCTGTACTATTCAGATCGACTATCTGAGCTGCCACTGGGTGTTTTTGGTATCGCTATTGCCACGGTAATTTTGCCCAATTTATCCCGTCACCATATTGCTCAATCCACTCAGGCATTCTCACAAACGCTCGATTGGGCGTTAAAAATGATTTTACTTATTGCGTTGCCAGCCGCTGCTGCACTAATGCTATTGGCTGAGCCAATCTTGGTCACCTTATTCTACTATGGTGAGGTAATGACGCTGCGCGATATGGCAATGGCATCACTTAGTCTTAAAGCCTATGCGGCAGGCCTTGTCGCCTTTATGTTGATCAAAGTGCTAGCCCCTGGTTTTTTTGCCCGTCAGGATATGCGTACACCAGTGCGAATTGGGATTATCGCCATGGTTTTGAATATGCTGTTTAATTTAATACTAGTGATACCGTTGCATAAATATTGGCAGATTGGTCATCTAGGGTTGGCGTCTGCGACGTCGCTTTCGGCATTTATCAATGCCATCTTGCTGTTTTTGAGTCTGCGTAAAAAAGCTATTTATCAGCCATCTGTGGGGTGGTTACGATTTTTTGTCGGCCTAATTAGCTCGGTTGCAATTATGTTGTTAGTCCTAAATCAGTTGCTTGGGTTATGGGGTGGCGTCGAAGCTTTTTATCTTCAGGACTGGTTGCAGCGAATATCCTCAATTGTACTTCTCTGTGGCGCTGGATTTATTGCCTTTTTGGTTTGCTTGTTTGTGTTTGGATTTAGATTGTCTGATATGCGTGGCCCAGCAAAAGCTACCACGGATTGAAATAAATAATTACGCCTGTTTTTTATCGCCATCCAATGAACTTTTGTGGCCTGATTTTTCTACTATGCCTTACCTTTCTGGCGATTGCTAGGTATACTCGACGCCTTTACTAGAGAGTGCTTAACTAGGTGTTAAAACAGCCCAAAATGCGCCTGATTCGCGATATAGATAGATCTCGACTTTGCGACCGACAATCCGTTGTGACTATTGGTTCGTTTGATGGTGTGCATTTGGGCCACCAAGCGATACTGCAACAGGTTGTCGATAAAGCAAAAAGTACTGATAGTTTGGCTGTTGCAATGACGTTTGAGCCACAGCCTCAAGAATATTTTTCGCCAGAAACAGCGCCGCCAAGATTGATGCGCCTGCGGGAAAAAATTGAAGCGTTGTTAGACTTTGGTATGGACTTAGTTGTGTGTCTGCGATTTAACCATGAACTTCGCAGTCTAACTGCAACAGAGTTTGTGCAAGATATACTGGTCGATGGGGTTAATACCAAGCATCTAATTGTGGGGGATGATTTTAGATTTGGCTGTGATCGAAAAGGTGATTTCGATAGTTTGGTTGCCATGGGCCAACAACAGGGTTTTAGTGTACAAAATACCCAAACGGTTGAGCTGAAAAAACAGCGAGTAAGCAGCACATTAGTGCGAAAATTACTTCAGCAATCGAATTTTGAGCAGGTATGTACTTTATTGGGACGGCCATTTTCGATTAATGGCAAGGTGACTTTTGGCCAGCAGTTGGGTCAAGAGTTGGGATTTCCTACAGCCAATGTTAACCTTAATCGGTTTAGAGCTCCGCTGGCAGGAGTCTATGCTGTGTGGGTGGATATTGAAGGTATTGATGATCGCGTCAAAGGTGCGGCAAATGTAGGTGTTCGTCCAACTATAGGTGACATGTTAAAGCCTATATTAGAAGTACATTTGTTGAATTTTGACCAGCAAATTTATGGTCGCAGAATAAGTGTTGAGTTTGTTCATAAAATTAGAGATGAACAACAATTCACTAATTTAGACGATCTATCTGACAGCATCAGTGACGATGTAAGATTGATTGAGCAATGGTTTGAAAGCAACAGCCATTAAATCAAAAAAAATGGAAAAGTTTAAAAAATATGACCGATAGTATTGATTACAAAACAACCTTGAATCTGCCAAAAACTGATTTCCCTATGCGAGCTAATTTGGCACAGCGTGAGCCGGCCATGTTAAAGCAATGGCAAGATGATGATTTGTACCAGCATATTCGAGACGCTAGGGCGGGTTGTGAAAAATATATTCTTCATGATGGCCCTCCCTATGCTAACGGTGATATTCATCTGGGTCATGCGGTTAATAAAACCCTAAAAGATATTGTGATCAAATCAAAAACTCTCAGTGGTTTTGATGCGCCCTATATTCCTGGATGGGATTGTCATGGCCTACCAATCGAACACAATGTTGAAAAGAAAATTGGTAAGGCGGGGGTCAAGGTAGAGTATTCCAAGTTTCGACAAAAATGTCGTGACTATGCCCTGCGACAGGTTGAGGGACAGCGCAAAGACTTTATCCGTGTCGGTGTTCTGGGTGATTGGCAAAATCCTTACCTCACTATGAATTTTGATGTTGAAGCAAATATTATTCGTGCGGTTGGTAAAATTGCTGAAAATGGTCATTTGGTCAAGGGCTACAAGCCTGTTTACTGGAGTGTTGTTGGCGGTTCGGCGCTAGCAGAAGCTGAGGTAGAGTATCAGGACAAAACATCCTTTTCTATTGATGTTGCCTATGAGGTTGATGATAAAGATCAGCTGCAAAAGCTCGAGGCCGCGTTTAATGGTTTGGCGGGTGAGGGTCCAGTTAATTTCCTAATTTGGACCACTACGCCATGGACTATTCCTAGCAGTCAGGCGATCAGTATTGGAGCTGATTTAAACTATAGCCTAATACAGGCGGGCGCTAAAAGACTTATTATTGGTGCTGACTTGCTACAGTCAGTTGTTGAGCGACTTGAACTTACTGATTACAAAGTTCTTGCTAGCTCTCAGGGCGCTGCGCTAGAAAATATTATCGCTAATCATCCATTTTATTCGCGTGATATCCCAGTATTATTGGGTGATCATGTCACTACAGATGCGGGTACAGGCTGTGTGCACACAGCTCCAGATCATGGTCTGGATGACTTTGCAGTATCCAATAAATATGGCATCGGCACGCTCAATTACATTCTTGATAATGGTGTCTATAAAGACGATGTCGCTCTATTTGCTGGTCAGCATGTCTATAAGGTAGATGAGCAGGTAATTGAGGTTTTGACCGAGCAGGGTCAGTTGATGAGCTGCGGTAAAATCACCCATAGCTATGCCCACTGTTGGCGCACTAAAACACCGCTCATTTATCGCGCCACGCCTCAGTGGTTTGTCTCCATGGATCAAAATGGTCTCTTAGATAAGGCTAAGGCAGCAATTAAATCTGTGAGTTGGCACCCTGAGTGGGGTGAGGCTCGCATACAGGGCATGTTAGATGCCAGTCCCGACTGGTGTATTTCGCGTCAGCGTACCTGGGGTGTACCGATCGCATTGTTTGTCCATAAGCAAACAGGAGAGATTCACCCTAATACCGCAGATATTATTGAGCAGGTAGCTAAGCTAGTTGAGCAATGTGGAATGGATGCTTGGTATGACGCCGAAGCGTCCGAGTTATTAGGTGTAGAGGCGGATGATTACCAAAAGGTCACTGACACCCTTGATGTATGGTTTGATTCAGGCGTTACCCACGCCTCGGTTATTGGTGCTCGCGACGAGCTAACTTATCCTGCAGATCTTTATTTGGAAGGTTCCGATCAGCATCGAGGCTGGTTTCAGTCGTCCTTAAAGACGGCTATCGCTATCAACGGCACTGCACCCTATAAAGCTGTTTTAACTCATGGATTTACCGTGGATGAAAATGGTCGCAAGATGTCCAAGTCGATTGGTAATGTCGTCTCACCGCAAAAGGTAATTAATGAGCTTGGCGCTGATGTACTGCGCCTTTGGGTTGCCAGTGCAGACTTTAGTGCAGAGATGACAGTCTCCGACGAAATCCTCAAGCGTGCGGGCGAATCTTATCGAAGAATTCGCAACACAGCGCGTTATTTTCTTTCAAATATTGATGGCTTTGATCCCCAGCAACATCTGGTTGAAAATGCTGATTTGCTAGCCTTGGATCGTTGGGCGATAGACTGTGCGGCTCAGCTGCAAGAACAAATTATTAATGACTACAATAATTTTCAGTTTCATCAGATCTACCAGAAATTACATAATTTCTGTGTGCGGGATATGGGTGGTTTTTATCTGGATATTATCAAAGATAGAATCTATACCTGTTCTGAAGACAGTCTGCCTCGCAGATCGGCGCAAACTGCTCTGTACCATATTAGTGAGGCGTTTGTGCGTTGGATAGCCCCTATTCTAAGCTTTACTGCTGATGAAATATGGCATCATATGCCGGGCGAGCGCGATAAGTATGTTTTCACCGCTCAGTGGTATCCACTACATCGCTTGTCTGATAATGAAGCTATCACTGAACAGGATTGGACAGTTATTTTGCAGGCCAAAGAGGCGATTAATAAGGTTATTGAAGATCAGCGTAATCAGGGTAATGTTAAGGGCTCGCTTGAAGCGGATATAACAATCTATGCCGACCAGTCAATTTACGAATCCCTAGAAAAACTGGGTCAAGAATTGCGATTTGTCACAATTACCTCCAAGGCTGAATTGATGCCTTTAAATCAGGCTTCTGGGGATGCAGTAGAGTCTGTATTGGACGGCCTTAAAGTCATTGTTAGTCGATCGCAAGCTAACAAATGTGTTCGTTGCTGGCACTTTATTGATGATGTGGGCAGCAATGACGAACATCCTGCTGTATGCGGGCGCTGTATTGAGAATATAGCGGGTCAGGGAGAAACGCGCCATTATGCCTGATACTAAGCTTTCTAATAGAAAGCAACTATGGCTATTACTAAGTATTGCGGTCGTCGTTTTCTTTGCTGATCAGCTAACCAAGCTGTGGATTGTTAATCAATATATTTATGGTGCCTCCGACGCTGTAACCAGTTTCTTTAATCTTGTTAGAGTGCATAATTTTGGCGCAGCATTTAGCTTTTTAAATAACGAAGGTGGCTGGCAGCGTTGGGGTTTTAGTATTTTTGCAGCATTGGTTAGCTTGGTTATCTTAGTCTGGATTACTAGATTAACAACCCAGCAAAAATTAGAGGGGTTGGCACTTGCGTTGATTCTAGGGGGCGCATTGGGCAATCTCTATGATCGATTAACCCTGGGTTATGTCGTTGATTTTTTGGATTTTCATTGGTCTGGCAGGCATTTCCCTGCGTTTAATATTGCAGATAGTGCAATTTCTGTAGGTGCTGTGCTTATTCTTGTAGAAGGTTTTATCAAGCGACCTGCAAATGATACAGACGGAAAAAATAAGGACTAAAATTCTATTATGAGTTTAACGATAGATCAGGGCACTAAAGTAACGATGAGTTTCTCTCTAGGGCTCGAAAATGGCGAGATTATAGATTCAAATTTCGATACTCAGCCTGCCACCTTTATATTGGGCGATGGTAACCTTTTGCCTGGATTTGAAATGCCCTTAAAGGGTTTAAAAGCTGGCGATCAAGGTGAGTTCGTAATCTCTCCAGAAAATGCTTTTGGTCAGCGTAATCCAGAAAATATGCAGCAGTTAGCGCGGGATAATTTTGATCAAGAATCACTGAATATTGGTGATGTATTTTCATTTCAAAATGGCGAGGGTGAACTGCCTGGTGTAGTCATTGAAATTGGTGATGACTCAGTTAAAGTCGATTTCAATCATCCGCTAGCAGGGCGCAATATTATCTTTAAAGTTGATATTATTGAAGTAGCCCCAAGCTCGATTCACTAATTTAAGTAGAGGTGTGATCTATGGATATTAAACTTGCAAATCCCAGAGGTTTTTGCGCAGGTGTAGATCGCGCCATCGATATTGTCAATCTAGCGCTTGATCAATTTGGTGCTCCAGTCTATGTTCGCCACGAAGTTGTACACAATAAATTCGTGGTAGACGAGTTGCGTAATCGCGGCGCTGTATTTGTCGATGAGATAGATGAAATACCCGATAACGTAGTGGTTATTTTTAGTGCTCACGGGGTATCACAAAAGGTTCAAAAAGAGGCCGCTAGTCGCCAGTTAAAAGTATTTGATGCTACCTGTCCGCTAGTGACAAAAGTGCACATTGAGGTTAGTAAATTTAGTGCGGATGGTAAGGAGTGTATTCTTATCGGTCATGCGGGTCATCCAGAGGTAGAGGGCACTATGGGTCAATATGATCATAGTTCTGGGGGCGTCGTATACTTAGTTGAAGGCGAGCAAGATGTTCTCAATTTACAGGTCAAAAATCCAAATAACTTAGCTTTTGTAACTCAAACAACACTGTCAATGGATGATACCTCTAAGGTTATTGATGCCTTGCGTCACAAGTTCCCTAATATTGAGGGACCGCGTAAAGATGATATCTGTTATGCCACGCAAAACCGACAAGATGCTGTTAAGCAACTAGCGCTTGAGGCAGATGTGGTTTTAGTCGTTGGTTCACCTACCAGCTCCAACTCAAATCGATTGCAAGAGTTAGCTGAACGCTGTGGCTGTGATGCATATTTAATTGATGGCGCTGAAGATATTCAACAGCAGTGGATAGAAAAAGCCAAAGCAGTGGGTGTCACTGCCGGTGCATCGGCGCCAGAAGTTTTAGTGTCTGGAGTGATTGAGAGGCTTGTGGCTTTGGGCGCAAAGCCACCAAAGGAACTTGATGGCGTTACTGAAACGATCAGCTTTTCTCTTCCTCGAGAATTGCGCGGTTAAGTCTTAGGATTTTTGTTCGATATAGCTAAATAGCGCCTTAGTCGACGGGTCCATTTCAGAGGCGCCTGAATCTTTATCTAAAAGATTATTCGCCATCTTTTTGCCAAGCTCTACGCCCCATTGATCAAAAGAATTGATATTCCAAATACTGCCTTGGACAAATACTTTATACTCGTAAAGTGCAACCAGTGCGCCAAAGTTTTTTGGTGATAATTGGTCCAGTAAAAGGGTGTTAGATGGCTTATTACCAGGATAGTAGCGGTGTTGTTCACCTTCTGGTGCAGCTTGCCCCTCCATTAATGCAGAAGCCTGAGCCAGCATATTACCCAGTAGCACCTGATGATGCTCGGCGTTGCTAAGATTGTCCTTAACCGCCGCTATAAAATCAATCGGAGCCAATCTAGTACCCTGATGCAGCAACTGGAAAAAAGCATGCTGTCCGTTGGTGCCAGTTTGCCCCCATAGAATAGGGCCGGTATTGTAATTAACTGGCTCGCCATCAAGGCTAGTCGACTTGCCATTACTTTCCATATCTAACTGCTGAAGGTAAGAGGGTAGAAGTACCAAGCGTTCACAATAAGGAATAATGGCGATAGATTGTGCGTTGAGGAAATTACTGTACCAAATGCCCAGTAAGCCAAGAATGACCGGCATATTTTGTTCTAGAGGCGCATTTTGAAAATGTTGATCCATCTCTCTTGCACCATCAAGCATCTGCTTGAAGTTATCAAAGCCAATACTAATAGCAATAGACAAACCAATACTCGACCACAGGGAATATCGACCGCCTACCCAGTCGGAGAATTCAAGGATTTGATTTTCAGTAATGCCGTAAGCTATTGCGGCGTCAGGATTTGCGGTTAAGCCAATAAAGTGACTGCTATTTTTGGGGTTCTCAAGTCCTAACTCATCGCTAAACCACTGAATCGCAGTTTTGGCATTAAGCATAGTTTCCTGAGTAGTGAAGGTTTTACTGGCAATAGAGACCAATGTTGTTTCAGCGTTAAGTTTTTTCAGTGTGCTAAGAATCTGAGCGCCATCAACATTAGAGATAAAATGCACATTGATTGAATCATGGGCATATTCTTCAAGTGCCGTACAGGCCATTTTAGGGCCTAAATCGGAGCCGCCAATGCCTATATTAATAATATCAGTGATAGCCTTACCGGTGCTTCCAACCCATTTTCCTTGGCGGATTTGATTGCTGATACGCTCCACGGCTTTTAATTGCTTTTCAACCTGTGCCGCTCTCTGCGTTCCATCATTGGACGTGTCATCGGCTGGGGCTGCTCTTAATGCAGCGTGAAGTACCGATCGGTCTTCACTGGTATTAATAGCTTTCCCAGAAAACATAGCATCTCGGTGTGAGACTAATGGTGATTGGTTAGCAAGATTAAGCAATTGCTCCCAGATTTGGTCATCGATTAAGTTTTTAGAAAAATCTAACTTAAGCTCTCCAGCCGTCAAAGTGTATTTTTCAACCCGATCAGTATCATTGGCAAAAAGTTGCTTGATAGTCATTGGGTTGGCAGATGTTTTAATTTCTGAGGCCAGTTCTATTAGTCGATTCCAAGCTGGTGTATTTTGTGGCGTATAGGGTGCATTATTCATCTGTTATATCAATCCTGTTAAGCGCAATGCGCGCCAGTATAGTAAAACGTCTTTTTTAATAAGTTTTAGTATTTTGTAATAAAATTACAAAAAACAACCATTCTACTGATTATATATGGTTAACTTTTGTAATTTTGTTACAATTACGGCTTAATTTATACGGAGCCAATATGGGTCATCTCAATCAACAAATAGCCGCTGTAACTGAGCGCATTATAAAGCGTAGTGCAACTTTACGCTCTGATTATTTACGTCAGTTAGAAGAAGATTTTAACAATCGTCCCGAACGTGGCAAGCTAAGCTGTGGTAATTTGGCTCATGGCTTTGCCGCCTGCGGTGAAGAAGACAAAAATAGCCTGAGAATGATGCAGGCGGGAAATATAGGCATAGTAACTGCTTATAACGATATGTTATCTGCACACCAGCCTTATGCTACATACCCTGATCAAATCAAGCAGGCAATGAGAGAAATGGGATGTACTGCTCAGGTTGCCGGTGGTGTTCCTGCTATGTGTGACGGTGTCACTCAGGGGCAAGACGGCATGGAGCTCAGCTTACTGAGCCGTGATGTTATTGCCCAGTGTACGGCTATTGGCTTATCGCATCAGATGTTTGATGGTGTTTTGGCGTTGGGTATTTGCGATAAGATTGTGCCAGGCCTGTTGATGGGTGCGCTTTCATTTGGTTATCTTCCAACCCTATTTGTGCCTGCAGGCCCTATGGAATCAGGCTTGCCAAACAAAGAAAAGCAAAGGATTCGTCAGCTTTATGCACAGGGTGAAATTGGCCGAGAGGAGCTTTTGCAAGCAGAATCTGACTCCTATCACAGCCATGGAACCTGTACTTTTTATGGTACAGCGAACAGTAATCAAATGGTGCTAGAAGCATTGGGCTTACAATTGCCGGGTAGTTCTTTTGTCAATCCAGATAATCCACTGCGCGAACGATTAACCAAAGAAGTTTGTTATCAGGTAGCGCGAATTACAGCACTAGGCAATGATTACCGACCCATAGGAAAGGTAATCGATGAGAAAGCGATTGTGAATGGGACTGTGGCGCTACTAGCCTCTGGTGGATCGACAAACCACAGTATGCATCTTGTAGCGATCGCTAGAGCTGCAGGGATTATCCTCAATTGGGACGATATCTCTGATCTTTCAGCCGCCGTTCCTCTTTTGGCTAAGGTCTATCCGAATGGCCACGCCGATGTGAATCACTTCCATGCGGCCGGAGGAACCAGCTGTATGTTTCGTCAGTTATTGGATGCAGGCTATATGCATCCTGATGCTCTAACGGCCTGGGGTGAAAACTTTGCCGACTTTACTAAAGAGCCAACATTAACCAATGATGGTAATCTAGAGTGGAACGAATCACCGCAAACGCCTTTAGATACAGAAGTTCTAACGACGGTAGATAAGCCGTTTTCTGAAGAGGGTGGTCTGCGTCTAATGCAGGGCAATTTAGGTCGTGGTGTTATAAAAGTCTCCGCTGTGGCTAAAGAGAATCAAATTGTTAAGGCGCCAGCAGTGGTTATTGAAAGCCAAGATGACTTAGAACCTTTGTTTAAAGCAGGAAAACTTGAAAAAGATTGTATTGTCGTTGTGCGCTTCCAAGGGCCTAAAGCCTTGGGTATGCCTGAGCTGCATAAATTAACACCATTCCTTGGAACTCTTCAGGATCGTGGATTCAGTGTTGCCCTAGTGACCGATGGTCGTATGTCCGGTGCCTCTGGTAAGGTGCCGGCTGCTATTCATTTGGTACCCGAGGCCATTGATGGCGGCTTGTTAGCCAAGCTTCAAGATGGCGATATGATCAGTCTAAATGCTGAAACTGGTGAATTGGCTTATGTAGGTGATATGGATGAACTCGAAAGTAGAGTCCCAGCACCTCAGCCCTCTGCAGGACAGCGCGGCTGCGGTCGAGAAATATTTGCCGTTAATCGCAAAAATATTAGCGATGCTGAGCAGGGCGCTTCATTTCTTTATCCTGAGAACTAAAAATGACTATTGAATGGAATCTTGTTGCCGATATCGGTGGAACCAATGCACGGTTTTCCGCAGTGCTCGCTGGTGAGATGGAAAGCCAGTATGAGTTTCATCACTCGGTAGAAGAGCACCCTAAATTCACAGATCTTCTAATTGATTTGTTACAGGAAATTGCTGATGCAACGGGTTGGAATAATCCACCTACAAGCGCCTGTTTTGCGGTTGCTTGTCCAGCGGATGTTGAAGAGATTACATTTACCAATAGTCATTGGCACTTCACTAAGTCTGAGTTGAAGCAGTTGTTAAGTTGCCAGCAATTATTTGTGATCAACGATTTTGAAGCTGTGGCGCATGGAATTACAGAGTTAAATGATAATGATCTGGTGCAAGTGGGTGGTGAAAGAGCAATACCAACGAAACCCATTGGTATCCTCGGTGCGGGTACTGGGTTAGGTGTCGCAGGTTTAGTGCCAACTGAAAATGGTTATCAAGTCGTAGATTCAGAGGGCGGGCATGCAGATTACCCACCGACAACTGATAGAATGGCAGCTGTAGTCGGTGTTTTGCGGGAAGAATATGGCAGAGTGTCCTTAGAAAGATTACTTTCGGGTAAGGGTATATTTAATATCTATCGATCACTATGCACCATAAATAATATTGAAAAGGTCTATGAAACCCCGGCAGAAGTTGCCGCAGCAGCACAAGAGGGCAGTGACGAATTAGCGCTGCAGTCTTTAAATATGTTTTGCTCTGGAATGGGTAGTGCGGCAGGTAATTTAGCGCTTACTTATGGAGCAAAAGGCGGTATATATATTGCCGGTGGCGTGGTGCCAAAATTTATAGATTTTTTTATCAATAGCGATTTTCGCCATAAGTTTGAAGAAAAGGGTCGTTTTGTTAGTTATTTAAAGCCAATCCCTATTTTTATTGTAGTCAGAGAAAATTTAGGGCTACTTGGTGCGGCGAAGAAACTGAAATAATTTTTGAGGAGTAACAGGTGCAAAAAATGTTAGCGGGAAATCCAGTCATCCCTGTAATAACACTGGATCAAGTAGAAGATGCAGTGCCATTGGCAGAAGCGTTGGTAGCGGGTGGCCTAAAAGTATTAGAAGTTACTCTTCGTACAGAAGCCGCTGTTGAAGGTATTCGGCAGATAATAAAGCATGTTCCTCAAGCTATTGTGGGTACAGGTACAGTTTGCAGTGAAGAGCAAATTAAGTTATCAGAAGATTTAGGCTGTCAGTTTATGATATCCCCTGGCGCTACAGACAATCTTTTAGTTATTGGTAGCAAGTCCTCAGTCCCATTTTTACCGGGTATATCGACTGTTAGTGAATTAATGAGAGGCATGGAATACGGGCTAGAAAATTTCAAGTTTTTCCCTGCAGAAGCTGCCGGTGGTGCGCCAGTAATGAAGGCTATGGCAGGACCATTTCCAACTATTAAGTTTTGCCCAACTGGCGGTATTAGCTTAGGCAATGCCTTAGATTACCTAACCTTACCCAATGTAATGTGTGTGGGTGGTTCGTGGATTGCCAAGCCAAAAGATATACGAGAAAAACGTTGGTCAGAGATTGAGCAGCTAGCGCGCGAAGCAGCTGCGATAGTATAGAATACGAAAAAAAGCAGTAGTATTAGACTACCGAGGTATAAGCATGAGTAGTAATAAAATTGATTTAGTTCTATTTGGGGCGCGAGGTGATCTTTCGCGTCGGAAGCTGTTCCCAGCACTTTTTCAGCTAGATAAAGCCGATTTATTGACGCCTAATACGCGCATTGCCGCTGTTGCTCGTCAAGAATTGGACTCTGCAGAATTTGTTCGACAAATGGGTGAAACACTAAAGACTAATCTCGGTGACGATTGGTGCGATACGGTATGGTCAAGGTTCAAAAAGAGAATCGAATATATTCGCATCGAATTTTCTGAAAAACAACAGTTTAATGTGCTTAAAGAGTGGTCGGACGAAAGTCGAACGCTGATCTTTTATATGGCAACACCGCCAAGTATGTTTGGCACTATTTGTCAGCATCTAGATGATGCAAGTTGTATTGGTCCCAAGTCAAGAATTGTACTAGAAAAGCCGATTGGACATGACTTAGAAAGCTCCAAAGTTGTTAATGATACAGTGGGTAAATTCTTCCCAGAAAGCGGCATTTACCGTATTGATCACTACCTAGGTAAGGAAACAGTTCAAAATCTATTAGCACTTCGGTTTGCCAACCGAATTATTCACAGTCAGTGGGATAATAGCTGTGTTGATCATGTCCAAATCACAGCGGCAGAAACGGTCGGCATTGAAGGTCGTTGGACCTACTACGATGGTGTGGGTCAATTGCGTGATATGGTTCAGAATCACCTACTGCAGTTGCTTTCATTAGTGGCGATGGAACCACCAAATAAGATGGAAGCCGATGAAATTCGCGCTGAAAAAGTTAAGCTACTTAAAGCTATGATGCCAATTAACAAAAACAATGTTAGCGATCATGCCGTTCGTGGACAGTACTCATCTGGATCAATCTCAGGTGAACCAGTGGTTGGTTATATGGAAGAAGAAGGTAGCGCTGATGACAGCAGTTATACAGAAACCTTTATTGCATTGAAGGTTTTTGTTGATAACTGGCGTTGGGCGGGTGTTCCATTCTATCTTCGCACAGGAAAAAGAATGAAGGATAAGGTGACACAAATTGTGATCACCTACAAAGAAAACCCTCATGCGATCTTTTCTGATGATGATTCAGAGGCAAACAACCGTCTGGTTATTCGACTGCAGCCCAATGAGGGCATTCAGCTGGAGATGCTGTCTAAAAAGCAATGTATGAAAGAGCGCTCAAGCCTTGAAAAACGAACGCTTAACCTAGATTTCCTAGATCCAAGTGAAGACGGAAGAATAGTAGATGCCTATGAGCGACTTCTATTAGAAGTATTGAATGGTGATCAGTGGTTATTTGTTAGCAGGGATGAAGTTGAAGCATCATGGCAGTGGTGTGATGAACTTCTAGATGCCTGTGCAGATAAGGGCGGCGATGTTAAATATTACAATGCCGGCTCTTGGGGGCCAGGAAAATCTGAATCGCTCATAGAAAATGATGGTAGAAGCTGGTATCTAGCCTAAAAATTGCTAAGGGGGAGTAAACAATGGATTTAAAACAGTTTGAAAATACCTCTGCACTTGATATGTCACTATCGGCAGAGGTTAGTGAGCGTCTAAAAAATGCCATTGAAAAGCAGGGTAAGGCGTCCTTGATTCTCTCTGGTGGCCGAACGCCGATGGGCTTCTTTCATCAGCTTTCTCAGCAAGTATTAGATTGGGAAAAAGTTACTGTAACCCTAGCGGATGAGCGCTGGGTTGATAATGCGCATAAAGATAGCAATGAAAAATTAGTGCGAGAAAATTTATTGATCAATGAAGCGCATTGCGCACAGTTTTTGTCACTAAAAAATTCAGCAGAAACCGCTATTGATGGAGAGACAGAGCTTGAAGCCGCGCTATCAGAGTATGGTAAGTTTACAGTGGTTATTCTTGGAATGGGCGACGATGGGCACACTGCATCTCTTTTTCCCGGAGCTACAGCGCTCGCATCGGGTCTTGATCTACATTCAGGTCGCAGTTGTGTTGCGGTTATGCCAACAGCAGCTCCTCATGAGCGAATGAGTATGACCTTGCCACGTTTATTAAATACAGAGTGTCTTATTATTCATATAAGCGGAGAAAACAAACAAAAGGTACTCGATCAGGCTCAGGCAGGAACTGATGCTACAGAGCTTCCTATTAGGTCAGTACTGCAGCAATCACAGGTTCCTGTGACTGTGTATTGGGCAAGTTAGGGTCAAATAAAAAAGAAAGCTTAAATGCCCTCTGCATAATTGCTGAGGGCATTTTTTTTGCTAGCGGATTTCGTCGCCGACGCGAACAATTTTAAGAGTGTTGGTACCGCCCTGAACATTGACAAAGTCACCCTTAGTGACAAGTACCAAGTCGCCATCCGAAACTGCATCATATTCACGAAGCTTCTCGACTGCCAAATGATTGATATCAGAAGGATCTAGCGTGGATGTTTCAAACGGAACCGGCACTACGCCCTTATATAGCGCAGTAATTTCACAGGTACCCGCTTTTTCAGCAAAGGCATAGATTGGCAAAGACGAAGTGATTCTAGACATTAGCAATGGCGTGAAGCCAGTCTCAGTCATGCAAATTACTGCTTTAACGCCCTTGAGGTGGTTAGCGGCATACATGGCAGACAAAGCCAGAGACTCATCAATACGTTCAAATGTTTCATCAATTCTGTGCTTGGAGCGCTGTGTAAGAGGGTGTTTTTCAGCGCCTTCAATCACTCTAGCCATAGCGGTAACGGTTTCAACAGGGTAGCTACCTACAGCAGTTTCAGCCGAAAGCATTACAGCATCTGTTCCATCCAAAACAGCATTGGCAACATCGAATACCTCAGCGCGGGTTGGTGTTGGTGCAGTAATCATTGATTCCATCATTTGAGTCGCAGTAATTACCACTTTATTAGCGGCCATAGCAGCTTCAATCAGCTGTTTTTGAACAGCAACCAAGTTGGCATCGCCGATTTCTACACCTAAATCACCACGGGCAACCATCACACCGTCAGACGCCTTGATAATGCCAGGTAAGAATTCATCAGTAATAGCCTCAGCGCGCTCAACCTTAGCAATAATGTGAGCACTGCTGCCAGCATCTTTAAGTAGCTGTCTAGTAAGCTCAACATCAGCAGCCGCTCTAACAAACGAAATAGCTAGGTAATCAGTTTTTAAGGCTGCCGCAGTTTTAATATCCGCTTTATCTTTGGGTGTTAAAGCATCCGCTGAAAGGCCGCCACCAAATTTATTAACACCTTTTTTACTAGAAAGTACGCCACCCTGAACTACTTTGCAGCGCGCGGCAGTTGCCGATTTCTCTAAAATGTCAAAGGTTAGACGACCATCGTCTAACAGCAATACATCACCGGCATCCATATCTTCCAGAAGCTCCTGTTCGATATAAACAGCATCCTGATTTCCAGCTTCTTTATCCATAGCGCTATCAAGGTTGAAAATATCACCCTCAACAAGTTCGATCTTAGCGTCATCGGCAAAGCTGCCAATGCGAATTTTTGGGCCCTGCATATCACAAAGAATACCCACAGGCATTTGCAATGACTTGGCAATTTTCCGAATCGTCATAGCTCGCTCAGTATGTTCCTCAGCGCTACCATGAGAGAAATTCAGACGGAAAACATTGACGCCGGCCTGAATCAATTTAGTCAGGTTGGCTTCATCACTGCTTCCAGGCCCTAATGTTGCAAGGATTTTGGTTCTTCTTGGCATAAAAAATTATTCCGCGTTTAAGAGTACAAGGCTATTGTCGAGCATGCGGTTTGAGAAACCCCATTCGTTGTCGTACCAAGCCATTACCTTAACCATAGATCCGTTGACACGGGTTTGCAAAGAATCAAAGTTACTTGAGTAAGCAATATGATTAAAATCAGCAGAAACTAAAGGCTGATCGCAGTAGCTTAAAACGCTGCCAAGATCACTCTCAGCTGCTGTTTTCAGCACTTGATTAACTTCTTCTACGCTAGTGTCTCTTCCGACATTAAGAACGAGGTCAACCAAAGAAACATTAATGGTTGGAACTCGAACAGCCATGCCGTCGAGTTTGCCAGCTAATTCAGGGATTACATCCGCAATTGCAACAGCCGCTCCGGTTTTAGTAGGAATCATTGACTGGGTTGCAGAGCGAGCACGGTAAACATCTGAGTGATAAACATCACTTAGCTGTTGATCATTAGTATAGGCGTGAACCGTGGTCATATAGCCAGATTCAATACCCATAGCCTCCTGAAGAGGGGCTACTAAAGGCGCTAAGCAGTTGGTAGTACAAGAAGCATTAGAAATAATTTCATGAGACGAAGTTAACTGATCATGATTAATGCCATGAACAATCGTAGCATCAACACCTGAGCCTGGGGCCGAGATAATCACTTTCTTAGCACCGCCAGCGATATGAAGTGCCGCTTTATCTCTTTTAGTAAACACGCCAGTACATTCAAATACCACATCAACACCTAGGTCACCCCAAGGAAGATTGGCAGGGTCTCGCTCACAGAACCATTTAATTTCATCACCGTTAACAGTCATTTTATTATCGCCAACTTCAACCTGTTGGTTAAAGCGACCATGGACTGTATCAAATTGTAAAAGGTGCGCGCTGATTTCAACGTCACCTAAATCGTTAACTGCAACAATTTGAAGTTTATCGTGAAGCTCAGGGCGTTCGTAATAAGCTCTGACAATATTGCGACCAATACGGCCAAAACCATTAATGGCTATTTTGAACATAGGAGGGAAACCTTGATTTGTAGTAAAATTACAAAAATTATAATTTTTCACAGCATTTTAATCAATTGATAACCGTTTTTTTTGCTTATAATTACAAAAAGACGTCATTTTTTAGGGTGTTTTGTCGGTATCCAAGGTTTTTTGCCACAATCACCCTTGATTCATGTGTTGCAATGGAAGCACACGCAGGGCGTTAAACTGGGTAGGGTGATGTATTTTCATTACTGCCAAAATTCCACGAAAAACTTAAGGATTGAGATGAGTCGTGAACCTCTAGTATTACCTAATGCCCCGAATCAAAGTCTTATTCAGATGATTTCACAAGATTTGCCAACACTTAATAAGACCCAAGCGAAAGTGGCTAGAACAATTCTTGCAGACCCCAAATCTGCAACCCAATCAAGCATAGCTAACCTGGCAAAAAAATCAGCAGTGAGTGAACCCAGTGTTAATCGATTTTGTAAGCGCTTTAAAGCAAAAGGGTTCCCCGATCTAAAGCTTAGATTAGCTGAATCTCTTGCAAGTGGAGTCTGTTTTTTAAATCCAAAAATAGAGCCTTCTGATAATGTGGCGAGCTTTGCGCCCAAAACATTTGATACCGCGATTAATAATCTCGTACGAGTGCATGAAAATATCTGTCACCAGCGAATCAGTCAGATCGTCGAGGCCTTTGTTAAAGCAAGGCGGATTTATTTTTTTGGATTGGGCGGTAGTGGTATTGTGGCAAGAGATGCAGCCAATCAATTTCTCAAACTTAATTTACCGGTTTCTAGTAGTGATGATATTTTGAATCAAAAAATGTTTGCATCGTGCAGCCATAATCAGGATGTTTTTTTTCTTGTCTCTGATACCAATGACAACCAAGAAATGATCGAAGTAGCGCAAATGGCGAAAAAAATGGCGCCATAGTTATTTCACTAGCATCAAAACACGGTCGGCTTTGTGATGAAAGTAATCATAGCTTGCATGCTGATTTTTTTGAATTGCCCAAAAAATATCTTCTGATTTCACCTAGGATAGTTCATTTAGTAATATTAGATGTTCTGGCGATTGGTGTGGCATTGCAAATTGGCCAGTGCAATTAATATTCGCTTGTGCTTTCCAAAAAAGGCTAAATTTATTCATTTTCAATTGTTTGTGCTTTTGTGGCATGATATTTGATTCAATACTGTTTAGTTTTCTTTAAAAATCAATGATTTGGTTGAGCTGAGAGACTAAAGTAAATACACTCATTAAATTAGTATCAATTTCGAAATATGGAGTATTAGATGTCTGACAAGGTTGTTTATTCAGTTGCTGAAAGTTGGTCTGCCAGTGCTTGGGTAAATAGAGATGATTATCAGGCTATGTACAACCAATCAATTGAAGACCCCAATACTTTTTGGTTGGAGCAATCGAATCTATTCTTAAGTTGGGAGCAACCCTGGGAATTACTCAACAGAGTTGAGTTTCAAGATGCGCAAACGTCTTGGTTTGTGGATGGAAAACTAAACGTTGCTGTTAACTGTATAGACCGTCACTTAGAACACAGTTCAGATCAAGTGGCCATCATTTGGGAGGGTGACGAGCCTGAATCAGACAAAAAAATTACCTATCTAGAGCTTCATGAGCAGGTTTCAAGACTAGGTAATGTGCTTCGTGATCGCGGTATAAAAAAAGGTGATCGAGTCTGCATATATATGCCTATGATTCCCGAAGCCGCCTATGCGATGCTTGCCTGCGCAAGAATCGGTGCCGTTCATTCCGTTGTTTTTGGTGGGTTTTCTCCCGAAGCTTTAAGAGGCAGAATTTTAGACTCCGATTGTAAATTGGTTATTACTGCAGACGAGGCGGTAAGGGGTGGGAAAAAAATTCCACTTAAAAGAAATACCGATGTAGCCTTACTGAGTTGTCCTGAGGTACATAGTTGTATTGTTGTTGAGCGCACAGCTGCCACAACTGATTGGCATGAAGGTAGGGATATAAACTACCAGCAAGCTGTTAGTGCGGTGTCTGCTGACTGTCAGCCAGAAATAATGGATTCTGAAGATCCGCTGTTTATTTTGTATACCTCAGGATCTACTGGTAAACCAAAAGGTGTGGTTCATACCACGGCGGGTTATCTTTTAATGTCCGCCATGACCCATAAATATACCTTTGACTACAAAGAGGGTGATATATATTGGTGTACTGCCGATGTGGGTTGGATTACCGGTCATAGCTATATTCTGTATGGACCACTGTGCAATGGCGGCACAACCCTAATGTTTGAGGGTGTGCCGACCTATCCCGATGCCTCTCGATTTTGGCAAATTATAGATAAACACCAGGTCAATCAATTTTATACGGCACCAACTGCAATACGTGCGTTAATGGGTGCTGGTGATGATTTTGTAAGTCAAACCTCGAGAAGTTCACTCAAACTATTAGGTACGGTTGGAGAGCCAATAAACCCAGAGGCATGGGACTGGTACTACCGAGTGGTGGGAGAGTCCAAATGCCCCATAGTAGATACCTGGTGGCAAACGGAAACTGGTGCACATATGCTAACCCCCCTTCCTGGTGCTATGGCGCTAAAGCCGGGTTCCGCCGCACTACCTTTCTTTGGCGTACAGCCGGCAATTTTAGACCCTGAAGGTCAGGAGATTGAGGGGGCGGGTGAAGGTTTGTTGATGATTAAGGAATCTTGGCCGAGTCAAATTAGAACGGTATTCAGTGATCACCAACGCTGCATAGATACCTACTTTAGCGCTTATCCCGGTTATTATTTCACTGGTGATGGTGCCCGTCGTGATGAAGATGGTTATTACTGGATAACAGGGCGTGTAGACGATGTACTCAATGTATCTGGGCATCGTATGGGAACGGCTGAGGTTGAAAGCGCTCTGGTGCTTCATGAGTCAGTTGCTGAAGCTGCAGTGGTGGGTTGCCCTCATGATATCAAAGGGCAGGGTATTTTTTGTTTTGTCACTTTAATGGTGGGCGTTGAGCCTAGTGAGGCATTAAAAAAACAATTGATTGATCTTTGTGCCGCTGAAATTGGTCCTATTGCCAAACCCGACGTCATTAGTTGGGCTCCAGGGTTGCCAAAAACCCGATCGGGTAAGATTATGCGTAGAATATTAAGAAAATTAGCCAGCGGTGAATTTGAGCAATTAGGCGATATATCGACATTAGCTGATCCCTCTGTAGTGCAAGAGTTGGTTGCTGATTTACAATCTTGATGATGTTTAGAGTTAGGTGCTAATTTAGATTGATATTATTTTTTCGATTAAATTAGTTGATAGTATTTGTAAAAAAAATGAAACATTCACTCAAAAGGTGGTGTTTTCGGTGCTATATATATAAAATTGTCTACAGGGAAGGGAAAGGACTTATGAGTAAACAAGATATTAGCCAACAATTGGCAAAATTAATGCGTGAAAATGGTGTTTCGCAAAGCGGGCTTTCTCGTGGGTGCGGGGTGCCACAACCGACTATTAATCGAATTTTAAACGAAAGAACCAAAGAGCCGCGACGAGAATCCGTTGTTCGTATCGCTAACTTCTTCGGCGTTGAGCCAGAATGTCTCTATCAAGAATCTGATGAGGTTCGCGAGGATGGTGATCCTGTTGCTAGACTCTATAATCAGATGAGTGCGCTTAGACCCAATCAATTAAAGCGCTTATTCTCTAAATTATCTGAAGATCTAAATTAGTATTTTTGTATACTATCAGTGATCGTCAAAATAACTTTTTCTCGATCTTCTGGGGCTAGTTGATTTAAGTATTGCCTTAAACCAGCTAGTCCTAGTTCAAATGCCGCTTCCAACTGGCTAATTGCTTCATTCATCATGTCATCACTGCCAATTTCAAATGTATCCATTTTTATTGGGGATGATGTTCCTTCATATTTTTGAGCGTCCATAACTAAATCCCTTGGTATTTTCCATTAAAAAATCGTATTTACAGAGCTGTGCTCGAAAATCGATTAGTTACTGATGATTAATCTAACTTTTTAAAAAAATTCCTATCACAATGTACAAATTATTATAATTTGCAGCATATTTGTATAACCTATAAGCACTAATACTTTAGTATTAGGTGATTAATGGGTGAAAATTTCAAAATTTGCTCTGGTTGCAACCTATACTTACTCAATGCTAGACTTCAACTTGCCTAAGGGGCGGTCTGAAAAAACCTGAGAAGCACCCTTTGAACCTGATCCGGATTATGCCGGCGTAGGAATAGGAACTAAGTAATAACCTCCACCTCGTCTTTTGATTCCGGGTCTCCTTAACCATTGTTATTGAGGCTCAACTATGCAATTTTTGTTTAAACCGTTTTCATTTGTATTTTTTTGTATTTTCTCTTTTTGTACTATTTCGCTGACCAGTGCTGATAATAATATCGAAGAAATTATTGTTTCTTCTGATTTTCGTGAAGCGCAGTTAAAAAATATTCCTACCAGTATCTCGGTGATCAATTCAGATGTAATTAACCAGCGCAATAGCCGCCATCTTGAAGATGTTTTGGCTTTAACACCCAATGTTAATTTTGCCGCTGGCGCTTCTAGGGGTCGATACTTTCAAATTCGGGGTATTGGTGAGCGCAGTCAATTTGTGGCACCTTTAAATCCTTCTGTTGGAACCTATGTTGATGGTATTGATTTTACTGGCTTTGGCGGTGCAGCAACCTTGCTTGATATAGATCAGGTTGAGGTGCTTCGCGGTTCTCAGGGAACTCGATTTGGTGCCAATGCACTGGCGGGTGTGATCAGCCTTCAAACAGCTGGTCCAACAGCTGAATCACAGGGCTATGCTAAAACCTCGCTGAGTAGCTATGGTGGTAGAAACCTAGAAACAGCTTTTGGTGGCGCCCTTAATGACCAGTGGTTGTACCGAGTAGCAAGCGGAAAAACACTTTCGGACGGTTTTATCAGTAACATCACATTGGATCGAAAAGATACCAACAATATTGATGAGTCGACCTCTAGGTTAAAGTTGCGTTATTTGGCGGCTGATAATTTAACCGTTGATTTTACGGCACTGCATTTGGATATTGATAATGGTTATGACGCATTTTCTTTAGATGAAAATCGCACCATGATGTCGGACCAACCTGGGCATGATCGTCAAGACACTACAGCATTTGCGGTTAATAGTGATTGGACGATAAATGATATTGTTACTTTGAAGACTATTGTAACTAGCAACCGAACTGATACTGAGTATGGTTATGATGAAGATTGGACGGACCTTGAATTTCAGCCCGGCTATCAAGCATTTGATAATTATCTGCGGGATATTGCGCGAGACTCTGCCGAAATTCGTTGGATTTCTGGCCCTCAGGGTCAAATAGTCAATAGTGATTGGTTAATTGGGGTTTATTATCAAGATTCTATGATTGATTTGACCAGGGATTATACCTATTCATCGCGGTTTACCAGTCAGTATGAAACTTCATCTGCATCCTTGTTTGTTGAAGCTAGAACTTCAATCAAAGAAAACCTTTCATTGACCTCAGGACTTCGCTATGAAAATTGGCAATCGGATTACTTTGATAGCAATCAAATTAGCGGCAAAAATGATGAAAACTTAGTTGGTGGTAAATTGGCATTTGAATTATCTACCCAAGCGGATGATCTTTTATACCTCAGTGTTACCCGTGGCTATAAAGCCGGTGGTTTTAATGCTGAGGAAAACTTGCCCAGTGAGTCTGACCGACATTTTGATACTGAGTTTCAGTTGAACTATGAGATTGGCGGAAAGTTCTACTCACCTGATGGCAAAATCATCAATCGCGTGACGGCTTTCTACACCGATCGCCAAGACCTTCAACTAAAATCATCAACGGCAGTTGTTAATGAAGCGGGCGCGGCAAGCTTTATTGATTTCACCACCAATGCTGGAAAGGGCTACAGTTATGGTGTTGAGTGGGAGATGACTTGGCAACTGCAAGATAATTTGAGTCTTAACTCAAGTCTTGGCTTACTTAAAACCAAAATAACCGAACACAATAATTTAGATCCTGACGCCTTTAACCTAAAAGGCAGAGCTGCAGCCCATGCACCTGAATATAATTTTGCAACTTCTTTGCAATATGCACTTTCTGAAAGGCTTTCGGCATCTATTGAAGTAGAGGGCAAGGATCAGTTTTATTATTCTGATTCTCATAATTACCAATCTAAGGCATACAAATTAGTGAATGCTCGATTAGCCTACAGCGTTGAGAGCTATGAACTCGCGGCCTTTATCAATAATGCAACGGACAAAGATTATGGGGTTCGTGGCTTTGCTGGTTGGGATGCTGATCCGCGTTCTGGCGAGGGCTTTGATGAAACCGAATTTCAACAGCTAGGCGCACCCAAGGTAATCGGTGTCTCACTGCGCGCTGATTTTTAATTTGCCCCTAGGTATTTAATGATGCAAGTTACCATAGACGTTAGTATGTACCCCAATCGGGAGGAATTTATTCCTCCCATTGATGGTTTTATTGAGCGTATTAATCAATTTGATCAACTCAAAATTTCCACCTTTCCCACCAGCACGGTAGTGCAGGGGGAGTATGATCACGCCATGCAGGCGGTGCAAAAAACTATTGCCGACTGCTATAAAGAATTTAATATGGCGGTCTATGTGATGAAGGTAATTCCCGGATATAAGGCGCTTAAATAATGTTTGAATGGTTTGGATTAGAAACAGTTGCAGTTATCCTAGGTATTGCCTACCTGTTATTTGCTATGCGTGAAAATAGCCTCTGTTGGTACTGTGCCTTTATAAGCACCGGTATTTACATCTGGATATTTGGTGATGTAAGCCTATATATGGAATCGGGGCTGAATGCCTATTATATGGTGATGGCGGTCTATGGTTGGTATCAGTGGCAGAAGGGCGGCAATTCATCTGAAGGGATTAAATTAAGCTGTTGGGGATTAAAAAACCATCTGCTTGCTATTGGTTTGGTATTGGTTTTATCGGCAATATCAGGTTATTTACTGTCGCAAAACACCGATGCCAGAATGCCCTATATAGATTCATTTACTACCTGGGGCAGTGTGATTACTACCTTTATGGTAGCGCGCAAAATAGTGGAAAATTGGTTGTATTGGATTGTAATCGATGCGGTCTCTATCTTTTTATATATCGACCGTGAGCTCTATCAAACAGTAGGCCTTTATAGCATCTATTTAGTTTTAGCGGTTATTGGTTATCTAGCGTGGAGAAAAGCCTATTTCCAGCAACGTACAGAATCAAGTTAAGCAGTACCTAGAGAATTGGCGCCAATGGCAGGTGCCTTTTCAATCTGAGCCTAAGATTGTTAAGCAACTTGAGGGCGGTCTAACTAATACCAGTTACCTTATCGAAGCGAGTTCCAAACGCGCGGTTTTTAGAATCAACAATCTCGAAGCTGACAAGCTAGGTATTAATCGCCAAAATGAAATTACTATCCTAAAAAAACTTCAGTCCACTCATTTTGTACCCAGATTTTATTATTCTGATAGCCGTATTTTGGTTACTGAGTATATCGACGGTTATGCTTTGGATGCCGATAAAGCTCTAAAGTCAGATACAAAAAAGCAGCTAATAAAGGCTATAGAGGATATTCAGTCTATTGAATTGCCTGATCTTGATGTTCTTAATTATGAGCTTTACGTCCGTGACTACTGCAATCAGTTAAGTCCGCTGTACCTTGATAAAACAATTAGGCAAGCGCTTCTTAAAATAGCCCGAACTATAGACACCCAAGATTGGCATCCAGTGCTGTGCCACCATGATTTAATTCCTGAAAATATTATTCAAAGTAAAAATGGCATATTTATTATGGATTGGGAATATGCCTCTATAGGTCATCCGCAATTTGATTATCTGCGTTTAATCAATAGTCATCAAATTATGGATATACCTGACAACGAATGTAGTCTACAGGCTTTGCACGCTATTATGGTTCAATTATGGTACGCCATTCGCTACCCTGAGCTACAAGAAACAGTTAAAGAAGCGCTAATCAAAATCATTGAAAGAGTGAACTTAGAATAATGAGTAAATACAACCCACTAACTTTTGAAGAGCAGCGAATTATCGAGCATAAGGGCACTGAGATGCCTTTTACCGGCGAATATAATGATCATTATGATGCTGGCACCTATGTCTGCAAACGTTGCGATACGCCACTCTATCAGTCTAAAAGTAAATTCTCTTCCCACTGTGGCTGGCCGAGTTTTGATGACGAAATTGCTGGTGCGGTGAGGCGTGAAGTAGATGCGGATGGTCGTCGGGTGGAAATTCTATGTGCCAATTGTGGCGGTCATCTAGGCCATGTGTTTGAGGGTGAGCAGTTTACCCCTAAGAATATTCGTCACTGTGTAAATTCACTCTCGTTAAGATTTGTTGCTGACTAAGCGGCCAAATAAAATACCCACCTCAAATAATAACCACATAGGAATGGCTAATAGCGCCTGAGAAATAATATCTGGCGGTGTCAAAAGCATGCCTATAACAAAGCATAGTACAAACACATAGGGTCTCTTTTTGGCGAGTTTGTTGGGGTTTACTGTGCCTATCCAGGACAGAATCACCACGGCTATAGGTATTTGAAAGCTTAAACCAAAGGCCATAAAGAGTTTTAAAACAAAATCTAAGTAGGCACGAATATCCGGCATAACGCTGATCCCCTCTGGCGCCACACTGGTGAAAAACATAAACACTAAGGGAAACACAAGATAATAGGCGAACGCCATACCGGTATAAAATAAAATCACACTGGCACAGAACAGCGGTACGGCGATTTTCTTTTCTTGCTGGTACAGTGCCGGCGCTACAAAGGCCCATAACTGATACAGGGTATAGGGCATGCTGACAAACATGGCCGATACTAAAGTAAGTTTAAATGGGGTCAGAAATGGCGAGGTAATTTCTGTGGCAATCATGGTTGAGGCGCTGGGTAAAAAGGCTCTCAAAGGTTCTGAGATATACAAATACAGCGCTTCGCTAAACGGAAATAAAATAGCAAATATAACCAAAACTGCGATAAAAACCCGTAGCAGACGATTGCGTAATTCGAGGAGGTGAGCCATTAACGGCTGGCTTGATGCAGTCTTTTGCTCAGTCATTAGTAGGCTCTTTGTGCGGTTGCTCTATTGACTGTTGCAGTTGATCTTTTTGCTCACCCAATTCACGCAAGACTTCTTCGTTATGCAGTTGATGGCGTATATCATCCATACCCACTTCATTTTCGATATCAGTTCGCGCCTTAGCCAAAATTTGCTTTAATCGACCAAACCACAGACTGATCTTGCGAATAGCTTCTGGCAGGCGTTCTGGACCCATTACAACCAAAGTAATTAGAGCGATAACCAGAAGTTCTAGGAAACCAATATCAAACATAAATGGCTAGTGTGATTTATTCTGCACTATCTTTTTTATCGTTATCTTTGGCATCGTTAACCGAGTCTTTAAACCCCTTTACTGCACCGCCAAGATCTGAGCCAATATTGCGCAATTTTTTAGTGCCAAAAATAAGTGCCACAATAACCAATACAATGATTAATTCCTGCCAGCCAAATCCCATAATCTATACCTTTTATCTGTTCGCTTTTTCTTCAAGACCAGAGAGGCCAAAGCGCCTTTCCAGTTCATTGAGTATGTCGTCCACTTGAATATCTAGGTGCGATAGCATCACTAGGCTGTGAAACCACAAGTCGGCCGTTTCATAGACCACCTTGCTGTTATCACCGCTCTGTTCTGCATCTCTGGCGGCCAATATGGTCTCAACCGATTCTTCACCAACCTTTTCCAGAATCTTGTTTAGCCCTTTTTGATGCAGGCTAGCCACATAGGACTCATCTGCAGAAGACTGTTTACGCTGCTCTAGAACCTCTGCAAGCTGTTTTAATATCGCATCACTCATTGATGATATCCTTTGATTCTTTCAATACCGGATCAACCGCTTTCCATTCACCATCTTCTAAAACATAATAAAAACAGGATTCTCTACCGGTATGACAGGCGATACCGCCCACCTGATCGACAGTTAATATAATAACATCGCTATCACAGTCGAGGCGGATCTCTTTGATATGCTGAACATGCCCTGATTCCTCGCCTTTGCGCCACAATTTTTGACGAGAGCGCGACCAATAAATGGCGCGATTCTCTTCAACCGTCAGGGTTAAAGATTCGGCATTCATCCAAGCCATCATTAGGATTCTTCCCGATTGATGGTCTTGGGTAATTGCAGGAATAAGCCCATCGCTATTCCAAGTTATTTTGTCGAGAAAATTACTCAAACCAGTTCTCCATCTGATTCAACTTATTCAATAATTTGCCATTATGGCAGTCACAGAGATGATGTAAAGCGATGTGCTTATCGCAGCAGTATCAAAAGTGCTCCGATTGCAGTGACTAGAGAGCCAATAATAAGGGTTGTGGACGAGGCTGAAACCCATTGGGTAGCCAGTAGACCCAAGCCAAAGCCAGCAATAACTGCACCCATAGCCGATGATTTTCTTGGCTTTGTGGCGGTTGTTGGCTGCGGTTGTTTATCCACGGGTGTTTGCAGATTTTCCAGAGCCTGAAAAACCATTGGCGGTATCTGCGGCAACTTTTCTAATAAATCCGGCAAGTCATTTTTAAATTGTTTAACAATGGCTTTGGGTGAGTAGCGGTCTTTAAGCCATTTTTCTAAATAGGGTTGTGCTGTAGCCCAGAGATCTAGCTCAGGATAAAGCTGTCGTCCCAAGCCCTCGATATTAAGCAGAGTTTTTTGCAGTAACACTAAGGATGGCTGTACTTCCATATTAAACTGCCTAGCTGTACTAAATAGGCTGACCAACATGTGCCCTAGAGAGATTTCTCCCAGCGGTCTTTCAAATATAGGTTCACAGACTGAGCGGATAGCATTGGTAAATTCTGCAATAGAGGTATCCTTAGGCACCCAGCCCGAGCGCATATGCAGTTCGGCTACCTGAGTATAGTCGCGATTAAATATAGCCAAAAGATTGCACGCCATATAAAACTGATCGTCTCGGGTTAATGACCCCATAATGGCACAGTCGATGGCGATATAGCGCGGCTTTTCGGGATTAGATGCATCGACAAAGATATTACCGGGATGCATATCGGCATGAAAAAAGTTGTGCTCAAATACCTGAGTAAAAAAGATTTCTACGCCGCGCTCTGCCAAGTTTTTAAAATTAACCCCAGCATCTTCTAGGTCTTGGATATTGGTGACTGGTATGCCGCTAATACGTTCCATGACCAATACATTTTGATTGGAATAGGGCCAATGAATTTGTGGCACATGCAGTAGCGGGGAGTTTTCAAAATTATGCTTTAACAGCGATGCATTAGCCCCTTCAGATTGCAGATTTAGTTCACCAAAAATGACTTTTTCATAATCGCTAACCACTTCAATAGGCTTAAGTCTGGGGCCATCAATACTGTATTTAGCGACTAATTTGGCAAGCGTATATAAGAGTGAAATATCTCTGGAAATAGTCTTTTCAATATTAGGCCTAACAGCCTTTACCACTACCTGAGTGCCATCCTGTAAGCTCGCTTTATGTACCTGAGCTATAGAAGCAGTGGCTAATGGGGTTTTATCAAATTCTGCAAAGATATCGTTGACGTTTCCATCCAGAGATTCCTCCACTCTAGATATGAACACCTCGGGTGAAAAAGGCGCTACATTATCCTGTAAATGTTTTATCTCAGCACAGATATCCGGGGCGATTAGATCGGGGCGAGTCGATAACAGTTGACCAAATTTAATAAATATAGGGCCCAGTTCTTCAAGTGCTCTACGCAGACGCTCCCCGCGAGAAGCTTTGGCGCTAATAATAAGTTTTGTCGGTGCTAGCGCAATGCGAAGGGTTAAGGGTAAGCGACTTTTATCGATAAGATTATCCAGTCGATATTTGCCCACCACATAATAAATTTTGGCTAAACGACGTAATTTGCTCATGCTTGGCCCCCATCGTTATCTGCGCGCTTAACTTTGTCGCCCAGCGCTGAGATTCTAGCCATTAGTCGATCGGTGTCGGACGCCATTTGACGAACATCCTGCTTGAACTGGGCAAAGGCATTTTGACTGGGAATAATTTCTAACTCTTCCTGAGCGACTTCGGTTACCGCGCTGGTTGCTCTTTGAAGGGTTTCCTTGCGTAGTTTGCTGGATTTACGCACAGCAGAACCAATAATATGCGCAGGCACATCACCTATAAGATCAGCCAAGGCACCATCCCAATCAATATTTAATTGAGACAGTATTTTATGCAGTTTATGCAGGGTTTCTAGATTGCCAGATAGCTGAACCCCAGACCCAGCAAAAGAACTAGTATCAGAGGCATTAACCGCCATTTTGGCCAAAGCTATCATCGAGCCCTCAAGCGTCACAGCAGCTTCGCCATCCCAGTTGGAATGAATGACTATCTGTTGTTGCTGTACTTCAATGGCGACACGTAAATCGGGTATACTGCAGTCGATTAACAGCACCTGACCCTCAATTTCAGAGAGATCGCGCAGGGTAGCAGGGTCGTACTTCAACGCTGTGTTGATAGCCGTCTCTAGCCCACTAATCGCGGTTGATTGAAGTGCGCCAAATAACACTAAGGCTTTACTCCACGGTGCAGAGCCACAATTCCACCAGTCATATTGTGGTAATCGGTATTTTCAAAGCCGGCATTATCCATCATGCTCTGCAATGTTTCTTGATTGGGATGCATGCGAATGGATTCTGCCAAATATTGGTAACTATCGGCATCATTGGCAAATAGCTTGCCCAGTTTGGGCAGAACGCTAAATGAATAGCCATCGTAAATTTTTGATAACAGTGCATTGGGTGGCTTTGAAAACTCAAGAACTAGTAATTTACCGCCAGGTTTAAGTACGCGTAACATAGATCGCAGCGCCATATCCTTATCGGTAACATTTCGCAGACCAAAGGCAATAGTAATCACATCAAAGCTATTATCGGGAAAGGGTAGGTGCTGAGCATCAGCCTGAGAAAAGCGCACATTATCGGTAATGCCGCGATCCACTAGTCTGTCTCGCCCAACCTTGAGCATAGAATCATTGATATCAGCTAAAACCACTGTGCCCTCAGGGCCAACTATTCGTGAGAATTTGGCGGCTAAATCACCGGTGCCACCAGCAATATCAAGAACGCTATGGCCCGGGCGAACACCAGACATTTGGATAGCAACACGCTTCCATAGACGGTGAATGCCAGCGGACATAAGATCATTCATCAAATCATAATTGGCAGCAACAGAATGAAAAACCTCAGCAACTTTGCCGGCTTTTTCCTCAACGTTGACTTGCTTGTAGCCAAAATGCGTGGTTTTGTCAGACATCAGCCTAAATTTCCTTTAAATCGGGTGGCTATTGTAGCGGTAGTTGAGCCAATAGGGTATCCAAGTGTATTGATACGCATGGTTTAGGCGCTAGAGGCTTAATTTTTATTACACAAGTTTTATAACTTGAGAGTCTATGTCTCGGCTTAATCCAGCCTGATGAATTTTTTGTAGATACACAGACCACTTTTGTTCGTGGGTTTTGCCAAGTTCCTTTAGATAATCCCAGCCATAGATACCCGAATCATGGCCGTCGCTAAAAGTAATTTGTAGCGCATAGTTTCCCGCCTGAACCAGTGAGGTGATTGTGACATTGCGCTTGCCAAATTGCAGGGTTTCATTGCCAGTGCCATGACCGCGAACTTCAGCGCTGGGGGAATAGACCCGAAGATACTCTGCGGGCAGGGTATAAGCCTGCCCATCAGAAAATTCAATGAAAAGGGCGTCTTTAGATTCGCGAACAACGACTTTGGTGGGCGTGGACATAGGCTGGGTAATTACAGAATAAAGCGCGAAAGATCTTCATCCTGCGCTAGCTCGCTTAGATGCTGATCCACAAAGGCTTTATCTATAATAACGCTTTCATCTTTGGCGCCAAGATCAGAAGCCTCAAAGGAAATTTCCTCAAGTAAGCGCTCCAAAATAGTGTGCAATCGACGAGCACCAATGTTTTCGGTCGTTTCATTCACTTCAAAAGCCAGTTCAGCAATGCGTTTTACACCCTCATCATTAAACTTAACCTTGAGGTTTTCAGCTTCCATCAGCGCGCAGTATTGCTTGGTAAGTGAGGCTTTGGGCTCTGTCAAAATTCGCTCAAGGTCGTCAACTACTAGGGAATTAAGCTCCACTCGTATAGGTAAGCGACCCTGTAGCTCAGGAATTAAGTCTGAGGGTTTAGCAAGATGAAAAGCTCCCGATGCGATAAACAGAATATGGTCGGTTTTAATCATGCCGTATTTTGTCGTTACGGTACTGCCTTCAATTAGCGGCAACAGATCCCGTTGAACCCCTTCGCGAGACACATCCGCACCACCGGCCTCGCCGCGACGACAGACCTTATCAATTTCATCGAGAAATACGATACCATTTTGCTCGGCGGCCTCTACCGCACTGGTTTTTATATCTTCTTCATTAATTAATTTAGAAGCCTCTTCATCTTTTAACAATTTCATTGCATCAGCTACCGTGATTTTGCGTGTCGCTGTTTGCCCCTTGTTGATATTGCTAAACATGTTTTGTAGCTGAGACGTCATTTCTTCCATGCCTGGAGGCGCCATAATTTCAACCCCTTTAGCAATTTGACTGAGCTCGATTTCAATTTCTTTGTCGTCTAATGAACCCTCACGCAGTTTTTTGCGAAATACTTGGCGCGTGGAAGAGTCGCGTTCAGCTTCAGTATCAGAACCTCTTGCAGGCGTAAGTAAAGCATCTAATACACGCTCTTCCGCTGCATCTGCTGCACGTTGCTCTACCTTAGTGATTTCTTGCTCACGACGTTGTTTAACCGCGGTCTCAACTAAATCGCGGATAATAGATTCAACATCCTTACCCACATAGCCCACCTCAGTAAATTTAGTCGCTTCAACCTTAACAAAAGGCGCATTGGCAAGACGGGCGAGACGACGAGCTATTTCAGTTTTACCCACACCGGTTGGACCAATCATTAAAATATTCTTAGGTGTGACCTCATTGCGCATTTCATCGTCGAGTTGCGATCGACGCCAGCGGTTGCGTAGGGCTATTGCCACGGCGCGCTTAGCATCATCTTGACCAATAATATGACGATTAAGTTCATGAACAATTTCTCTTGGTGTCATTTGGGACATACAAATACCTTTATTCTTTACAGTCTAATTCTTCAATGGTGCAATTATGATTGGTGTAGATACAGATATCGCCGGCAATACTTAAGCCTTGCTCGACAATGGACCGAGCATCCATATCAGTATTATCTAATAGTGCTTTAGCTGCCGATTGGGCAAAGGGTCCACCGGAGCCGATAGCAATCAAATCATCCTCTGGCTGAATCACATCACCGTTACCGGTAATCACAAGTGAGGCCTCTTCATCCGCCACAGCCAACAGTGCTTCTAGTCTGCGCAGCATACGATCAGTACGCCAATCTTTGGCTAATTCAACCGCCGCCCGGGTTAATTGCCCCTGATACATTTCTAATTTAGCCTCAAAGCGTTCAAATAATGTAAAAGCGTCGGCTGTACCACCAGCGAAACCAGCGATCACTTTGCCGTTATACAGGCGGCGTACCTTGCGGGCATTGCCCTTCATTACAGTATTGCCCAAACTTACTTGGCCATCACCTCCAATTACTACCTTGCCATTGCGGCGCACCGACAGAATTGTGGTTCCTCGATATTGATCCATTTTTAATATCCTCGTTAGCTTTAGTTATTAGATGGGGGTGATACTAGAAAATTCAATGGTTCTTTTGTGTATAGAGACTAAAAAAAGATCAAAAAAAAGGACGGGCAATACCCGTCCTTTAGTTTTTCTACTTAGGTTTAGCGTTAGAAGGTTGCTCTAGCTGTTAAACCATAGGTGCGAGGAGGTGTTGGGTAGCCACCATAGCTTCCTGGTGCCGCAGATGTTGGGAATGCAGATAATAATGACTCATGATTAGTTAAGTTACGACCCCAAAGCATGACTTCAATACCACTTGGATTATGAGTAAAGCCCATGCTCATATTAAAGTTTTTGATGCTTCTTAGAGCAGGGATATTATCAGCAATTCCTGGAATGCCCAATAATGGAGATTTTACAGCAGGAACGTTGTCTACTGCTGCGACTTCTGATTCATACACATACTCAAGTCGCAAGTAGCTAGAGACTGCATCACTAACATTATATGAATAAGTAGCATTTAAGTTTGCGCTCCAATCACTAATACCTGCAGGTTTAGTTCCGCTTAGATCCCTTGTAGGTAAGCCGGGATCACATTCAACGGATGGAAATACTCCTGAACCCTCAGGTAGAGTTTGACATGGACCGTTAACAAAAGACTCATATTCAGCATTAATCTTAATGGCAGATAATCCAAGTACCCAGTCATCAGAAAGTTGTTGCTTCATATCAACTTCAAGACCTTCATGTCTTTGATCCCCTGCATTAACCAATTGGAAGCCGGTTCCAACAAAGGTATTAGACTGAAAGCCCTCGATATTTTGATTAAATAAAGCAACATTAATATAGCCAGACTCATTACTGTGCTTTAATCCGATTTCAAGGTTTTCAGAATACTCAGGGTTTGCAGCTCGGGTATCAGGTGTTGTTGCATTAACTGATAGGTTAACCGAGGTCGGCTTGAAGCCTGTTGAGTGAGATATGTAGACCTTAGTGTTTTCGCTGTAATCATGCGTTAATCGCAATGAATGGGTTAAATCATCCGAATCAAAGTCTCGTCCATCTGCTGGATAAGCGGTAAATGGAGGGAAGAATTTAAAAGCCCCAAGCCGAGGATCAAGACCTTCCCAAGGAACAGTGGCGAATTCATCTACAACCAAGACGTCAGACATTACATGTTTTTCATCCTTGGTCTTATTAAGACCAATGCTAGCAGACCAATCATCACTCAAAGGAAACTCAACATTTGCAAATAGGGAAAGTGTTTTTGAAGACATTAAAAAGTCTTCTTTTAATGACCCACCCGCGCGCTCATTTGGATCAATTACACCATTACCATTGTCATCTTCACCAGATCCGCCCAAGAAAAAGTTATCGGCGCTTACCGACATGTGGTCAGGACCTAGTGCGCCCATTTGAGCCGCGCCAGCAAGTTCAGCGAGGCTGGTATCTGCCAGTGCATCCAGCATTAAATTTGCATAGGTTGCAATTAGAGGGCCATACATAACTGTGCGCTTGCTATCCGTGTCTTCCTCTGCATAAAAAGCACCAACAGACCATTGAACTTCAGAGTCATCATTGGATGAAAGCCTAAATTCTTGAGTTAAGGTATCAAAATTATAACTAAGTTTATTTTCTCTTAATAATTGAGCCCCAGAGAAATCAGCATCAAAATTGGAAGCCATATCGGTAGTTCTGTCGGCTGTAATCGAGGTTAGTGTTGCAAAACCAAGATCATAGTCCAAGTGAACAGATAGGCCTTCATTTTCTAACCTATTGTAAGGTGACTCATCAGCGTTCATATAAACTTGATAATCCCAAGGAGAAGCATCTGCTGCCAAAACAAATGGACCAGCTAGCGCATTACTTGCCTGAGTTGCTGGACCTTGACGAAGTGGGCCAGTAACACAGCAGGCCTCATCAGTTTCATCTTTGTCAGCAATAATTCTTACTGAAAGATCTTCTGATACATCCCACGCTAATTGTCCTCTAAATGCAGAGCGATCACGATTATTCAGCGGGCTATTATCAAACAGATTGGTAGCATAGCCGTCACTTTCATTAGAGCTAGCAGAGAGGCGATAAGCTACATTGTCTGCTAGGGGCCCAGTAAAAGTACCCTTAACAATTTGTGTGCCATAATTACCTAAAGTAGTTTCAATTAAGCCACTCATTTCACCTTCTGGTGCTTTAGTGGTAATGCTGATTACACCAGCAGAAGCATTTTTACCAAATAGTGTTGATTGAGGACCGCTTAGAACTTCTACGCGCTCTAGGTTAGGTAAATCAGCCAGTGATGAAGATGAACGTGATCTGGGTACACCATCAATAAGCACCAATACTGCAGGTTCAATACCTGGGTTATTGGCACCATTACCAAAGCCACGAATAACAAAGTTGGTTTGTGCTGAACTTTGTAGCTGAGAAACTCGCAACGAGGGAACTGCAGTTTGCAGATCAATAAGATCAACAATGCTCGATTGCTTAATGGTTTCTGCGCTGGTTACTGAGACAGTGAGTGGTACATCTTGAAGTGACTGCTCACGCTTGTTGGCTGTAACTGTGATTTCTTCTATTTCCGCTATTGCCGTTCCAGCTGTTAAAAATGCTGAAACTGCCAGCGAAACGTAGGTGCTTTTCTGCTTAAAACGTTTCATAATCTTCCCCTGTATTTTTTATCTAGAATAAAATTTTTATTAATACTTGTTAATTAACGTATTTTTCTGCAACTTCCAAAGAAGCTATATTCTATTTTTTTTCTATTATTAATGAGCACTGCTCATCACAATATGGTTGCTCATGGTTAAAAGTAACATAAACAAAATTTAATTGCATATGCTGATTGGTTTCTATTTAAAAGATGTTTTATGGGTATTGTGGGTAATTTGGATGCTAAGTATTTTGTGATTTTGAGATCTGTATTAATAAAACAATACAATTTGGCTTGATGGGTAATAAAAAAGGCCACTTCTTGCGAAGTAGCCTTTAATATTTATTGGCGGACCGGACGGGACTCGAACCCGCGACCTCCGGCGTGACAGGCCGGCATTCTAACCAGCTGAACTACCGGTCCACAATAACCTTGCTTCCTTGGTGGGTGGTACAGGGATTGAACCTGTGACCCTCGCCTTGTAAGGGCGATGCTCTACCAGCTGAGCTAACCACCCTCTGGGAAGAGGCGAGCATTCTACCTAACTGATACCTGCTGTCAAACATTTTCTGATGCTATATACATATCTTGTTGAGCAACCTAATATAGCGACCTTAATTAGCCCGAATGTGTCGCTAAATAACGCAGATAGATAAAGAATTTTTTATGGCCATAGAAATTGGAAAATTTAACAACCTGCAAGTGGTAAAAATCGCTGACCATGGATTTTACGTGGATGGGGGCGAAGATGGCACGATTTTGCTGCCTAATCGCTATGTCCCCGATGGTTTGGATATTGATGATTGGGTTGATGTATTTTTGTACTTTGATTCTGATGACCTATTAATTGCTACTACAGAAATACCAAAAGCCTTAGTTGGCAGTATCGAATTACTCAAAGTGATTGATACCAATCGCGTAGGGGCTTTTTTAGACTGGGGTCTGCCAAAAGACTTACTTGTTCCTTTTAGCGAGCAGCAACATCCGATGAGAGAAGGCGAGTCCTACGTTGTTTATGTGTTTCATGATCATGAGACCGATCGAATTCTCGCTTCTTCAAAGCTTAATCGATATTTTGAAGAAGAGCCGGAAGGGTTAGAAGAAAAACAAGCGGTTAATCTTCAAATTACCGTTAAAACAGAGCTTGGCTATAAAGCGTTGATTAATAATCAATACTTGGGGCTTATTTTTCATGGAGATGCATTTAGGCCGCTAGCTATTGGTGAGCGCTTGCCGGGTTATATTAAGACAATCCGAGACGATGGAAAGGTCGATTTAATTATTTCTCAGCATTCCTCTCAGGGTGATAACAGTCTTGAAGATCAAATTATGGCTCACTTAAAAGCCTCTGGCGGCGAATCTGAACTAACTGATAAGAGTAACCCTGAGCTTATATATCGCCAGTTTAAGGTATCTAAGAAAAAGTATAAAAATGCGTTGGGTGCGCTTTATAAACGTAGGATGATCACCGTGTCGCGCGAAAAAATTTCCTTAGTTAAAGCTGATGGCGAGACTAAAGATAAGACTAAAATAGATTCGAGACAAGATGCGAAATTACCGAATAAAAAATCCAGTTCCATATGGGAATAAGACCGTCTAAACTTTGTTATGTCATTAGCCCCTAACCAACTGCGGAGAATCAGGATGTTACGTTTATTCGTTATTGCTTTTATCTTGCTAGTTACTGGTTGCTCTACCTATCAGCCCAAGCAGGTCAATGATGTATGTTCAATTTTCTACGGTGAAACCGATTGGTATAAAGCCGCTAAAAAATCTGAAAAGCGCTGGGGTACGCCAATTCATGTGACTATGGCTATTATGAAGCAAGAATCGACCTTTAGAGCCAAGGTTAGACCTAAACGACCCACATTTTTCTTTATTCCCTTACCCAGAAGGTCCACCGCTTATGGCTATGCTCAGGCGCAAAATCCTGCGTGGAATGACTACCGCAAAGATACTGGCAACTGGAGCCATGATCGAGATGATTTTGGCGATGCAATTAACTTTATCGGTTGGTATACCAATAAAACCAGCAAGCGCCTAGGTATTTCAAAATGGGATGCCTATAAGCAGTATTTAGCCTATCACGAAGGTTGGGGTGGTTATTTGCGAGGTAGCTTTAAAAAGAAGCCAAAACTTATCAAGATAGCAGCAAAGGTAAAGCGTCAAGCGGAGGTGTATGGCGGTCAGCTTAGGGGTTGTCGAGATAGGTTGGATAAGGCGACTAAAGGCTGGTTTTTTTGGTAGGGATCCCTGTTTTAAAGGGTGTAATTGATACCAAACCTAACCTTACGGTCGATAGTTTCATTGCCTTCTTCAGGTTGATTGTCAAATGACCAATCCCATGTGATCTTTGTATCCAGCTTATCGGTAACTGGAATAATAACCCCAATATCTGCGTTTAATTGGGTATTTTCAGAGTCTTTGATAGATACGTTCAACTGGTGTGAATAAGACAGTGAGATTTTTTTCATCAGTAATTTTTCATAATCACCAGACCAAGCCCAGGTGAGTCGATTATCTTTGACCGAGCTAAATAATTCATCATTGATCCAAGTCAAACCGACGGCAGTGGAAAGCTTGCCTGTTTCATTTTTCCAAAATTGATAGCCCACATCTGTACCCACGGATATGGATTGATCAATTTGACGTTTATCATCAGCACCATAGAAAAAATTGTTGCCCCAAAACCAACTATCGCTAATCAACCAATCAATGCCATAGTCAATGCCATAATCATTAATAGTTGATTCGCCGTTTTCGCCCAGGGTTTCATAATTGATGTTTGCACTATGGGTTGCATCGCCTTTTTCAAAGCTGAAGCCAATATCCAGTTCAAGATCATCACGCTCTTCGTTACCGCCAAGGTAAGAGCCAGATAGTCCAACGCTGCCCTTAAAAGTATCCTTTTTATTTAGGCCTGGTATCAATTCTTTGGTTTCGGGCGCCGAGCTGATTGATACAACCTGATCTTTAGGGATCTGTAATTCGCCAAAATTATCTGATTGCCACAGCACAAAAGTATCTGTTTGGGAGGTTAGGGTGCCCTGAAGGGAGTCGCCATTTTTTAAACTAATTTGATCGCTGAAAGCGGGGAAGCTATGCGTAAAAGTAAAGATTGCAATCAAAGTAGATAGTGGTTTTTTTGGATCCATGAGTTTCTCTTTGTATAGCGAATATCAAAAAACCCCCAGCCTTCGGCTGAGGGTTTGTTATTTGGCGCACCCGGAGAGATTCGAACTCCCGACCAAGTGGTTCGAAGCCACCTACTCTATCCAGCTGAGCTACGGGTGCTGGAAGTTTATATAAGTGTAACTTAAATTAGCGTTCTAGGTGTTGAATTTTGCCTTCGACGCCGTCCCACTCAGCCGCATCTGCAGCGGGGGCTTTTTGCTCTGAAATATTTGGCCATAAATCGGCGAGCTCGGCATTGATCTCGAGGAATACTTCTTGGCCTTCGGGAATTTCATCTTCGGCATAAATTGCTTCTGCAGGGCATTCTGGTTCGCAGAGTGCACAGTCGATGCATTCATCGGGGTGAATAACGAGAAAGTTAGGGCCTTCGTAAAAGCAATCTACAGGGCAGACTTCTACGCAATCTGTATATTTACATTTGATGCAATTTTCACCAACGATGAATGTCATGTTGTAATCTCTTGAATTAGCGGTCAATTTTTGCGCGGCATTATAGCAGGAACTTGGTGCCTGTGAACTTATACTTCAATATAAATTTTAATCTGCCATGTCGCTGTGAGTGATTAGCTACGATTGCTGAGTCGCTTTAGTTTATATAGCGCGTCTAATGCATCTCTTGGTGATAGCTCATCGGGCTCTATATCTTGCATCATCAAATCTAGTTCTGAGGGTTGATTAGATGCGAAAAGATCAGTTTGTGTTGTGCTAGTTACCTGTGTCAGTGTGGCATCGATAGAAAGATTTTTTTGCTCTAGTCGCTGAAGTTCTTTTTTAGCCAGCATAACCACATCCTTAGGGATACCGGCGAGTTTGGCAACCTGTAAGCCATAACTTTGACTCGCTGGGCCCTCTTGTACTGAATGCAAAAACACAATGCTATCATTATGTTCTGTGGCATCTAAGTGAACATTGATAGTGCCACTAAGAGTATCAGGCAGGCTAGTAAGTTCAAAATAATGGGTGGCAAATAGACTGAAAGCTTTTACTTTTTCCGCTAGGTGATAGCCACAGGCCCAAGCCAGCGAAAGACCGTCAAAGGTGCTGGTTCCACGGCCAATTTCATCCATCAGCACAAGGCTGTTTTCGGTAGCATTATGCAGAATATTAGCGGTTTCCATCATTTCTACCATAAAGGTTGATCGGCCACCAGCGAGATCATCGGATGAACCAATCCGGGTAAAGATACGATCCACTAAGCCGATTTTGGCTGAGGTTGCTGGCACAAAGCTTCCAATTTGTGCCAGTAACACAATGAGTGCAGCTTGGCGCATATAGGTCGATTTACCGCCCATATTAGGGCCGGTAATAATCAGCATTTTTCGATCGTTATTCATTTTTAGGTCATTGGCAACAAACGGCTCGGTTAAGACTTGCTCAACCACCGGGTGACGCCCCCCTTGAATATAGATGCCGGGCTGTTCGGTTAGCTCGGGTTGGCAAAAGTTCAAGCTATGAGCGCGCTCTGCTAGGGTCGCCAACAGATCAATTTCAGCAATCGCCGAGGCGCAGTTTTGCAGGCAGTGTAAATCTTGATTCAGTGTTTCTAATAATTCAGCATAAAGTTGCTTTTCTCGACTTAGAGATCTGCTTTTTGCGCTGAGTGCCTTGTCTTCAAATTCTTTAAGCTCTGGCGTGATAAAGCGCTCGGCATTTTTTAATGTTTGACGGCGTATATATTCTACGGGGGCCTTATCGCTTTGACCGCGGGAGATTTCTATGTAGTAGCCATGTACTCTGTTGTAACCCACTTTTAGGTTAGCAATACCTGTTGCCTGTTTTTCCCGCTCTTCCATTGCCAGCAAGAACTCACCGGCATTGCTATTAAGTGCTCGCAGTTCGTCGAGTTCGCTGTCATAGCCATCGGCAATAACACCACCTTCACGAATAACCATAGGTGGGTTTTCAATAATTGCACGATCTAATAATTCAACTAAATGAGGTAATGGTTTGGCTTTTTCAAGGAGTTGTTTTATATGTTTGTGATTGCTGGGCTGAAGAGTCGATTTAATCTGCGGCAACACAGCTATTGAAGAAAGCAAGCGCATAAGATCTCTGGGACGTGCAGAGTGAAGTGCGACGCGAGTTAGAATGCGCTCCATATCACCCACCTGTTTGAGATGGCCATTTAGCTCTTCATACAAATAGTTATTTTGCAGTTCAGCGATGCTCTGTTGTCTTGCTTCTAGTTCAGCAAGCTGTCTGAGTGGTCGGTTTAACCAGCGCCGAAGTAAGCGGCTAGCCATGCTAGTAGCGGTATTATTAAGCACATCAAAAAGGGTGTTTTCTTGCCCACCATTGAGATTAGTATCGAGCTCAAGGTTGCGCCGACTCGCGGCATCCAGAGTAACGCCATCCTCACGATTTTCGACGCTTATACTGTGAATATGTGGCAGATTGCCGCGCTGAGTATCCTTAGCGTATTGCAATAAACAGCCGGCAGCGCAAATAGCTGCAGGCAGGTGCGAACAGCCAAACGCATTTAAATCTTTTGTGCCCAATTGCTGATTTAAGAGTCGATTGGACGCATCCCAATCAAATAACCAGGGTGCCTGTGTGCGCAATCCCTGCCAATTTTCGAGCCAATCTATACGAGGGAATTCCTCTGAAATAAGAATCTCTACTGGGTTGAGTCTTTGTATTTCGCTGTGCAGTTCTTGATCATCACTTACCTGCGATAACTGAAAACGGCCACTGCTCATATCAAGTGTGGCTATACCGTATTGATCCTCTGATAGATGCAAGGCAGCCAAAAGATTGTCAGAGCGATCATCGAGCAGGGCTTCATCGCTCAGTGTGCCCGGAGTAAGGACTCTAACCACGGCACGTTCCACAGGGCCTTTGCTGGTAGCAGGGTCGCCAATCTGCTCACAAATTGCGACTGAGACACCCTCTTTAACCAGTTTGGCTAAATATCCCTCAGCAGCATGGAAGGGCACGCCACACATAGGAATTGGATTGCCATTCGTTTTTCCACGCGCGGTTAGGGTTACATCAAGAAGCTCGCTGGCCTTTTTGGCATCATCAAAAAATAGCTCATAAAAATCGCCCATACGATAAAACACCAGATCATTTGGATGCTCAGCCTTAAGGCTGAGATACTGTTGCATCATCGGAGTGTGGGTTTGGTTTTGTGACTGACTGCTCATCGGCTAAAATTCTTATGCTATTTTAGAACGCTCTATTATTTGGCGTTTGGTTATGGTGAGAGTGTAGTACAGACTGAGGGTCTAAGACCATCCAAAATCCACTAATCAATTTAATTTCTTTGCTAGTTGCCATAGGACTAAACCATTTGCTTGAAGTTTAGGTAAACTATAGATTAACAGGGAGAGCTTTTTTGCCACAATCAACCAGTAATCAAACGATACATAATATTGCCACACAGCTCGGCGAGCGCTTGCGTCATATCAATGCAAAAGTAACCGCCGCCGAATCTTGCACGGGTGGCGGTATTGCTGAGGCGATTACCGCCGTCGCCGGGAGTTCGCAATGGTTTGAATATGGCTATATTACCTATGCCAACAAAGCAAAAACACAGCTTCTTGGTGTTGAGCAATCAATACTTGATACCTATGGTGCAGTGAGCGAGCAGGTGGTTGAGCAGATGGCTGCGGGTGCTTTGCGTGGTTCAGATGCAGATTACTCAATAGCGGTAAGCGGTGTAGCCGGGCCCGATGGTGGCACAGTAGAAAAACCCATTGGAACGGTGTGGATTTGCTGGATTACCCCAGACGCAACTAGGGTCGAAAAATACCAATTACAGGGCGACCGCCAAGCTATCAGACAACAGGTAATTAAAATTTCTTTGCAAGAACTCTTGCATCAACTAAACTGATAAGATACTGTACACACATACAGTAATATACTGGTTTGAAAAATCGAACCTAAATCAGTCGAAAAAATTTATGAGGAACAGATAATGGATGCGAATAAAGAAAAAGCACTTGAAGCGGCACTGGGGCAAATTGAACGTCAGTTTGGTAAGGGTACCGTTATGCGCATGGGTGAAGATAAGCGAGAAGCTGTGCCATCCATATCAACGGGTTCTCTCGGTTTAGATATAGCACTTGGAATTGGTGGCTTGCCCAAGGGTCGAATTGTTGAAATCTATGGTCCAGAGTCTTCAGGTAAAACAACTCTGACATTGCAGGTGATTGCAGAAGCACAAAAAGCCGGTGGGACCTGTGCCTTTGTCGATGCTGAGCATGCATTGGATCCATTGTATGCCGAAAAGCTTGGCGTACAGGTGGATGATCTTATTGTTTCGCAACCCGATACCGGTGAGCAAGCACTTGAAGTCACCGATATGTTGGTTAGGTCTGGAGCCTGTGATGTATTAGTTGTTGATTCTGTAGCTGCTCTAACACCGCGTGCAGAAATTGAAGGTGAAATGGGTGATCACCACGTTGGCTTACAGGCTCGTTTAATGTCTCAAGCTCTGCGAAAACTAACGAGTAATATAAAAACCGCTAATTGCCTAGTAATCTTTATTAACCAAATTAGAATGAAGATTGGTGTTATGTTTGGTAACCCTGAGACAACCACAGGTGGTAATGCACTTAAATTCTATTCATCGGTTCGATTGGATATTCGACGCATTGGTGCGGTTAAAGAAGGCGATGAGGTTGTCGGGAATGAAACACGGGTTAAGGTTGTTAAAAACAAGGTATCACCCCCATTCAAACAGACTGAGTTTCAAATTCTGTATGGCAAAGGTATTAACCGCAACGGTGAATTAGTTGATCTAGGCGTTAAACATGGTTTGGTCGATAAGTCTGGTGCTTGGTATGCCTACAAGGGCAGTAAAATTGGTCAGGGTAAAGCCAACGTGGGTATTTATCTGACCGAAAACCCAGAAATAGCGGCCGAAATAGAGACCGCGATTCGAGAAAAAGAGTTGAGCCATCTTTCACCCTCTAAGGATCAGCCCCAAGAAGCATAATGATAAGTCTGTAAGATGGGTAGGTATCTACCCATCTTTCCTATATTAGAAAGGTGTTTTTTAATGGAAGAAAAACAGCCAGATACTGAAGCTGACATAAAGCCTAGTAAAATCCGCTTATCCGCCATGGGTATCTTGGCTGGTCGCGAATATCTTCGTAGCCAACTGCAGGAAAAACTCGAAAAAAAGTTTGATAACTCTCCGTTAATTCCAGATGTATTGGATCAACTAGCCGCTGAAAACCTGCAATCAGATTGTCGATTTATCGAGGCCTTTATTCGATCTCGCATCTCCAGAGGTCAGGGAAGTACTAGAATACGTTTAGAGCTTAAAAGCCGCGGCGCTGAAACTTCACTGATTGAGCAGTTACTTGATGAAGCCGAGGTTGACTGGTTCGAATTAGCCAAGAATACCGCACAACTAAAGTTTGGTAGTGATCATCAGGTTGATGCCAAAGAAAAAGCTAAACGAATGAGGTTTCTTCAATACCGAGGTTTTAGTTTTGATCAAATTAACTATGCTCTCAATAATTAGTACTTAATCTTCAAAGTTTATACTGCAATATCTTTTCCCTTTTTTAGCGCATTGCGATAACCTTTTGATTGATTTTAATTATCAGTGGATTTGCGATATATGCTGCCTTATCAAAAAACGTTACCCTTACTGATTACTCTATTTGTTTTCATCGTTAGTAATAATGTAGCGGCATCTGAAAGCCCTAAATTTATTGGTTCATTTCAACAGGGTGGTTTGGTTTTAGGTCAGTTGGCTAAGGGTGAAACCGTCAGCTACAAAGGGAAGTTGTTAAAATTAAACGATAACAGACAATTTTTACTTGGCTTTGGTCGCAATCAACCTGCAACTGCAGAGATCACAATCCATCAACAATCTGGCGATAAAAACATTGTTCTTAATATTGCACCGCGAGATTATGCGATTCAAAAAATAGAAGGTGTGCCACAGAAAACAGTCACGCCCTCTGAAACAGATATTCAACGTATCAAACAAGATATATCGATCGTGAAAAAGGCCCGAAGTTTAATTAGCGATCAAGATGATTTTACTTCGGGCTTTAAGCAACCCGCTAATGGTCCAATCACTGGCGTATATGGTAGTCAGCGATTTTACAACGGAGTACCTAAAAGTCCCCATTATGGTATTGACTATGCCGCGCCAACAGGCACCCCGGTTATTGCACCTGCGGCAGGCTTAATTACTATGGTTCACGATGATATGTTTTATTCTGGGGGCACCCTAATTCTTGATCATGGTCATGGTTTAAGCTCTACCTTTCTTCATCTCAGCGAAATACTAGTTGAAGAGGGGCAGCGAGTGGCATCAGGAAGTGTTATTGCCAAAATAGGTGCATCGGGACGTGCTACCGGTCCTCACCTCGATTGGCGTATGAACTGGCTAGGTCAAAGAATTGATCCTCAGTTGGTATTGGATACACTGCCTGCCTCAAAGTAATGTCTTAATATAATCTTGCAATAGCAGTTTGCTGTTAATTTGCGTACACTAGCGGCGTTTTTTTATGGATTATTAGCGTGGATAAAAAATTACTTAGTATCTTAGTATGCCCTGTAAGCAAGGCGCCGCTCGAATATAACTCGGAAACCAATGAGCTGGTGTGTCGTGCAAGTGGTCTGGCCTACCCGATTCGTGATGGCATTCCTGTCATGCTTGAAGGGGAAGCACGAGCTTTAACTGCTGATGAAAAGCTAAGCTCAACTAAATAGAATTAACCACAAAACGCTACAAGTTATTATTAATGGGACCCCAAATGAGTGAAGAAAGTCTCTTTACCCGAATTATCAATAGGGAATTACCGGCTGATATTTTGTATGAAGATGATCAATGTATTGTCATCAACGATATATCGCCTCAAGCGCCAGTTCATATGCTGGTAATACCGCGGCTACCTATCGCTAAATTGGCTGATGCAAAGCACAGTGACCGTGCCCTTATGGGTCATCTTATGTGGGTTGCAGGCGAAGTTGCGCGCATGGCCGGTGTGAGTGATGCCTTTCGTTTAGTAGTAAATAATGGCAAAGGTGCGGGACAAACTGTCTTTCATTTACACCTTCATGTGCTAGCCAATAAGGGCTTCCAAGACACATTCTCAGAAGACAACCTGTAAACTTAATAAATATCATGTCGAGATATCGGAAATAACTATGAAAAGTGCTGAAATTAGAGACGCATTCCTTAACTACTTTGCCTCCAAAGGGCACAGTAAGGTGGCTAGTAGTAGCTTGGTTCCGGGCAATGACCCGACCCTGCTTTTTACCAATGCTGGCATGGTGCAATTTAAGGATGTGTTCTTAGGTGGAGAAAAGCGTGATTACTGTCGTGCTGTTTCATCACAGCGCTGTGTGAGAGCTGGTGGTAAGCACAATGATTTAGAAAATGTTGGCTATACGGCTAGGCACCACACCTTTTTTGAAATGTTGGGTAATTTCAGTTTTGGCGACTACTTTAAACAAGATGCAATTAAATTTGCCTGGGAATTCCTGACCGAAGAATTAAAGCTACCCAAAGAGCGCTTGTGGGTCACTGTTCATATTAGTGATGATGAAGCGGCTGATATATGGGTTAATGAAATTGGTGTCGATCCAGCACGTTTATCAAGACTAGATGAAGATAACTTTTGGCAGATGGGTGATACCGGACCCTGTGGTCCCAGTACCGAAATATTTTGGGATCATGGTGAGCATATAGCTGGTGGTCCTCCGGGTAGCGAAAATGACGATCTTGATCGTTATATAGAAATTTGGAATCTGGTGTTTATGCAGTATGAGCGCGATAGCTCAGGTGAAATGACAGCCTTGCCCAAGCCTTCTATTGATACTGGTATGGGATTAGAGCGTGTAGCTGCAGTTATGCAAGGCGTCCACAATAATTACGATATTGATCTATTCAAACATCTAATTTCTGCCGCCATTAAGATTACCCAATGTAAGGATCCTGAAAATGCATCGCTCAAAGTGTTAGCGGATCATATAAGGTCCTGTGCCTTCTTGGTTGCTGATGGTGTTCAGCCATCCAATGAAGGTCGCGGCTATGTTTTGCGCCGTATCATTCGTCGAGCTTTACGTCATGGCCATAAGCTGGGTGCAAAAGGAGTGTTTTTCCACAACCTAGTTGCGCCACTAGGAGAAGTAATGGGTGAAGCCTATCCAGAGCTTATTGAAAAAGGCGAGCTAATAGCTCAAGCCATTAAAGCTGAGGAAGAGCAGTTTGCCAGAACCCTTGATAAGGGTATGGGTGTTCTCGATTCAGAGCTAAAAGATTTACAGGGGGATATTCTTCCCGGTGAGCTTATTTTCTTGCTTTATGATACCTTTGGGTTCCCTACAGATTTAACCAATGATGTCGCTCGTGAACGAGGATATACCCTTGATTTAGAAGGTTATGAAAGCTGCATGGATCAACAGCGTGCAAGAGCGCGCTCAGCCAGTCAGTTCGATATAGATTACACCGACAGTATTCGCCTTGAGGGCAGTACAGACTTTAGTGGTTACTCAACCCTAGAAGAAACTGGCACCATTGTTGGTCTTTATTCAGAGGGCCAGCAAATTGAGTCTGCCTCAGAGGGGACGACGGTTGCTGTAGTGTTGGATAAAACATCCTTTTACGCGGAATCTGGTGGTCAGGTTGGTGATACAGGCTATTTGATCTGTGGTGATGCTAAGGTTGAGGTTCTCGACTGTAAAAAGTCTTCAGAGCATAACTTGCATATAGGCACAGTGCTTTCAGGCTCGATCAATGTTGGTAATAAAGTTATCGCTCAGGTAGATAAAAACCTACGTCAATCCATTGCTTTAAACCATTCTGCCACCCATTTAGCCCATGAAGCCCTGCGACAGGTTCTCGGTGAGCATGTTACGCAAAAAGGTTCTTTAGTAGATAGTGAAAAGTTACGCTTTGATTTCTCCCACCATCAAGCTGTGAGCTCGCAACAGTTAAGACTGGTTGAGCAGATGGTCAACCGTGAAATTTTGCGCAATACAGAAGTATCAACCCAACTGATGTCGATGGATGAAGCCAAAGAGCAGGGCGCAATGGCCTTGTTTGGTGAAAAATACAGCGATGAAGTCAGAGTATTATCCATGGGTGGCGATTTCTCGGTAGAGCTATGTGGTGGAACACATGTTGAGCGAACCGGTGATATAGGTTTAATTAAAATCACCTCTGAAAGCAGTGTTGCCTCAGGGGTACGTCGAATAGAGGCAGTCACAGGTCAATCTGCGCTGGCTTATTGCGAACAAACTCAGGATACAGTGGAAGAAGTTGCTGAAATCGCCAAAGTAGCCAAAGCCAAGGTAACCGAAAAAATTCGTCAGGTTATGGAAGATAACCGCCGTATGCAAAAAGAAATTGATCAGCTTAACCAAAAGCTGGCCAATTCATCTGGCTCGGACATTATGTCGCCTGCACAGCAGATCAATGGCGTAACCGTACTTTCTACCATTGTTGAGGGTGCCGATGCTAAAAGTCTGAAATCAGTGGCTGATCAGGTACGCTCAAAAATTGAAAAGGGCGTATTCTTTTTGGTTGCTAAAGAGGGTGATAAGGCATCACTGGTTGCCGGCGTGACTAAAAATCTAACCTCAGATATTAAAGCAGGCGATCTAATGAAACATGTTTCGTCCCAGCTAGATGGTAAAGGAGGGGGTAGACCCGACATGGCAATGGGTGCGGCATCCGATCTAACCAATTTGTCTCAGGCGCTTGAGTCAGTAGCAACTTGGGTTGAAGATAACTTAGCCTAGGTATAAAAAAATTCTTAACTTTAATCGCAAATTACTGTTTAATTTGCGCCCTTCAAATACGAAGCGACAGCTATGAGTTTAATTGTTCAAAAATATGGCGGCACCTCGGTGGGTTCGATAGAGCGAATCCAAGCGGTCGCCTCACGGGTAGCAGAATCTCACAAGCAGGGTGATCAGGTTGTAGTCGCTGTTTCAGCAATGAGCGGAGAAACTAACAGACTGATTGGTCTCGCCAAAGAGATTGATGCACAGCCTGCGGCAAGAGAAATGGATGTTTTGGTCAGTACCGGTGAGCAGGTAACCATTGCACTATTGTGTATGGCACTGCATAAAATTGGTATTGAAGCTAAATCATATACCGGAAGTCAGGTCCGAATTCTGACCGATGATTCCCATGGTAAAGCCAGAATTAAAGAAATCGATGATCACAAAATGCAGGATGACCTCGATGCGGGTCGTGTGGTTGTGGTTGCAGGTTTTCAAGGCTCAGATGAAAACGGCAATATAACCACACTGGGTCGAGGTGGTTCTGACACCACAGCAGTAGCGCTAGCGGCAGCTCTTAAAGCGGATGAATGTCAGATTTATACCGATGTTGATGGCGTTTACACAACCGACCCCAGAGTGGTCAGTGTCGCTCAGCGATTAGAAAAAATTACCTTTGAAGAAATGCTAGAAATGGCGAGTCAGGGCTCAAAGGTATTACAGATCCGTTCAGTAGAATTTGCAGGAAAATATAAGGTACCTCTTCGAGTAAAATCTAGCTTCCAAGATGGTCCCGGCACATTAATTTCTTTAGAGGAAGATGATCTAATGGAAAAAGCAGTTGTATCAGGCATAGCATTCAATCGCGATGAAGCGAAACTCACTATCCGCGGCATACCCGATCAGCCCGGCGTAGCTTATAAAGTGCTGGGCGCCATTAGTGACGCCAATATCGAAATTGACGTTATCGTGCAAAATGTTGCCAAAGATAATTCTGCAACCATTACATTTACTGTTCATCGCAATGACTTGTCAGCAGCGCATAAACTACTCAACCAAATAGCCAAAGATTTGGGTGCTATTGAAGTAGAAACTGATGACGCTATCGCCAAGGTTTCGATTGTCGGTGTTGGTATGCGATCACATGCAGGTGTAGCGGCAAAAATGTTCGAAGTACTAGCGGCAGAGAATATTAATATTCAGCTAATTACAACGTCTGAAATTAAGATAGCAGTCGTGGTTGAAGAGCGTTATTTAGAACTGGCAGTACGTGCATTACATACCGGTTTTGGGCTTGATGCACCAGCGTAAAAAGTAGGGCTTGGACAAAAAACTAATACAAAAAACTGTTAGCGCCGTAAAGATTTTAGGTGCTACAATTAACACCATCATCTAAGGCTAGTATTTGTGGCATCATACAAGCAGTTTTAAGTGCTAAGATAATGTAAATTAAGGGATTTTAAGGAGTAAAATATGTTGATTCTTACTAGAAGAGTTGGGGAGACTCTCGTTATCGGCGATGATGTAAATGTCACTGTTTTAGGTGTTAGAGGTAACCAAGTTCGTCTAGGTGTTAATGCCCCTAAAGAAGTGGCGGTTCATAGAGAAGAAATCTACCAACGTATTCAAAAAGAAAATAATTCGGATATTTCGTCTTCTGACGATGAATAGTCTTTGAATTTTCTCCCGATGTGATATTATGCCGCCGCAAATGTCGGTCGGTCTTCAAGTGTAGCCCTCTGTCAAAATCATTAAAATTATGCGCCTAGGTGAATAAGTTAATATTTTCGATAGATCATTAGCTACTAAAATTAAGAACCCCTATCGACACGCAATCTGGATGCGTTCCTCCAAGGGTTAAAATACCAGAAAAGTTTATGGTGAAGTGGCCGAGTGGCTGAAGGCGCTCCCCTGCTAAGGGAGTATACGTTAAGAGCGTATCGAGGGTTCGAATCCCTCCTTCACCGCCATTTTAAAGATCCTAAAGAGCTCTAGCCCTTGCCAGCTCTCGATTCTTCAAGAATTGCAGAGGATCAGTAGACAAAATGGTAGACAAAAATAGATCGCCAAAATACACCTATCTCAAAGATGGGATTTATTATTTTTCAAGATTAGTTCCGCATGATTTAAAAGATCATTATTCAAAACCTCGTATCGTTCAGTCTCTTCGTACCTCTTCATCTGTTTATGCAAAAAGAGCCGCCACTGTCCTTTCTGCTAAACTTGATGACTATTGGTTAGGTCTTCGATTAAATCGACAGGACGTTCCTGCATCCCATTTATTAGTTAAAGCCAAAGAAGCTAAGAGTTCAGATTTACCGAATATTGAAGAGGCGTTAGAAATTTACTTTTCTGTTATCGGAAAGGGTAGGCAAAAACTCTTTTTTACAACTGCTAGACGTTATGTTGGTTATCTTATTCAGTGCTTGGGTATTAGACCTATTGATGAATACAGTTCTAAAGATGCAACTATTTTAAGAGAGTGGTTAGTAAATAAAGGATTAAGTAAAAGCTCTTTACGAAGAGCATTTTCAAGCATAAAAGCTGTTATTAATTTTGTAATACTGGAGCATGGACTAACATGTCAAAATCCTTTTACAAAGGTATATCTTCCCAACAATGATGACGCCAAAAAACGACACGCTATTACAGAGGCTAATCGTTTAAAAATCCAACGCCACTGCTTAAAAACAGATGATGACATACGATGGCTAGTATCACTAATCATGGATAGTGGAATGCGTTTATCTGAAGCTGCAGGCCTAATGAATAGTGATATTTATCTCGATAATGGAATACCCTATATAACCGTAAAGCCGCATCCTCATAGGCGTCTAAAAACAGCCTCTAGCCAAAGAAAAATTCCACTTATAGGAATGTCATTATGGGCTGTAAATCGTCTTAAATCGCATTCTACGGGCGCTTATTGCTTCCCTAGATATGCAAGCAAGCATCGTTGTCATGCTAACTCTGCATCAGCAGCATTGAACAAGTGGATAAAGACAGTTGGCGGTCAAGATGACGTTATCCATGGCTTACGTCATAGTTTTAGGGATCGTTTAAGGGCAGTAGAGGCCCCAACAGATTTAATTGACCAATTGGGTGGTTGGTCTATGAGAACAGTAGGGCAGGGATATGGTGATGGCTACTCGCTCGATATTCTTATGAAATACATGAAGAAACTTGAACAGTAGAAGTTAAGGATTGTCTACTGATCCTCTGCAATTCTTGAAGAATCGAGAGCTGGCAAGGGCTAGAGCTCTTTAGGATCTTTAAAATGGCGGTGAAGGAGGCAGTCATGTCCTACTTTCAGCGCCATTAACCTTGCTGGCTAACGATAAATCATAGTCTTACAGTACCTTAGTTCACTGTCAAGGGCCTCAAACTGTCTACTATTTTGTCTACTGTCAAAGACACTAAAGACCCCTAAACACTCCCTATCAATCCTTAAGGACTCTTCAAGATAGCTTTTAAATGATCTTTTGAACCCTTAAGGCAACCAAG
>CATAJQ010000030.1 GCA_949487135.1 Cellvibrionales bacterium UBA7375 | reverse complement strand
CGCTGTGCCAAGCTGCCATCTGCATTAATCATGTATTTAGGCACCAAGAACAGCGAAATACCCTGATTACCCTCAGGAGCATCGGGCAACCTCGCTAAAACTAGATGAATAATATTCTCCGCCTGCTCATGATCACCCCAAGTAATATAGATTTTTTGCCCACTGATAAGATAGTGATCACCATTCGGTACTGCTTTGGTTTTAACCGCCGAAAGGTCGCTACCCGCCTGAGGTTCAGTTAAATTCATAGTGCCCGACCAGACACCAGAAATAAGCTTATGAAGAAACAGATCTTTTTGCTCATCAGAACCATATAAATTTAATGCATGAATCACCCCGCGAGTCAGGGTGGGCAGTAAACTAAAGCCAACATTGGACGATTGCAGCATTTCCTGTACTACAGCATCAATGACCGCGGGAAAACCTGCACCACCGTATTGGGTTGATCCGCTTAGTGAGCACCAGCCGGCCTCAACCATTTGCTGATACACCCCATCTAATGCTGGCGAGGTAACTACTTGATCATCTTTAAGATAGGCGGGCTGAGTATTAGATGGCCAATTGGTAGGGGCGACAACTTGCTCAAAGAATCTTGCCGCTTCGGGTAATATAGCAGTCACCATATCATGACAGGCATCTTCAAAACCGGGCATAGCACTGAGCTCTGAATAGTTAACCAGATGCTCGAGAATAAACTGCAGTTCTTGCTGAGGAACCTTGTAAACTGTCATTGGCAATCATTCCTTTTGGCGATATTTTCGCTGTGGCAATAACCAAGAATAAACGGATCTAGCGACTCCAGTAAATCAAAAAAAATGACTCGTGAGTTTTATAAAATTTAATAATTTGTAGTAATTTACAGGTGCCAGAGCGCTGAAATAATATTTAATTTACTTTTTAGGTATATATTATAGGCTATTGATATATAGATTAGATAAAAATAATTAGCACCAAAGTTATAAATATAAACTTCTTTTATGCTTATTTATAATTCATTTTGCTACAATAGCTTTTGCTGAAAAAAATAAAGCTATTTAATTGCGCCAGATTTACGTTCTGGTTTAGCCGAACAAACCTAAGGGACTATTATGTCGACCCAATATGTCACCTGTGCCATGTACAAATTTGTGGCCCTTCCTCACTTCGAAAGCCTTCGCACTCCCCTGCTAAATGCCATGACCAAAAACCAAATTTTTGGCACGCTTTTACTAGCCGCTGAGGGTATCAATGGAACTGTATCTGGCACCCGCGAAGGAATCGATAACTTACTCGAATGGATCAATCAACAGCCGGGATTAGAAAATATTGATAGCAAGGAATCCTACGATGACAAAATTCCCTTCTACCGCACCAAGGTAAAGTTAAAAAAGGAAATCGTCACCATGGGTGTTGAGGGCATTGACCCCAAACAATCAGCCGGCACCTATGTACAGCCGGAGGATTGGAATGCGCTAATTTCTGATCCCAATGTGGTTCTAGTCGATACACGGAATGATTATGAAGTACAGGTGGGCACCTTTAAAAACGCCATTGATCCCAAGACTATAAGCTTCAGAGAGTTCCCTGAGTGGTCTAAAAATAATCTGGATGCCAAAGAGAATAAAAAAGTCGCTATGTTTTGCACTGGGGGGATACGCTGCGAGAAATCCACTGCATTCCTCAAGAAACAGGGATTTGACGAGGTTTACCACTTACAGGGAGGAATCCTTAAATATTTAGAGAAAGTGCCTGAGAACGAATCCCTGTGGCAGGGAGAGTGCTTTGTATTCGATAACCGCGTTACCGTTGATCACAACCTCAACTCTGGCAGTTACGATCAGTGCCACGCCTGCAGAATGCCTATTACCGAGCATGAAAAAACACTGGATAGCTATATTGAAGGTGTTTCATGCCTACATTGCCACAACAAAGTATCGGAACAACAATTAAAACGTTTTGCCCAACGACAAAAGCAAGTCAAGCTAGCAAAGGCGCGAGGAGAATCTCATATTGGCACTGCAGCCCAAATAGATACTGAACGTCGACGCCTAGAAAAGAAGGCTCGCAAGCAAGCGGCATCGATTAATAATACCCAGAAATAACAATTTAGAGCTAAATTATGAACCTATGGAAAATTTTTTTTGCCATCTTTGTATTATTTTCGCCAACTATCACCTACAGTCATAGTATGGAAAAAATTCAAAACACCTATGTATTAGTTCATGGCATGACTGGCGGCGGCTGGGATTGGAAACTTATTGACAACCTTCTCAGTCAGGATGGGCACGAGGTGTATCGCCCCACCCTCACCGGCTTAGGTGAGCGAATGCATCTTACACATGCAGATATAGACCTGACCACGCATATAAAAGATATTGTCAATCTTATTAAATTTGAGCAACTGGATAATATTGTTCTGGTTGGACACAGTTATGGCGGTATGGTTATCACCGGCGTGATGAATGAACTCCCAGAAAAAATTCAGCATGCTTTTTTTCTCGACGCTATGGTGCCTGACCATGGAATGTCGGCATTGGATGTCGCGGGAAAGTATATAAACTTTACCACCAAGAACGGCCTTGTATACCCACCTTGGCTCAACAGCAAGCTACCCATTCCGCGAGACCTTCCCCACCCCGCAAAAACGCTAACTGAAAAAGTTAATTTTGATAACAAAGTCGCTAAAAAAATATCGGCAACCTATATCAATTTTACCCCGGAGACATTAATAAAGCGTGAGCGCTCAATCAACTCATCGTGGCAACGAGCCGAAAAGAGAGGCTGGGAGATTAAAACCCTAGATAGTGATCACAATGCTCAAAGATCTAATCCCGAGGCACTTAAAAAGCTTTTGGTTACTTTTTAAGGCCTCGATTTTAGAAGTCTAGACTATGACTTAGGCAATAAAGGTTGAGAAGTTAACCGTAATATCGTCATCCTCAACCGTTGAGTTATCTCCCACTTCTACCTGATAGCTCGCAATCTCGGCGACACCCTCTTCTGAATTAGTATCTGCAAATACCGTCAGCAAATTGCTAGATTCATCGAATGAACCACCAAACATATTATCCAGGCTACCATCATTGCCATTAATTAGATCAAGGATATCGGCAGACATATCAGCGGACATCAATTGCGTTAGGCTATCGGACTCTGTATAACCAGCAGCGACAAGTGCCGCTGTGATATCAATTGAATCGACACCACCTTCAAAATCGTTAATGATATGCACAGCCGATGATAATGGCTCATTATTCAGCTCAAGATTAAACACATCTTCACCAGCACCCGAGTTGATGATAGCCGGGTTACTGACAAGGCTGTAAATGTCTGACTCAACAGTCCCAACATAGTTGGATGATTCTGTTGTAATACTTTGCTCAATACCCTCAATATTACCCACAACATAGGTTCCTGATGCAACATCACCAGTACTCGCTACAACCTCAATATCATATTCAGGCTGAGCTTCATAATCAGGGTCAATCGTGAGTGTTACCTCACCTGTTTCTGGATTGATAGTAAAGGTATTATCTGGCAACGAAACAGTCTGGTTTTGACCAGCAAAAGTGACGCCCGGAGGTGTACTAGAGGATGAGAAATTAATATCAAATGGACCTGTTTGACCATCTGCAACCTCAAAGGTTAGTTCTAGCAAATCAACCGCATTATCACCAGGCCAACCACCCATAAATGAGGTCCAAGCGACATTCACAACACTATCAGTTCCGTCGCTATCATCACCATCGTCCTCATCAGCCATTAAGTTTGGACCAATAACGATAGCACCAAAGGCATCCACAGTTGGTGTTTCAGGCAACGAAAGAGCCGAACCATCATAATGAACAAGCAAGCCCAGACCATTACTTAAAATGTCTGCCTTGTAACCAACCTTAACTGTCAGTTGAGTGCCATCTTCTGAAAATTCAGCACCAGAAACATAGACGTGCGCCGTATTTACCTCTTGCTCAGGAATATTAAACTCATTACCCCCACCCGCTAAGGAGAAAGTAGCTCCCTCCGGGGCGTTTTCAACTGTAGCAACAACTTGACCCGCACCAGAGTTTTCATCAATGGCATTAACAACAAGTGCCATTGGTGCCAGCGGGAATGTTGGCAAAGAAATAAATTCGCTATAAATCGGCGGCTGAGAACTAGCAGTATAGTCATGGACAAAATTGTTATTACCACCCTCAACTTTTTCAAAGGTTAATGTCGCCAAAACAACATCATCACCGCTTGAAGGAAGGGCTGCATCTCCTGGCCAGCCGCCAGTGATTGAGACATAGTTAATACCAACCAGGCTATCAGTAGCCACGTTATTATCAAAATCACCAGAATCTGGAACTGTATCTAGAGGACCAATCAGCAATGCACCATGGCTCTCAACAACAACTCCTGAAGATTGAGCCACCACCATTGAAGTACTATCAAAATGGATTCGCAACCCAAGGCCTGTTGAATCAGAACTTACTGCATTGGCTTCATACTTAACAACCAGCGTTCCAGTATTGCCATCCCATACAATCCCATCATCATAAACTTTTTGATATGGGCTAGTTGGAACAGGAAAAATAGGTGTCGGAATAACTTCTTCCATATCGACAACATTAACATCCACCGTCTTTTCAGAGCTATTGCCATCGCCATCACTGGCCACAACGGTAAATTGATAGGATGATTGATACTCATAATCGAGGTCATCATACAAAGTAACTTCCCCACTAAGGGTATTGATACTAAAAATACCCCAATCATCTAGTAGGCTGTATCTGACAGGCGAATTAATTATATCCTCACTGCTATCAACTGCCTGCGCCGTGTATATTACTTTTCCATAACCCGTATTTTCATAAACCGTTGTATGGGAACCCGAAACTATTATTGGTGCAACCTCATCAAGATTATTTACAGAGAGGGTTACATCAAGATCTCCGACATTACCGGCCTCGTCTGTTGCTAAAACGGTAAAGCTATAATCACTCTGCACTCCAAAATTTGGATCCTCCAGAAGTGTCACTTGACCAGTGTTAGCATCAATCGTGAAGGCATCATTACTGTCGTCTCCAAGCAAGTAATACACATTAGTCTCGTCAATTACCATGGCTTGATAAACAACCTGTGCCGCACCACTGTTTT
>CATAJQ010000029.1 GCA_949487135.1 Cellvibrionales bacterium UBA7375 | reverse complement strand
TATCGTTGCCATCTATATCCCAAGATGCCGCCTGAGAATGACTGGAAAATAATGTCAAAATAGTAATAATAAATAGGTACAGTTTTGCTTTTCTCATTGATAAAACCTTTTAATTTTTTTATGTTTTTTTATTGGTATATTGATTTTGATAATAAACATCATCCTTATTACCAAACTTTATACTAAGAAAATAAATAATAACAGGGTGCTAGGTTCGAGTAGGGCAACACATACGTAGCAAACGTGGCTAGACTTATTTGATTTGATTTCTTAATTCTCATGAATAAAAAATACCGGGATTTATACCGTATTTTTATACAGATTGTACCGTATTAAAATGGACAATTATGGACTAAGTTTAAAAAAAAGCCCTGAATAACAGGGCTTTATGGACATCAATAGACTATGATGGATTTATATTTGGTCGGGACGGCAGGATTTGAACCTGCGACCACTACACCCCCAGTGTAGTGCGCTACCAGACTGCGCTACGCCCCGATTTGAGGTTGGCAATCATACATTACCTTTTATCTATTGCAACCAATACTGATGGATTAGTTGCTAGGGATTTTATTTGCGAGATAGAGACTCAAGTACATCTTCTAGTTCTGAAATAGTCTGCGCTACTAATTGGTTGTATGGCGTGCTTTCTTTTTTTGTGGTTTCGCCTTCTAATCGCTGTTTGGCGCCGCCGATGGTAAAGCCGTGCTCGTAGAGTAAAGAGCGTATCTGGCGAATAAGCACAACATCTTCGCGCTGATAGTAACGACGGTTACCACGACGTTTTACTGGGTTTAGGCTGGGAAATTCTTGTTCCCAGTATCGCAAAACATGAGGTTTAACCGCGCACAGTTCGCTGACTTCACCAATGGTGAAATAGCGTTTTCCTGGAATGGTAGGAAGCTGATTGTTGTTACTTGGTTCCAGCATGTAGTTCTACCCGATTTTTTAATTTTTGACCGGGTTTGAAGGTAACTACACGCCTTGCTGAAATAGCGACATCTTCACCGGTTTTTGGGTTTCTACCGGGGCGACTTTTTTTATCCCGCAACTCAAAGTTGCCAAATCCAGAAAGTTTGACTGGATCGTTATTTTCTAGCGCATGGATAATTTCGACGTAGAACATTTCGACGACTTCTTTAGCTTCACGTTTATTGAGGCCTAGTTCATCAAATAGCATTTCGGCTAGATCAGCTTTTGTTAGCGCACTCATTAAACATTACCTATATATCAAAATTGTTCTAACCAAATTAACTTCTTAATTCGGCCCCTAGAGATTCTTTCAATCGATTTACTACCTTATCAATGGATTGATTTATCTCTTCTTCCGTAAGAGTGCGCGAACTGTGTTGAAAGGTCAAGCCTAATGCAATACTTTTTCCTTTAGTTTCAACATCTTTGCCATGATAAACATCAAACAACTTTAAATCACATAGCGAGTCGCCCGCAACTGCTTTGGCTTCATCTAGCAATAACTGCGCCGGAGTTGAAGCATCTACCATAAATGCTAAATCTCGACGCACTTCTGGGAGCTTGCTGACTTCTTTGGCCTTTATATCAACAAATTCGTTGATCTTGCTTATATCTACATGGAAAACATAGAGCGGCTTGGCAACTTCTAACTTTGATTCTACCGCAGGGTGTAAGCGCCCTATCCAACCCACAGATTCATCACCAGACATTACTTCTGCTGACTGCCCCGGATGTAATGCCGGGTGCACCGCCGCGCGGAATGAAAGTTTTTCTGCGCATTGGTTATCAATGAGTATAGCCTCTAAATCACCTTTGAGGTCATAGAAATCAACCTGCTCTTTATCAGCTGTCCAGCCAAGAGGAGATCGCGAGCCACATATAAGTCCACCTAGCGCCAAATTTTGCTCTAGACCGGCAACCGCAGATTTGCTATCTGAGGGAATAAAACACTGCCCTATTTCGAACAGACGTACTCTTGGCTGTTGTCTATTTAAATTATGTATCGCGGCACTGACTAGTCCCGGCCATAGACTGGTGCGCATCACCGATAGATCCTGAGAAATCGGATTGCTGACTTTTACCCCCTGACGCTGAGGATCTAAGGTTGCTAGCAACTGTGGATCTACGAAGCTGTAAGTTATGGCTTCTTGATAGCCCAAAGAGACTAATCGGTCTCTAAAGTACTCAAGAGGTTTAATAGCTTCTTTATTGGCCGTTATATCAACCGCCATAGCGGGCGTGGTCACTGGCAAGTTGTTGTATCCATAGACTCGCGCTACTTCTTCCACCAAATCTTGCTCAATGGCTAAATCAAAGCGCCAGCTTGGAGATTGCCATATGCCTTTATCGGCATCGCGTTGCTGTAGGGTTAAGCCAAGGCGAGTTAGCATATCGTCCACTGTAGTGGCATCGATACTTACACCTAACTGTTGAGCTAGATGCTGATCACGCAGCTCAATACTGGCAGGCTTCGGCAGGTAATCTGCCGCTTCCGCTGTAGTCACTGGGCCTGCATCACCGCCGCAGATTTCTAACATAAGAGCTGTGGCACGCTCTAGTGCCTGAATTTGTAGAGCTGAATCAACGCCGCGCTCAAAACGATGGGATGAATCGGTATGCTTGCCGTAGTTTCTGGCTTTACCGGCTATGGCGATGGGGTCAAACCAAGCGCTTTCAAACAATATATCTGTAGTGCTATTAGATACGGCTGATTGCGCGCCACCCATAATGCCTGCCATGGCTAAGGTTTGTGACTGATCAGCAATCACTAGGGTATCACTGGCTACTTTGACCTTAGAATCATCTAACAGCTCAAGGGTTTCGCCCTGCCCCATACGCACGACTATATCGCCATCTAGTTTGGCTAGATCAAAGGCATGCATAGGCTGACCTAACTCAAGCAACACATAGTTAGTAATATCAACGGCTGGACCTAGGGTTCTAATACCACTGCGACGCAAGCGCTCTTGCATCCACAACGGCGTTGGGCGGGTTAAATCTACACCGCGAACAATCCGTCCCGCATAGCGCCCACAGGCTTGAGGTGCTTCTATAGATGCTTTAACTGCATCTTTAATGGTTGGCTCAACCGCATCAATGTGCAATTGCTTTACCGGCTCAGAATTAAGTACACCCACCTCACGCGCTAAACCACGAATGCTTAGGCAATCCGCGCGGTTTGGAGTGAGGTCTACTTCTATAATGTTGTCGCTTAAGTCGAGATACTCAAGCAGATCTTGACCCACAGTGGCATCGGCAGGCAGTTCCCATAGCCCTGAATCATCATCACCCAGTGCTAACTCGGTTTGACCACAGAGCATACCTAGGGACTCGACCCCACGCAGCTTGGCTTTTTTGATTTTGAAACCTTCGGGCAGTTTGGCGCCGACGGTTGCAAAGGGTATTTTAATACCAACCCGTGCATTGGCGGCACCACAGACCACTTGAAGCTCTGAATCGCCATTACCGGCCACCTGACAGACGCCTAACTTGTCCGCATCTGGGTGCTGTTCTATTGAAATAATTTCACCGACAACCACACCACTTATCTCTGGCGATGCCGACTCAACGCCATCGACCTCTAAACCGGCCATGGTAATCTGAGCAACTAAGTCTTCAGTTGAGATGGAGGGGTTGACTGATTGACGCAACCACGATTCACTAAATTTCATAGATCCCTCTACCTAAAATTGCTTAAGAAAACGCAGATCATTTTCAAAAAATAATCGCAAGTCATTCACGCCATAGCGCAACATAGCCAGTCGCTCTACCCCCATACCAAAGGCAAAACCACTATATTGCTCGGCGTCTACATTACAGCTCTCAAATACATTGGGGTGCACCATGCCGCAACCCATAACCTCTAACCAACCGGTATGGCTACAGACGCGACAGCCTTTGCCTTGACAGTTAGTGCACTGGATATCAACTTCTGCTGAGGGCTCAGTGAAAGGGAAATAAGAGGGTCTAAAGCGCACCGGCAGATCAGCCTCAAAAAAGGCTTTAAGAAATTGGTCAACCACACCTTTTAGGTCGGCAAAGCTGGTGTTTTTATCAACCACTAAGCCTTCGACCTGATGAAACATTGGCGTGTGGGTAAGGTCTGAGTCACAACGATAAACTCGACCGGGGCAGATCACTCGTATAGGAGGATCTTGCTTTTCCATCGTGCGCACCTGAACCGGCGAGGTATGGGTTCGCAATACGGTGTTGGAATCTATATAAAAAGTATCGTGCATCGCCCTTGCAGGGTGATGGCTAGGAATATTAAGGGCCTCAAAGTTATGGTAGTCATCTTCTACCTCTGGGCCTACTTCTACGCTGTAACCAACGCTGGTAAAAAATGCTTGAATACGCTCCATGGTGCGAGTAACTGGGTGAAGTCCACCCATATCTTCACCGCGACCCGGCAGAGTAACATCGATCGTTTCTTGAGCGATCTTTTGATTTAAAGCCTCTAACTCAAGACTTTGCTTGCGCTCGGTAATTAGCGCCATCAACGCCTGTTTGGCTTCGTTGATTTTTGCACCTGCGGCTGGTCGCTCTTCAGCAGAAAGCGCACCAAGACCCTTTAGCAATCCTGTCAACTGACCTTTTTTACCCAAGTACTCAACCCGCAAACCATCCAAAACGCTTAACTCAGTCGCTTCAGAAATGGCCGTTTGCGCCTGCTGTGTAATCTGTTCCAATTCAATCATTAGTATTTTTACCAAATAGCTATTAATACAGCTTTAATTAATTGTCTATTCTACGTCTACTTTAGTATCAGTGTAAAAAAAATAGGGAAAGAGCTTTAGCCCCTTCCCTATTTCGCTAGCCTATTATTCATTGACTGAATAATGAGCTGTTAGATATTACTTAGCAGCTTTATCTAGGGCAGTCTTTGCTTTCTTAACTACCGCACCAAAAGCAGCTTTATCATATACAGCCAAGTCTGCAAGTACACGTCGATCGAGTTCGATCTTCGCTTTGCTGAGGCCATTGATTAATCGGCTGTAGCTCAAACCTTCTACACGAGACTGTGCATTGATTCGGGCAATCCAAAGTCTACGGAAAGTACGCTTCTTAGCGCGACGATCGCGATAAGCATATTGACCCGCTTTGGTTACGGCCTGTGTAGCAACACGAAAAACTCGGCTTCTTGCGCCGTAGTAACCTTTCGCTTGTTTTAAAATCTTTTTGTGTCGACGACTGGCTTCAACACCACGTTTTACTCTAGGCATATTATTCTCCTACCAAATTTAGTTAATTACAGGCCACGCAGCATACGGTCGACACGAGGGCTATCAGCAGCAGTTAGGATGCTGGTGCCACGTAGTTGACGCTTACGCTTGGTCGTCATTTTGGTAAGAATATGGGTTTTGTGCTGATGCTTATGCTTATAGCCCGCAGCCGTCTTTTTGAAGCGCTTAGCAGCGCCACTGTGAGTCTTTGCTTTTGGCATTTTAGTTCTCCTAATTTATAGGGTTAATATTCAGTAAGAGCCGCCCGGACAGCCTGCCAAAAACAGTGGCTGAACGCGGGTCGCGCTGTGTTTCTTACTGCTGTTACGGTAGCTTCCTACTACCTTTTTTTACTAAAAGGCGCCATGACCATAGTCATTTGACGACCTTCTAGTTTTGGGAACTGCTCTACCTGAGCCAGTTCGGAAAGATCAGCTTCAACACGCTTCATCATTTCCATACCCAATTCTTGGTGAGCCATTTCACGACCGCGAAAGCGCAGTGTGATCTTGGTTTTATCACCATTCTCCAAGAACTTAATAAGACTACGCAGTTTAATCTGGTAATCGCCAACGTCAGTTCCCGGACGAAATTTAATCTCTTTAACTTGCGTCTGCTTTTGCTTCTTCTTTTGCAGAGCAGCTTTTTTCTTAATATCAAAGACATGCTTTCCGTAGTCCATTACTTTGCAAACGGGAGGTTTTGAATCCGGTGAAATCTCTACCAAATCCAAAGAGTCATTTTGTGCAGTTTCAAGTGCAGTTTCTATAGAAACCACGCCCACCTGAGAACCGTCTGAACCAATTAGCCTAACTTCCGAAGCTGTTATATCTTCGTTAAGTCTTGCCCGTTTACTGTCTTTTTTAATAAGTATTACTCCGTATTCGTTTCAAATTCACGACTGCGTTTTTCGGTATCACGTTGAAAGAGCGAAATAACCTCTTCAATCGTCATACTTCCCAAGTCTTCGCCGTCGCGTGTTCGCAATGCTACAGTGCCATTTTCAATCTCTTTATCACCAACAACGAGAAGATAGGGAACCCGTTGCATAGAATGACCGCGAATTTTAAAGCCGATCTTCTCGTTTCTCAAGTCCGAATTCACTCTAAATCCCTTATTTTGCATAGATTGAGTGACTAAATTGGCATATTCGGCCTGAGAATCGGTAATATTGATCACAACGGCCTGTTGAGGAGCCAACCAAAATGGAAATGCGCCTTCGTGTTGTTCGATCAAAATACCGATAAATCGTTCGAATGAACCCAATACTGCACGGTGCAACATAACCGGTGTTTTACGACTGCCATCTTCGGCCACATATTCCGCATCTAAACGACCCGGCATCGAGAAATCCACCTGAATTGTACCCATCTGCCACACTCGACCAATACAATCTTTGAGCGAGAATTCTATCTTAGGGCCATAAAAAGCACCTTCACCCGGTAACTCTTGCCAAGGTAAATCTTTAGCATCAAGTGCATCGGCGAGTGCCTTTTCTGCTCTATCCCAGCTTTCATCAGTACCAACACGCTTTTCAGGCCTCGTTGATAGGCGGTAAATAATTTCACTAAAGCCAAAATCAGCATACACAGCGTGTAGCATATCCATAAAATTGGATACTTCGGATTGAATTTGCTCCTCAGTACAAAAGATATGGCCATCATCCTGAGTAAAGGAACGCACCCGCATAATGCCATGCAATGAACCCGACGGCTCATTGCGGTGACAGGCACCAAATTCAGTAACGCGATAAGGTAAATCGCGATAGCTTCTAAGACCTTGATTAAAAACCTGAATATGACAGGGACAGTTCATCGGCTTAACAGCGTACTGTCTATCCTCAGAAGAAATTGAAAACATATCATCGCCAAACTTATCGGCATGGCCCGACTTTTCCCACAAGCTATAATCAACAACCTGCGGGGTTCTAATTTCAGTATAGCCATGCTGAACCTGTGTTTGACGCATATAGTCCATAATGCCGTTATAAATCGCCCAGCCTTTGGGGTGCCAAAAAACTGAACCCGGCGCCTCTTCCTGCATATGGAATAGATCAAGCTTTTTACCAATTTTACGGTGGTCGCGCTTTTCGGCTTCAGCCATACGATTGATGTAGGCTTTTAACTCTTTTTTATTGGCCCAAGCAGTGCCATAAATACGCTGTAGTTGCTCGTTTTGCGCGTCGCCACGCCAGTAAGCACCTGAAATTTTGGTCAGCTTCATATGCTTTAAAAAACGTGTATTTGGCACATGGGGGCCGCGACACATATCTATATATTCTTGGTGATGGTACAAACCCATAGCCTGCTCATCGGGCATATCGGCAATCAGCTGTAGCTTATAACTCTCATCTCTGGCCTCGAAGGTCTCTATAACCTCTTGGCGCGGCGTGACCTTCTTAACCACATCATAGTCAGTTGCGATAAGCTGCTTCATACGCTCTTCAATCGCTGTTAAATCTTCTGGAGTAAAGGCACGCTCATAGGCAATATCATAATAAAAACCATTTTCAATCACTGGACCAATTACCATCTGAGCGGCTGGATACAACTGTTTAACAGCATGACCGAGCAAATGTGCACAGGAGTGACGAATAATTTCGACGCCTTCGGCATCTCTTTCGGTAATAATTCTGATATTGGCATCATTATCGATTAGGTCGCAGGCATCTACCAAATTGCCGTTGACCTCACCAGCAATGGTTGCCTTGGCAAGACCAGGGCCTATATCAGTGGCTATATCGAGCACAGAGACAGCAGTATCAAATTCGCGTTGGGATCCATCAGGAAGGGTAATAACAGGCATAGCTTATTCCTTGTCAGTGGTGACCCATACAAGAGGCCACATGATTATAATTTTAGTTAAGGCGGGCATTTTACCCACTCTTTCAAGCTTTACAAGTACTAGATTTAACCGCGAAATGCACAGAATCAGTTACAATGTAAAAACACTATGTCAACAAGAGCAATATCCTTGAAAATATATGTCGATGCCGATGCCTGCCCCGGGGTTATAAAAGATATTTTATACCGCGTATCACAGCGCACGGGTATTGATGTTATTTTGGTAGCTAATCAACCCTTAAATACCCCAAGAATACCCACCGTGCGATCAATTTGTGTGAGTTCGGGGTTTGATGTGGCCGATGATCATATAGTGAGCTTGGTAGAAAAAGACGATTTGGTGATTACTGCAGATATTCCTCTGGCGGCAGAAGTGATTGAAAAACAGGGCAAAGCACTTAACCCTCGAGGTGAGCTTTACACTACCTCAAATATTCGCGCTCGACTAAATATGCGCGACTTTATGGACTCGATGCGTTCAAGCGGTGTTGAGGTTGGAGGCGGCCCCCCACCACTCAGCCAGAGAGACCGCATGGATTTTGCCAATGCACTGGATTCTTACCTCAGGCCATTTTTAAAGTAATTTATTATTATATATTATTAAATCATTGATATTTATATATTTTAATCTATCAATCTGGCAATCTGTGCAGCGGTAAATGGCCAGCCTTTTTCACTGCCATCTGCAAAAACAACCACTGGGATACGCAGTCCATATTGCTCAAAAAGCGCCTGATCTTCGCCCACATTAAGCACTTTTAGCTGGATATGTTTTTCCTCTAGTAGCGGATTTAGCATCTCTTTTGCCTGCTCACAAAGATGGCAATTGGGGCCGCTTATTAGGGTGATTTGTTTATTCATTAGCATCAACCAAAAGAACTGCGCTTGGTAATTAACCACACATTATGGATACGCGGATTGCGCTCAAAATCAAGATCTAAAGTTTGCTGAGTTATATTTTCACAGCTAAATTGTCGTGACGTTAGCTGATCCAATTTAAATTTGCGGAAGTTATTAGAAAAAACCAACGTACCCTCAGGGTTTAACTTAGCCATAGCCTGACGAATTAATTCAGGATGATCTCGCTGAACATCCAATACCGATTCCATTTTCTTTGAATTAGAAAAAGTGGGTGGATCGAGAAAGATCACATCAAAGGTCTGCGAATCTTCTTCCAGCCATTTTAGGCAATCTGCACGCAATAACTTATGTTTGGATGCGCTGAGACTATTGAGCTCAAAGTTGCGATGCGCCCAATCTAGATAGGTATTGGACATATCGATACTAAGCGAACTCTTAGCGCCTGCAAGAGCCGCCTGCACAGTAGCAGAGGCGGTATAACAAAATAGATTAAGCAATGACTTGCCCGATGCCAGTTCACCCACTAGCTGACGCACAGGACGATGATCGAGAAATAAGCCAGTATCCAAGTAGTCGCTTAGATTAACCTCAAAGCGTGCCCTACCCTCATTAACTAAAATACTTTCAGAAGACTCATCATTTAGACGCTGATACTGAGCGTCGCCTTTTTGCCGACGGCGCTCTTTGTAATAGACCTTTTCGAACCGATCCCCAGCAAATTCTTTGACAGCGCGCTTTATGGTTTCAAAGCGCTGAGTAGCCACACGGGCTTCAATACTGCTTGGCGCAGCGTATTCCTGCACGTAAATGCGTTGTTCATAGATATCAATGGCGGCGGCATATTCTGGAATATCAGCATCGTAAAGGCGATAACAGCTAACGCCAGATTTCTTTAACCAACCTTTTAACCGTCTTTGATTCTTTTGCAAACGATTAAATAGCATTTTTGCCTCCTCTGATAGAGGCTGAACCGGTGCCGGTTTGCTTAAGCGCTCGGCAATTTGCTCAGATTTTGACTGCATATTGTCAAATACCAACAATTTACAGGCAATTGAGCCATTAAATAAACTGTACTGTTTACTGGGCGAAAGATCTAACTCACGGGCTAAATCTAAATTGCCGGTGTAGACGGCGGCGCGCCACTGGATAAAGTTTTTCTGCAGTACCCTACCTAGCTTTTGGTAGAGAGGCACTAATTGTTCCTCTTCACCCATTCTGGCGCCATAAGGGGGATTGGTAATTAACAAGCCACTATCTGCGGTGGCTTTACCGAATTGATCTAATGGCTTGTGGGCAATCCGAATATGCTCATCTAAGCCAGCATTTTCAATATTGGCAACCGTGACTTCTAACACTCGACTATTGCCGTCATAACCACGTATATCGTTGCAGAAGCTGGCTAGACCGGCCTCTTTTCTTTGCTCAGCATCTGTAAGAATCGACTCCCAGAGTTCTTGATCATGCTGTAACCAATGGGTAAAGCCAAATGTTTGGCGATTAATTGATGGCGCTATATCCGCCGCCATCATTGCCGCTTCGATCAAAAAGGTGCCGCTACCGCACATTGGGTCTATTAATGCACCGCCCTGCTTGGCAATATCTGACCAGCCGGCGCGCATCAGTAATGCCGCGGCAAGATTTTCTTTGAGCGGCGCACTGCCCTGACCGGTTCTGTATCCTCTGCGGTGCAGACTATCGCCAGATATATCCAAAGATACAACCACTTGACCCTTGTGCTGACGCGCCTGAATTCGAATATCCGGTGATTTGGCATCTACATTAGGGCGACCACCGGCAACGCGGCGAATACGATCGACTACGGCATCTTTAAGCAATTGCGCTCCGTACATACTATTGTCGATATGCTTTGATGTGCCAATAAAATCGATGGCAATGCTGTTATCTTCAGTGAGATGCTCTTCCCAAGGAATTTCTACCGCATTGGAATACAGATCATCTGTGCTATCGAGCTTAAAAGTTAGCAGCGGCATAAGAATACGATTAGCTAAACGTGACCACAGGCAGGCTCTATAGGCTACTTGCATCGCGCCTTGAAAGTGAACCGCTGCAACGGTTTGCTTGATTTCTGAAGCGCCAACAGCCCCTAGCTCATCAGCTAAAAGCTGCTCCATACCCTTAGGGCAAGTAGCTAACCATGCGTTAATATCTGTTATTTGAGGCACTTTTTTTGTATCCTGAAATGTATGGAACCATTAAGTAAATATACGGTCATAAAATAAACTGGGGGAGCTTTAATACAGAGTGTGACCTGCTAGCGCCAATAAAGGTCGCCATTCTATCTCTCTTTGCTCTCTGGTTGTTGAAAAAAACGACAAATATTTTATCAACAAGCAGACGTTTAATATTCAAAATGGAGAATTCTATGAAAAAACATAAGAAAGACCTATCCCACCGGGCCTTTGTTCGAGGCTATCAAACTGCTATCCAGCAGCGCTCAATTTCAACCTGCCCTTACCAAACCGAATCAGAATTAGGTTTCCAATGGTGTACAGGCTGGCGTCAAGGTCGAGCTGATTATTGGAGTGGGTTTAGTCAGGCTACCATGCAGCAAAAGGCAGGCAACCTGTAAGGCGATTTTCAACTATTATTTAATGGACTAGATTTAAAAATCATTTTTAACATCGGCAATTGTTTCTTGTACAGAGACTAACTAGAATCGGTGATTGTTTTTTTATAGCTAAAAAATTTACAGAGGTACAACTTGCACCAGAACATAAATAGCCTTAAAACATGGCTTAACAGCAGAATTGTCGGTCAACAACAACTTATCGAACGCATTATTATCGCCCTCTTAGCTGATGGCCACCTATTGGTTGAAGGCGCACCCGGATTAGCAAAAACAAAAGCAATTAAAACAGTATCCGAAGGCATAGATGCCGAGTTTCATCGCGTGCAATTTACGCCAGATCTTCTCCCTTCCGATATTACCGGTAGTGATATTTATCGACCTGAACAGGGTGTATTCGAATTTCAAGCTGGCCCGTTATTTCATAACTTGGTACTCGCGGATGAAATAAACCGCGCGCCGGCCAAGGTTCAATCGGCCCTTTTAGAGGCAATGGCAGAAAGACAAATTTCAGTGGGTAAAAACAGCTACCCATTACCTGAATTATTTTTGGTTATGGCCACGCAAAACCCGATTGAGCAGGAAGGTACTTACCCCTTACCAGAAGCACAGATGGATCGTTTTTTAATGCATGTGTCGGTTGACTACCCCTCGCCTGATAGCGAGCGAACTATCTTGCAGCTATCACGTGAAGAAGCACAGGGTGAAACGACTTCAGCCTTTGATTCCATTACCCAAGAAGATTTATTTGCGGCAAGAAAAGAAGTCTTGTCTGTACATATGAATGAGGCAGTCGAAGAGTATTTGGTGCAGATTATTCTAGCCACGCGCAACACCGAAGCCTATGGCGGCGATCTAGCTAACTGGTTAGATTTTGGTGCTAGCCCTCGAGCGACTATTGCGCTCGATCGATGCAGTCGCGCTGTAGCTTGGCTAGATAATCGAGACTATGTCACTCCTGATGATATTCGCTCAGTTGCACATGATGTACTTCGCCATAGACTCATACTGAGTTTTGAAGCTGAAGCGGCGGGTATTGACGCCAATCAGGTGATCGACACTCTACTCGCTACCGTTCCCTCCGCTTAACTTAGGTATAACGTATCAATGGGGTTTCAGGTATGACATCTAATCCTGCAATAGCTGATTCTAATGAATTAATTAGGTTGCGCTATGCGGCCAAAGAATTGTCCAATTTCCCAAAATTACAGGCACGCCAGATGCTAGCCGGCGGGCATAGATCGCAGTTTCGCGGTCGCGGCATGGATTTTGATCAGGTTCGCCTTTACCAACCCGGGGATGATGTTCGCAGTATCGACTGGCGAGTGACTGCTCGCACTCAGGTGCCACACACTAAAGTATTTATTGAGGAGCGAGAACGCCCTATTCTTATCATATCTGACCTAAGAAGCTCGATGTTTTTTGGCAGTCAGCGATTAAAGTCAGTGGTTGCCTGTGAAGTGTCTGCCGCCCTTGCTTGGGCCGGCCTTGGCATTAATGACCGTGTTGGCGGGGTGATTTTTGGCGCGCAGGATCAGCTAGAAATAAAACCTAAACGCAGCCATCACAGTGCTTTGCAATTTATTCGCGGGCTGCAAAACTTTAGCCAAGCGCTGTTAGAGCCACAGCAAGATAAACTGGATTTGGCAACCATTCTCGAGGAATCACGCCGGCTTGCCCTTCCCGGCAGTACGGTATTTATAGTGAGTGATTTTCACGATCTCAATAGTACCTGCGAGCCACACCTCTATGCTCTGGCAAAACACTGCAATATCAATTTTTGCCAAGTTACCGATAAATTAGAGCGACAACTTCCTAAACCTGCTCATTATTCGGTGACCAACGGTAAACGTCAGGTCGTTCTTGATACTAGCGATAAACAGCTTCGAGATAGTTTTACCCATCAATTTACCCAGCGGGAAAATTTTATACAAAAACTCTGCGAGCAGCTTGGTGCTGGGTTACTAACATTTGATACAACAAAACCCGTGATGCAACTATTAGCCAAGGCTTATGGTAAGCGTCGCTCTGCCCGCAATTTTAATTAGTCGAGTATAGTATAGTGAACCCAAGCGATCCCTTAGCTCGATTAAAAGACATCCATTTACCCGATGCGGTATCTTGGTGGCCGCTTGCCATTGGTTGGTGGATTGTCGCTATTATTGCCATTGTGGCTATATATTTCGCAGTGCAGTTTGGTTTAAATCAATATTTTAATCAGCGCTATCGAAGACAGGCGCTTGTTGCGTTAAAAAATCTACCAAATTCAGATCAACACCGACGATTGATTGCTTTATTTTCGCTACTTAAACAGGTCGCAACCAGTGCCTATCCTCAACAAAATTTTGCCAGTCTAAACAATAGGGAGTTTATTCAGTTTTTACAGAGTAGCTGCTCTAAACCGCTGTTTACTGATATTCCGGCTAACTGGGAGCAGCTTTTTTATGCCCAAAACCAATCAGTAACATCTGACTTGGTAGATCAACTTATAACCCAAAGTCGCTATTGGATTAAACATCATCATCCCATTGCAAAGCTGGCGTATAAACCATGTTAACTTTACTCTGGCCGCTAGTGCTTATTCTCGCCCCACTTCCGCTTATCTATCGATATTGGCGCAAACCTATTAAACACAGCCTAAATGCGTTAAGAGCGCCGACAATGCTAGCTCTTGTAACCCCGGATAGTACGCCACTTAAAAGTTCAACATGGTTAACAACCGGTTTAAAAATAATCCTTTTCCTGTGCTGGTTGTGTACGCTTTTGGCGTTATCCAGACCTCAGTGGGTTGGCGATCCAGTACCTTTGCCAACCAGTGGTCGCGACCTACTGCTTGCCGTGGATATTTCGCCCAGTATGCGCCAGCGGGATATGCGCATTGGCGGCCAAATAGTCAATCGCTTGGTGGCAGTAAAATCTGTGGTGGGCGAATTTGTTGCTCAACGCGAGGGCGATCGCCTTGGGTTAATCTTGTTTGGTGAGCAGGCCTATTTGCAAACCCCCCTTACCTTTGACCGAAAGACCCTACAGACATTGCTCTATGAAGCGCAACTGGGTTTTGCCGGTAGTAACGGCACAGCTATAGGCGATGCGATTGGCTTGGCGGTAAAGCGGCTACAGGATCGATCAGAAAATCATCGCGTGGTTATCCTACTGACTGATGGCGCCAATAATTCCGGTGCCCTTGAGCCCATAAAAGCGGCACAGCTTGCCAGTCGCGCTAAGGTCAAAATCTATACCATTGGTGTCGGCGCTAGAGGAGCTAGCGGTCTTGATGAGCAAACACTTTCTGAAGTGGCCAAAATAACCGGCGGGCAGTTCTTTAGAGCAAGAAACCCGGCCGAACTCGATGCAATTTATCAAGAACTAAATCGACTAGAACCGGTAGATCAAGAGGCTGAAACTATACGCCCCACGATTTCTCTCTATCACTGGCCATTAAGTGTAGCTTTTATATTGAGTTTATTGATTGCTGTGGTCCGCCAGTTTGGGAGGACCTATGTCTGATTGGCAGTTCCTAACGGACTTTCACTTTATTCGACCGCTGTGGCTTTTAGGCTTAATACCAGCGGTATTGTGCTTTGGTATTATAAAAAAAATCAACCAGCAAACCGGCAACTGGGAAAAGGTGATCAACCCTGCCCTTCTACCCTATTTAATGCAAAATGGCTTAGAGACTAATCATTATGCTAAATATTTTCACCGTGGTTTGGCACTGTGTTGGTTGCTATTTTGCCTGAGCTTAGCCGGCCCCTCTTGGAATCAGTTACCGCAACCAGTGCATAAAGAAGATTCGGCACTGGTAGTCGTTTTCGATCTATCACCCTCAATGCTTGCGGAAGATATAGCGCCCAGTCGACTGGTGCGTGCTAGATACAAAATGATCGATATTCTCAAAGCACGCAAGCAGGGTCTTAGCGGACTTGTAGTTTATGGGGGCGAGGCGTTTACCGTTTCACCTCTCACTGAGGATAGCAATACCATTGTTAGTCTTGCACCGACGTTACATCCAACATTGTTACCCAGTTATGGCAGTAATACTGAGGACGCCATAGCCACCGCCTTAGAACTAGTGACCAATGGTGGTTACCAACAAGCCGATTTATTACTGATTACTGATGGTGTTGATAGATCGGCCTTTAGGGATATCTCTTCTCAGTTATCAGAAGTTAGTGTTCGCCTACATATTTTAGGTGTGGGCACATCACAGGGTGCACCAATCCCACTGGGTAATGGCGGTTTTGTAAAGGATCAAAACGATAGCATTATACTGCCAAGACTTGACCCATCATCGCTTAAGCAACTTGCTAATCTAGGCAATGGTCGTTATTTCAGTATTGCCAATAATGATACTGATGTTCTAGCTATTACTGCGGCTATGGAGCAAGAATTCCCCAATACTAGCGAAATAAATGATCGGTCTTTTGATATTTGGCAAGACCGTGGTTTTTGGCTGATATTTTTATTACTGCCACTGCTGTTCGCAAGCTTTCGTAAAGGTGCAGTGTATGTAGTTATTCTAGCGCCTAGCCTTTTGACCTCAGCGCCCACTGAAGCCTCAATTTGGCATGACCTTTGGTATACAGCTGATCAACAGGGGCAGAACGCTCTTGAAAATGGTGATGCCGAAATGGCTCAATCCTTATTTAAAGACCCACAATGGCAAGCTAGTGCCGCCTACAAAAATGCTGATTATGATAGCGCCGCAGAGCTGTTCAAAGAGGGTGATAGTGCAGATGATTATTATAATCTCGGCAATTCATTGGCTCATATGGGTGAACTTGATAAAGCCATAGCGGCTTATGATCAGGCGCTTCAATTACAGCCCGATATGCAGGATGCAATAGCCAATAAAAAACTTATCGAACAGCTAAAGCAACAACAGGATCAGGACGGCGAATCTCAAGATCAGTCGCAGGACAGTCAATCTCAAGATAGTCAGTCTCAAGATAGCCAGTCTCAGGATGCCGAATCTAAAGAGAGCGAACAGCAGCAATCTAACCAAAAAGAGACTGAACAAGAGGCTGAACAAGAGGCTGAATCTGAGGCTGTTCAACAAGACTTAGAACAACAGCAAGATCAAGAATCTGCTGAACAACAGTTAAGCGAAATGCAGAAGTCAGAACAGGAAAAACTTGAAGAACAGCAACAGCAAGAACTACAGCAATGGTTGCGCCGCGTACCCGACGATCCGGGTGGCTTATTGCGGCAAAAATTTCGCCATCAATCACAGCAACGGGCTAATGAACAACGAAGTCCACCACCACCTAATCAGCAAGAGCGTTGGTAAATGAATAGATCATTTAAAAACAGTATTTTAACTATTGTCCTTATTCTTTTGGCGGCACCTAGCTGGGCATCGTTAAGCTCACAGGTCGATAGAACCCAAATTGAAAGCAATGAAACACTACAACTGACAGTGACCTATTCTGGTAAATCGAGTAATGGCGAGCCTAATTTTAGCCAATTACAGAGTGATTTTGAGATTATCTCTAATAGTCGACAACAGCAGTATTCATGGATTAATGGGGAGCAAAAATCGTCGACTGACTGGAAGCTATTACTGCTTCCCAAGAAACAGGGACGCCTGACAATTCCTGCGTTGAACTTTAATGGTGACACCAGTAAAGCAATTAGTATTGTGGTTCGAGCGGCTAATACCAACCCTGCCGCTGGGGCTAATCAGCCAGTGTTTATTCAAACTTCTATCGATAAGGATTCTGCCTATATTCAAGAACAGATAATGCTGACGCACCGCCTGCACTACTCGTTGCCGCTTCAGGATATTTCTATCTCTGAATTTGATATTCCCGATGCGATTATCCAGCAAGTCTCAGAAGAGCGCTTTAACAAACGTATTAATGGTAAAAATTACTCGATTATTGAAGTTAAGTTTGCGCTTTTCCCCCAGTCTGTGGGCAAGCTGAGTATTCCACAACAACGATTTAGCGCATTTGAAACTAGCGGCTCACAATTTGGTGGTTTCTTTTCTAGGGGAAATCGCTTGGTGCGTCTGACCGAAGAAAAGACCATTGATATCCTGCCTAAACCCAGTCATATTAGTGCTGCTAACTGGTTACCCAGTAGCCAAGTTACATTAGAGGAATCTTGGAGTGATTCATCCGACACCCTCACTGCCGGTGAACCTATTACCCGAACTATTAAAATGACCGCATTAGGTTTAACTGCTTCACAAATTCAGCCCCTACCCAGCATAGAAAATACTGGGCTTAAGCTGTACCCCGATCAAGCTGTACTAGAGGACAAGCAAACCAATCGCGGCATCTTAGGTGTGCGCGCAGAAAGTGTCGCTATAGTGCCCAACCAAGAAGGTCAATTGCGCTTGCCGGCGATTGAGTTAAAGTGGTGGGATACAGTCAATAATCGTATACAAACAAGCCGGTTGCCTGAGAAAATTTTTACCGTTGTCGCAGCAACTACTTCGCCGCAAATTAGCATTGAAGATAGTCCGGCTATTAACCTAACCACAAGCGCTGAAACTGCTGTTAATCCCCCTGCTGTGTGTCAGCTCACCCATTGGTCGCTAACCCTAAATGCACTACTAATTGCTGTGATTGTCGGGCTTTTATATTTGCGACGAAATGACCCGACTAAGCCAATGACTAAAGAAATAACTAGGCTACCCAATGCCAAGCAACGGCTAAATCAGATAGCCAAACAGGCGGCTGATAATAATTTAGCCGCGATGCGCGATAGTATTTTACTTTGGGGTGCAGAGGTATTCTCGCAACAGCCACCGCGCTCTTTAAATCAGTTAGCCGATTTAATGGCTAATCCAGAATTAAAACAGCAGTTTGGGCTTTTGGATCAGGGTTTATTCAAATCAGATAACGACAACAGTATAGAGGTTGATACAGCGGAAATTATTAAATGCTTAAAAAGCTTTTCTGGCACAAATAATCATCCTAGTAGTCGAGGCACTCAGCTTAAGCCGCTCTACCCTAATTGAGAGTGACTATTTCTCAAGCTATAACGATTTAGTCACTATCTCCTGAATATCCTTAACCAACCCCTTATGGTTAGCAATTGTGTCCAGTGCTTCGCGCATCAGTTGACGATTGGGCTCGGGTAGTTTTTTCCATCGCGTTAATGGCGTTACCAAACGCGCCGCCACCTGAGGGTTAAGCGCATTAAGTGCAATGATTTGTTGCTGTAAAAAACGGTAGCCTGAGCCATCTGGATTATGGAAATTAATCGGATTAGCGCTAGAGAATGCGCCTAATAGGCTTCTGGCTTTATTCGGGTTGTTAATACTAAAGGCTGGGTGCGCCATTAGCGCTTTAACCCGATCGAGACCATTAATCAGCTTACTGGTAGCCTGTATCTGTAACCATAGATTCATAGCCAGAGTTTCATCGGCATATTCTTGCTCAAATGATTCTAAAGCTTGATGACAATATGTTTGCGCCGTTTTGCAGTTGACTAAGGCACTAAGTGATGACGCTTTATCAGTCATATTACTAGCCTGGTTAAATTGCTGCCAAGCTAGTTCTGGCCCCACTGCTTCGACCTGCATTAGATAACCTAACACACAGTTACGCAAGGCACGCTTACCTATTTGCGTGGCTTCTGGCGCGTAGGCTTGTGGGTCGGTTAGTCGCTGATAGGTTTCCAGTAGCTGCTGTTGTAGTGCGGAAGCTATAGACTCTCGAGCAAATTCACGCGCGTGATGAATAGCCTCTACATAAATGGTTTCTGCCTGTTCATGCAATTGTGCCTCACTGGGCAGTTGCAGCATCAGATTAACCATGGCCGGGTCTAAACTGTGATCGGCGAGTAAATCGCTGAACACGCGAATAAGCTGTTGATCCATAATTAGCTCGCGACCCGCTATAGCATCATCAATCAGTTTATTTAGCACTAGTAGGCATAGTTTCTGCCCTGCATCCCAACGATTAAATCCGTCAGAATCATGCGCCATCAAATGGGCTAGTTGGGCACTGGTATAAGCATAATTAAGCTTGATGGGTGCGGAGAAACCGCGCAATAGTGATGGCACTGGTGGCTGTTGTATATTTTCAAATACTAGCGTTTGGCTTGTATCATAGAGTGAAAAAACAATACTTCGCTCACCCTGCTTATTGAGTACTAAATCTTCGCCATCAGCACCTACTAGACCCAATTTAATTGGGATAACAAATGGCTGCTTATGACTTTGTCCCGGGGTTGCGGGACAACTTTGGCTAAAGCTTAAGCTATAGGTTTTTGCCTGAGCATCATAGTGACTCTCTACCTCTACCTGAGGGGTGCCAGATTGCTTATACCAGCGACGGAATTGTTTAAGATCTTTGCCACTGACTTCTTCCATGGCGCCAACGAATTCTTCAATAGTAACGGCTTGGCCATCGTGACGGGAGAAATACAGATCACTGCCCTGTCGAAACTTTTCATCACCTAAGAGGCTGTGAATCATCCCTACTACTTCTGCACCCTTCTCATACACGGTAAGGGTATAAAAATTATTAATTTCCATATAGGCATCGGGCTGAACGGGATGCGACATAGGACCGGCATCTTCAGCAAACTGATGGGTACGCAGATAGACCACATCTTCTATACGCTTAACCACTGGCGAGTTCATATCGGCTGAAAATTGTGAGTCTCGGTAAACGGTAAAGCCCTCTTTTAGGCTAAGCTGAAACCAATCTCTACAGGTCACTCGATTACCTGACCAATTGTGGAAGTACTCGTGAGCCACAATTCCCTCAACCCTTTGGAACGCTGCATCCGTAGTAGTTTTTGGGTTGGCTAATACGGCAGAGGTGTTAAAGATATTAAGTCCTTTATTCTCCATCGCGCCCATATTGAAATCGTCTACTGCAACAATCATAAAGCGATTAAGGTCATATTCACGGCCGTAGACCTGTTCATCCCAACGCATAGAGTTTTTTAACGACAGCATGGCGTGATCGCATTTATTGAGGTCTTTTTGTTCAACAAAAATCTGCAATAAAATTTCACGATTACTACAGGTGGTAAAACGATCCTCAACCACACTGAGATTGCCCGCCACTAGGGCAAACAAATAGGCCGGTTTTTTAAAGGGATCGTGCCAAATCGCAAAATGCCGACCATCCTCTAATTCCCCCTGCTCAAACGCATTGCCATTGGATAACAATACTGGGAATTGCTTTTTATCGGCAATTAACTGGGTAGTAAACTCTGACATTACATCGGGGCGGTCAAGATAGAAAGTTATATTCCTAAAGCCCTCAGCCTCACACTGGGTACAGTACATGGTGCGTGACTTGTATAACCCCATCATTGTGGTGTTTAGGTGGGGCTTGATAAGTACTTCAATACTAATGACAGCGCTATCTGGCAAGTGATCAATGACTAAGCCATCATCAGTACGCTTATAATTACTTGAAGAGATACTATGACCATCAATTTTAATCTGCTGTAAATCCAACTCAGTACCACCGTGCAGAATTAACGGCGCTGAGGTCAATTTGCTACTGGGGTTGCGACGAATTGACAGCTCGCTACTGACATGACAGTACTCATCATTTAAATCAAAAACCAAGCTGGTTTTATCAATTAGAAATTCGGGGACTTGGTAGTCTTTTAGATAGATGGTTTGCGGTGTTGCATCTCTCACAGTATTTGCGCCTTATTTATGCTGAAAACTGCACATTATATGCAGTAAATTTTCTAATATTGATAACGCCAGTATCCAGAATCAAATACTGACCTTTAATACCTTGAAGAACCCCTTCGACTATAGGTTGCTTATCAAAGTTTAAGCTTTTAACTTTTTCAGGAAATTGCAATACTGGGAAATTAATATTCACCACCTTTTGATGATAGAGCCGCTGTATCGCTAATAGACCAAATTTTTGCTCAATCTCGCGAAGACCAGACTCTGACTTGGCAATGATCTCATCGCGAATTTGCTCTAAATCTACCGCCTCTGAATTTCCCTTAAGCATCTTCTGCCAGTGAGTTCTATCAGCAACATGGTCGCGCAGGCAGTCTTCGATTAGTCCCGCCTGATAACGCGACTTTACACGAAAAATAGGCATTGCTTGAGTTGCACCCTGATCTATCCAACGCGTCGGCACCTGAGAGCCTCGCGTGATCCCAACCTTTACCCCAGAACTATTAGCTAGATAAACATAGTGATCGGTAAAACAGTACTGTTCTCCCCAATTTGGATCGCGACAGGTACCCTGCTCATAATGGCATTTTTCCGGGCTCATAATACAGGTGTCACACTGAGGTAATTTAGTAAAACAGGGGTAGCAGTATCCCTGATTGAAACTTTTCTTAGAGCGTCGCCCACAGTGAGTACAGTGAATATCTCCCAGATATTCCAAACGTATAGGTTTGCCGAGAAAAGCATTTAGCGGTTCACGATGATCATCTAGCGGCAAAAAATACTGCACCTGCTCATTGAGCTCAACCTGCATTTTTGCCAGATGACCGGATACAGAAATAGACATTAATGATCCCACTTTATTGGCTTAGGTTTATCCTCTGGGGCGCAGGCAGACTCTTTGGGTGGAACATAGCCGGTTCTTTCAGTTACGGGGTTGCGCTGATCATAGGCAATAATCGCCTGGATACACAGCGAACGCTGCTCTTCACTAATACTGCGACCATCGGGCCACTTACCAATCTCTACCGCCTTTTGTAACTGCTGGTAGATGTCAGGCGTAATACTATTTAAAAGCTGCTGAAGATCCATAAATATTCACTTTTCACTATTTTTACTGACGGCCAATGTTTTGAGCGAAAACACTAGCCCTATCAAAAGCCCAGCAACTAAACCACTTAAATGGGCGGCATTCGCTACGCCTATTCCAAGGGCAACTTCTAAAACACCGGTCATACACAGCACTAACCAACCCACCATAAAACCCATTAAACCACTGGGCAATGGTGCATAGTATTGCGGTGCAATCATATGTTTAATCCAAAGGTAGCCTAAAAGAGCATATATCACCCCAGACATACCACCAAAATAAACTGTGCCCGACCAGTAGTATTGAGACATATTCGAGGCCACGCCACTCACTAAAACGATTAATAATAAATGAATCGAGCCCATATGGGTTTCAATTTTAGAGCCCAACAAACCCAACCATAAGCAATTAAATACCAGATGTAATAGGCCAAAGTGTAAAAAAATAGGGCTTATCATTCGCAAGTATTGACCCGTATCTGGGTGTGCAAAAAAAAGCGTATTAGTCAGAGATGGACTTATTTCTACAATACCCGCACCAACAATGGAACCCAGCATTAGAAGTGCGACGATTGGATTGCGCTTAATTCCCAGGCGCCAACTAGCAATGTTCCAAAAATTCATAATTCCCTCTAGGTACCGGTATTAAGTTACCTTTCTATCTTTACGCCCAAACGACTTCCCCAGCCTAACTTTGAACGTGAAACTTTGTAAAAATTATTATCTTTGGGGTGAATTAAAGAAATGGCATATTGATGCTTTTTGATGCGAATCGTGTCGCCGGGTTCAGTGAGCAAATCATCTTGACCATCACAGGTCACCGATGGATGTAATTCATGCTTTGAATTAACTCTGATTTCTATTTCAGAATCACCGTGAAGAACAATAGGCCTGCTACTCAGCGTATGCGGATTTAAGGGTACACACACCATAGCATCGATCTCAGGACAGATAAGTGGACCGCCAGCAGATAATGCATAGGCTGTTGAGCCGGTTGGTGTGGCTACAATAAGCCCGTCTGAGCGCTGACTATAGACAAATTCACCATCGACATAGAGTTCAAACTCCATCATACGCACCGACATACCAGGGTGAAGCACCACATCGTTTAAAGCAGTACCTGAACCGATCTCTTCACCGTTGCGCGAAATACTGGTATTGAGCATAAATCGCTCAGTTTGCTTATACTCACCGGCTAATACAGGCGCCACACGATGTTCAATTTCATCTGGGGTAATATCGGTCAAGAAACCGAGCCGTCCCAAGTTAATGCCTAACAAAGGCACATCACTGGCGGCTATTTTGCGGCAGGCACTAAGAATACTGCCATCACCACCGACAACAATCACCAAATCAATCGCTGCTAAAAATTCATTCAGACCAAGGGTGTTTTTGACCGTCCAATCAACTAATTCTGCAGTTTTCTGTTCATACACCACATCACGCCCCTGCCCTTGCAGAAACGAATCTAGTTTTTGGATAGATTGCTTAACCTCTAGTGCGTCAATACTGCTAAGCAATCCGATTTTTTGGAAATATGACATATTTTGCGGCTACCCATAATAAACCAATGATTATACAGACTAGCAGTCTACAGATGCATAATCGTTAAATAAAATTTATTGACAGATATTAACATTACCCAAGCAAATATAATGACCAGTAGTGTTTTCGCTCTAGTACATCTATTTGCACAGCCGCTTTTATTGGCATTGTGCACCTTTATACCTTCAATGATTTTTGGCTTTGCAAAGGAATGCTATAGTAGGTTACCGCCCTCCATCATATTGCATAGTAGTTACAATGGAGGGTATTTTTTATTGGGAACGAAATTACTCAATAATTAGATTATGAATCCAATACCGTTCTAATTGACTGAGTAAGATACTCGATATTAGTAGAATTGATACCGGCCAAATTCACTCGCGTTGAGCCAACAATATAGATCGCAAACTCATCGCGAAGACGGTTCAATTGGTCTGAGGTAATTCCTAAGAAAGAGAACATACCCTGCTGCTGCTTAATATGACTAAAGTCCATACCGGCAGCATTATCATTAATACCGTCAGTCAGAAAAGTACGCATTGATTTGATACGTAATCTAACTTCTTCCAACTCTGCCTGCCAATTAGCACGCAACTCATCATCCCCCAAAATTAACGATACCAGTAAGGCACCATGAGCCGGTGGCATAGAGTAAATTTGACGCGCAATAGACATAGACTGAGCCGAAACAATCTTCGCTTGCTCAGCAGATTCAGCTACTAAGGTGATAGAACCGGTACGTTCACGGTATAAACCAAAATTCTTTGAACATGACGAAGCAACCAAAAGTTCAGGTAAGCGATCCGCCATCATACGCAAACCATAGGCATCAGCGTCTAAACCCTGACCCAATCCTTGATAGGCAATATCTATGAATGGAATTAAGCCTCTTTCGAGGGCTATGTCGGCAATTTGATCCCAGTGTTCAGGCTGTAAGTCAGCACCTGTAGGGTTGTGACAACAACCGTGCAATAACACCACATCACCTGCTGGTACACGATTTAAGGTTTCTATCATGGCATCGATATTAATACTATGGGTACTTTTATCGTAGTAAGGATATTCTTCAATCTCAAAGCCAGCACTGCCCATCAGTGGAATATGATTAGGCCAGGTTGGTACACCAACCCATAGCTTGGCATCAGGGCGTGCACGCTGAACAACCTCTGCACCAACACGAAGAGAGCCTGAGCCACCCGGAGCCTGAAGAGTAACCAGTCGATCTGATTGTAGAACACTGTGATCTGCGCCAAATAATAACGCCATCATCAGCTTGTTATAGCCGGCATCACCAGCAATACCCTGATAAGCCTTGGTATTTTCAAGTTCCATCAACCGCGCTTCAGCCAGTTTAACCGACTCCATCACTGGGGTGTGGCCCTTATCATCTTGATAAACACCGACGCCTAAATCGATCTTATGCGCTCTATCATCAGCCCTAAAAGCTGCCATTAGTCCTAAAATAGGGTCACCTGCAACAGGCTTTAAACTCTCAAACATTTAGGTAGCTCCTAACTACAACCAGTTAATGACGACATTTTACTACGGATTGATCTTATTGTTCAGACATTTCACCAATAAATTGCAAAACAAGTTGATTAAATAATTCCGGCTTTTCTGCATGTAACCAATGACCGACATTTTCAACCGTTTGCAACACAGATTGAGGGAATAAAGACTGGATTATCGGTAGATGTTTTTGTTCTATGTAATCGGAATTTTCAGCCTTTAAAAACAGGCAGGGATTGGTAAAAATATCACCTTCTGGCGCAGCCGATAAATGGCTTTCGTAATTAGCTTTAATGGCATCAATATTAATCTTAAGTTCAAAATTACCCTCTGTATTACGACGAAGGTTTTTTAATAAAAAAGCTCTAACCGAAAGCTCAATACCTCGCTCCGACAAAAAGGAATCCGCCGCCTTTCTATCTTTAATTAAAACATTAGATAAATCATATAAATTATTGATTATATTAATATTATTTTCTTTATATTTAACCGGCGCTATATCAGCCACCACTAAGCTTTTTACTCTTTCGGGCTCGACCATGGCCAACTGCATAGCCACCTTTCCACCCAGTGAATGACCTACAAAAAAAGCACTAGCAATCGACAAACCGTCCATTAATTCAACAATATCTAAAGCCATAGATTCCAAGCTCATTTCTTCGCTATGAGACGAGTCGCCATGGTTGCGAAGATCGACAGAAATCACTCGATAATTAGACTCAAGCACACGAGCTAAATTACCTAAATTAGACAGGGAGCCAAATAAGCCATGAATAAGAAAAACAGAGTGGCCACCCCCCTGCTCGTTATAATTTAGCTTCATAGCAAAGTCGATTCTCTAAAAAAATTAACACATCACACATGTTACATGAATTAACATGTGGCTAGATTGATTTTTGCTATTTTTCGCAAAGATTTACAATGATTTGTATATTACATCAAGACATGCCAATCCATTCGTCATATTGATTAAAGCCTAGAAAAAAACTATTGTGGAATTTCTAGCAATAAAATGAGCGCTTTATGCTAAATATATCGACCTTTTTTTATCGACTGTATCACTATGGCTTGAAGCTATTAATTCGTTTTCTTCCGCCCCCCAGTCCTATTTTATTTAGAGGCGATAATGCGCTTGAGGACCTAATTGCCCATTTACAAAGCAATAAACTCAATCGATTACTGCTGGTTACTGATAAGCAGATTTATACCCTAGGCTTACACAGAGAACTATCCGATCAACTTGCTAAAAACAGTATTGCCCCTGAACTGTATAGCGATGTTGAGCCAAATAATCCTATCGACAATATTGAACAGGCTTTAAACCACTACCAACAAACCCAGTGCATAGGGATTATATGTCTCGGCGGCGGCTCAGTGATGGATTGCGGGAAATTGGTTGGTGCTCGAGCTGCTAGACCTGATAAAACCACCCTTCAACTTAGGGGGTTGTTTAAAATACGCCGTAAACTACCGCCTATTTATGCTATACCCACAACCGCTGGCACCGGCTCAGAAACAACCGTTGCCGCCGTAGTGTTTGACCCTGTAGCAAAACAGAAATTTGCTGTTACTGATCTTTGCCTATGCCCTAAAGCGGCGGTACTTATCCCTAAGCTAACATACGACTTACCACCTCAGATTACTGCTAATAGCGGAATGGATGCCCTAACCCATGCCATTGAGGCTTATATTGGGATTATTGGAACCAACTTTACCTATCAAAAATCAATGGATGCCTGCGGTTTAATTTTCGCTAACCTTTTAGCCGCCTATCAGCATGGGCGTAATCATCAATATAGAGAGAATATGCTACTGGCGTCTTTTTATGCGGGCGAAGCTTTTACCCGTGCCTCTGTCGGCTATATCCACGCCATTGCCCATAGTCTGGGTGGGCGTTACGGTACAGCCCATGGTCTTGCTAATGCCATTATTCTCCCCAAGGTATTGCGCTGGTATGGCCCTTCTGTACAGGGCAAATTAGCCACATTAGCAAACCATTGCCAAATAGGTGTTGATAAAACCTCTTTGGCCGCCAAAGCATTGGCGTTTATTGAAGCAATTGAGGCGTTAAATCAACAGATGGGGATTCCCACTGATATAGTCGACTTAAGGCCTCAGGATATTCCCGCGCTGGCTAAACAAGCCTTGAAAGAAGCTCACCCCGATTATCCAGTACCCAAATTTATGGATTTACCTAGCTGTGAGCAGGTATTGAAAGATTTATTGGTGACGCAATAACCACTGCAATCTGAGTTACTAGTTAGTATTTAGTAATTGCCCCAAGGCACTTGCAAGATTGTTATAGGTAAACTGATAACCCTGCTGTTGCAGTTTTTGCGGAATAACACACTGCCCCTGAAGCATTAACTCATCACCCATCTGCCCAAACAATAACTTAACAACCACTGCCGGCATAGGTGCTATAGCGGGTCGCTTTAATACTTTAGCCAATGTTTTGGCAAATTCTTTATTAGTTACTGGCTTCGGTGCTGTGCAATTTACTGGGCCCGAAATATCATTTTTAATAGCATAGATAATAATATTCACCATATCGTCGATATGAATCCACGGCATCCATTGCTGGCCTGTGGCTATTGGGCCGCCTAAACCTAGCTTAAAGGGCGGTAAAAGCTTGCCTAGCGCACCCTGCTCTCCTAGAACAATACCTGTTCTTAAACAGCAGACTCGAGAGCCTAGGTTTTCAAATTGCTGGGCGCTGCTTTCCCAATCTGCACAAAGCTGACTTGAGAAATTAGGTGCTACTGCACCCTCTTCGGTGACTGGCTGATTATTGGCTAGCCCACCACCGTAATAACCTATGGCTGAACCACTGATCACAATGGAGGGTGGCTGTTTACAATCTTTGAAATACTTATAGAGTTTTTGTGTAGTTTGAATGCGACTTTCGGTAAGTGCCGCTTTGCGCTTCACACTCCACCGCTTGTCCGCTATAGGCGCACCGGCAAGATTAATCAATATATCTACTGACTGGGTTAATTGATTTAGGTCAGATATAAGCATAACTGATGAGGGCAGTATATTAGCGGCCTTACCTGGGTTTCGACTGTGAACAATCACCTGCCAATCGTTGGTCAGCATGGTGCGACACAGGTTGCGACCTATAAAACCGCTACCGCCTGTGACCAGAATAGTTTTCATATTAAACCCTTAGGAAAATCCAATTATTAGTAATAATACGCAACTGCTGGAGATTCTGCCTAGATTGTTTTGCTTGCTGTGATTTGTATTGCTAAAATAGTGGTTTAGTTAATTCAATCATTCTCTTTTACTTTTATATCTGGGTACCAACTATGAGCCTCGCTGACAAAGTGTTGTCGGTAAACAATGATTTACCAATCCGAACAAATTTACCTGTACATAGCGGCAAAGTTCGCTCTGTTTATTGGCTGACGGAAGAAGACAGCCGCAGACTTATTGAAGAAAATAACTATGATGTAGCGCCGGATTCACCGCTGGCGATCATGGTAATTAGCGATCGGATTTCTGCTTTTGAATGTATCTGGAAAGGCGAAGGTAATATGCAGGGAGTTCCCGGTAAGGGTGCTGCATTAAACGCTATCTCTAACCACTGGTTTAAGTTGTTTCGTGAAAACAATCTGGCTGATAGTCATATTCTGGATATCCCGCACCCCTTGGTATGGATTGTGCAAAAAGCCAAGCCAGTCATGATTGAAGCTATTTGTCGTCAGTACATCACTGGCTCTATGTGGCGCTCTTATGTTAAAGGCGAGCGCAACTTCTGTGGTATTGAGCTAACTGATGGCCTTGAGAAAGATCAAAAACTACCCGAATTACTGATCACGCCATCAACTAAGGGTATCCTTAAGGGAATTCCCGGCGTTCCTGAAGTGGACGATGTCAATATCTCGCGCTCGGATATCGAGAACAACCACGCTGCCTTCAAATTTAATTCCCTTGAAGATATCAATGTGTATGAAGAATTATTGCAGCAAGGTTTTGATGTCATTAGTGATGAACTGGCTAATTTAGACCAAATTTTTGTCGATACGAAATTTGAATTTGGTTATGTAAAAGATGCCGCTGGCAATGACAAACTTATCTATATGGATGAGGTGGGCACCCCTGACTCCTCGCGCATCTGGGATGGCGAGCATTACAGAGGCGGCTCGGTGGTCGAAAATTCTAAAGAGGTGTTTCGTCAACTACTTCTTAAACATTTTGAGGACTCAGATATTCTTCTGGATAAAAATCGTATGGATGAGCGCTACGCATTGGCTAAAGACAATGAGCTACCCGAATCGATGATGATGGAAGTATCAAACACCTACGTAAGCCTGGCGGAAAAGATAACTGGCCAACCACTGCCACTATCGTCGAATCCAAAAGCTGAAATTATTGATATCTTAAGCAGCAAATATAATCTTATCGATTAAATATCTGAGTGACTGAATATGGAAACTGCACCAAATAATAATATTGACCCAAGAAAGCTGTTTAATATCGGGGTAAATCTTATTGTTGCCGGTTTCATCAAACAGAACTCTAGCGATGCTAAAAGTCTGTTTAAGCAACTTAAACAGGGTGAAACGCTAAAAGGCGGTCAACTTAAATCAGAGAAAACCGGTGAAGTTATTCCGTTAAAGCTCGAAATCGATCGAAAGGAATTTCGCGGTAAGTTTAATTATCCTAACTTTGATGTCTCAGTTCGAGCATTGCTGCAAAAGTTTGAAACCGAGGTTAGAAAAGATAAGGAACTTAAGACACTTCGCACATTAACCAATCAAGAGACCGGCGAGGTTTTATTTAACTTGCCTAGTGGACTCCAAATAGATGAGCATATCAATGTGCTTATGATGGCAGTTCATGCGCAAAGCGATTGCATGGTTGTTCGTTTAGTCTTTATGGAGCCTGAACCTTTCTTGGTTGAGGCTCCATAGGCTTATCTACTTAGCTATGATTTAAGGCCGTGGTCATTTCAACAACTGCCTTCTTACCATCACCATAAACCATCAATGTATGGTCCATAGCAAAAAGCGGATTGGGTAAACCGGCAAACCCGGGACTTAGAGAGCGCTTTATAACCACTACATTTTTGGCTTTGTCGACATTTAGAATCGGCATACCATAGATCGGACTTCCCTCTGCTTCACGCGCCATCGGGTTGGTCACATCATTAGCACCAATAACAATCACAACATCGGTATCTTCAAAGGTTGGGTTAATACAATCCATTTCGACTAGCTTGTCATAGGGCACTTCTGCCTCTGCCAACAATACGTTCATATGTCCGGGCATACGACCGGCAACAGGATGAATACCGTACTCAACCTCTATCCCCCTACTTTCCATAGAATCAGCTAATTCGCGCACAGCATGTTGCGCCTGCGCCATGGCCATTCCGTAACCCGGGACTATCACCACGCGCTTGGCAACCTCTAGCATCATAGCTACTTCATCGGGCTGAGCACTGGTGACCTTACCGGCATAAATCTCATCGGCATCTACCACTTCACCGGCAGCAGCCATTTTGCCAAATAATACATTGCCCAGTGAGCGATTCATGGCCACACACATAATCTTTGTCAGAATCAGACCTGATGTTCCCACAAGAGAACCAGCAACAATAAGAACAGTATTACCTAAGATAAAGCCTGCCAAGGCAGCTGCTAAACCTGAATATGAATTAAGTAATGCAATAACCACCGGCATATCAGCACCGCCGATAGGAAGTACCAAAAATAGGCCAAGTAATAAAGCCAATGCCACCAACGCCAAAATAGTAACTGCTTGGCTTGGGTTTATAAGGATACAGACCAGCGCCGTCAGCGCACCTATTAACAATAGAGCGTTGCCTAAAGGACCGCCGGGCAGACCGACGTTTCTCTTAATCAAACCCTGAAGTTTGGCAAAAGCGACTAGACTTCCGGTTAGGGTTACAGCGCCAATAAGAATGGTTAAACCAATTGAGATAAGGGTTACCTGACCAACAGCTCCAAGACCAAATGCGTCTGCCCCCAAAGCCACAGGCTCTAAAAGATCGGCGAATAAATGAGCATCTATATTTAATACCGAAAAATATTCGGCTGATGCGATAGTCAGCGAGGCTCCACCACCAAAACCATTAAGTAGCGCAACCATTTGCGGCATAGAGGTCATTTGAATGCGCAAAGCCATAAAGGCACCTACGGCGCCGCCAAATAGTACCCCAGCAATAATGTAGGAAAAGTTAACAATTTCAGAATTAAGCAATGTAATTACCACGGCAATCAGCATACCTGTCGCGGATAAAAGATTGCCTCTCACCGCGGTAGAGGGCTTAGTAAGACCCTTGATACCAAGAATAAATAAGATTCCGGCAACCAAATACACTAAATTTACTATTAAAGGGCTCATAGGTTACTTCCTTTTAAACATCGAGAGCATACGATTGGTTACCAAATAACCGCCGATCACATTAATGGTGGCAAAGGTAACGGCTAAAAAGCCCAACACGTTAACTAGCATGGGTGAGGTATCTGACCCCGCTGCAAGCAGTGCTCCAACAAGGGTAATACCGGAAACGGCATTGGTGCCAGACATTAAGGGTGTATGCAAGGTAGGTGGGACCTTAACAATTAGCTCAACCCCTAAAAACAGGGACAATACGAATAGTGCGAGTAATAGAATTAAAATTTCCAATGTCTTAGTCCTTTATTTGCTCTGCGCTTCAACATCTAATTCGGGTAAATCGAGTAGTTTCCTCATGTAGGGATGAGGTACTTCGCCATCATGAGCAACCACTGTTCCGGCTACAATCTCATCATCAAAATCTAGATTAATGTTTCCATCCTGCAAAATTAACTCTAGAAGGGTTTGTATATTTTTTCCATACATCTGACTGGCATGATAGGCAACATCTGAGGCCAGATTCTCTGGCCCGACAATGGTAACGCCATGTTCAACGGTTGTTTGACCCATTTTGGTAAGTTCACAATTGCCGCCGCGCTCTGCTGCTAGATCAACTACTACTGACCCAGACTTCATAGCCACAAGCATATCTTCTGTTACCAAGATGGGTGATTTGGCACCGGGAACCGCTGCGGTTGTAATAATAATATCTTGTCTCGCAACCACTTCAGTCATTAATTTTCTTTGTAGCTGAAGAAACTCTTCGCTCTGTTCTTTGGCATAGCCACCCGCTCCTTCTGACTCCTCAGTGGGGAGATCTAGCTCTACCGGCGTTGCCCCTACTGAAATAATTTGCTCGCGCGCTGCAGGCCTGACATCATAGGCTTCAACCACCGCACCCAATCTCTTGGCAGTAGCACAGGCTTGTAACCCTGCGACACCCACACCCATAATTAAGACTCTAGCCGGCTGTAATGTGCCCGCCGCAGTCATAAGCATGGGTAAAATTCTCGGCGCTGCTTCTGCACCCAATAGAACTGATCTATAGCCTGCAAGGGTGGCCATTGATGAAAGAACGTCCATGCTTTGAGCGCGACTGATACGAGGAACCATCTCTAGAGCTACGCCGGTGGCACCGGTTTTTGCTACCTGACTTGCAGCCTGTGGCTGCGCTAAGGGATCCATCATGCCGACGACTAACTGCTTGGGCTTGAGCCGCTTGAGATCGTTTTCAGCATTTTCGGTATTAGAGCCAAAACTTTGAACCTGTAGAATAATGTCAGCACCCGCAAATAGTTCATCTCTATCTGAGATGATTTTTGCACCTACTGCTTGATATTTTTCATCTGAAAAGCCCGCTTGAACGCCGGCATTTTGCTCTACCCACAGGTCTGCTCCTGCTTCGATTAGCGACTGGACATTGTCAGGGCATAGTGAAACCCTTTTTTCTCCTGTAACTAGTTCCCGTGTAACTGCAATAATCACGTCATTCTCCTTAATGATAAAACGTCCACTTTTGTGAACTCTTATTATGGTATAAGTTTATCAAAATCACCCCAAATAAAATACTTAAGGTGGGTTTATATTCTAAAATAAAGGTCTAATTTACGGTTGTGGTAAATCTACAAAATACTTAGATCACAACTTTATTTTATTGTTATATATCTCTTGATACGGCAAATGTTGCCAATTCGGTTAATACTTTTTTATATTGACCCTCCGGCAGACCCTGTAAAGCTTTGAGCGCATGGCTTGAATGCTCTCGAGCTCTGTTCAAACTATAGTCTACCCCACCGGTTTCTGAGACAATTTTTAAAATCTGATCAAAATTTTCTGAGGATTTATTACTAATTGCATCGCGAATAATGTCTCTTTGCTCTGAATTACAATGCTCGCGCGCGAAGATCAATGGCAGTGTCATCTTACCTTCATTGAGATCATCACCGATATTTTTACCTATCACGCTGACATCCCCTTGAAGGTCCAATACATCATCGGCAATTTGAAAAGCCATGCCCAAATGTTTGCCATAATCTTTCATAGCTTGCTTGTTTGAGCCTGCGAGGATAGCGCCGCATTCCATGCCAGCCTCAAAAAGTTTAGCTGTCTTTCTATATATAACTTTTTTATAAGTGGATTCATCTAAGTCGGGATTACCTGCATTGGCCATCTGCTGAACCTCACCCTCTGAAATTACATTGGTAGCATCAGCGAACACGCTCATGATCGACATATCTGAGATTTCAACTAACATTTGAAAGGCTCGCGAGTATAAAAAGTCACCCACGAGAACACTAGGTGCATTGCCCCAGATTTCATTGGCTGTCTCACGCCCTCTTCTTAATGCAGAGACATCCACTACATCATCATGCAGTAATGTTGCGGTGTGAATAAACTCGATAATGGCAGCGATTTTAATATGATCTCTACCGCTGTTATATCCATTTGCTAAAGCACTCAGCAAAACCAGCACCGGACGCAGTCGCTTGCCACCCGAATCAACAATATAGCCGCCTATATTTTCAACCAGACCAACATCAGATTTAAGACTATTCAAAATAAGTTGGTTGACCGATTCAAATTCATCAGCCACAGAGTTGTGGAAAAAAGCCATTTTTACTGAGATACCTGCAAATTTTGTGTAAGCCGAATGCTAGGCAGACGACCTCGAACTGTCAACCCTGAATATGCCTATTACAGCCTTCCTGTGGATTTAGCTATTGATGAAGAGACAATAAGTAGTTACGATGCGCCTTCAATGAGTAGATCAATAAGGATCCCATGACTTTTATACCTGCATCTTCTTACTCAAAAGAAGAAATTCTAAAATGTAGCCAAGGCGAACTATTCGGCCCTGGTAATGCCAAACTTCCTGCGCCTAATATGTTAATGATTGATAGAATCGTCACCATCAACAATACGGGTGGCACCCATGGACTCGGTGAGATTATCGCTGAAATTGATATCACTCCTGACCTGTGGTTCTTTGACTGTCACTTTAAAGGTGATCCAGTTATGCCTGGCTGTCTTGGCCTTGATGCCCTATGGCAATTGGTTGGTTTTTTCCTTGGTTGGAACGGTAATCCTGGCAGAGGTCGCGCCCTAGGTGCTGGCACTGTAAAGTTTTTTGGTCAAATTTTACCTGATGCTAAAAAAGTGACCTATAAACTGGATATCACCCGTCTTATTCAACGCAAATTAGTTATGGGCATAGCCGATGGTAGCGTCGAGGTTGATGGTCGCGAAATATATACCGCTAAAGACCTTAAAGTAGGTCTTTTTGAAAATACTGAAAATTTCTAACTGTTATTGGCTGTTTAATTAGAGGATAACCAATGAAACGTGTAGTAATCACTGGATTGGGAATAGTTTCTTGCCTTGGGAATGATAGAGAAGCTGTTACAAAATCACTTAAAGAAGGTATCTCGGGTATTCGCTATCGCGAAGACTTCGCCGAGATGGGACTCAAATGTAGTGTTGGCGCTACTTTGGATATAGATCCAAGCGAACATATCGATAGAAAGATTATGCGCTTTATGGGCCCTTCTGCTTCTTATGCCTATATCGCTACTGATCGAGCGATTGCAGATGCAGGTTTGACTGAAGAAATGGTTTCTAACCCAAGAACAGGCCTTGTTATGGGTTCTGGTGGCGTTTCTGGTGAAATGTTTACCGAAACCATTGATGTGATGCGCGCCCGTGGTATCAAACGTGCAGGCCCCTACCGAGTGACTCAGATTATGGCGAGCACTGTTTCAGCCTGTGTTGCTACCCCCTTTAAAATTAAGGGCGTTAACTATGCCCTCGCCTCTGCCTGTGCCACCAGTGCCCACTGTATTGGTCACGCGGCCGAACTGATCCAGCTTGGCAAGCAAGATATTTTATTAGCCGGCGGATCAGAGGATATGCACTGGTCAATGGCGGGTATGTTTGACGCTATGGGTGCGCTGACTAGCAAATATAACGAAACCCCTGAGGTAGCTTCACGCGCCTATGATGCTGACCGCGATGGTTTCGCTCCTGGCCTTGGAGCTGGAACAGTTGTCGTTGAAGAGCTGGAACACGCCCTAGCGCGCGGTGCTAATATTATCTGTGAAATTACTGGCTATGGTGCCACTTCAGACGGTGCTGATATGGTTGCCCCTTCAGGTGAGGGTGCAGAGCGTTGTATGAGAATGGCGATGGAAAATATTGATGGTCCAATTGATTACCTCAATACCCACGGCACCAGCACACCCGTTGGCGATTTAGCCGAATTAGGCGCTATTCATAATACCTTTGGCGACAACTGCCCAGATATTAGTTCAACTAAATCATTATCTGGACATAGTTTGGGTGCTGCAGGTGTGCATGAAGCGATTTACTGCATGCTAATGATGGAAAATAACTTTGTTGCCGGCTCAGCGCATATTGATAACTTGGATGAAAAAGCAGAAGGTCTGCCAATTGTTCTAAAGAGTAAAGATAAACAGCTAAACCGTGTAATGTCTAATAGCTTTGGCTTTGGTGGCACTAACGCCACCTTGGTTATGGAAAAATATTCCGGCTAGCTTAATCAAATAAGCTTCACAAAAAAGGCACCCATTGGGTGCCTTTTTTTATGTCTGACGCTTTAAATTAGAGTGCTTCGAGAACCGCCTCGGCACTGGATGCTTCAAAACCACTTTCATCAACGTTAAGAAGTTCTACTATACCATCATTGACGATCATGGCGAAACGCTTGCTTCTGACACCCATACCAAATCCTGTACCATCAAGCTCAAGACCAAGAGCCGTTGCGTAGGTACCATTGCCATCGGCTAGCATAAGTAGGTTTTCAGCGTTGGCGCTTTTACCCCATGCATCCATTACAAATACGTCGTTTACAGATAGGCAGGCTACTGAATCCACACCCTTAGCGACAATTTCATCATACTTGACCACAAAACCGGGAAGATGAGCAATTGCACAGGTAGGAGTAAAAGCTCCAGGCACTGCAAATACAACGACTTTTTTACCAGAAAAAACCTCGGAAGTGGTTATTACTGTTGGGCCTTCTGCGCCCATTACTGAAAAGGCTCCCTCTGGCAGTTTATCTCCAACTTTAATTGTCATAGCTGACTCCATAAAATTAAATGAGTTCTAGACCCCTAGAACGGAATATCATCATCAAAACCCATTCCCTGCGCGGGTGCTGCAGCTGGCGCTGCGGCTTGCTGAGGGGCTGTTTGTTTTTGTTCAGACTGCTGTGGCTCCGATGGCGCATAATCTGGTTGCGACTGGTCGTAACTACCCTGCCCCTGACCGCCACGACTATCTAGCATCTGCATTTCGCTGGCGACAATTTCTGTAGTATAGCGATCTTGGCCATCTTGGCCCTGCCACTTTCGCGTACGCAATGAGCCTTCAATATAAATTTTTGAGCCTTTCTTTACATACTGCTCAACAATTTCCGCTAGACGATTGAAAAACACCACACGATGCCATTCGGTGCGCTCTTGCTGATCACCTGTATTTTTATCTTTCCAAGATTCTGATGTGGCAAGACTCAGATTAGTCACTGCTCCGCCTGAAGGCATATATCTTGTTTCTGGGTCCTGTCCACAGTTACCCACTATGATTACTTTATTAATTCCGCGTGCCATTTGTTTCCCCTGTCTATGTGCGATTTAAAAAGGGCTGTATGCTTTCTAGATCTATTAAGTTTTTATTTACCTTAACATATGCTAAATCTTCACCCTCAATCAAGAGTATATCTTCTACTCCAACTATATTTGAAATACTTTTTACAAAATCACTCGCTTTTGTTTCACCCACTTGCAGTATTAGCGTCTGAAGTGGTTTGGGTGAAGCCATTGTAGCTGCTACAAAGCACCAAAATAACAGCATCAGACCCAATAACCAAAATAATCCATCAATACCCACATTGGCCAGGGCGAAGCCACCGAGAATGCCACCTGTAAAGGTTCCTAAAAACTGGCAGCTTGAATAAATGCCCATCGCTGTGCCTCTATTACCCACTGGGCATACCTTACTTAACCACGAGGGCAATAATGCTTCTAATAAATTAAATGCCGCGAAGTAGATAAACAGCATTGATACCGTTAAAACCACACCATCTGTGCTGCCTAAAACTAACATTGCAATTGTCATTAGCGCTACGGCTAAGACAAATATATTTTTCTGTGCATTGCGTTTTTCTGCAAAAATCATAGCGGGTAACATAGCAATAAAGCCACCCCCTAAAAGACTGAGGTAAAACCACCATAGCTGATCTGGGTTAATTGCAAGTTGTCGCACCAATATATTAGGTATTACAACAAAAGCGGCCATCAGCGTCAGATGAAGAAAAAATATACCCATATTTAGGCGCATCAATGAAGGTTCACGCAACAAATTACCCAATTGCTGCAAATCAGTTTGAGTTTCACGATTTTGGCGCATTAAAAAAGTTTTGGGAATAGCTTTAAAAACGATCACAGCACCAATCAAACCGAGTGCAGCTGTTAACCAAAAGATACCCGCCAAACCAAAGTTTGCCGCCACCACAGGGCCTAAAACCATAGCTACAGCGAATGAAATACCAATACTGCCCCCAATTGAGGCCATGGCTTTAGTGCGATTCTGCTCGGCAGTAAGATCAGTGACAAGAGCCATCAATGTACTGGCTATAGCGCCCGTTCCCTGAAGTGCGCGACCAATCACTACACCAATTGCAGTTTCAGCAGTTGCTGCCACCACACTGCCCAAAATAAACACTAGCAGACCACCCAATATCACTGGGCGCCGACCAATTTTGTCCGATAATAACCCCAGTGGTATTTGTAATATGGCCTGAGTAAGACCATAGATACCCAAGGCTAAACCCAATAAAAATGCACTGGCTTGCTGATACTGATCAAAGTAAATCGACATAACCGGAAGCACCATAAACAAACCCAACATGCGAAAACCATAAAGGCTAGCAATAGAAAATACGGCTCGCTTTTCGACGGGGGAAAATTTGCTTGAACTTTGGGTGCTAATGGTCAATTTAGTCGCTTATTGATTGAATTACTTTAATGCTAACCATAGTAACAGTCAGATAGGTCTGGGAAAATAAATATCGTGTAATTTATTCAGCTATTTATTCATCTGTATTGTTGTTAGATGAGTAAAATAAAGTCAAACAATATCTTAGATTCTTCCATTTCACTTTGCTCGCCCTAGGGCTTGAGACGTATAATGGACCCTTTAACCTAAATAAAAGTAGTGCTAATGGATACAATTCAAGTTCGCGGAGCAAGAACCCATAATCTTAAAAATATCGACCTAGATATTCCTCGCGACAAGTTGATTGTTATCACCGGACTTTCAGGCTCAGGAAAATCATCCCTAGCGTTCGACACGCTCTACGCAGAGGGCCAAAGACGCTACGTAGAATCACTCTCTACCTATGCTCGCCAGTTTTTATCAATGATGGAAAAACCGGATATTGATCATATTGAAGGTCTTTCTCCTGCTATCTCTATTGAGCAAAAATCTACTAGCCATAACCCACGCTCAACTGTGGGTACGATCACTGAAATATACGACTATCTGCGTCTATTATTCGCCCGTGCTGGGGAGCCACGCTGCCCTGACCATCACCTACCGCTTAAAGCACAGACCGTTAGTCAAATGGTCGATCAGGTTCTCGCTCTACCCGAGGGAACCAAATTAATGCTTTTGGCCCCAGTTGTTCAGGACAGAAAAGGTGAGCATGTTCATCTAATAGACAATTTGCGTCGACAAGGATTTATTCGTGCGCGAATCGATGGTCTTATCTGTGATCTCGATGAAGCCCCTGCCCTAGAAAAAAACAAAAAGCATAGTATTGAAGTTGTAGTCGATCGCTTTAAGGTTAAAGAGGGTATTGGTATTCGCATGGCAGAATCCTTTGAGACCGCACTGGGTCTATCTGAAGGGATTGCGCTTATCAGCTATATGGATGGCGAAGAAGAAGATTTAATGTTCAGTGCCAAATTTGGCTGTCCAACCTGTAATTACAGTTTGACCGAGCTCGAACCTCGACTGTTTTCTTTCAACAATCCCGCTGGCGCCTGTAGCACCTGTGATGGATTAGGTATTCATCAGTATTTCGATGTCGATCGCATTATCCAACACCCTGAGGCTTCGATTGCCGAGGGTGCTATTCGCGGCTGGGATAGACGCTCGCTGTTTTACTTCAATATGCTACGCAGTCTAGCTGAGCACTACGATTTTGATATTGAAAGCCCTTGGAATACCTTATCGCCTTTGCATCAACAGAAAATCCTGTTTGGTAGCGACGATGAGGAAATTACCTTCAATTACGAGAATGATCGCGGCACCGTATTTAGACGACAACATAGTTTCGAGGGTGTTATACCCAATATGGAACGTCGCTATAGGGATACAGAGAGCAATTCGGTTAGAGAGGACCTCAGTAAGTATATGGCCACCTCTGACTGCCCCGATTGCGAGGGTACAAGACTTTGCAAATCTGCACGCAATGTTTTTGTCGATGATAAACGAATCGAAGACATCGTCTCTATGCCTGTGGGCGAGTGCTACGAATATTTTGAACAATTAAATTTACCCGGTCGTCAGGGTGAAATTGCTGAAAAGATTATCAAAGAAATTCGCGACCGATTTTGCTTTTTAGTGGATGTCGGACTCAACTATCTGTCTCTAAATCGCAGTGCCGATACACTATCGGGTGGTGAGGCACAACGCATCAGGCTAGCCAGTCAAATTGGTGCTGGCTTAGTGGGCGTTATGTATATTCTCGATGAACCAAGTATCGGCCTTCATCAACGAGATAATGAACGACTACTAAAAACCTTAGTGCGACTTCGTGACCTTGGTAATACCGTCATTGTGGTAGAACACGACGAGGACGCCATTAAAGAGGCTGACTTTATAGTCGATATAGGCCCCGGTGCTGGCGTTCATGGCGGCGAGATTGTCGCTATGGGAGACAGTAAGACTATCATTAATAGTCCTAAGTCTGTCACTGGGCAATTCTTATCTGGCGCTAGGGGTATCGTCGTACCGAAAAAACGCCATAAAAGTAATGGCAAATCCCTTGAAATCAATGGTGCTAAAGCCAATAATTTAAAATCTATTGACGCTAAAGTACCCGTGGGATTATTTACCTGTATTACTGGCGTGTCTGGCTCTGGAAAATCAACATTAATCAATGAAATTCTCTACCCCGCCGCCGCCGTAGCGCTAAACAAAGCCACCACATTAAAACCTGCAGCGCACGATAAAATTACTGGTCTAGAGCACTTTGATAAATGCATTGATATCAATCAAAGTCCTATTGGCCGCACACCTCGATCAAACCCCGCTACCTACACTGGTATCTTCACCCCTGTTAGAGAACTGTTTGCCGGCACTCAAGAGGCGCGGTCTCGCGGCTATACCCCCGGACGCTTTAGCTTTAACGTTAAGGGCGGTCGCTGTGAAGCCTGTCAGGGCGATGGTGTAACCAAGGTTGAAATGCACTTTCTACCTGATATCTATGTCCCCTGCGATGTGTGTAAAGGCAACCGCTACAATCGCGAGACCTTGGATATAACTTACAAAGGCAAAAATATTCATCATGTATTAGAGATGACCATTGAGGATGCCAGTGTTTTCTTTGAAGCCATACCCAGTGTTTCACGCAAACTTCAAACATTGATGGATGTTGGTTTGTCCTATATTAAATTAGGTCAGGCGGCCACCACACTCTCCGGCGGTGAAGCTCAACGGGTGAAACTATCAAAAGAGCTTTCAAAAAGAGATACTGGCAAAACCTTGTATATTTTAGATGAGCCGACTACTGGTCTTCATTTCCATGATATAGAACAACTTTTAACTGTACTCCACAGGCTGCGAGATCATGGCAATACGGTTGTGGTTATCGAGCATAATTTAGATGTGATAAAGACCGCGGATTGGATTGTAGACTTGGGACCTGAGGGTGGCACAGGCGGTGGCACCATAGTAGCAACTGGCACTCCAGAAGATGTGGCTAAAGTTAAGCAATCACATACAGGGGCTTTTTTGAAGAAAATGCTGTAATTATACTTTTCGGGCTTCGTAATCCAGTATCAGTTGGTCCATCGCTTGCTGATCATATTCACGAAGACCGCTAAGTACTAATTTTTTTTCGCCATGACCAATGGCTTTTTCACCATCATCGATAGAAAACTGCAGCGTAACATTGCCGCGCTTACCATCCACTTCCATCTTAGCATCTAAGAACTTCACTTCAGGTGAGGATATGTCTAACTGGTCCAGACTTAATGACATAGACTGATACATCACTAGGGGTCGTGCTGTGTTAATCATTACTTGATGCTGCTGCATCAGTGGTACCAATATATAGGGGAAGCTGTGGCCAGAAAACTCAACATAACTTCGAACTAAGTGCTCAATAGCTGACTGCTCTTGAGAAACCTCACCCTCGCGATATACATTGAGATAAAGTTTTTCTCGACTATCTGTGATCGATAATTCTGACCCTTTCCACTCAGGGAATAATAGCTCCTTGTCAGCTGGCACTAGACCGGAAAAATCAAATCGCATGTGCTGGCTCAACCCATAATTATTAAGGGTTAAAGCAAATAGCAAATCACCAGGCACACAAAAACGCTTGGACTCAACATCATGAATCGGGTTGTAATCATTACAGATTTGTTTGGCAAATTGACTGCCCTGTTCAGCACTAATACTCAGCTGATTACCGTTTTGCGAAAAAAAAGATTGTAAAAACATGGGTTATTCTAACTCTGATTCAAATTCTTCAAGTAAATCTAAAGGCTCAAGTTCTTGACCCTCAAGATCAGTGTTCCAATTGATGCCGGCACGCAATACATCTTCATGCATTCCTGTAAGCCAGTCATCAAGAAATTCTTCCATAGCGATTGCGACTGGCTTGTATACAGCCCAATCACCATTACACAGCTGAGCAGCTAACTCTTGATTGGACCAAAAGGGAATTACGCCTATTTCTGGGTTAATCTCAGACTCAACTATCGCCCAGTTATCATCCTCGTCTCTCAACGCCCAAATACAGCCTTGCTCGAGGCTTTCAATAATAAGGCGATCAAAATTTTCTTGAAGACTCTCCGATAGTGGCTGCATCTAAAACTTCTTAAACAATGGATAGGTTATGAGGCGCAATGTTAACCGCTTTAGAGTAAGGCTGCCACAATTTGTGCAACCAAAATGATAGATTTCTTAGTCTACTAACGCATTATTATCGGTAGGAAACTGAATGTCTCTGTTAAAATAGTAGGCCACCATGGCGTCACTCGCTTGAAAGGTATTTTTTTATGCAATGGGTAAAATTGGATATTGTAAATCGGGGGTAATACTTTATTTAATTGAACGACTAAACAGCGAATTTTGCTAAACTAGCAAGCATGATAAATAATGCGTTCAATCAAGCTAATTCAGCCTCGCGCCAAAACCTATTTAGGTTGGGTTTAATTCGTGCCGTAGTATTAGCTGGGCAGGCGCTTGCACTGGTTTATTTCAGCTTTTTTAAACCCATTGATCTACCCTCCAGTGAAATAGCGTGGGTGCTAGCGATTTATGCATCCGTTACCATTGCAACTGCTAACAGAGGTAGAGTTAATATCCCAATTGGGAATAAAGAGTTTTTTGTCCACCTGCTAGTGGATATATTCTTCTTTAGTATCCTACTGTATTTTAGCGGCGGTGCCTCAAACCCATTTATATCCTATTACCTCATTTCGATTAGTATCGCCGCCATTGCGCTCCCCAGGATGTATACATCAGTCATCGCTATTATCACACTGGGTTGTTACAGCCTGTTACTTAGTTAACATGTACCTGTATCTGCCATACCGCCAAATCATATGGGCCATTCTATGGCAGGCAATAACTTACATATTTTGGGGATGTGGGCTAATTTTGCTATTAGCGCGGCGATTATTGCCTACTTTATCAGCCGTATGGCGAGCGAACTCAGATTTCAGCAACAGAAAATTGCCGCGCATCGTGAGCAACAGCTTCAGGATGAGCAACTATTGGCTATTGGAACTCTAGCTGCAGGAACTGCCCATGAGTTGGGTACACCGCTAAACACCATGAAACTCTTGGTGGATGAAATGCTTTTACAGCAGGATAAAAACCAAGATTTAACCTTGTTAAGTCAACAGATTGCTCAATGTAAAACAACCCTTAAAGAACTGCAGACTACCGCCAATGAATCTACTTCACAGGCCTTCTCACTACAACCATTGCAAAGTTATTTTGATCAATTATTTGAACGATGGCATTTGATGCGACCTGAACTCAAAGCTACTATTAGTTATTCTGAGAACTTGATACCCGCACCAGATCTTAGGTTTCACCCTACTGTTGCCCAGTCTATTTTAAATCTTTTAAATAATGCTTCAGATGCCAGCCCTAATTTGGTCGAGGTATCTATTGCTTGGACTGAGGCTGAAATAACGATTCAAATTAAGGATCAGGGTGAAGGCTTTAACAAGCCTGATACAGATGATATTGGCAAACCTTTTTACTCAAATAAAGCTGAAGGTTTGGGCCTGGGATTGTTTTTATCTCAAAGCACTGTGACGCGTTTTGGCGGCTCTATAAACTTACAAAATCGTGAGGATGGTGGCACCTTAACCACGATCAACTTGCCGGTGAATCTAAGTGCCAGTGATGGGACTTCAGCATGAAGTATCTTATTATTGATGATGACAATACCTTTTGCTCAGTACTCTCGAGGGTAATCGAGCGACAAAGCCATAGTGTTCTTAGTGCTAACGATGGCTCGCAGGCTTTTGATCTGTGTGAGAACAATAACGATATTGATCGTGTTATTCTTGATTTAAAGTTGCAGAGTGAATCTGGGCTATCTATTTTAACGTCTATCAAACAGATTCTTCCCGATGTGGAGGTTCTAATATTAACTGGTTATTCCAGTATATCCACGGCGGTGGAGGCGATAAAATTGGGCGCAGTTAATTATCTGTGTAAACCGGCATCTGTGGATGAAATTGTGACTGCATTTTCATCACCACAAGGCAGTACTGATACTGTGTCGATTCCCGCAGAGCTAACCTCTGTAAACCGCTTGGAATGGGAACATATTCAACGAGTATTAAAAGATAATGAAGGTAATATTTCAGCGACGGCTAGAAGCCTAGGTATGCACCGCCGCACCCTTCAACGCAAACTGCAAAAGAAACCATCAAGCAATGATCACAGCTTGCATTGTTTCGCCATTACAATGGCATCTTCACGTCCTAAACCATCGCGATAATAGTCTTTGCGCTCTGCAATCTTGTTAAAACCCAACTGATGATATAGCCTAATTGCTCGATAATTACTGACCCGTACTTCGAGGTAAAACTGCTCAACTGCAGTCGGCAAGCCGGCAACTATGGCGGTTAAAAAAAGACTCCCTAGACCTTTGCCCTGCTTCTGTGGTTCGATAGCTATAGTGTGAAGTTCAGCCTGCTTTTCAACCATCACAATAACGGCAAAACCCAGTAATCTGTTATCCCCTATCAACAGATAGGTGCTTTCAATACAGTCGTGGAGTTGCTGATAGGAACAGGGGTAGGACGAAGTATTATTTTCTATCGCACTTATTTGCGCTAGATCCTCAATAACTGCTTGGCGAATACTGTATTCTTGAGAACGCTTTAAGACTTGGTTGACAACAGCAATATTTAGGGCCATAGCAGGGCTCATAATCTAGCTTGAAATACTCAAGCGATCAACATACTGACAGATAGCTTGCCATAGTAGGCGCTTTGATTGTGGCTGACCTAGCATTTGGCCTAAGCTGGGTACAATAAGAGCAGTAACACCTGAATTCATTGGCGCTAGGCCATCACTGACAGAGTTCTTTTGCTCCGCCGACAACAGCCAGTCTTGAGCTGATTCACCCAACAGCATCAATAACTTGATGGGTTTTGCTGCTAACTTTGAGTTGATAAGTGTAGACAAAAAATCTCTAGCCTCTTGGTCGCCACCCTGCATGTTGGCATGAGGCGGCCAATTAACGCTATCGAATTGAGGCAAACCTGAAACTTGATTATCTATCGCGGCAACAATATTGGATAAAAGCTTTAGTTGCTGACTATCGGGTAATTCATGATCAACAGCCGTCGCTATTAGCAATTCGTCTGTTGGCTGCCAAAACAAAAATTGAAGCGTTAATATATCCGTTTTATGTTGTATTTTATCTGATGATTTGGCCACCATGGCTGCCTTTTCAACAATAGTATCTTTATTGTCAGCATCATTATGCAATAAAGCTTCAATCGTTGATTGCTGGCTAGACTCTGTTTCTGCTGATTCTACTGGGTTTGTAATAGCACTATTTTCGACTACAGGATTTTCTTCAACTGAGCTATCAACCACCGCTTCTTGGACAAAATCTCTGGGTACGTATTGCACAATACCCAGAGTTTGCAAATAGTGGTCGCGTAGCTTAGTTGATGATCCCTGAATGTCCGCCACTAAACACCGCCTAACTGCGGATGAAGTCGGCCGGGATTACGCATTAGTGTTAATGCATTGACATAGGCTTTGGCACTGGCCAAAAGAATATCGGTATCAGCACCCTGACCATTAATAATACGGCCCTCTTTTTCAAGCCTAACAGTCACTTCACCCTGAGAGTCTGTCCCCTCAGTAACCGCATTAACCGAATACAGCTGAAGCTTGGTTTCACTATTAATAAGCTTTTCAATGGCATTAAAAATAGCATCTACTGCGCCATCTCCACTGGCTTGAGACTGGTGATCTTTTTCCTTGTAGTTAAGGCAAATTTTAGCCGTTGGCAATTGACCGCTTTTACTTAAAACTTCTAAGTTTTTAATCGTAATAGCATCGTCTTCGGTACCTATCTGAACATCGGATACCAAGGCCTGAAGATCTTCGTCAAAGATCTCGCGTTTTTTATCGGCTAAATCTTTAAATCGAGCAAACGCTTGGTTAAAGTCGTCTTTGCTGTTAAAGCTTATACCCAACTCTTCAAGTCTAGAGGCAAAAGCCGCACGCCCAGACAACTTGCCCAGAGATAATTTATTGGTACTCCAGCCAACATCTTCAGCCTTCATAATTTCGTAGGTTTCTCGGAACTTTAAAATACCATCCTGATGAATACCAGACTCATGGGCAAAGGCATTAGCGCCAACAATGGCTTTATTGGGTTGTACAGGGAATCCCGTTACAGAGGATACTAGTCGTGATGTAGAGACAATCTGAGTAGTATCAATCCTAGTTTGCACGGGGAAGATATCTTTGCGTGTGCGAATCGCCATCACTAGCTCTTCAAGCGAAGCATTACCCGCCCTCTCTCCTAAGCCATTAATGGTACATTCCACCTGCCTCGCACCGGCCTTAACCGCCCCTAAGCTATTGGCTACTGCAAGACCCAAATCATTGTGGCAGTGCACGGAAAAAATGGCCTGATCGGCGTTGGGCACGGTGTTTAATAGTCGCTCTATCATTGCGCCATATTCACCCGGGTCTGTATAGCCTACCGTATCGGGGAAATTGATTGTTTGAGCACCGGCGGCAATCACTGCCTCGGTAATACGGCACATAAAATCAAATTCGGTGCGGCTAGCATCCTCTAGGGAGAACTCTACATCATCAATTAAACCACGAGCCAACTTTACAGCTGATATTGCCTGATCCAATACCTGATCTGGCTCCATTTGCAGCTTGTATTTCATATGTATGGGCGAGGTGGCAATAAAGGTGTGAATTCGCCCCGCCTCGGCGCCTTTAAGCGCCTGTGCAGCTGCCTCTATATCTCCCTTAACCGCGCGGGAAAGGCTACATATGCGGCTCTCTTTAATGGTATTTGCAATGGCCTGTACTGCGTCGAAGTCACCCTGACTGGACACGGCAAAACCCGCCTCGATAACATCAACCCGAAGCTTTTCAAGAGCCTTGGCAATTCGCACTTTTTCATCTTTGGTCATCGATGCGCCTGGGCTTTGCTCACCATCGCGCAAGGTCGTATCAAAAATAACTAAATTATCTTTTGAATCCATGATTATATTCCTGATCCACTGCTATCAGTAAAGAATAACAGTATTGTAAAACTTATTTTCCCATAAAGGGATAGAATTCCGCTCTATAGTTCAACTATTAGAGCATAAACGAGATTTAATGAGGTAAAACAGTTAGAAGCCCCTCAGGGCAGGAGGCGAGCAAGGGCAACAACTAAGCTAACGGGCGCTTGTTGTGTTTGTATATTTTTAGAGTAACTCTGAGTAACCATTTTTTAACAATAGCAAACAAAGATAAAAAAATCGAGTCATCGGAGTTAATAAATTCAACAAAAACCATATTGTTGCAGATTTTTAAAACTAAACTAATATGAAGAACGCGGTTACAAAAGCTGCCCTTGCTTGGCTGGTTATTTGGGCAGAAAAAAGAACGTCAATCTGACTATGAAGTGATGATTATGATTAGGCCATCAATTCTTAAAAAATAACCACCCATTAAGGGTAAATTTTTGACCAAAAAAATCTTGCTGGAGCATACAGAGCATAGCCTAGTGACAATAAGAATAGTATTCGTGGAGGGTCTATAGTGATCACTACAAAGGCCATCACAATAGACAGAATAACCACAAATGGAACCTTGCCTCGAAGATCTATTTGCTTAAAACTGGGATACTTGAAATTAGACACCATAAGCAGACCGGCAACAGCCGTTAATAGTGCGGTAAAACCAGACACAAACATTGAGGGATCTACTGAATGGGCTGACCATACAAAACCAGCTATAAGAGCGGCAGCCGCTGGACTTGGCAGGCCAATAAATAGTTTACTGTTGCTTAGGGTAGATTGAACATTAAACCGAGCTAGTCTAAGTGCTGCACAGGAGGCATAGACAAATGCCGCGGCAATTCCGACCTTGCCTAGACCCGTCAAACCCCAACCATAAATAACTATAGCTGGCGCAATACCAAATGACACCATATCGGATAGACTATCATATTGAACACCAAAATCACTCTGAGTATTGGTCATACGGGCGACACGACCGTCTAAACCATCAAATACCATAGCCACAAAAATCGCAATAGCAGCTAATTCGTAACTACCACTGAAGCCAGACAAGACTGCATAAAAACCGCCAAAAAGTGCGCCAGTTGTCAGCAGGTTAGGCAACAAATAAATGCCTTTTCCCGGTCGACTTTTGTCGCCAGATTTAGCTTCTGAAAAACTATCAATTTCAACAATTTTTTCAGAATTATCCGCGTTATTCATAGCTATATACTCAAATTGATTAGGCTAATTATAGGGTATTCATGCCGTAAAAGTGAAACGGCCCAATAATGGGCCGTTTACAATTAATCAAATGACACTTTTTAATTAATTTTTATCTTTGTCTACCAAGGCATTCTTGGTAATCCAAGGCATCATACCACGAAGCTCAGCACCTACTTTTTCAATTGGGTGTGCTGCATTGTTACGACGATAGGCTGTCATTGATGGGTAGTTTAGGGCACCTTCAGAAATAAACATCTTAGCATATTCGCCATCCTGAATACGCTTGAGTGCGTTACGCATAGCAGCACGCGACTCATCGTTAATCACCTCAGGACCAGTTACATACTCACCGTACTCTGCATTATTAGAGATCGAGTAGTTCATATTGGCAATACCGCCTTGATACATAAGATCAACGATTAATTTAAGTTCATGTAGACACTCAAAATAAGCCATTTCCGGGGCATAACCGGCTTCGGTTAAGGTTTCAAAACCTGCTTTAACTAGTTCTACTGCACCACCACAAAGAACCGCTTGCTCACCAAATAGATCAGTTTCAGTTTCGTCTTTAAAGGTAGTTTCAATAATACCGGTACGACCACCACCAACGCCTGAAGCGTAGGACATAGCGACAGATTTTGCACTACCTGAAGCGTCTTGGTACACCGCAACCAAATCTGGAATACCGCCACCATTGACGAATTCATTACGCACGGTATGACCTGGCGCCTTTGGTGCAATCATAATCACATCTAAATCAGCACGAGGTACGATTTGATTGTAGTGAATAGCGAAACCGTGAGCGAATGCTAGTGTAGCGCCCTTCTTTAAATTTGGCTCTACTTCATCACGGTACAATTGCGATTGAAATTCATCCGGCGTTAGTACCATGACCAAATCAGCACCAGCGACTGCACTTGGAACATCTTTAACTTTTAAGCCTGCTGCTTCTGCTTTTGCCGCAGATGATGAACCATCTCGCAGACCTATAGTTACATCAACTCCAGAGTCTTTCAGGTTGTTGGCGTGCGCATGACCCTGTGAGCCATAGCCAATAATTGATACTTTCATTCCTTTGATGATTGAAAGATCACAGTCTTTATCATAATAAACTTGCATTGGTTTCACCTAGTTAATAGTTATACACGTAAAAATTTATCGCCACGAGAGATGCCAGAAACACCACTTCGAACGACTTCCATAATGCCGATTTCTCTAACAGCATCGATAAATGCATCTAATTTATCACTGTCGCCAGTGAGCTGCACCGTATAGGTCGAGGCTGTAACATCAACAACATGGCCTCTAAATATCTCCACACAGCTCTTTAATTCAGCGCGAATTTCAGGATCTGATGCTTTTAATTTTACCAGCATCAGTTCACGCTCAATATGCGAGCCCACGGTTAAATCAACTACCTTGATGGTATCGATTAACTTGTGGAGCTGTTTCACAATCTGCTCCGCCATCTGATCGTCACCCTGAGTGGTGAGTGTCAATCGCGAAAGCGTATCATCATCAGTCGGTGCAACGGTCAAAGTGTCTATATTATAACCTCTTTGGGCGAATAACCCGACTACTCTTGAAAGCGCACCAGATTCATTTTCCAGTAATATAGAAATTATGCGTTTCATTAGTTTTTCTCCGCTTTATTCAAATACAGGTCGCCCATTGAGCCACCCGGTATCTGCATGGGATATACATGCTCAGATTTATCGACAACGATATCCATAAATACCACGCGATCCTTTAAGGCAAAGCATTCGCGCATTTTCTCTTCAAGATCCTCATAGCGGGTTACTTTTATACCCACGTGACCATAGGCTTCTGCCAAGGCAACGAAGTCGGGCAAAGAGTCCTCATAAAGGCTCTGAGAATAGCGACTGCTGTAGTTCATATCCTGCCATTGGCGAACCATACCCAGTGCCGAATTATTTAGGCTAATGATTTTAACCGGCAAATTATATTGGCTACAGGTTGATAGCTCCTGAATACACATCTGGATACTGCCTTCACCGGTTACACAGGCAACCTGTGCCTCTGGATGAGCTAGCTGAACACCCATTGCCGCCGGCAGTCCGAAGCCCATGGTTCCCAAACCACCAGAATTTATCCAGCGGCGCGGCTTATCAAACAGATAATACTGCGCGGCAAACATCTGGTGCTGGCCAACATCAGAGGTGATAAATGCATCGCCCTTGGTTTCTTTATACAGAACCTTAATAACATCTTGAGGCTTAATCACATCACCAGAACTTGGCTCGTAACGGCTTGCTGTATATATGCCCTTGTCCGCACGCCATTGATCAATCTTGGCCCACCAAGCGTCAATCGCCTTAGTATCGGGCTCGGTTGCTAATTCATCGGCAATGCTAAGCATTTCATTAAGCACAGAGGTACAGGTGCCAACAACCGGAATATGGGCATTAATGTTTTTTGATATTGACGTTGGGTCAACATCAATATGAATAATTGTCGCATTGGGGCAAAATTTATTTAGATCATTAGTTACTCGATCATCAAAACGTGCTCCTACAGCAAAGATAACATCCGCTTCATGCATTGCGGTATTAGCCTCAAAAGTGCCATGCATACCTAACATACCAATAAATTGACGATCGGTTGCCGGATAGGCTCCCAGACCCATAAGAGTATTGGTCACTGGATAATTAAGGCGCTGAGCTAATTTAACCAATTGCTCTGAGGCATCATCTAAAATAACCCCACCACCGGAATATATAACCGGTTGTTTGGCTGACAAAAGGGACTTAACCGCGCGCTTAACCTGCCCGCGATGTCCTTTATTGGTTGGCTGATAGGAACGCATCTTAACCGATGACGGCCACTCATAGGGTACCTTGTAGCTGGGCTCTGTAACATCCTTAGGGATATCGACTACCACTGGGCCAGGTCTACCTGTAGAGGCAATGTAATAGGCTTTGGCAATAGTTTCAGCTATATCTTCGGCTCTTGTAACCAAGAAGCTATGTTTTACGATGGGACGAGAAACACCCACCATATCAGTTTCCTGAAAGGCGTCTTGACCAATTTTAGCTTTTGGAACCTGACCTGATATAACAACCAAGGGAATTGAATCCATATAGGCTGTAGCAATACCAGTAATAGCATTGGTTGCACCGGGGCCTGAGGTTACTAGGGCTGTGCCTACCTCACCGGTTGACCTTGAGAATCCGTCCGCCGCATGCACTGCCGCCTGTTCATGGCGAACTAAGAGATGCTCAACATCTTCTTGTCTATAAAGTGCATCATAGATATGCAGTGCAGCACCGCCTGGGTAACCCCAAACATGTTTAACACCTGCATCTTTCAAGGCGCGAATAACGATTTCACCGCCGGATAAATGTTCCATAATCTGTCCTCTAAATACTTATCTCTTAGACTTAAAACTAAGAGCAAAAAGAACCTTTCCCAGTAGTGACTAGGCTGAAACATCAATAGGGACGCCGCTAAACGCAGCTAGTTACAGTCAAACCGGTAAGTGTTTTGACCGTTCGTAGGGGCTATGGGTAATAGCTCCATCACTTATGATGACCAGCGGTATGGGTTACACCTGTCTGGTACTTGGACTTAAAATTTAACTCAATACGAGTCAATTCGCGGCTAATTTACCACTTTTTTTCCAGTAGTCAACTAAAACCGCAATAAATTTGCTTAAAAATTAACCAGCTAGCTGCACTGGAATGGTGTTGGCGGTACGCTCGACACTGTTATCTTCATTGAGATAGACGAGTTTTGGCTTATGCTCTGCTGCTTCCTGCTCATTAAACTGACCATAGGTCGCAATAATAATGCGATCGCCTACCTGACACAGTCGCGCTGCAGCACCATTGATAGAAATAGTACCTGAACCCGCTTCAGCCGAAATAATATAGGTAGTAAAACGCTCACCATTGTCGACATTATAGATATCGATTTGTTCAAACTCTTGCATGCCTGCAAGTTTGAGTAAATCTGCATCAATAGCGCATGAACCGTCATACCAAAGCTCTGCTTGGGTAACGCATGCCATATGTAATTTAGCTTTTAAAAAGGCTGATAACACAGCAACGTCCTAATTTCATTGTTATAAACATTATACCAAGAGAGAATATTGTTTGCGAAAAATTGATGGCAGAATTAATCTAAATTAATGCTTATGTTATCAATTAAGCGCGCCGAGGCTGTATACATAGCACCTAGTATCGTTATCTCGCGATCATCGACTGCTGCTGGTTCCAATGTTTTACGGTTACTTATGGTGACGTAATCCGCCTTGAAACCTTCAGACTCGATACGCTTTTTTGCTTCCATTTCTAATTGAGTAAATTCTAAGTCACCCGCTTTAATCTGTTCAGCGATCAACTCTAGTGCTTGTTTTAAGACTTTAACTTTGGGACGCTCATCTTCGTTGATATAGCTATTTCTTGAGCTCATCGCCAGACCATCTGCTTCTCGGTGAATAGGCGCAGAAATTATCTTTACTGGCAGACACAGATCCTCGGTCATACGCTTAATAACAGCTAATTGTTGATAATCTTTAATCCCAAAAATAGCTTCATCAGGCTGTACTATATTAAATAGCTTGCTCACTACAGTGGTAACGCCCTCAAAATGTCCCGGTCGGCTAGCACCACAGAGTACATCAGTCATAGTTGGGCAGATAACCCGACTCTGAGTATCGAGTCCATTGGGGTACATTTCACTATCTTCGGGGTAAAAAAGGTAGTCACAGTCCTCTTGATCGAGCTTTTCACAATCTGAATCATAGGTGCGTGGGTATTTGTCCCAATCTTCATTTAGACCGAACTGCAGTGCATTGACAAAAATAGAGCAAACCACAATATCATTGGTTTGTTTGGCCTGTTTAATCAGGGCTAGGTGACCATCGTGCAGATTGCCCATGGTGGGAACAAAACCGATCTTTTGACCACTATTGCGATGTTTTCGCAGTATTTCTCTGAGCCCATTTACTGTATGGAATACCTGCATTGCCATCCCCTATTTTTAACAGCTAAGTGTTGCGCTTAACTCAGTATTCAACGAAATTATCAACAGCAAGATTTTCGAATCGTGTGTATTTACCCATAAACGTAAGACGACAGGTACCTATAGGACCATTACGCTGCTTCCCTAAGATAATTTCTGCAGTGCCCTTGTCAGGACTGTCTTCGTTATACACCTCATCTCGGTAGATAAAGGCAATAACATCGGCGTCTTGCTCAATAGCACCAGATTCACGCAAATCTGCATTGACTGGGCGTTTATTGGGTCGTTGCTCTACATTTCGACTTAACTGCGACAGTGCTAGCATTGGGCATTCATATTCTCTTGCTAGCCCCTTAAGCTCTCGCGAAATTTGCGAAATTTCTTGAACCCTGCCCTCTGTGGCGTTACTACCGCTCATCAACTGAAGATAATCGACCATAATAAGCCCAGGTTGGGCTTGCTTGTAGATTTCGTCGTTATCTGGCTGTGAATCTGAACCATGCTCTTTATGCCACTGCTGTCGTAGCTGCTCAACGCGTTCGCGAGTGAATTGTTTAATCCTTGCGCGTATTTCCAATGGTGTAATACCGGCAGAATCATCAATAAATAATGGTCGGTCTTTTAATCTTTGAGCGGCACTGCTAAGGCGCGGCCAATCGTCTTCTTGAAGATTACCAGAGCGCATTCTGGTTTGGTCTATCTTGCCCATTGAAGAAAGCATTCTAGTTATTAACTGACTGGCGGGCATCTCTAGGGAGAAAACCAATACCGGTCGATCCTGATGCAGAGTAGCATGCTCAACCATATTCATGGCAAATGAGGTTTTACCCATAGATGGACGGCCGGCAACAATAATTAAATCTGACTTTTGCCAGCCAGAGGTCATATTGTCTAAGTCGGTAAAACCAGTGCTTAAACCAGTAATATCGGCATCATTTTTAAAGAGTTCGTCTAGGCGAGCTACTGCATCTTTAATAAGATTATTTACGTCTTTAAAACCGCCCTGTTTAGGTCGATTTTCAATAATTTCTTGCAGTCTAGCTTCGGCCTCAGCTAGTAGCTTACCGCTATCCCAGCCCACTGGATTGTAGCTTTTTCGCACAATTTCACTAGATGCTGTAATCAACTGCCTAACAATTGAGCGCTCTAAAACAATCTGGGTGTAAGCTTTTACATTGGCTGAACTAGGTGTGTTTTGCGCCAAGTCGACCAGATACTCTGCACCACCTACTGCGCCTAGCTCATTAGAATTTTGCAGGTGCTCAGTGAGTGTTATCGGATCAAACGGTTGCCCCTCTGAGGCCAAACCGACCATAGCATTGAATATAGAGCGATGATCTGCCCCAAAAAAATCATTTTCACCAAGAACTTCAGCAACAGAATCAAAGGCCTCATTCTTTAACATTAGCCCACCCAGCACCGCCTGCTCCGCTTCAAGAGAGTGCGGCAGGGGTTGGCTTATTGTAGGCTCAGCAAAAAGTGCTTCGTTCATAGGTTATGATATTTTTAAATTTTAGAAGTAGATTATAGAGCGACTAGAAGATAAATTAACACAGTGAATTGAAAATATTTTTCAAAAACTAAAACGGCATTGACTCTTTTGTGAATCAATGCCGCTTCGATATTTGCTTTGTAGGTCTGAAAAAGGGTTATTCAGCCTCAACAACAACCGTAATTGACTGTGTTACATCTGTGTGTAACTGAATCTCAACGGTAAATTCGCCAATATTGCGAATAGCACCCTCAGGCATATTGATTTCACTTTTCGAAATCTCACCACCGGCGTTGTTCACCGCTTCTTCAATCTCACGGGTTCCAACAGAACCAAATAGCTTGCCCTCATCGCCAGCATTTGCCGCGATAGTAACAGTTTCAATTTCAGCTAACTTATTAGCTCGAATTTGTGCTTTTTCCATTTTATTGGCAGCTGCAGCTTCTAAATCAGCACGACGAGTTTCAAACTCTTCGCGATTGGCTTTAGTAGCAAACAACGCCTTACCCTGAGGTATGAGGTAGTTGCGGCCATAGCCAGCTTTAACATTAGCTACATCGCCAATATTTCCCAACTTACCTATTTTTTCCAATAGAATAACTTCCATCTCTTGCACCTCTTTATCTATTAATAACTCAAGTTTTGGCCTTCTTAAAGCCTTCTAATCTCGAGCGTAAATCAATTAAACTGTCTGTTAAAGCCAATACCACTAGTAAAAGTGTAACTGGCTTTCCCACCATTATCATTCCGACATATAAAAATGCCAACCATTGCCTGCCTTGACCAAATAGCTTAACCGCAAAATGCACTAAAGCGATTCCAGCGATAATTAAAGGCAACGCTGCTATATTTACCCATATTTGGGTGCTTTGCGAAAAAAACTGCCCTACTACCAAGATCACAATCAATATCACAGCAATCTTCGCATCGATGGAAAAACCATGGAATTCCTTTTGAAACCCCCCAGGGTTTTGAACCCCAGCCTGCCACCATCGTGCTAGCATCAAACTCATCATTGAACCAATGGCTAAAATTGTAGCGACTAGTCCCAGTAACATAGACTCAGAAAGCGCAATACTTAACTGAGCATCTTGGCCTTGGCTTTTAACCGCGTTTAGCACGTCCTGTGCCGTAGCAACTAAGCTAGTTACCGATGCCCCCATCAGTATCGCGAAGCCTTGGGCACTGACAACAGCTATTACAACTATTACTAACAGCGTCCATTGCCATGAAGCCATAACTCTGTGCACTTCTGCTGCTAATACCATTATCCCCAGGGATACAATAGAAACAGCCGTTAGCAGAGGGTTTTCTGTTCCAGATTGCTGAAGCAAAACCAGTGCTAGTGACACCCAAAGAAACAACAGCGTTCCTTCTTTGGCGCCCTTACACAGGGAAACCAATGCAATTGCAGCTGTGCTAATTAATGGGAAAAAACTCCCAATTAACGCCACCATTAAAGCCTGCAATCGCCCGCGCAATATAAATTCAGCTAGGGCCTTCAAGCTATTTTACCAATCTTAGCTATGGCTATCAGTGTAAGGCAATAGAGCTATATAGCGCGCACGCTTAATAGCTTCTGACAACTCACGCTGATAACGTGCTTTTGTACCAGTAATTCTGCTAGGTACAATTTTTCCTGTTTCTGATACGTAGCCCTTTAGAGTATCGAGATCTTTATAATCAATCTCAGTAGCACCCTCGGCACTAAAACGACAGAATTTTCTTCTACGCACAAATCTAGCCATTATTCTTCTCCTTCCGCTGCTGGGGCTTCTTCTGCTGGAGCTTCTTCTACTGGAGCTTCCTCTGCAGGAGCCTCTTTCGCTACTGCTTCAGCCTTAGCTGCCGCTTCTGCTTTGTCTGCTGATTCTTTAGCTTTGGCCGCCTTTTGACGCTCGCGCGCTTCTTTATCAGCTTTCTCAGCATTTTCTTGTTTCATGATAGGCGAGTCTGCAGTAATAGCTTCGTCGCGACGAATAACCATGCTTCTAAGCACAGCATCGTTGTATCTGAAAGAAGAATTTAACTCATCAAGGATATCTTGATCACACTCTACGTTCATAAGAACATAATGTGCTTTGTGAATTTTATTGATTGGGTAAGCTAGTTGACGACGTCCCCAGTCTTCTAGACGGTGAACTGAACCTTTTCCAGCTTCGATAGCAGAGGTGTATCTCTCTACCATACTGGCAACTTGCTCGCTCTGATCTGGGTGGACCAGAAACACTATTTCGTAATGACGCATTGTATCTCCTCATGGATTAAAAAGTCTCCCGCCAACACCAACCTGATGATGCAGTGAGACAAGGAGTGCCTGAGATAAATAAATTTTAGCTGCTCAGACCCTTCAAGCCGCGCGATTATAGAGATTTGCCGCCCAGGTTGCAACACCAAGATTGTGGTCTGGTGGTTGCTAGGAAGACTTATGATCTGAGGAACTAAGAATTGTTAGGATTGATGCTACATTTGTCCTAGGCTGTTTTAGCATAAAGGTAATAGCAATCTCCTCCACGGCAACCACAACATGGAAGATAATTACCAACCTAAAGAATGCTTGCTCATCGTAAAGAATTAACAAATAAAAGGCGGGTGCGATCAACACAGCGGCCAATTTTGCGCCCCAAGTATGGTAGCTAGGAAAGCTAGAAAAGCGGATCAGAGCTACTATCACAGGTAAAATATAGCTTAGGGTAGCAGCTACAAGATAGATCAATTGCTGTTCAAAAATAACGGGCCATATCAGGTTTAGCCCCAATATCATCATTGCATAGGTCGCCATATCTGCCCAGCTGTCCAAGCGCGCACCAAACTCTGTAACCTGATGTAACTTTCTGGCGAAATAACCATCAAGCATATCGCTTACTAAGGAAATACCAAGTAACAACAAGAAGAGTTTAGCTTCATTCAGGCAAGCCGCAACTGCTAGCACCGGCACTAATGCCAGCCTTAGTAGGCTTAACAAATTGGGTATAGAGTATATATTTTTATCCACAGGCATCGCATGTTGACCCATTAGAACCAGTACAACAATTCTAGTCCTAATCAGGCCAAGAATAAATACTCTAGCTGCGCTGTCTTACTGCCTCAAACAAGCAAACCCCAGCGGCAACAGACACATTGAGACTACTGACCTTTCCTGCCATAGGTAACTTAGCCAGAAAATCACATTGATTAGTCACTAATTGCCGCATGCCTGTTCCCTCAGAACCCATGACCATAACAATGGGCCCGGTAAGATCGACATCATAAATAGTCTGTTGAGCCTCGCCAGTAGTGCCTACCGCCCATACCCCTCTTGCCTGAAGAGCTTTTAGGGTTCTGGCCAAGTTTGTCACGACTACCAGAGGAATTGTCTCGGCAGCACCAGAAGCAACCTTGGAAACCACTGCGGTTAAACCTACTGAGTTATCTTTGGGCACGATAACCGCTTGAACCCCAGCACCTTCAGCCGAACGCAAGCAGGCGCCTAAGTTGTGGGGATCAGTAACACCGTCGAGCATCAAAAAGAAGCCTTGAGGGCCTTGCTGTTCAACCAGTTTTGCTAGATAATTTTCATTGTAGGTTTCACCCTCTTTACACAGCGCCGCCACCCCCTGGTGACGACCATCAACCAAAGAATCTAAATTCTGTGCAGTTGACCACTGAATAGCTACGCCATGTTGATCGGCTAAATTGAGCAACTTTTGTAGTCGTGCATCTTGACGCGCCCTAACAACCCTAAGCTCTTTGACTCGTTCTGGCGATGTCTTAAGAATCGACTGCACTGCGTGAATACCAAAAATCCAATCCAAGTTAGCTCTCCTAGAGTACTTTTTGTTGAGACATTATATTATCAATTGCACATTGTACTGGCTTTGTGCAGAATCCTGCTATTAATCTGATGCTGAATTTGGAGATTGACCATTAAACCGCGTTTAGAGTTTCACCAATTACCCAGTGCCGGCCTTTTTCGACGACTTGCCGCACTGGTCTATGATGCATTTCTACTATTTGCTATTTCTCTTGGCTATGGTGCAATTCTTCTTGTTATTAAGATGATTGCCTTCGGCGCCGAGGGGCTTGAAGATGTTCAACCCAACGACTTTCTTCAGTGGCTGGCCTTTTTCGGTTGGATCACCTGCCTTATGGGTTACTACTTTATTTGTTGGCGCAAACAGGGACAAACCCTTGGCATGAAAGCTTGGCGACTTAGACTGCAACAACCCGATGGCAATCTTGCCACACAACAGCAGTGCCTAAAGCGCTGTCCTCTGGCTTTTCTTTCATTGACTGCCGCTGGTTTGGGGTATTTTTACTGTTTATTGCCAGCACAAAAATCCTGTGCACATGATATTTTTACCCATACTAAGGTGGTAGTTTTAGAAAAAGAATAAATACTTAGACCCAAATCAAGAGCCGCAGAAAAAGTAGAAAAGCTTTTTATTCAGCTTATCCAGCGCGCCGCAAGAGTATATAACCTATAACAAAACAGACGAATATAGGGGTTAAAATAGCTAGGATTGGAGGTATCTCAAATACTATACTCAGAGGCCCTAGAATATCTGAAAGCAACTTAAAGCTAATCCCAAAGAGAACTCCGACAAAAACTCTAAAGCCCACTGTTGCCTGACGTAGCGGGCCAAATACAAAGGCGATTCCCACCAACACCAAACTAAAGATTGCCAGAGGTTGAAGCACCTTACTCCAAAAGGCTAACCTATATTTTGCCGAGTCCGCTTTTCGCTCTTCTAAAAATTCAATATGGTTATTGAGTGAACCTGCAGACAGGGACTTCGCCGGTAAAATATTCAACGCTAAAACCTCAGGAGTTAGTTCTGTCTGCCATTTTCGCGTAACCCATTTTCGGGTGTAGGTTTGCTGCTCGACAAACAATGTGCTGGATACATTTTCTTCAACCCAAAAGCCTTCGGTTTTATTGAAGGTTGCCCTTGATGAAAAGCTTGCCTCTTCTAACTCACGCTGTTCATTTAACTTATAACGGGTAACGCCAAACAACACCCCGCCAGGGAATACCGCATTAAAGTGGATAAACTCATTGCCCTCTTTAGCCCAGAAGCCAGAGGTAGAATCTAGAGCAGTCTCGCCCTTGCGCAAATATTCGCGCTTGCTGTCGGCCAATTGATCTAAGTAAGGTGAAAAATACTCGCCAATCAAAGCCGCTAACAAAATAAACACAATTACAGGCTTAAATACTAGGTAGACAATACGCATTAACGAAACACCTGCGGCACGCATAACTACCACTTCACTATTGGTGGCCAGCATGCCCAACCCAACTAAGCAGCCAATTAATGATGCCAACGGAATATATTCATAAATAGTCGAGGGTAATTTAGTCGCCGTATAGATCAACACATCAGTAAATTGATAATTGCGTCTAATATCGCCCATTTGATCGATGATGCCGGCAACCACATCCAGACCCACTATGGCTGTTAGTGCAACACCAATAGCAGACAATACATTGATGCCAATATAATTCGACAGTCGCTTACTCATGAATTACTACCCCGCTGATTAAAGGGGAATAAATTCTTTGCACAGGAGCGTATTTTTTCAGAAAAAATAAGTACTAAAGCGAGGGTTAAAAACACCAGATGAACCGGAACTAATGTTATACCTATGGGCAAACTTCCAGCCTCAATAGCGCCGCGTAAAGAATTGAGCGATACCAGATAGGCAAAATATAACAATACCGCCGGCAGGATTCGCGCAAACCGGCCTGATCTTGGGTCAATTCGACTTAAGGGCACGGCTAATAAGGTTACAACTAACATCATAATGGGTATTGAGAAACGCCACTGCAAAGCAATGCGATGTTCAATTTCAGCAGAATCCATCAATGCTTTAGTGGTCATAGCATCCGTGGCCGTATCTTCAGAGAGCTCTTCAGGGGGCGCTAACCTTGTACCAAACTCATCAAAATAGGTAATTTGATAATCATATCTACCGGGGACACCCTCAACGCGGTAACCCTTTTTAAGGGATAAATAACGCTCATCTGTATCCCTCGCCTTGGCCTGTATGCCGCTATCCGCAATAACCAATACTAGGCTACCCTCGGATGACTCGGTTGGCTCTATAGTGGCAGACATAAACACATTTTCTAGCTCTCTATCTTCAGAAATAGCATTGACCCATGTCACCCCTTTGCCACCGCGAAGTGCATAGAATTTTTTCTCAGTAACCCGATCGAGTTCACTCTTCTGCTCTTGAATGGTAAAAATAGCCTCAGCCTTTTTTATGCCATTCGGTGTGACATACAAACTGAGATAACCAACAACCAATGCTAAAAAAGACGCAACAATCAAGGTGAAGGACAATAGCTTTCGCTCTGAAAAACCACAGGCTTTTAGCACGCTCATCTCATTCTCAACATACAGTCGACCGAAGGTAAGAAGAACCGCTAAGAAGAAGGCCAAAGGTAAGGTAAGCTCTAAAAATCCAGGAATGCGATAACCAATAACCGCAAAAATAACCTCGGGATCCATATTTCCCGACATAGCATTGGCAAGATATTTTACAAATCGACCGCTGATAAGCACCATCAGCAATACAACACAGACTGCGGTGGTTACCGATAAAAGCTCTCGACTTAAATAACGAAAAATAATCACGTGATTCAGCTTAAACTCTTGGGTGTAATCGTACTAAGTGGTATGGTTCTGTTAACATTTTCTCTTTCAACTTAGTTACCAAATGGATATTTTATGAAGTTTACTGCATCTTGCGCCGAACTGTCAGGTTTAAAAGCAGATTCACTTATTTTGCCCACCGGCTCAACACTAAAAAATAGCGCAGAGTCTATTGATCAACTGGCTAATAATGCTATTAGCTCAGTCTTGGCATCGGGAGAATTTAGCGGCAAATCAGGCCAAGTCCTAGTATTAAACTTCCCCCAGTTAGCCATTAAACGAATAATCCTTTTGGGGACTGAAGGATTATCTAATCAAAGACAGGTTAAAAAAGCAGTCACTGCCACCTGTGCTGCTTTAAATAAAACTAAATCTAAAACCGCCCTCTGGGTGGGTGGCGATATTGGCGAAAATATTGAAGCAGAAGCATCTACCGTTGCTCAATCGATCAATACCTCGCTGTATAACTACAAAAAACAGGATACAGATGAAACCCCAGATCTTGAATCCCTAACATTCTGGACTGCCGATAACTCAACTAAGGCAATCGAAGCCGGTCTTAACTATGGTGCGGCGGTCGGCGACGGCATGAATACTGCCCGCCAATTAGGCAACCTGCCAGCTAATATCTGCACCCCTAGCTATTTAGCCGACCAAGCCATAAGCCTCGGCGATAAGACACTTAAACAAGCCACAATCACAACGGATATTTTAGATCGCGCAGATATGCAAAAGCTTAAGATGGACTCACTGCTGTCGGTTGCCGAAGGGTCAGATGAACCACCCAAGCTTATTGTGATCAATTATCGAGGTGCTGAATCAGATAAAAAACCGGTAGTGCTAGTAGGTAAAGCGGTCACCTTTGACTCTGGTGGCATTAGTCTAAAACCCGGGTGCGGCATGGATGAAATGAAATACGATATGTGCGGCGGCGCATCCGTTCTAGGCGTTATGAATAGCCTAACTCAATTGCAATTGCCGATTAATGTGGTGGGAATTATTCCTGCCACCGAAAATATGCCCAATGGCCGTGCCACCAAACCCGGCGATGTCGTCACTAGCATGTCGGGACAAACCATTGAAATCCTTAATACCGACGCCGAAGGTCGCTTGATTCTGTGTGACTCACTCACCTATGCGGCAAAATTTAATCCCGATACGGTGATTGATATTGCCACATTAACCGGTGCGGTTATAAGCGCACTCGGCAAGGTGGCCTCGGGTGTTTTATCTAATGATCAACAGCTTGCCAACGATCTGATCGAAAGCGGCACACAAAGCGCCGATCCCGTGTGGCAACTCCCCCTCTGGGAAGAATACGACGAGCTACTAAAAAGTAATTTTGCCGATATGGCAAATATTGGCGGACCGCAAGCCGGAACCATTACCGCCGGCTGTTTTCTTGCACGCTACGCCAAAGACTATAAATGGGCTCACCTAGATGTTGCTGGCACCGCATGGGTCTCTGGCGGCAATAAAGGCGCCACAGGGCGACCCGTTCCGCTATTAATGGAATACCTGCGTCAGAAAAGTGAATCAACCAGTGACTAAGGTTACATTTTACAAACTCGCCAATACTGCTCCCACGCTAAAATTTGTCTGCCAGCTGATTAAAAAAGCCTGTGCCGCCCAGCAACAAGTGCTGTGTTTAGTCGACGACGATCAAACCGCAGAACAACTCGATCAACTGTTGTGGGAGTTTCAACCAGAGGCCTTTATTCCCCACGGTATTGGTATTGATAAGCAGCCAGTAGCCATAAGTGCAGTGGCAGAACCCGGCGAACATCATCAAATTTTGATCAATTTACAGGGGGTAATCCCCACATGGTTTAGTCGCTTTGAACGAGTGATTGAACTAGTGCAACCCGAATCAGAGCATGAGCAGGTTAAGCGCGACAACTTTCGCTTTTATAAAGAGCGCGGTTATGCCCTAGATTTTCATGATTTGACTAATAACTTTTCGTAAATAAAAAATAAAACTTTAAGTACATTAACACTATTTAATCAAGCGAATGGACTAGCCCCACGTGGTCCATACACTTATAATTGCCGGTCATAAAATAACCACAATTTACAAATTAACTGAGATAAGTAATGGATAAAACATTTGCCCCCCAAGATATTGAAGACAAGTGGTATAAAACTTGGGAAGACAGTGGTTATTTCGCCCCTAGCGGTGAAGGTGAGCCTTACAGTATTGTAATCCCGCCACCCAATGTTACCGGTAGCCTGCATATTGGTCATGCCTTGCAACACAGCATTATGGATGCGCTTACTCGCTATCAGCGCATGCAGGGTAAAAATACGCTGTGGCAAGTGGGTACCGACCATGCGGGTATTGCAACGCAGATGGTGGTAGAGCGTAAATTAGCGGCAGAAGACCAACCGGGTAAAGAAGAGCTAGGTCGCGATAAATTTGTTGAAAAAATCTGGGAGTGGAAGGAGCAATCCGGTGGCACCATTACTCAGCAGATGCGTCGCTTGGGCAACTCGGTGGATTGGGATACCGAACGCTTTACGATGGATGAGGGCTTTTCGGGTGCAGTGCAAGAAGTATTTATCCGCTTGTATCACGAGGGTCTTATTTACCGTGGTAAGCGCCTGGTTAATTGGGATCCTAAGCTCAATACTGCTATTTCAGATTTGGAAGTTGAAAACCGTGAAACCAAGGGCAAGATGTGGCATTTGCGCTATCCGCTTGCCAATGGCGATAAGACCTCAGACAGCAAAGACTATATTGTGGTGGCAACCACTAGACCGGAAACTATGCTCGGCGATACCGGCGTTGCGGTAAACCCTGAGGACCCTCGTTACAAAGATTTAATTGGCAAGCATGTAGAACTGCCATTAGTGGGTCGATTGATCCCTATTGTCGGCGATGAACATGCGGATATGGACAAAGGAACGGGTTGCGTAAAAATTACCCCGGCTCACGATTTTAACGATTATGAGGTGGGTCAGCGTCACAGCTTACCCATGATTAATATCCTGACGTTTAAGGGCGATATTCGCAATACTGCTGAATGTGTCAATTCTGATGGCAGTCAAAATAGCCAGATGGATGATAGCTTGCCAGAAAAATATCAGGGCATGGAGCGCTTTGCTGCCCGCCGTGAAATTGTGGCTGATATGGAAGCCTTGGAGCTTCTACAATCGATTGAAGAAAACGATATGACTGTACCCTATGGTGATCGTGGCGGTGTAGTTATCGAGCCTATGCTAACCAACCAGTGGTATGTGGATGCTAAGAAGCTAGCGGGGCCAGCCGTATCAGCGGTTGAGGATGGGCAAATTAAGTTTGTGCCTCAGCAATACGAAAATATGTACTTTTCTTGGATGCGCAATATTCAAGACTGGTGTATTTCTCGTCAACTGTGGTGGGGTCATCGTATTCCCGCTTGGTATGACCAAGCCGGTAATGCCTATGTTGGCAACAGTGAAGAAGCGGTTAGAAAAAAACATTATTTAGGTGATGCAGTGCTCACCCAAGATAATGATGTACTGGATACTTGGTTTTCGTCTGCTCTATGGACTTTTGGCACACAGGGTTGGCCGGAGCAAACTGAGCGCCTAAAAAACTTTCACCCTACCGATGTTCTGGTCACTGGATTCGATATTATTTTCTTCTGGGTAGCACGGATGATTATGATGTCGATGCATCTAATTAAAGATGAAGATGGTAAACCTCAGGTGCCCTTCCATACGGTGTATGTGACCGGTTTGATCCGCGATGAGCAGGGTCAAAAAATGTCTAAATCCAAAGGTAATGTTTTAGACCCTCTGGATATGATTGATGGCATCGATATTGAAGATCTGGTTGAAAAGCGCACTGGCAATATGATGCAGCCTCAGCAGGCTGAAAAAATTGCCAAACGCACCCGAAAAGAGTTTAGGGAGGGCATCGAACCCCATGGTACTGATGCGCTACGCTTTACATTGTGTGCCCTAGCCTCTACCGGTCGCGATATTAATTGGGATATGAAACGCCTTGAAGGCTATCGTAACTTCTGCAATAAAATCTGGAATGCGGCACGCTATGTGCTGATGAACGGCGAAGAACATAGCTGTGGTCAAAATGGTGAAGCTTACAAGTTAAGCCTTGCTGATCGCTGGATTATTTCTCGCTTACAGCAGGCTGAAACTGATGTGATTGCGGCTATTGATAGCTATCGCTTTGATTTGGCGGCACAGGCTCTCTACGACTTTGTGTGGAATGAATATTGCGATTGGTATTTGGAGTTGTCAAAACCGATTTTATGGGACGATAACGCCGACCCTGAGCTTCAACTTGGCACACGTCGCACCCTAGTTAGGGTACTTGAGACAGTATTGCGTTTGAGCCATCCGATTATGCCTTTTATCACTGAAGAAATTTGGCACAGTATCGCGCCTCTAGCTGGTATTGAGCTCAATAGTGATGGTGATAGCATTATGTTACAACCCTACCCCGCTGCCGATCAGTCACTGGTCGATCAAGCGGCGATTGATGATATAGAATGGGTTAAGCAAGTGATTGTCGGGGTACGAAATGTGCGTGGCGAAATGAATATTTCACCCGCTACTTCGTTGGAAATTTACTTCAGCCGCGGCGATGCCAACGATAAACGTAGACTTGAAGAAAATCAGCAGTATCTCTGTAAGCTGGCTAAGCTTGAGTCTATTACTTGGCTGGATAACCCCAATGACGCGCCATTAAGTGCCACCGCACTGGCCGGTGACTTAGAAATACTGGTGCCAATGGCCGGTTTGATTGATGTTGATGCAGAACTAAAACGTCTGACCAAAGAAATTGAAAAACTTTCTGGTGAGGTAACCAAACTGTCTGGAAAGTTAAGCAACGAAAAATTTGTCGCCAATGCCCCAGCAGAAGTAGTCGCAAAAGATAGAGATAAGCTCGCCGAGATGCAGGGCTCTATGAAGCAGCTTACTGCCAAGCAAACTGCTATTGCTGAGCTGGCTTAGAAGATGACTTCGTAGATGGCGCACAACCTCAATCCTCAACAACAGGCAGCATTAAAATATATTGATGGTCCACTGCTAGTACTGGCAGGTGCCGGTAGTGGTAAAACCAGTGTCATTACTGGCAAGATCGCCTATCTAGTTGAGCACTGTGGAATACCTAGCCGCAATATCTATGCGGTGACTTTTACCAATAAAGCTGCCCGCGAGATGAAAGATCGGGTATCCAAGCTAGTGTCTGGTGCTGATTCTAAAGGACTTTCAGTTTCTACCTTCCACAACCTAGGTTTGAGCATTATTCGGCATGAGATTAAAAAACTGGGCTTTAAGCCTGGCTTTTCGATAATGGATCAAGAAGATTGTCGCAATATTCTTAAGGAACTTTTAGTTCGCCACTCAGATCTTGATGAAAAACTAATCGACAACATCCAATACAGCATTTCTGATTGGAAGAATTCGCTGCTCGAGCCCGGCCAAGCAGTGAGCGCCGCCAATAGTACAGGTGAACAGACCATCGCCATGCTTTACGAGCGCTATCAACGCGCACTAAAAGCCTATAATGCTGTGGATTTTGACGACCTTATTATGATTCCGGTGTGCCTATTTCGCGAACAGCCCGAGGTGTTAGCCAAGTGGCAACAGCGTATTCGCTATATGTTAGTGGATGAGTATCAGGATACTAATCTGGCCCAATACGAGCTGGTGCGCACCCTAGTCAAAGAAAAACAAGCACTCACAGTTGTGGGTGACGACGATCAATCTATTTATGCCTGGCGCGGTGCTCGACCAGAGAATTTAATGCAACTGCAGGAGGACTTCCCCGCCCTAAAAGTCATTAAATTAGAACAAAACTACCGCTCAACTGGACGCATTTTGGCGGCCGCAAACCAGCTGATTGATAATAACCCTCACCTTATTCAAAAAGCATTGTGGAGTGAATTGGGTCCCGGTGATCCACTGCGTTTTATTATTAGCGACAACGAGGAGCGCGAAGCCGAGCGCGTGGTCAATGAAATTATTGATATGCGCCTCAAAAGACGCTGTAAATATAGTGATTTTGCCATTCTCTATCGCGGCAATTATCAGTCCAAACTACTAGAACTAAAACTTCAAACGCAAAATATCCCTTACGATATTACTGGCGGTCAGTCGTTTTATGCTAAGACCGAAATCAAGGATGTGATGGCCTATCTAAGGCTGATTATCAATTCAGATGATGACAATGCGCTATTGCGTATTATTAACACTCCAAGACGTCAAATAGGCCCCACTACCCTCGAGCGATTGAGTGAGTATTCCAATAGACGTCAAATTTCACTATTGGCTGCTATCGACGAAGTCGGTCTCAGCGCTACTGTACCCAGTGCCAATTTACAGCGTTTACAGAAATTTAAGCGCTGGATCGAATCGGTGGAGCGCAATATCTATGGCAATCAGCCCATAGCAGCTCTGCGAGAAATGCTTGAAGATATAGATTACCAAGATTGGTTGCGACAAAATGCCAGTAGTGAAGCCGCGGCTATCAAGCGTTGGGAAAATATTAATCTATTAATTGGCCAGATTGAATATGCGCTTAAAGACAGTGATAGCGATGCTCTCACTGCCGATAAAAACCCGATTGAAGCAGCAATTTCAAAAATTATTCTGCGCGACATATTAGATCGAGAGCAAGAAGAATCGGCCGATGACAAGGTGCAGATGCTCACCCTACATGCCGCCAAAGGTCTTGAGTTTTTGCATGTATTTCTTATTGGCATGGAAGAGGATATCCTGCCCCATCGCAATAGTATAGACGGCGATCAAATCGAAGAGGAACGCCGTCTAGCCTATGTTGGCATAACCCGCGCCCAACGCACCCTAACCATGACCAGCGCCGCCCAAAGAACCCAATTTGGTGAAACCAGCGCCACCACGCCCAGCCGCTTTATCGATGAATTACCCCAAGATGATCTAGTGCGCATGGGTGGCAATAGTGAAGCCAGTGCCGAGCAAAACCAAGCCGCCGGTGAAGAATCACTTGATGCGCTTAAATCTCTCTTTGCCTAACAAAGCCTTAGGTTTGTATCTATAATTAAAACTCAGCAGTTTATTTTTTCGTATGAAATTGAACGCAAATATTTGTAAGTGAGATTTAATTGTTTCTTTGGTTGTAAAAAAATCTAACTAAAGGTTAAGGATAACTAAGTTTTTTGGGGTTAACCATGCGCTTATTGGCTTTTATGTTAATACTCTCTCTAGTCGCTGGTTGTAATGGTGACTCGGAAGATACGATTTTGCCAAAATCAAACTGGGTTGCTGGGGAGTACCTTCCCTCAAGAAATTTCGCCAATCAATGTGTAAACCGACGCTTTAATGCAGATTATCAAGATCTTTTCGGCACCTATGCGGACGAAAACAATTGGATTCGCTCATGGAGCCATGAAACCTATCTTTGGTATAACGAACTGCCCGATATAGATCCATCCTCTATTCAAGATCCCAAAGATTACTTTAATCAAATGAAAACCACTGCCAAAACTAGCAATGGAAGACACAAGGATCGATTTCACTACACACAAAATACTGAAGACTATAACCAATATGCTCAAACTGGCGTATCTGCAGGTTACGGTTTTACCTATATACTGAGCCAAAGTATTCCACCTAGACGAGCAATTATTATCTACTCGCAAATTGGTAGCCCCGCTGCTAAAAAGGGTATTCGCCGCGGTGCAGAAATTATAAGTATTGATGGTGAAAACCTAATTGATGGTGACCCCACTGTTCTTAACGCAGGTCTTTCTCCCTCAAAACTTGGTGAAACTCATACCTTTGTAATTAAGGATCTAAACTCAGATACCAATCGTAGCGTGATTCTTCAAAGTTCTATAATCACTGAAAACCCTATACATACTCATGGCATTATTGAGAAAAATAATACAAAAATTGGTTACCTAGCGCTAAACACCTTTGCTACGGCTACAGCGGAAAAGCACTTGGTTGACGCCATCACTAACTTAAAACAAAACCAGATTGATGAACTGGTATTAGATTTACGCTATAACGGTGGTGGCTATCTAGCCATTTCGGCTCAATTAAGCACCATGATTGCAGGTATTGAGGCCTCAAACCAAACCTTTACTGAATTGATTTATAACGACAAAAAGAGCGCAGAAAATAGAGCCTATGCGTTTCCAACACAAACGTTTGGTATAGCCGAAAGCTATTCAAGTGGAATTCCACTGCCTACCCTTGATTTATCTCGGGTCTATATTATTTCGAGCAACAATACCGCATCGGCCAGCGAATCACTGATTAATGGATTGCGTGGTATAGATTTTGAGGTTATTTTAATCGGCGGCTCTACTACCGGTAAACCCTATGGCTCGCTACCTGAAGAAAATTGCGGAACCACCTATTCCACGATTCAATTTAAAGGGGTAAATACCAAAGGATTTGGCGATTATGCTGATGGCTTTATTCCATCCCTACAGGATAATGGTACTGATCAGGTACAGGGCTGCGTAGTTTACGAAGATATAAAACATTATCTAGGCGATACAAATGAAAAAATGCTAGCTACAGCTATTTATCATATAGAAAATGGCAATTGTCCGACCAATACGGTTCAAGCAAGAGCTAAATCTAGCCAGCCATTTAATCATGTTCATGGTGAAATTATTAGGCGCTATCCAACAACCGGTTTTATTCTGCAATAGGACCTATTAGGTAGACGATAGTTAAAAACCGTTGTTGACTCGATCGCGAAGATCTTTACCGGGCTTGAAGTGAGGCACGTACTTACCGTTTAAAGTGACTGAATCACCTGTCTTAGGGTTGCGCCCAGTTCGCGGCGCACGATAATGCAATGAAAAGCTACCGAAACCTCTAACCTCAATACGCTGTTTGCTCACCAAAGCTTTTGCCATACGCTCCAATATCATACGAACTGCCTGCTCGACATCGCGAGGTGGCAATTGATCTTGATTAATGGCTATCTTTTCAATTAATTCGGACTTGGTCATAGCTATAGCTTTCTGTTACCTAGGTTTTCAGTGAAAATACGATAGCGTATATGGATCGCTAGTAATTGATTTTATTAAAGTTTCAGCTGAATACAAGTATTTATTTGCCCTATACCAAATTAAATGCAAAAAAAAGGGTGGCAATGCCACCCTTTTACTCTAAACAACAGATTATTTATCCATCTGCGCCTTGATAAGATCACCAATAGTTGCAGGTGATGAACTATCAGTTTCAGATTTACGGTGAGCTTTAACAGCCTCCTTCTCGTCTGAAATATCTTTCGCTTTAATAGAAAGGTTAATAACGCGGGTCTTGCGATCCACGTTTACAATTTTAGCTTCGATACTGTCGCCAACTGTTAGCTCATTGCGTGCATCTTCAACTCTATCACGTGAAAGTTCAGATGCTTTCAAGATAGCTTCAATATCGTTACCAAGATCGATTACAGCGCCTTTAGCATCAACTTCTTTAATGGTACCCGTTACAATGGAACCCTTATCATTTGATGTTACGTAACTGTTGAACGGATCATCAGAAAGTTGCTTAATACCCAGAGAGATACGCTCTCTTTCTGAATCAATACTAAGAACAACAGACTCAACTTCTTCGCCTTTCTTAAAGTTGCGAACTGCGTCTTCGCCTGTTTCATTCCATGAAATATCTGATAGGTGAACCAAACCATCAATACCGCCTTCAAGACCGATAAAGATACCGAAATCAGTGATCGATTTAATATTACCAGTAACCTTGTCACCCTTAGCTTTAGTTCCTGCAAAGTCATCCCAAGGGTTAGTGAAGCACTGTTTGATACCCAGTGAAATACGACGACGTTCTTCATCAATCTCAAGTACCATAACTTCTACTTCTTGACCTAGGTCAACAATCTTAGATGGATGAACATTTTTGTTTGTCCAATCCATTTCGGATACGTGAACAAGACCCTCAACACCATCTTCCAACTCAGCAAAACAACCGTAGTCAGTAAGGTTAGTAACCTTGGCCTTAGCACGAGCACCCACTGGGTAACGACCTTTGATATCGCCCCAAGGATCTTCACCCATTTGCTTCATACCAAGTGATACGCGATTACGCTCACGGTCAAACTTAAGCACCTTAACGTCAATCTCGTCACCAACATTGATCATTTCTGATGGATGCTTGATACGCTTCCAAGACATATCCGTGATATGTAGAAGACCATCAACACCACCAAGATCAACAAAGGCACCATAATCAGTAAGATTCTTAATAATACCTTTCAATGATACGCCTTCTTCGATGTTAGCTAGCAACTCTTCACGCTCTGCAGAGTTAGCGCTCTCCATAACTGCGCGACGGCTAACCACAACGTTGTTGCGTTTAACATCAAGCTTGATAACTTTAAATTCTAATTCTATATTTTCGAGATGAGTAATCTCGCGAAGTGGTCGAACGTCAACCAATGATCCCGGCAAGAATGCGCGTAGACCACGTACATCAACGGTGAATCCACCTTTGACCTTGCCACTGATCATACCAGTCACAATTTCATCTTTATTATGTGCAGCTTCAAGCTCAATCCAAGATTCCGCTCTGCGTGCTTTTTCGCGTGAAAGACGAGTGGCACCAAAACCATCTTCAACTGCCTCGAGAGATACCTGAACCTCATCGCCGATGCTGACTTCTAACTCACCTTTATCATTGAAAAATTGCTCTGCTGGAATAACACCTTCAGATTTTAGACCTGCGTGAACTGTAACCCAATCCTTATCAACATCGATAATTACGCCAGTAATAATAGCGCCGGGATTCATTTCTACAGTTTTTAGACTTTGCTCAAATAGTTCTTGAAAATTTTCGCTCATGGATTTTTCCTGAGTATTGACAGAGCTTCGACAGAGGTATATCTGCGTCGAACTCTTTTTTCCACGTGGCCAGTTTACGTGGGTCGGTTAAAGTTAAGTGACTAGCAATGATGACTGGCGATTGCTAATACACCGGTTTAAATAGCTATGCTATTCCGCGAAGAATGACTAAATTTTGCAGCCTATCCACCGCTTCTTGTATTGATAGATCGGAAGTATCAACCTCAACTGCATCTTTTGCTTTAGCTAAGGGTGAAGCCTTGCGAGTCATATCTTTTTCATCTCTCAAGCGTACTTGCTCTTCGAGGGCGCGCAGACTAACATTTTCGCCCTGTTCTAGCAACTGTTTATAGCGCCTACTTGCACGCTCTTCGATGCTAGCGGTTAAGAATATTTTAAGCTGAGCGTAAGGAAACACTTTTGTTCCCATATCCCTGCCATCTGCCACTAGACCTGGCGCCTTGGCAAACTGATGTTGTCGAGTTAATAAGGCGGCTCTGACACTTGGAATTGCCGCTACTTTTGACGCCAGCGCACCCGTCTCTTCCAAACGTAATTCTTGGGTTACATCCTCTCCCTCAAGCAATACTCTGTTATGGCCATTTGGCAACGCTTCAAAGGATACATCCATATTTTCAGCTAGATGAGCGACATCACTATTGAGCCCAATATCTATGCCATGACGAACCGCAACCAAACCCAATAGACGATAGAGTGCCCCACTATCAAGATAATGGTAGCCCAATTGTTTAGCTAAGATACGGCTAACAGTCCCTTTGCCGGAACCGCTTGGCCCATCGACTGTAATAATTTTTAACATGAAATTCTCAATTATCAGTATTAAGCAAAAACTTATGCCAACTTGATATTGATACCAACCTGTCTTGCTAGAGAAATAAAATTAGGGAAAGAGGTGGCTACATTATTGGCCTCTTTAATTGTAATAGGTCCACTAGCGCGCAGTCCAGCAACACTAAAGGCCATTGCAATGCGATGATCATCAAAGCTCTCAACCTCACCGCTGCCTATTTCACCACCTTGAATACGAATACCATCGTCAGTTGCCACCGCATCAACGCCCAATGTAACTAAGCCATCCGCCATACTCTGAATACGGTCACTCTCTTTAACACGAAGCTCTTCAGCGCCGGTAAGAACAGTTGTACCCTCAGCGCAAGCCGCAGCGATAAACAATACTGGGAACTCATCAATCGCCAGTGGAACTTGATCTTCAGGAATGGCTATACCTTTTAATGGTGCATAGCGCACACGAATATCCGCTACCGGCTCGTCACCTACCTGAGCTCGGTTAAATAATTCAATATTAGCCCCCATCTGACGCAATATATTAATAACACCAACACGCGTCGGGTTTACACCCACATGGCGCAAGGTGATATCTGAACCGGGAACAATCGCCGCCGCCACCATAAAGAATGCTGATGATGAAATATCCGCAGGAACATTGATTCGGGTAGCCGTTAATCGACCTCCACCACTTAAAGATGCCTTATCATTATCACTATCGACTGAATAGCCAAAGCCACGCAACATACGCTCAGTGTGATCTCTTGTCGGAGCCGGCTCTAGTGTAGATGTTTCGCCTTCTGCGTAAAGGCCCGCCAATAAGACACAGGATTTCACCTGGGCACTTGCCATTGGCATAGTGTAATTAATACCTTTGAGCTTGCGACCACCCTTAATTCGCAAAGGTGGGGTTCCATCTTTTTCCGTTTCAATCACTGCGCCCATTTCACGCAGTGGATTAGCTACTCGACCCATAGGCCTACCGGAAAGTGAAGCATCTCCTTGGAGTTCTACATCAAAAGCTTGACCTGCTAAGAGTCCGCTTAGCAGACGAATAGATGTACCTGAATTGCCCAGATAAAGCGGCTTTTTCGGCGCCTGAAGGCCATGCAGACCGACACCACGAATAACTAAGCGACCTTCACTTGGCCCTTCAATCTCAACACCCATATCACGAAAAGCTTGAAGTGTAGCCAAGCTATCTTCACCTTCAAGGAACCCTGTCACCTCGGTCATACCATCGGCTAGTGAACCAAGCATTATCGATCGGTGCGACATAGATTTATCACCCGGCACGCGAAGATCACCTCGCGCGTTGCCGCCAGGTGACACAATATAATTAATTATTTTTTCATTCATAGGGCTTTGTAATCCGGTATCTGATTTATTGCTTTCAAGCATACTTCCAAAATGATTTCGCGCCTCGCGAGATCGAATAAAAAGTTGAGTAAGCGCCTGCTTATCCTTTGCTTCAATAGACGCGCGCAATGCAGTCAAATTTTCCATCATTTTATCCATCACATGGATAACTGCATCTTTGTTAGCTATAGCTATATCGCGCCACATAATTGGGTCGCTTGCGGCAATTCGCGTAAAGTCGCGAAAGCCACCTGCCGCATAGCGAAAAATATCTGTTTTTTCATTCATTCCCGCTAAGGTATCTACCAGAGAGTAAGCGAGAAAATGGGGCAAATGGCTAGTTGCCGCTAAAATTTGATCATGCTCCTGAACACTCATGGAGGAAACCAAAGCGCCGACCGATTGCCAAAGCTTGGTTGTGCGCTCTATATGACTTTTTGCTGTTGTTTCAACCGGTGTTAATATCACTCGGTGGTCGACAAATAACTCAGGATTTGCTGCGGTTACCCCGCTTTTTTCTGATCCAGCTATTGGGTGGCCAGGTACTAATTGCGGTGGGACAGCGCCAAATAGTTCAACTGCAGAATTAACGACTGACTCTTTAACACTGGCAACATCTGTCACAGTAACTTCAGGCGAGATTTGTGATATGCATTCCTGTAAAACTGAGGGAACACTTAGGGTTGGCACCCCTATCACTACGATATCCCCTTGTTCCAACTCTTTTGCCACTTGACTGAAATCGTCAACACAACGATCAACGATGCCGTTGTTTAAGGCAATTTCTAAAGTAGATTGTCTTCTTGATATTCCAATAACCTCTTTGGCTAAACCCTTGTTACGAACAGACGCAGCGAGACTTGAGCCAATAAGGCCCAATCCGATAATAACCAAACGGTTAACTACTGTTGCAGGTTTTTTCTTTGCCATGGGGTTACTCGAAGTATCTATATCAGATTAAAGACTAAAATAGCTAAAGAACAGCACAGGGATACGAGCCCAATACTTTAAGCTCAATCACTTGTGAATTTAGTTCATCGAGAACATTAGCCACTGCCTGATCCTCAATATGTCCCGCAAAATCTATAAAGAACACATAGGTCCATTTACTATTGCGAGAGGGTCTAGATTCAAGGCGCGTCATATCAACATTATGCCGTTGAAATGGCTCTAAAAGGTCATGCAGCGCTCCAGGCTTATTACGAACAGAAACCACCACTGAAGTTCTATCCTTGCCGCTTTTAGGCACTTCTTCTCGACCAATAATTAAAAATCTTGTGGAATTATCTGGGTTATCTTCAATTTTCTCATGCAACTTTTCAAGACTGTAAAGCTCACAGGCCATATCACCCGCTATAGCTGCCGAGTTCCACTCACCCTGCACTCTTTTTGCTGCTTCTGCATTACTGCTAACGGCTACTCTTTCAATGGCAGGGAAATTAGAGTTTAGCCACTGTCTGCACTGAGCCAGTGACTGAGCATGGGAGTATACTCTCGAGATATTGTTTTTGTCGGTATTGGCGCCCACCATAAAATGCTGATGAATTCGCAACTCAACTTCACCACAGATTTTCAAAGACGAATCCATAAAGCTATCAAGCGTATGACTTATTACTCCTTCAGTAGAATTTTCAACGGGGACCACTCCGTAGTGACAAGAACCGGAGAGCACTTCGCGAAATACTTCATCAATAGCGGATTGAGGGACACTAATAGCTGAATCGCCAAAATGCTTAAGCGCAGCTTCTTGAGTAAATGTTCCCTCAGGACCAAGATAAGCAACCTTAACCGGTTGTTCTAAGGCTAAACAGGCTGACATTATTTGACGAAACAGTCGCGCCATATCCTCATTGCTTAGAGGACCTTGATTTTTTTCCATGACACGACGTAAAACCTTAGCTTCTCGCTCTGGCTTGTAATAGGCTTTATCACCCTGAGCCTCTTTGACCTCAGCAACATGCTGAGCACAACGAGCACGCTCACTAATACTCTCGATCAGCAGTGAATCAATTTCGTCAATTTTCTTTCTTAATGACTCTAAAGAATGCTTTTTCGCCATCATTAAACCTTTATATTTATATTAATCTTCTTCTGTTTCTGGTTGATCGTCTTCTTCTGGCTCGGCAATTCGAGCTAAGCTAACCAGTTTCTCATTTTCTTTCAAACGAATAACTCTCACACCCTGAGTATTACGACCGACAATAGACACCTCATCACCTCGGGTACGCACCATGGTACCCTGATCGGAGATCAGCATAATTTCATCGCCATCAAATAGCTGTGTGACACCTACTAGCGGACCATTTCTATCACTTGCCTGAATAGCAATCATACCCTTGCCGCCGCGACCTTTGGTCGGGAATTCACTAATATAGGTGCGCTTACCATAGCCGTTTTCACAAACCGTAAGTAACAACCCGTCTTGTTCGGGTATTACCATAGATATCACTGAATGACCCTCTGGAAGGCGCATACCTCTTACACCTTTGGAAACACGACCCATAGCTCGAACATCTGTCTCCGCAAAACGCACTGCCTTGCCCTCAGAGCTAAACAACATAATATCTTTACTGCCATCAATAATAGCTGTGCCAACCAAGTGATCGCCTTCCACTAAATCTACCGCACGCAAGCCGACACTGCGGGGTCTTGAGTACTGATCAAGGGAAGTCTTCTTAACCGTGCCATTAGCAGTCGCCATAATTACAAACTGATCCGCACTGTATTCTTCTACTGGAAGTATGGAGCTAATGCGCTCGCCTTCATCTAGAGGCAATAGATTGACCATTGGCCGACCTCTTGAATTTCGCCCTGCCACGGGTATCTGATAGACCTTAAGCCAATAGACCTTACCAAAATTGGTAAAGCATAGAATGGTTGCATGAGTACTGGCAATAAGAAGATGCTCGACAAAATCTTCATCTTTTACCGCCGTAGCAGACTTGCCCATGCCGCCGCGACGCTGGGCCTGATAATCCGTCAATGGCTGAGTTTTAGCATAGCCACCGTGAGAAATAGTAACTACACGCTCTTCTTCTGTAATTAGATCTTCAACCGTGAGGTCGTGCTGAGACTCAGTAATTTCAGTGCGACGCTCATCGCCAAACTGCTCCAATACGGCTTCAAGCTCCTCGCGAATTACCAACATTAAGCGAGTAATATTGCCAAGAATATCTTGGTAATCGGCTATCTCTTCAAGTTTAACCGTAAACTCTTCGATTATTTTATCCTGCTCCATACCAGTGAGGCGGTGCAGTCGTAATTCAAGAATATCCTTTGCCTGCTCTGGACTGAGGAAGTACTTACCCTTTCTCAATCCATATTGTTCTTCAAGCCACTCAGGACGGCTCGCCTCTGGGCCTGCGCGATCCAACATGGCGACAACAGACCCTGGCGCCCAACCTTTGCCTACTAGGGCTTCACGCGCATCAGCAGGGGTTGGAGATTTTTTAATGAGCGCAATAATCTCGTCAATATTAGCTAGAGCAATAGCAAAACCTTCTAAGGTATGCGCTCTTTCTCTGGCTTTTTTCAATAAATAAATGGTTCTTCGCGTTACTACCTCACGGCGATGTCGAATAAAGGCTTCGAGCATCTCTTTGAGATTCAAAATCTTTGGCTGACCGTCGACCAGCGCTACCATATTAATGCCGAACACTGACTGCAACTGGGTTTGGGCATAGAGATTATTAAGTACAACTTCACCCATTTCCCCGCGCTTCAGCTCAATAACAACTCGTAGACCATCTTTGTCCGACTCGTCTCTAAGCTCTGAAATGCCCTCAATTTTCTTTTCTTTAACCAACTCAGCAATTCGCTCAATCAAACGCGATTTATTTAGCTGATAAGGAATCTCAGAGATAATAATAGCCTCACGCTTGGTCTTTTCATCAACCTCAATATCGGCTTTTGCACGCTGATAGATTCGACCTCTACCGGTGCGGTAGGCTTGAATAATGCCAGCCTTACCATTAATGATTGCCCCTGTTGGGAAATCAGGGCCTGGAATATATTCCATTAATTCATCAATAGTGATGTCTGAGTTTTCAATAATTGCCAGACAGCCTTTGACTACCTCGGTAAGATTGTGTGGCGGAATATTAGTTGCCATACCCACGGCAATGCCCGATGAACCATTAACCAATAGGTTAGGAATTCGAGTAGGCAGCACGTGAGGAATGAATTCTGTTTCATCATAGTTAGGAACAAAATCAACGGTATCTTTTTCTAAGTCTTCAAGAAGCGCATGAGCTAATTTGGTCATACGGATTTCGGTATATCGCATTGCCGCCGCTGAATCACCATCGATCGAACCAAAATTACCCTGACCATCGACTAGCATATAGCGCAACGAAAACGGCTGAGCCATACGGACAATAGTTTCATAAACCGCAGAATCACCGTGAGGGTGATACTTACCAATTACATCACCCACAACGCGGGCAGATTTTTTGTAAGGCTTATTAAAATCATTATTAAGCTCATTCATAGCAAAGAGTACGCGACGATGAACTGGCTTGAGACCGTCGCGAACGTCAGGTAATGCACGACCCACGATCACACTCATTGCATAATCAAGGTAAGATTGCTTTAACTCGTCTTCGATATTTACCGGAAGGATTTCCTTCGCTGGATCAACCATAATTTGTCTCTAAAGTTTTGATTTTATTTTACTGTTGCAAGGCCTTTTTTCGACCCAGAATGATCATCACTTAAATGTTATGATCTGCCCCCTCTGACAACAGGATTTAAGCAAATTATTCTACCATAGAATAGCGGCCATAACCCACTAATATTACAGTCTAATTGAGGTTTGCCAACAAACAGTGGATTATCAAATTTTAATCCACTTAAAAGTGTAAAATTTTTAGCAAAACTAACTCAAAATGCTGCAAAAACTGGGTATACTATTTCATTAAATTGAGGTTGATTAAACTGAGGAAAAACTATGCAGCCCATTTCAATCGACTTACTCCTTCATTGCCAGTGGGTACTGCCCATAGTTCCTTATGATCAGATTTTACAAAATCACAGTGTAGCCATTGATGGCGGACGTATTCTTGAGATACTCGCGACTGAAGATGCCAAGCAAAAATACAGCGGACTGCAAGCTGAAACGCTCGAAAAACATCTAATAATGCCCGGCTTGATTAACTCTCACTGCCATAGTAGTTCCAGACTGCTACGCGACATTGGAAATGATTTTCATGCCAAACATTGGCTAGATACAACAAACTCTGAATCTAACCTGCTTTATTCTGATACTAAATTTCTAGCGGACAGCACAAGTATCGCTACTGCCGAAATGATCAAAACCGGCACAACCTGTTTTGCAGAAATCAACAGCCCCGGGGAAATACAGGTCGATATAGTTCGCAATACCGGCATACGCAGCCAACTGGGTTTTACACTTCAAGAAGGGTCGTCTGCTTTTGCAACCAATGCTGAAGACTATTTACATAAAGGCCTTAAGTTGCGCGACAACCACTCAAATAATGCATTACTGACAATAGTTTGCAGTCTATCCAATATTAGCCAGATTGAAGATAAGACACTGAGCCAATTAGCGGCCTTCGCCAATGAGCTAGATTTGCCAATTCAAATACAGTGCAATGAAACCAAAGAATCTATCGAGGCCTGCGTTAAAAAATCAGGTCTCCGCCCTCTTCAAAGGCTCAATCAAATGGGATTATTGCTACCCGAAACCCAGCTTGTCGAAATTAACCACCTCAACCCTGAAGATATTGACCTCCTAGAAAAAACCAACAACCATATAGTGATTCGTCCAGTGACAAATAACGGCTTTTGCCACAATCACGCGTCGAACCACCTAATGCAGACTGACGCCAATATTAGTATAGGCACTGCTAATGCTGCAGAAAATACCGACTTAAACATGTTCGATAGAATCAAAGCCGCAGCTATTGAAATTCAGACAGCTAATCGGCACCAATCACCACAGGATGCTGCTCACCAAGCCCTGCGCATGGCAACACTTAATGGTGCAAAAACACTGGGTTGGGACAATCAAATTGGCAGTATTGAAAAGGGAAAATATGCCGATTTAATTGCCATAGAAATTGATTCTATTCATCATCAACCCCTGTATAATCCCGCCTCACAATTAGTCTACAGCCCATTTAACAGCCCTGTTACCCATAGCTGGGTAGCCGGCAAGCCGTTACTAAAGGATGCAAAATTATGCACCCTGGATGAGAATAAATTAATCCAATCAGCTAAGGATTGGGGTAAGAAACTAGTTAATTAACCAGCACAACCTCACTTTAAAGCAGGTATTAAAAATCAGTATGGCTCACACACAGAATGTTGACCCCAATGAAATTCGCAAATTTGAAGAATTAGCCAGCCGCTGGTGGGACAAAAATAGCGAATTCAAACCGCTTCATGATATCAATCCACTTAGGGTAAACTGGATTGATAGCCTTGCACCGGTGGCTGAAAAAAAGGTTCTCGATGTCGGCTGTGGCGGTGGTATTCTTGCTGAGTCATTAGCCCAACGTGGGGCGCAGGTGACTGGTATTGATATGGGCGATGCACCTCTAGGTGTAGCCAAACTTCATCAATTAGAATCGGGTTTATCTATAGACTATCAAAAGTCTACAGCTGAGGATTTTGCCAAACAGCACGAGAATGCCTTTGATGTGGTGACCTGCCTAGAGATGCTAGAACATGTTCCGGATCCGAGCTCAGTAGTTCAAGCCTGTGCCAAGATGGTTAAGCCTGGTGGCCATGTGTTTTTTTCCACTATTAATCGCAATCCAAAGTCATTTTTATTTGCCATTATTGGCGCTGAATATGTATTGCGACTTTTGCCTCGCGGCACCCATGAGTACGCCAAATTTATTCGCCCCTCAGAGCTGGCAAACTGGTCTAGAGAAGCAGATTTACAGGTCAACCAAATGACGGGTTTGCTTTTTAATCCGCTTACCAAAAAATACCGACTTAGCGACTCCGATATGGACGTTAACTTTATGATCAGCACGCAAAAATGCTAGATTTTAAAGGACTATTATTTGACCTTGATGGGACTCTTTTAGATACAGCCCCAGACTTTATCCTCGCTATCAACAAGCAGTTGAAGAGACATGGTCGCGAACCATTGGTGGGTGATGCCGTAAGAACATCGGTAACCCATGGGTCGATTGGTATAATCGAGAGCGTTTACAATATCAAACAGGATCATCCAGACTTCGAATTACTTAAACAAGAATTTCTAGAACTCTATCTGAGCAATATCTCAGAAAAAACCAGATTATTTGACGGTTTGAGGCAGGTACTTGATAGCTGCGACCAACGCAATATACCCTGGGGTATAGTTACCAATAAACCCCTTAAATATACCGCGCCATTAATGGCAGATTTAGGTTTAGATAAGCAGTCAGCAACCACTATCTGCCCTGATCATGTAGCCAACCCTAAACCCGACCCAGAGGCGCTTATACTGGCCTGCACGCAAATCAATATTGCGCCGAATGACTGCCTCTATGTTGGCGATCATATTCGCGATATACAAGCGGGCAAAAGCGCAGGTATGCGAACCATCGCCGCCGAATGGGGCTACATAGAAGAATTTGAGGATATTACTCAGTGGCAAGCCGATATGATTGTTCATAAATCAACCGACTTACACTCACTTTTATTTAGTTAATTAAAGGATTACTACATTGCTGTCAGCTCAAGAAATAGCAAACTATCAAGCTAAAGAAAACTCACTAAAAGATCGGATTATACTGGTAACTGGTGCTGGTGACGGCATAGGTAAGGCTGCGGCTCTTGCCTACGCAAAAGCGGGTGCAATTATTATATTGGCAGGTAGAACTGTAGAAAAATTAGAACAGATTTATGATCAAATTATCGCAGATGGCGGACTTGAACCGCTTATATATCCGGTAGACTTCGAAGGTGCAACCGAAGACGACTTTAATCAATTAGCCCATCAGTGTGACCAACAATTTGGTCGTTTAGATGGGCTACTACTCAATGCCGGCATTCTCGGCCAGAGAACCCCGCTTTCAAGCTATAGACATGATGTATGGACTAAGGTGTTGCAGGTCAATGTAACGGCACAGCATTTACTCACCAAGGCTTTAATGCCAATTCTGGAAGCATCCGATAATGCCTCGGTGATATTTACCACATCGGGAGTAGGACGTGTTGGTAGGGCATTTTGGGGCGCTTATGCGGTGTCAAAATTTGCCGTGGAAGGCATGGCTCAAACCTGGGCGGCGGAAGTAGAAGGACTTAATTCAGTGCGAATTAATTGCATTAATCCTGGGGCAACCAGCACCCAAATGCGCGCTACCGCTTTTCCTGCCGAAAACCCCGAAAGTATTGCCTCCCCTGAAGATATTATGTCTGCATATCTTTATCTTATGGGCTCAGACAGTGCAGGTATCAACGGCCAATCAATAGATGCACAGAAAAAATAATCATTCTGCGACAACCTAATAATTTTTCTTTAAGGTTTATTTTTTCCAAGGATTACCGCGAGCGCGAAGACGCTTTTCTTTGCGCTGTCTAATATCTTTTAGAATCGTACTCTCGTTAAACTTAGGCGCTCTTAGATCAACAGCTTTAAAAAGTGACGCAACTTGCTTTGGCTCTAATTCAATAAACTCTGAACGGCGAATAAATGATGGTAATTCAATCGGGCCATAGCTAATCCGCTTAAGTCGACTTACCTCTACATCCTGAGATTCCCAAAGGCGCCGCACTTCACGCGTTTTACCTTCGGCTAAAATACAGCGGAACCACTGATTACTGCTTGTCTTTTCTTCAGGATTGCGGTGATGCTGTGCCTTTACCGTTTGAAATTTTGCTAGACCATCTTCTAAGACAACCCCATCCATCAAGTTATTCAGCATTTTTTGGTTAACATCGCCGTGAATTCGCGCTAGATATTCACGCTTAATTTCATAGGAGGGATGCATTAAACGATTGGCAAGCTCACCGTAATTGGTAAATAGCAGTAACCCACTTGTATTGATATCTAATCGACCTATAGCAATCCAACGCCCGGTATTAATTTTGGGTAGGACATCAAAAACCGTAGGCCTACCATCGGGATCTGAGGTGGTACAAACCTCCCCTTCTGGCTTGCTGTACATCAATACCCTTGGACTTTCACCCTCACTGGTTTTGATCACACGGCCATCGACCATAATTCGATCAGAGGCTTCAGCGCGATCACCAAGCGTCGCAGTGGAGCCATTAACCGATACCCTGCCATCAATAATCCATTTTTCAAGCTGACGTCTTGAACCTAATCCAGCGCCAGCAAGTATTTTCTGTAATTTATCACTCATTATTTTTGGCTATCATCCATTTCATTAGCAGGATGAGCTTGGTCATCACCCTCAGGCTGTGACTCAATCACAGATTCATTATCTGATGTATCGGCTTGCGGGGCATCATCGCTGTTAGCAGCAACCCCTTGAGCGAGGGTTAACTCTAACGCAGGGTCTAGATCGGTAAGGTCTTTAATTTCACCCAATGCCGGCAAATCGTCGAGACTCTTGAGATTAAAGTAATCTAAAAATTGTTTAGTGGTTGCAAAAAGTGCCGGCTTACCTGGTACATCACGATAGCCAACAACACGCACCCATTCGCGTTCCTGAAGAGTCTTTATAATTTCTGAACTCACAGCAACTCCCCGCACCAACTCGATATCACCTCGAGTTAAGGGCTGGCGATAAGCAATTAACGAGAGGGTTTCAAGCATAGCTCGGGAGTAGCGCTTGGGCTTTTCTTCCCACAACCGATTAACCCATGTCGCCAATTCTTGACTGACTTGGAACCGGTAACCACTCGCCGTTTGCTTGAGCTCAAAGCCACGCTCACGGCAGTCTGCGTCTATTTCTTCAAGCGCGGCTCGCAGCTGATCTCTCGGTGGACGCTCATCGTCTTCAAACAGGCGTTCAAGATGACTTATATCGAGTGATTTTCCCGCCGCCATAAGGGCGCCTTCAACTATTTTTTTAATTAGATCTGAATTCATGATGTTTTTGCTTTTACATGTATGGGACCAAAGTCTTCACTTTGAACAATTTCTACAAGGGATTCTTTAATTAACTCCATTACCGCCAAAAAGGTTACCACAACCCCTAGGCGTCCTTCTTCAAGGGTAAATAAGGCGACAAAGGGTAAAAACTGATTGTCGCGCAAATTTTCCATTACCTGCGACATTCGCTCCCGTGTCGAGAGTTTTTCCATTTCAACCTGATGGCTTTCAAACATTTCTGAACGTTTTAACACATCTGCTAGCGCTGCTACCAACTCACGCATATCAACATCAGGATGTGGTCTTTGCTGATCTCGGTCCGGCGCCTCTGCTGTAGCCCGATGAATATCACGCCCCATACGCGGAAGCTCATCTATATCCTCCGCTGCCTTTTTAAAGCGCTCATATTCTTGCAATCGCTTGATTAATTCTGCACGAGGGTCTTCTTCATCCTCATCTTCAGACTGCTGTCTTGGCAATAACATACGCGATTTTATTTCAGCCAACATCGCCGCCATCACCAAATACTCGGCCGCTAGTTCTAACTGAATAGACGCCATCAGCTCAATATAGCCCAGATATTGTTTGGTGATTTCAGCCACATCAATATCTAAAATATCCAAGTTTTGGCGTCTAATTAGATACAGTAGAAGGTCGAGCGGACCTTCAAAAGCCTCTAGAATAACTTCCAATGCATCGGGTGGAATATACAAATCTTTAGGCAGGGTCGTTAATTCTTTACCCTGCACAACCGCAAAGGGCATCTCTTCTTGCTGGGGTAGCTTTGAATGGCTCACCGAAGCAGTTACAGAGCTTTCTGGCACTGTTTCTAACGCTTGATCTGAGCTGACTTGGTCAGACACTTATTACCCCTTGAGTCATATTGGTTTGATTATACTCAGATTAAGTAGTCTGAACATCATCAATATTAAATTGCTGAAAACTCACCTGCACCTTGGCGCAATATAGTTGGTGTATCCTCAGTCATATCAACTACTGTGGTCGGCTCCATGCCGCAGAAGCCAGCATCTATTACTATATCGACTCGCGAACCTAAATGTTGATTAATTTCATAGGCATCGGTCATTGGATACTCATCATCAGGCATCATCAGCGTAACACTCATCATTGGCTCATGCAGACTATCGAGCATCGCCTTAATTATTGGATTCTCTGGCACTCGTATTCCTATAGTTTTTCGCTTGGGATGCATCAATCGACGCGGGACTTCAGCGGATGCTTTCAATACAAAGGTAAATGGACCTGGCGTTGAAGCCTTAAGTGCTCTAAATGTAACATTATCAACTCGCGCATAGGTTGCAAGCTCAGAAAGATCACGACAAATAAGAGTGAAATTATGATGCTTATCAAGACATCTAATTGTTCGAATACGATCCATCGCCTGCTTATCACCTATATGACAACCAAGCGCATATACTGAATCAGTAGGATAGGCGATAACACCGCCACGGCGAATAACATCGACAACGGGATCAAGCAACCGCTGCTGAGGATTTTCGGGATGAATTGAAACGATTTCGCCCATAATTACAAGGATTTAACCTACTAATTAATTAATAGGTTGATTATCGCATAGCTCGAGCTGAAAAACCTCCAGATAGCATCATTAATATGGCTACTGGTCTAAGATTAATTTGATGACTGTATTTGAATCCAGTTATACATCGGAATTTTCTAAACTAGCTTTTGCCCCAAGAGAATCACTGTTCGTTGCTTGTAAAAACTGTTGGCAAAAATCTTTAGCCTTAATTGGCTTAGATATCAAAAACCCCTGAAAAAAATGGCAATTTAATTGAGTGAGTATTTCTTTCTGCCCCTCATTTTCAACGCCCTCTGCAACGGTTGCAATATTTAACTCATTGGCGAGGTTAACTATGCTTTTAACAATTGCCTGATCTTCGCTATTGGATTCAATCCCACTGGTAAATAAACGGTCAATTTTTAATACATCAACCGGTATTTCCTTCAAATGATTTAGCGATGAAAGGCCACTGCCAAAATCATCCAGTGCAATACTAACGCCCAGATTTCTTATTTTGAGTAGCTCTTTACCGATTTTTTTAGGTTCTGCTATAAGAGCATTTTCGGTTACTTCTAACTCAATTGATCCTTTCGTATTAGGGTATTTTTTTATCATTAATCGTATTTTTTTGTACAGCGTATCTAATGATGTAACATCAATAACAATATGTATAATTTTTGGGATTTTGTGACACAGTTCACACTATTTTTTACAAAGCAGGCAAAAAACAGCTTTGAATTAGGAGAATCTTCTATTCAACAGTTACAATGGACAGCTGTTTTGCAAACATTAAATAACCTTAATTTATAGCCGCCATGACAAATCAACAACCTGAAATAAACCCTGATAGCTTAGCACCGAAGGAAGAGAGCTTATTGCTCAATTTAGTCTGCAATATTATCTTGCCGACCCTGATACTGACTAAGTTTAGTGGTGAAAATTATCTAGGTATCAAATTAACTATTATTATCGCTCTGGCATTTCCGCTTATTTATGGTCTGCATGACTTTATTACTCGAGGAAAACTCAATTTCTTTTCTGGTCTTGGGGTAGTTAGCGTGTCTCTGACTGGTGGAATTAGTCTCTTGGAAATGGATGCAATCTATATCGCTATCAAAGAAGCATCTATTCCGGGGGTTTTAGGCATAGCAACACTGATATCTTTAAAAACATCGCAGCCTCTAATTCATACATTTTTGCTCAATGATAAGGTTTTTGATGTCAGCAGGATTAATCAAGCATTAGAAACTAATAACTGTCAGGCCAAATTTGATCAATTATTAATTAATGCTTCATGGATTTTAGCCGGTTCATTTTTTCTGTCATCCCTATTGAATTACTTACTAGCCGTTATTATTTTGACCGCTGAACCAGGTACGGTTAGCTTTAATGAACAACTGGGCAAGATGACAGCACTTAGCTTTCCCGTAATTGCGCTTCCAGCCATGACAGTAATGATAGGCAATATCTTTTACCTGTTTCGGGGCATCAAAAAGCTAACTGGTTTAGAACTAGAATCAATAGTGAAACAAAAATAATCTACACGACCAATTTAATAGGAATCAATTTATATGTGGTATGCAATTATTAGTGAAGATATTGAAAATAGCCTTGAAAAGCGAGCTTCGGCAAGACCCGCTCACTTGGGTAGACTTCATCAGTTACGTGATGATGGCCGTTTGCTAATTGCTGGACCACATCCAGCAATTGATAGCGAGGACCCCGGTGCTGCCGGTTTTTCTGGTAGCCTTGTAGTGGCTGAATTTGATTCTCTTGAGTCTGCCGAAAGCTGGGCTGCAGAAGACCCCTATATGGTAGCTGGCGTCTATGCCAAAGTTACAGTTAAACCCTTTAAGAAAGTTTTACCCTAGGACAAACTTCCATCTTAATGTTATTAATAACCCTAGATTAAAGGTATGATCACCTCAAATCACATGGGCCTAAATGGTAATGCAATCAATGAGCTATATTAAATTAAGTATTATTTTCACAATTCTGACTTTTTCAGGCTTTGCGTTTTCAGAATCCTCCGATACTCCCAAAGAGCTATCGGTAGAATCTGAAATTGGTTTTATTTCTGATGAATTCTATGTTCCCTTAAGAAGTTCGCCCTGCTCGACTTGTAAAATCGTTCACAAGGGTCTTAAAAGTGGCACCAAGCTATATGTTTATGAACATGAGGAAGACTGGAGCTTGGTGGCTACTGAAAGCGGTTACCGTGGCTGGATTAGACGCCAACATTTAACTGCCGACAAGATTGCACGCACTATTTTGGCGGAAAACTCAAATAAAATAGAACGGTTACGCAGTGAAAACCGTAGACTTGAGTTAGATATGCAAAACTCTTTCGAATTAGTAGAGAGACTGAGAGCGCAAATTGCAACGGCAGAAGGCGAACGAAAAAAGCTTTCGAAAGAATTATCTGATATTAAGTTAGTATCGTCGAAAGAGATTGCTCTCAATGAGCAAAATCAGTTGCTGGTAAAGCACAATCATATGTTACAAGAAGAACGGGATGTTCTTCGCGCTAATGTCGATGATTTGCAAAACAACACTAAAAATCAGTCGTTTCTCTATGGTGGTCTATTGGTATTTTTAGGGGCAATTTTAACGGGAATTATTCCGCGCATACGCGGCAGAAAACGACTCTCTGAATGGCATTAATAAGGGTGAATATAATGTGTAAATTTATTCAAACTATGGCTTTTTTAGTGCCACTGACTATTACTAGCCTGTGCTTTTCTCAAACAACTGCCCCTAAAGTCTCGCTTCAGACTAATGTTGGGGAGATTATTATTGAGCTTAATCCTGAAGCAGCACCTATTAGTACTGAAAACTTTTTAAGCTATGTTAATGAGCGATTTTATGATGGTGTTATTTTTCACCGTGTGATCAAAGACTTTATGATTCAAGCCGGCGGCCATAGGTTTGATATGACGCCAAAAACTCCTAGTAAACCACCCATTGTTAATGAATCTAACAATGGTTTAAAAAACCTTAAATATACAGTCGCTATGGCACGCACTCGCGTTCCTGATAGTGCCACCAGCCAATTTTTTATTAACCACAAAGACAATGCCTTTTTAGATGGTCAAAAAGGCCGGCCTGGCTATGCGGTTTTTGGCAAGGTTGTTAAGGGTATGGATACTGTAGAAAAAATTGCCTCCACTCAAACTAAAAATCTTGAGCGTTATGGCAATGTACCTGTAAAGACCATTAGCATTATAAAAGCCGTGGTTATTAAGGAAGCGCCTGTAAAGCCTGCTGCAAAACAAAGCACTCAGCCTGCTCCAGTCGCAAAACCAAAGACATAACCAGAGCTTTTTATGACTGCACTGAGTATAAATCTTAATAAAATTGCCCTTATACGTAATTCTCGCGAGGGCAATTATCCTAATATTATGGATTTTGCCAACACCTGCATCGACTGTGGTGTCGATGGCATTACGGTTCATCCTCGCCCCGATCAACGACATATTAGACCCGATGATGTTCGCCAGTTAGCCGAGCTTGTAACCTCTATGGATCAGGTAGAATTTAATATTGAAGGCAATCCGTTTGCTGAGCCCTGCGGTGAATACCCTGGTCTAGTTGCACTGGTTGAAGAAACCCTACCCGAACAGTGTACATTGGTACCTGATTCCGATAGCCAACTGACCTCTGATCATGGCTTCGATCTCAGCCAACAGGGCGAACAGCTGGTGCCGATTATTGATCACATTAAATCTATGGGGGTTCGGGTGAGTCTATTTATGGATCCTGACCTGGAGCAAATAAAACTCGCCGCTAAAGTGGGCGCTGACCGCATTGAATTGTATACCGGTCCTTTCGCCGCCGCATGGGGTACAGACAATCTAGATGCAATTTTCGCACAGCATTTACAAGCCGCCGAATTAGCTACATCGCTGGGCTTAGGTGTTAACGCAGGTCATGACTTAAACCTTGAAAATTTAGCTAAATTTGCCAGCATTCCCAATTTATTGGAAGTTTCAATTGGTCATGCATTTACCGTTGATTCTTTAAACATGGGCATGATCCCCGCATTGCGTGCCTACCAAACGCTGCTCGCCTAAGTCAGATATGGCTAAAAACAAGCATAAATCCAACCCAAATCATGGTGATGATCGCGCCGAATACGTGACACGCAAGAAGTTCTTTGATCATATGATCACAATCTATGGTCGCAATCCTGTACTTGAGGCTTTAAAAAATCCCGAACTTCAAATCTATCGACTGCATTTGGCTAAATCTAATCGCGATAGCTCCGTTGTTAGAGAACTAAAAGATTTTGCGGCTTCACGAAATATTGAAGTGGCTCTTCACAGCCGCGAGCAGCTGTCTAGAATTTCTCGCAATAGTAAGCAGGATCAGGGCGTTGCCTGTGATATATACTGCCCCGGTTTTCAGCCTTATCAGGAGTCGCTAGATAGTTTGGTTGCGCAGTCTAAAAGCAACAATATTTCAATTATCGCTTTGGACTCGGTTACCAATCCACAAAACCTAGGTATGATTATTCGCAGTGTCACTGCCAGCCCTGCCTACGGTTTATTACTCCCATCTAAAGGGAGTGCGGCTTTATCGCCACTGGTAATTAAGGCTAGTGCAGGAACGGCGTTTAAAGGCAATATACTGTCTTGTAATGATTTGGAGCAATCGCTGCTAGAGTTTCAAAAGCGTGGTTTTAAACTATGTACTCTGACTTCGCATAATGCCACTGCTATCTCCGACTTTAACCCTAGTGAGCCTAGGGTATTTATTCTTGGCAATGAAACTCATGGCGTTCGTCAGAGTATTATGGATATGAGTGACTACCGCATTAGCATCCCCATGACCAATGGCGTTGAATCGCTTAATGTTGCGGTGACTGCAGCACTCGTGGCCTTTAATCTTTAACCCGTCGAACACTTTTAACATGCCATAGAGGCGATCGAAGTGCTGTGACTATGGATATCGCTAGGGTTATAAAAGCTATAGCGAAAAACGCATTTTGTAAACCAATCCATTCAACCGTTAAACCACAGACCAATGCACCCAAAGGCGCACCGCCATAGAGACAAAGCTGATAAATTGAAGCCGCTCGAGAACGCATATTATCGGGTATTTCATTATGCAGAATGGTGCGTCCAAGGGTCATAGACAGCCCAGAGAAGACACCCCAGATATAGATCAATGGAAACAGTAACCACAGCGAGGGCTTTAGCGCTACAAGGGCCACCAGAGTGCCGCGAACTAGAAAGCTCAACACCATTAATCTTCCGGCTTTTAGAAACATATTGTTAAGATTCATTACTCCCAAATTGACGGTAATAATACCTAGGGTAAAGACAATCTGTAATGCAGCGTAGAGTGTGGCGCCGCCACCATAGAGCTGTTTAGCAATGAGCGGCACACCCACCAAATAAACACCAAAAGCAAGGAACCCCGTAGCAAACACGATAAAGATCAAATGCAGTAAACTTTTGTTGTGCTGAAAAAGTACGAGGCCTTGTTTTAATTCGGTGATCAAATTTTTGATTGAAGATGATGTCTTAGGCGGTTGTTTTTTCTCTACCTCTGGCAATAAGGGGTGACTGCGTCGAATAAAAACTGAACTCAGCAAAAATACTAGTAACTGAAAGCTCAACAAATGCAGTGGATCAACAATATCTAATTGCCCTGCAAAAATAAAACCAGCCCCCTGTGCAATAAACTGTATCACCATTACCTTCGCCACTACCTGATGCATCAACTCGGGTGCAGCATAACCAAGTAAGCTCTCTCTAGCCGGCTGAACAAAGGCTGTTATAGTGCCAAATAAGGTACCAAATATAATCAACTGAATGAAACTGACATTGCCCAGCCAAAATAAAACTGACAACCCACCTACAGGAATGAAGTACAGCAAATAGAGCAACGATAGCCAACTACCTCGGTGCATTCGATCAGAGACCACACCGCCAGGCAGAACAAACAGCAGACTTGGTAATAATACCGCAAGTTGCGCTAGCCCCAAATAACTGGGAGATAACTCCAAGACTCCAACCACCAACCAAGGGTAGAGTACTTTTTGCAGACCCATAGCAAGGTTGCTGAGCCCAATGGTAATCAGAAAGTATTTAAACGAGAAAGATTGGACTGACACTTATTTACGACGTCCGCGGATTTTTGAAACGGTCCAGCCCAGTATTGCAGTAGGTATAAAGATAATGATTAGTCCCGCTGTGATAAACATCAAATTTTGCATAATGCTATCTACGGAAAGCGCGCAGTTTTTTATCATTATTAGCAAAAAAAGGGCGCAGGCTAACATGGAGATAATCCATGTTGAACGCATTTTAATCGGGCTTTTAGGCTTGCTCATAATATATTTTAGCGTCCTGAGTTATAGATTATCTAAAAATTCGATCATGGATTCTTCAGTTAACACCTGTATACCTAATGCCTGTGCTTTGTTGAGTTTTGAACCAGCGCCAGGGCCTGCCACCACTGCGCGGGTTTTAGCTGAAACACTACCCGCAACCTTGGCGCCAAACTGTTGTAGACGGTCTTTAGCCTCTGCTCGACTCATGGTTTCAAGGGTTCCCGTTAAAACCCAAGTCTGGCCTTTTAAGGGTAACGCCTGTGCTGTTTGATCTATATCTTTCCATTGCACGCCAAAATTTCTTATGGCTTCAACAATCGATAGATTATCTGGATTTCTAAAAAAGTCGACTATATGGCTTGCCACTACCGGGCCAACATCCTCAACATCTAACAACTGCTCTACTGTTGCGGCTATCACTGCATCCAAAGTACCAAAATTATTGGCTAATGTTTGCGCTGTGGCCTCTCCTACTTCTCGTATACCGAGAGCGTAAAGAAATTTTGCCAGCGTGGTCTGCTTACTAGCCTCAATCGAATTAAGTAAGTTCTCCGCTGACTTTTGCGCCATTCGCTCAAGGTTAATTAACTTTTCAAGCTTGAGTTCATAAAGATCAGCTATGGAATAGATTAATTCATGGTCGACTAGCGCATCAACCAGCTTATCGCCTAGACCATCAATATCCATCGCCTTTCTTGAAGCATAGTGTTTGATCGCTTCTTTGGTTTGCGCACCACAGAATAATCCACCCGTACAGCGTGCAACGGCTTCACCCTCAACGCGCTTAACGCTGGATTGGCAAACAGGGCATCGATCGGGGAACACAATTGGTTGCGCATCCTGTGGGCGCTTTTCTAGCACTACTTTAGCGATCTGCGGGATAACGTCGCCGGCACGTCGCACAATCACGGTATCGCCAATACAGACGCCTAGACGATTAATTTCATCGGCATTGTGGAGTGTGGCATTACCCACGGTAACACCGCCGACAAATACTGGCTCTAATCGAGCTACGGGGGTTACTGCGCCAGTTCGACCCACTTGAAACTCAACATCTAATAGTCGTGTCATCTCTTCTTGAGCGGGGAATTTACGCGCAATTGCCCAACGCGGCGCCTTAGCTACAAATCCAAGGCGTTGTTGAAGTTTGAAATCATTTACTTTGTAGACAATGCCATCGATATCGTAATCAAGCTGGTCTCGCAGACCGTTTAAATACTGGTAGTAGTCTTCACAGGCATCAATACTTTCGACCTGCTTAATATGCTGATTAATTTTAAATCCTAGAGTACCCAACAGTTTGAGCATGGCAAAATGGCTATCGGGCTTTTGATCGCCCTGATACTGTCCTACGCTGTAAGCACACATTTCCAATGGGCGGGTGGCGGTTATTTTAGAATCTAATTGGCGCAGACTACCTGCCGCTGCATTGCGCGGGTTAACGAAGGGCTTGTCCCCTGCTTCACGCGCTTTTGTATTAAATTCATTAAACCCATCGCGCGGCATGTATATCTCGCCACGCACCTCTAATAGTTCAGGGTAATCGTCGCCTTGCAATCTAAGGGGAATGCTTTTGATAGTGCGAACATTGGCGGTTATATCTTCACCCACACTGCCATCGCCTCGGGTAGCCCCTCTTATAAGTAACCCTTTTTGGTAGATTAAGCTAACAGCAACCCCATCTAGTTTTGGCTCGCAGGCATAGGTTAAGTTTTGACCTTGCGCAAGATTGATTCGATCTTTGATCCGTCGCTCAAAATCGACCATCTCCGTATCAGAAAATGCATTATCTAGAGACAGCATAGGCACTTCATGCTTGACCTGAGAGAAGCTATCTAAAGCTTTGCCTCCCACGCGTTGACTAGGTGAGTCTGGCGTTTGTAATTCGGCATACTTTGTTTCAATATCTTGCAATTCTCGCATCAAACGATCGTATTCACTATCGGGAACCGATGGATCGTCCAAAACATAATAAGCGTGATTGTATTGATTGAGTTCGCTCTTGAGACGCTGGTAGCGCTGATGAACTGCCTCTGGAATATTTAGCATTGTGCTATCGCAACTTTAACCGCTGCGCTCCTGAAGAAGAACCGCCTGCTGTGCGCGATGTCGGTAATGATCAATGGTTTGCTTGGTCATTGAACTGCGGGATTCATCCATGACATTTAATTGCAGTTTTGCTGCTATTTGTTCAGCGACATCTAGCATTGCATCAAAGATTTCACAGGGTTTATCCAAGTCTGAAGGCGCCATAAATAATGTAACACCTACCATCTGTTGCTGACCAATCGTAGTGAGATCAAATGTGCCGGGTTTCAACAGATTGGCCATACTAAACAGCACCGGCCCTGAGCCGTCATCGCTGACGTGACGATGGAAAATTTTCATATTGCCATAACGCAAACCAAGAGATACTGCAGTATCTAATAATAACTGGCCATCACAGGTATGATCTTTAGGTGCCATAAGATGAATAACTAATACTTCTGATGATGCAGACTGTTCAACTTTTGGTGTTTTTTCAACAGGCTTTATGGGTGCGGCTTTGACTGCGACGGCAGGCGCTTCTTTTGCGACTGACTCATCGTCCCAATTAAATTTACCCTGCTCTGGCTGATCAAACAATGATTTTTGGTTTTCGTTTTCAACTGGCGCTGAATAATCATCATCTCGAGTGCTGGCTACCCATGAACCACCGGAAGGAAATTGACTATCTGAGAACGGATCTTCCTCTTCAAAACGAGTCGTGCGATTAATATCTCGCGACATGTGAATATTTTCGTAGCGATTGCGTTTTTTACGGCGCAAAAGATCGAGAACAATAGCCAAAAAAACCATTGTAGACACTGCAATCACTATCGTTTTTGGTTCAAAGTAATCCATAGACAGAGAATACTCTAATTGCTCTCGTTAAAGCCACTAATTGTAGCCAAATAGTGGGCTTATGCCTCCGCTAATTCAGCCGCTTCGTTTACATCTACAGTTACAAGACGCGATACACCTGGCTCATGCATGGTGACACCCATCAGTTGATTGGCTGCCTCCATTGAAATTTTATTATGTGAAATAAAGATAAATTGAACTTGATCAGACATCTCTTGCAACATCGCGGCATAGCGACCAACATTGGCATCATCCAATGGCGCATCCACTTCATCCAGCATACAAAAAGGCGCTGGATTGAGCTTAAAGATAGAAAACACCATGGCGATTGCGGTTAACGCTTTTTCACCACCAGACAACAGATGAATCGAGCTGTTTTTCTTGCCCGGCGGTCGAGCCATCAATGCAACACCGGCATCCAGCAGATCATCACCGACCATTTCAAGGTAAGCGTGACCGCCACCAAATAGCTTTGGAAATAACTCTTGAATATGGGTGTTTACAAACTCAAAGGTATCTTTAAATTTGGTTCTAGTTTCGCGATCAATTTTTTGTATCGCATTGCGCAAGGTTGTCAGTGCCTCTTCTAGCTCAGTATTTTGCTGATCAAGGTAATCTTTGCGTTCTGACTCTAGCTTATACTCATCAATTGCAGCTAAGTTAATAGGCCCCAATCGCTGTATTCTATTGGCCATTACCTGCAAGTTTTCTTCCCAATCGACAATTACCGAATCTTCATCGAGAGTTTCTAATAGTTCAACAAGATCACCCTGCTTCTCTTGAATCTGACTCTCAATGGTACTGCTAAGCGTCGTAATTTCTTGCGCCGAGAGTCTTTGCTGCTCAAGTTTAGCCTGTGCTTTTTGCGCCTCTTGCTCTAACTCACCGCGGTTTTTCTCTTGCTCGCGCATTTGGAATTCAACGGTCTCAACCGCCGAACGTGCCGCCGTTAAGGTTTCTTCAACTGCCAAGCGAGAAGCCAGAGCATTTTCAAGATCAACCTTATAATTTTCTGAAGGATCTTCTTTGATATTAAATGCCGCTTTTAGCTGCTCACGTCGTTCACCTAAGCGCTCAACCTGAACCTGAAGTCGTTGAATTCCCTCGCGAACAGACTCTAGCTGCGTGGTTAACGAGCGCTGACGCATCTCTAACTGTTGGCGCTGACTGCGATCCTGATCTGCTGTTTGTCGGCTACTATCTAATTCCGATCTAAATTGGTCACGCTGTTGCACAAGCTGTTCACGCTGTTGACTATCGACATCCATTTTTTCAATGGCCTGTTCAAGTGTCACACGCGCCTCAGAGAGGTTTTGCGTTTCGGTTTTAGCCTGTGCTTCAACTTCAGACAACTCAGACTCTGCTCTTTGCTTGCGGGCTTTAAACTGTTCAATTTGCACCTCAAAGCCAGTTAGCTTAGAGCGCAGTTCGGTGTATCTGTGCTGTTGCTCGGAGAGTTTTGTATCTAACCCTTGGCGGTCCTGCTCAAGCTGTTTTAAAGAGGCTTCATTTTTAGCTCGAGTTGACTCAAGCTGATCAACTTGCTTGGATGTGCTAGTAAGCTGTTGTGCAATTTGCTCTAACTCTTGCTTGCGCTGTAAAAAACCGGCGGTAGCATCTTTATCTCGCGCTACCCGCAGCCAGTTATTACCCAACCAAATTCCCTCTGGGGTAACGACAGATTCAACCGGCGATAATTTTGTCTGAAGTGTTAATGCATCGGCAAGGCTGTCTGCGGCATATATATTAGCCAACAGACCATCAACACCCTCTGCCTTAACTAGATCACACAGTAAGCGACCCTTATCGGTCGAATTTTTGGTTGATGAGCCCTTGCTAATAAGCAGTAACTCACCTTTCTTAAAGTCATTGAGCAAATCTATACTCGCAACCACATCATCTACAGCTATCGCTTGAAGATAACTGCCTAATACGGTTTCTACCGCAAGCTCCCAGCCCTTGGCAGGAACAACAGAATCAGCCAATCTAGGCTTATTGGCTAAGCCTTTATCGGCCAACCATTTTCTTTCTGACTCATCACCTTTTGCCGCTTGCTGCAGCGCATCAAGTGAGGCTTGACGACCTTTAAGTGTCTGCTGCTCACTGCGCAAATTATCGTAATCGGCTCTAGTCTGTTTATCTTGCTCGCGCAGGGCTTGAATCTGACTACTGTGATCCTGACGTTGCTTATCAAGCTGATCGCGCGCGGTTTCAACCTCGGTTAATTCAGCCTGAACCACCGCCATTTCTTTTTCTGCAGGGCTAGCCTGAAAACTACTGACTTCAGTCGATAAAGCAGTGCGACGCTCATCAAGCCGACGCAACAGTTGTTCTATATGTTGAATGCGCGACTGCTGAACCTCAGCCTGCTGTCGAGGATCTGCCGCTGTCTGGGTAAATTCATCCCAAGATTGCTGCCATTGCTGCATAGCAGACTCGGCAGTTTGCAATAATTCTGATGACGCTTTTTCAGCCTGTTGCGCCTTGGCTAAAAGGGGTTCCAACTCTGACTGCTCAGCTTCCCATCCAGCGGCTTTTTGCTTATCGCTATTAAGGTGTTGCTCAGCTTCAGTAAAGTTGTGCTCGGTTTGCTGAAGATCTTTATCCAACTCTTGAGCGCGCTGTTGGGAATTCTCAATCGCCTGCTCTAAGCGGGCAACCTCACCACCAATCTTGTAAAAGTTAGCTTGAATTTCGTTAAAGGAATCACTCGCCTGAGTAAAATCACTGCGCAGTTTTTCAATTGCAGTATCGCAAGCACTTCGCGCAGTCACTACCTTTTCATACTCTAATTCAAGCTGACCAATAATCTGCTTTTGTTGCTGGCCAGACTGGTCATAATCGCGCCAGCGCAGAGCCAATAACTCTACCGCTAACTGCCGCTCCTGCTTCTTGTATTCAGCATACTTTTCTGCCGCCTTAGCCTGTCGTTCAAGTCGACCTAATTGCCTGCCGAGTTCATCGCGGATATCGGTTAGCCGCTCAAGGTTTTCCATAGTGCGATTAATGCGCGACTCGGTATCTCTGCGCCGCTCTTTATATTTTGATATACCCGCCGCCTCTTCGATATAAACCCGCAATTCGTCGGGCTTAGACTCGATTAGGCGCGAGATCATACCCTGCTCAATAATCGCATAGCTTCGAGGACCTAAACCGGTGCCCAAAAAGATATCGGTGATATCACGACGACGACACTTATTACCATTTAGATAGTAATTAGCCGTGCCATCGCGGGTAACCTTTCGTTTGATCGCTATTTCATTGTAAGACGCATATTCACCAACAATACGTCCTTCTGAGTTATCAAATACCAGCTCGATGGATGCCTGACCCACAGGTTTGCGTGCACCAGAACCATTGAAGATAACATCGGACATCGACTCGCCACGCAAATTCTTGGCTGAGCTTTCACCCATCACCCAGCGCACCGCGTCGATAATATTTGATTTACCACAACCATTGGGGCCGACAACCGCGCACAGATTGCTAGGAAACTGAGCGTTGGTGGGGTCCACAAAAGATTTGAACCCAGCTAATTTTATTGATTTAAGCCGCATTTATAGGTCGTTTTCTTGGTCAATTTTGTTCGCCAGTTTTAATGGCTAGAGGGTATTCTACACAGTATAAGCACAAGGCAAAACCATTTATCCAAATTTATGACAGAAATATTAGATCGATTTTTAAGGCGGCATAACTGGTATAATAAAAAGACCTAAAACAGCTACATTAATGCCATTAATTTGACTTTATTTGCTTTGATATTTGAAGACTTAAAGATTGCTTTTCGGCACTTAAATTTATTGCACTGATGGAGTCTTCCCAATCACCTACCTGCGGCGTTGCCAAGCCTGTTTGCGATAATCGCGCTACCGCTTTAACTTGGCTGACGCTAGATAGGTTATAATCCGCCATTACCGCATCGGTATTACTTAGGGTTATGCTTAGCGGCAAGTCGCCAGCACGCAGCTTTCTAGCGGCCAATGGCATAGGTGCACCAGAAGTGGCAACCAAGGCGACAAAAACACTTTGCTCTGGGTTAAAGACTATAGATTGATCAATACTGACCCGAATTTCTACCTGTGGTGATAATGCCGTTTCACTTGGCTGTGTACCCAAGCGTTTTTCCGCACGTGTAATACCTGCGACTAGCGCTTTGGCAGTGGCAGAGGTTTGATCCATTTGTTGTTGCGCCTCTTGCCAGTAGGTAATAGCCAGCTGCCATTGCTGTGCCTCAAAGGCCTGAATGCCTTTTAAGCCCAATACCGTAGGGTTGGATGAATCGATGGCAAATGCTTTATCAAGCGCCGACAGCACCTCTTGAGTAAACTGGCTATTGGCCAACATAAATAAGATTTCGGCATATTGCGCCAATAAATAACCATCATCAGGACTTAGCTTAATGGCCTGTGAATAGTTATAGGCGGCACTGGATAAGTCATTTTTATGTATCGCTCTTTTAGCCAGAAGAATCCAGTAATAGATATTCTCGGGGCGCTGTTCGGCTCTTTTCTCTACGGCCGCGTAAAGCTGATTTTGCAACTCTAGCGCTTGAGCAGAATCGGTTGACTCTGAGGCCTGCTGAATCAGACCTAAAATACGCTGATCGGCTGAGGCACCTATGGAATGATAGACAGCCAAACAAAACAGCGGCAGCAGTATGATCAATGCTGGCAATAACCATGTGGCCTGCTTTTTGTCTGCTTGAATCGACTGTTGTGGCTCAGAGTTTTCAGTGTTACTTAGCAGTAATTGCTTGGATTCAGTTAATAACTGCTCATACTGGGTTTGATTTATTTGTTTTTGATCTAACTGATTATCGAGCTGAGCTTGTTGGTCGCGAAAAATTTGCAAATTGGCCACTTGCACCTCGCCCTGATCAATCTGCCCTTTTCGCACAAAGGGATAGATTAGAAAGAATATGGCCAGTATTAAAAGCCCTGCTGTAAGAAGCCAAAAGCTCATGAGTTATCGTCCTCACCCAGTAGCTGCGAAAGCTGTTGTTGCTGTTTGTCGGTTAAGACTGCGGTATCGCTTTTAATATTTGATTGAGCGCGGCCACCAGCAAATGCATAACGCCAAACAATAAACACCCCTACAAAGACTAAACACAGAGGTGCAAACCATAAAAACCAGGTATTGGTATTGACCTCGGGACGGTATAGAACAAATTCAGAATAACGCGAGACCAAATGTTGTTTAATTTCATCATCAGTATTTTTTGCTTCTAGCATCGAATAAATTTGCGCTTTCATATCTTTGGAAATGGGCGCGTTGGAGTCGGCTAAGTTTTGATTCTGACATTTTGGGCAGCGCAACTCTTGCACTAACTGGTAATATCGTTTGCGCAACTGGGGATCAGAAAATTCAACCACCTCAGTGCTTGCCAACAGTTCAGATCGCTCGCTAAAGGCCAATGGCAATATCAATAGTGATGCCGTTAATAGCAGCTTTAAAAAGTACACTGGCATTAGTCTGCCTCACCGATTAACTGCTGATAAAGATCTTTAATTTCTTCATCCCAAATCCTCTGATCCACCACTCCAACGCGGCGATAGCGAATAGTGCCACTGGCATCTACCAAATAGGTTTCTGGCGCACCGGTTACACCTAAATCAAAGCCTAAAATGCCATTAGCATCGACAATATTAAAGAGATAAGGATTACCTTTTTGCTCTAGCCACTGCAGTGCCTTATCGTTCTGATCCTTGTAATTTAGTCCAATAATATTCACGCCCTGAGCCGCCAATTGATTGAGCATTGGATGCTCGATTCGGCAGGCAAAACACCAGGTTGCCCATACATTAACCAATACCACCCTAGAGCCAAGATCACGCTCAGTCAGTAGTCTCTGCTCATCGCCAAGCGATGGCAGGGTAAAAATAGGAAAAGACTCGCCTACGAGAGCAGATGGAAGCTCTGTAGGATCGCGTTCTAAGCCCTTTAGAAGAAATAGGGTCAAAATAGCAAAAACCACCAGCGGTACAAAAAGGGCTACGCGTTTCATGAGGCCACCGCAGGTTTTGTCTGTGATTTTTTTCGACGGCGATATCTGCGATCAGTGGCGGCTAGCAGTCCACCTAATCCAACCATAATTGCACCAAGCCAGATACAGCGTACAAAAGGTTTTACCTGAAGACTTAAAGCCCATGCACCACCGGTTAATGGCTCACCCAGAGAGACATAGATATCTCTTGTCAGCGACGGATCAATTGCCGCCTCAGTCATCACCTGACCACCAGCATTATAATGTCGCTTCTCTGGGTACAGGTTTGCGACCAAGCGTCTATCTTGAGTGACTTTAATCTGTGCTTGAAACGCTGTGAAATTGGGTCCGGCAACCGGATTGACCCCAGAAAAATTAAACGTATAACCAGCAATTTCGGCATTATCACCTGGCGCCATACGCAGTTCTCGCGTTTGGTCATAGGCTGAACTTAAGCCCACACCTAGAACACAGATCGCTAAGCCGGTATGGGCTAACTGCATGCCGAGATAACTATAACTGAGCCTGGCGACACGCTTTATATTAGTTCCAACCTTATCTATAAGATCTACCGCGATAGTCGCTGTAAGCCAAACCGTCATAAAGACAGTTAGCCCTGCGACGATCGAGAAACTGTAGTCCGTTGCTAGATAGAATGGAAAAACACCCCCGCAAATAATCGCCAACAGTAATGGCACTGGGATCTTGCTCAGTATTAATCGACTCTCAGTGGATTTCCATTTAGTGAATACGGCTATCCCCATGGCTACAACTAGTCCAAAGGTTAGGGGAACAAAGAAAAAATTGAAGTATGGCGGGCCTACGGAAATTTTACCCAGTTCAAGCACATCGGCGACGAGTGGATACAGGGTGCCTATTAAGATCATGGTCATTGCACTGACCAATATTACATTATTGATTAATAGCATAACTTCACGCGACCAGCCGCTGTAGGCGGCTACCTTTTGCATCGCTGGACCGCGCAGGGCGAATAACATTAATGAACCGCCGATAACGATCGCCAAAAACATCAGCATAAACACGCCGCGCTCAGGGTCAGAGGCGAAGGCATGGACCGACGTCAGAATGCCAGAACGCACTAAAAATGTACCTAAAAGACTCAGTGAAAAGGCAAAGATAGCTAGCAAAAGTGTCCAACTGCGAAATACGCCACGCTTTTCAGTCGCAGAGACGCTATGCATTAGGGCCGTACCAACTAGCCATGGCATTAGGGAGGCATTCTCCACCGGATCCCAAAACCACCATCCGCCCCAACCAAGCTCATAATAGGCCCACCAACTGCCCAAAGTAATACCAATGGTCAGAAATACCCATGCCAAATTAATCCATGGTCGAGACCAACGCGCCCAAGCACTATCGAACTGCCCGCCAATTAGAGCGGCAATAGCAAATGCAAAAGGTACTGCAAAGCCAACATAGCCCATATACAACATCGGAGGGTGAATAATTAATCCAATATCCTGAAGCAGTGGGTTTAAATCAGCGCCTTCCATTGGGGCCATAGGCAACAAGCGTTCAAACGGGTTGGATGTAAGTAGCAAAAATAATGCAAATCCCACCGAAATAGCCCCCAGGACTGACAGTATTCGAGCGATCAGCACTAACGGCAGAGAACGACTAAACAGTGCCACTGCGGCGGTCCACCCCGCCAGTATAAGCGCCCACAATAGCAATGAACCCTCATGGGCCGCCCAAACTGCACTGATTTTGTAATGATCAGGTAACGCTGTATTTGAATTTTGGGATACATATTTAAGCGAGAAGTCATCATTCAAAAAAGCCATGACCAAGCAGAGGAAAGAAATGGCAACAAACAGTAGCTGCCCGATAGACAGGGAACTGCCCAAACGCATCCAGTTAGAATACCCTCTAAAAGAGCCAACCATTGGCACCACTGACTGCAATACTGCCATAGCCAATGCGATAATAAGGGCAAAATGCCCCAGCTCTGCTATCACTTTTCAGCCTCTTGCGGTGAGTACTTACCCTGCTGTTTTAGCTTGTAGGCCTGATTCATCGCATCAGCAACCTCTGGCGGTGTATAATTCTCATCGTGCTTTGCCAGAACCTGCGAAGCACGTAAAACCTTATCAGCACCCAATTTTCCAGTGGCAATTGCCGCCTCACCCTCAGCAAATAGATCGGGCAGGATGCCACTGTAACTTACCTTTAATATACCCAGACCATCTGTTACCAAAAAACTGACATCCAAAGAATCTGCTGATCTCTCAATAGAGCCTTGCACCACCATGCCGCCCGCTCTGATAGTCACATTCACAGGCGCTTCGCCCTGCAATACTTGCGATGGGGTAAAAAAGTAGTTGGCGTTTTGGCCAAGCATATAGGCAATTAATCCAGCCGCCAAAGAACTCGCAACCACGATCAATAGAACAATCTGCAGTCTTTGTTTACGAATGGGATGCATCTGTTGCCTCTTTTTGTGTTGCAGCCTGATTAACCTGCTGTAGCTTTATATGTAGCTGAATATTTTTAAATTCCTGCTTTTTTTGGCACAGCGGCTTTACGACTAGCCCGACCATTACGGTGAGTGAAATAATAAATGCAGACCAGACATAGATACCATGTCCATCCATAAAAACAAGCTGCTGTAGGCTATCAAAATACATAATTATTTCTCTACTAATTTTTCGCTTACGAGCTGTTTAACCCAACTCGCTCTATATTCACGCCGAAGAATTTCCGCTCTAGTAAAAAGCATCAACGTGACTGCATAAAAGGCGTAAAATCCTACAATCATTACCACCAGTGGCAAAAACATATCTGGGTGCATACTTGGTGCACCGGTAAATTTAATGGTTGCTGGCTGGTGAAGGGTTTGCCACCAATCAACAGATTTATAAATAATAGGTACGTTAACCATACCCACTAAGCCCAATATAGCTGATGCCTTATCTGCCGCTTCATGACTAGAATAGGCATGACGCAAGGCCATCACACCAAGGTAAAGAAATAATAAAATCAACATGGAGGTTATTCGCGCATCCCACACCCAGTAAGCACCCCAGGTTGGCTTACCCCAAATGGCACCTGTAACCAAGGCAATAAAAGTTAAAGCCGCTCCAATGGGTGCCGCTGAGCGCATAAGCATATAGGATAATTTAATCCGCCAAATAAGACCCACCGCACCGGCTATAGCCATAATGTAGTAACCGGCAAGTGCAACCACCGAGGCCGGAACATGCACATATATGATGCGAAAACTATTACCCTGCTTGGCATCCTCCGGCGCAAAGGCAAGACCCCAGACTATCCCGGTAATAAGTAGGGACAATGTCAGTAGGCTTAACCAGGGCAACCAGCGCTGGGTTTTTTGATAAAACCAACGCGGCGATCCAAGCCGGTGAAACCATGTCCATTGCATATTTAAATTCATTGATCGTTATCCATTTTTGGCAAGTCGAAGACCTGCGTTAATTGCAAGCGGACAAAGCGCGATAGCAATAGCTAGAAGCGCCACTAAGATTACCAGCGGTGCAGTCCAATCAAGGCCATCAACGGCACTTTGAATAGTTGCACTACCAAAAATAAGTACCGGCATATACAGCGGCATTACCAGCAGAGCCAAAAGCACCCCGCCCTGTCGCGGCAGGGTTAAAGCGGCGCCCACAGCACCAATTAAACAGAGAACAGCCGTACCTATAGCTAAGCTGAGCATCATTGGTGTCACCGCAACAGTGGGTAGCGAGAACCAAACCCCTAACACTGGCGATAACAGAGTCAGCGGCAAGCCAATCATCACCCAATGAGCAGTGATTTTACCTAGAATTGGCATGATCAGCAGATTGGGGGACATCAGCATTTGTTCCAACGAGCCATCCTGTAAATCATCACTGAATAAACGCTCCACAGATAGCAGGGTCGCTAGTACCGCAAAAATCCAAATCATACCTGGCGCCAGTTGAGCTAAACGCTCAGCTTCTGGGGCAATGGACAATGGCACTAGTGCAGATACCAGCAGAAAAAATATCAAAGGCTTTACTAAATCAGTCTTATTCCTGACACCCAGCAGTAGATCCCGCGTTAAATAGGCTATAAAACCTGCAGAGAGATAATTATGCATTTACACCACCTCTCTAAGGGGATTTAGCCTATAGCTACGGGCAGCTATTTTGACTAGATCTTGATGAGAGGAAAAGACAATACAACCCCCCTGATCTAGGTGCTGCTGCATACAGTTTTCAATAAAGCCTACACCCTGTTTGTCGAGAGCGGCAAAGGGTTCATCGAGATACCAAAGTGTGGCTGAAGTTGTCATTAGGCGCGCCAAGGCTACACGACGATGCTGACCTGCCGAAAGGCGGTAACAGGGAATACTAGCGTAGTGTTCTAAACCCACAAACTGCAATGCCGCGGTAATTTTTTCTGTCGATGTGCCGTCTGGGCTCATCCAGCTTAGATTTTCTTCCACAGTCAGCGCAGCTTTGACCGCAGATTGATGTCCGATAAATAAAATATCCGAGAGATACTCAAAATGGCATTGGCTAAGATGTTGGCCGCGAAAATACACATCGCCCGTACAGGGCTCGAGAAGTTTAATTAATAGTTGGAATAATGTGGTCTTACCTGCACCATTTGCGCCTTCGATATGCAAAGCTTCACCAGAGTTTAATTCAAAACTCACAGGCTCAAAGAGCAACGCATCGTTGCGCTCAAAAGATAGGTTTTCGATTTTAAGAATATTTGTGGCGGCCAATGGACTTTGTCAATCCCATAAAAATTTGAGGATCTATTATGCCAAAAAACTCAGCGCGATGCTGATTGTTATGGAAATGAATTTATATCTTTTGCATTAGTCGTCGATATCATCAAAATCAAACTCTCTCACCTGACGATGAACTCGACTATCTTCAAGTTTTTGCTCTAGTCGTTTGCGAGAACTTGAGTCCTGTTTGAATTTGTTTTTCAGGGCAGTGCTGTCCCCTGTATTACTCGTTGAACTGGCTGCAGAATTAGACTCGAATGCATGCTGAAACTTGTTATCAATTTCTTCTACATTTTCAATATCGCTACTCATGGGCTCCCCCACTGACTTACTGACCTAAAAATTCAACTTAACCGAATTAAAAGAGTGTTTTATTACAACAATTAAAACACTTGCTTATTTTTTTTTCATTACGACAATTAAATAATAGTCGATCACAATAAATATGCAGAAAATTAACCAACTGTATTAATTATTTAGTAGTGGAATAAAAACTATAGCCTCATGACCTAAGCCAGTGATTGAGAACCTTTAGCTAGGCAACTACAATGGACTAATACAATAAGAGGTCAGTATGGAAATATATTTGGTTGGTGGCGCTGTTCGCGATAGCTTACTTAATTACCCGAGCTCAGAAAATGACTGGGTAGTTGTTGGTGCCACACCAGAACAAATGGCCGATCAAGGATTTAAACCTGTAGGCCAGGATTTCCCTGTTTTTATCCACCCTACTTCTAGTGAAGAATATGCGTTAGCGCGCACTGAGCGAAAATCTGGGCATGGCTATAAAGGCTTTGAATTTTATACCTCAATTGATGTATCACTTGAAGAAGACCTTATCCGAAGAGACCTTACGATTAATGCTATGGCACAGGATACTGCTGGCAATATTATCGACCCCTTTGGCGGCCAAAAGGATCTTGAAAAAAAGCGCCTGCGCCATGTTTCTGAGGCCTTTACAGAGGATCCACTGCGAGTATTGAGAGTTGCTAGATTTGCCGCACGCTATCACCACCTTGGATTTACTATTGCCAGTGAAACCATGACTCTAATGAAATCCATTGTGGCTGAAGGTGAAATGGCATTTTTAGTTGCAGAAAGAGTCTGGAAAGAAACCTCAAGAGCACTTACTGAACCCTCGCCTCAGGTATTTATTCAAGTATTGCGCGACTGTGGCGCCTTAAAAGCCCTGTTTCCAGAAGTAGATGCGCTCTTTGGTGTGCCGCAGCGCGCTGACTACCACCCAGAAGTAGATACAGGCATTCATACGCTGATGGCCCTGGAACAATCGGTAAAATTATCAGAATCCAGTGCTGTAAGATTTAGCGTGTTAGTACATGATCTGGGCAAGGCGCTAACCCCTGAAACAGTACTTCCCAGTCATAGCGGCCACGAAAAAAGCGGCTTACCCCTAGTGAAAGCTCTGTGTGATCGCTTAACTGTACCAAACAGTCATCGCCAACTAGCTATGGCTGTTACCGAGTACCATCTGCACTCGCATAAAGCTAAAGAGCTTAAACCTGCCACTATACTAAAGCTTTTGCAAAACATTGGTGCCCTGCGCGATGATCGCAGGCTGAGTGATTTTTTATATTGTTGCGAGGCAGATGCACGGGGTAGAACTGGATTTGAAGATATTACGTACCATGCTAGAGATTACCTAATGGCTGCATTGAGTGCGGTGAAAAAGGTAGACATCTCTGATCTGGTTGCCGATGGCGTCACAGGTGCAGAAATTGGTCGCCAACTAAAACAGCGACAAATAGAGCAACTCACAACCTTTAAATCTAATTATTAGGGATAAAATAGCTCCATGAGCAATAGAGAAAAAGTCGTACTTATTACAGGGGCAGCCCGGCGCATTGGTGCCAATATGGCGCAACTTTTTCACAATGCCAACTATCGCGTTGTTATACATTACAACCATTCCGCCAGTGATGCTGATAGATTATGCACGCAGCTCAATGCTAGCGATGCCGATAGCTGTTTAATGATTCAAGCTAACCTAAGCAGCACCTCGGGCATCAACAAAATTACCGATTTAATCACTAGTATAGGGCGCCTTGATGTATTGGTTAATAACGCCTCTAGCTTTTATCCAACGCCTTTAGAAAAGTGCGACCAAGAACAATGGGACGACCTTATTGGAAGCAATCTAAAAGGGCCTTTTTTCTTGACCCAAGCCCTTGCAAGCTTGCTTAAAAAGCACCGTGGTGCCGTGGTCAATATTTCCGACATGCACGCCAGGCAAGCACTTGCCAACCACCCCATTTATACCATAGCCAAAGGTGGGAATATTGCTATGACAAAAACTATGGCACTTGAGATGGCGCCCGAGGTTAGAGTCAACTCAGTGGCCCCCGGTGCTATCCTTTGGCCAGAGCATGAAGAAGACGATATTGAGAAGCAGCAATCCGTGTTAAAAAATGTGCCCATGGGTAGACTTGGTAGTGAATCAGATATCGCCGATACGGTATTCTTCTTAGCGGTAGGCGCCAGTTATATGACGGGACAGACTATTGCTGTTGATGGCGGAAGCTCAACTAGCCTTTAACTGGGGGTTGCCAGTCAAATTTAACCGACCATAACTGTTGACTGGCCTTATCGAATTCTTGCCAGTGCTGACCTATAGTTTTACCCGTCAACGGGTGGAGCATATCTGCGGCTAATTCCGCTAGGGGCTGCAACACAAAGGCATTTTTAAGCACTTCATTGCGCGGCAGATTAATCCCATCTATTTCGCCAGCCAATGCATCAACCGTCAAAATATCAATATCCAAACTTCGCGGACCAAATTTTGGCGCACTGCGGTCGCGGCCATTACAATCCTCAATATGCTTAAGGATTTTAGTTATCTCGCTCACCGCCAGATCTGAATTTATTCCTACCACGAGGTTATAAAAACTATCCCCCTCAAAACCCACGGCAATAGATTCATAAACAGTAGAAATCTCTAGATCACCAAAAAAATCAGCCAGTGCATCAAGCGCCGCCCCTATATGATGCTCTCGTTCAATATTGCTACCAAGGCTAAGGTAAACCAATGACATTAAACAGCAACCCCTTCAGGCTTAACGCCGCGCTGGATCAATATTCCGACATCCTTAGATCCACGCAAGGCACCCGGCTTACTAACTCGCAACTTTAACCAGGGAACAGAAAATTCATTGAGCACAATTGCCGCGACCTCCTCAGCCATGCGCTCTACCAGCAAAAATTCACTACCTTCGATAAAGGCAATCAGACGCTTTGCGATGGACTTGTAATTCAACGCATACTGAATATCGTCAGTTTCACCCGCTTTGCGAATATCATGAGCCATTTCTAAATCTAAACTAACGGTTTGCTTTACCTCGCGCTCCCAGTCGTAGATGCCAATGATGGTTTCTATACGCAAATCTCTAATATAAACAATATCCATTAACTTTATTCCTTAATTGAAGAAAGGTCTTGCAGCGGCCATCGAGGCGTAACCGATAGTGCTAAATCGCTAGTTTCACCCGCCAGTAATCGCTGACAACCAGCATAGGCAATCATAGCGCCATTATCAGTACAAAATTCATGGCGTGCATAAAATACTTGTGCATTATTTTTAGCTAATTGTACCTCTAATTTTTCACGCAAACGCTTATTGGCAGAAACACCACCTGCAATAACTAACCTATGCATGCCTGTTTGCTCGAGTGCACGTCTGCATTTGATCACTAAAGTATCGACCACAGCCTCTTGAAATCCTGCACAGATATCGAAGATGGTTTGATCATCAGGAAGCACATCAACACCGCGATATTTCTCGATAAGGTTTCTGGTATGAGTTTTCAATCCAGAAAAACTAAAGTCGAGCCCGGGGCGATCAGTCATTGGCCGAGGAAAATCGAAGCGTTCCGTCTGCCCCTGTTCCGCCAAACCAGCTAATACTGGGCCACCTGGATAATCTAAATCAAGCATCTTGGCAGTTTTATCAAAGGCTTCACCGGCGGCATCATCAAGGGATTCCCCTAGGAGTTGATATTTACCAATTGCCTCAACCAATACCAACTGTGTGTGTCCACCGGAAACCAATAATGCTACAAAAGGGAAATCTGGTGGTGTTTCTTCTAACATAGGTGCTAATAAGTGCCCTTCCATATGATGTACACCGATAACAGGTACATCCAAAGTAAAACCCAACGCTGTGGCCATTGCACCACCCACCATTAACGCACCCATCAAACCCGGACCTGCAGTGTAGGCTATACCGTCAATCGCCGATTTTTCAATATCAGCTTTAGTAAGAACCTCATTTAACATAGGCAGTATCTTTCTTACGTGATCACGAGAAGCTAGCTCAGGCACTACGCCACCAAAATCTGCATGAAGAGCCACTTGAGAATAAAGACTATGCGCTAACAGACCTCGCTCGCTGTCATAAACAGCAAAACCAGTTTCATCGCAGGATGTTTCAATTCCAAGTACCAGCATATTTAACTTTTTGGATCGACAAATAAGGCCTGCAACTTTAACCTCAATCATGGTTTGTGTGAACCCATTGAGCTATTTTTTTCCACCGCGAAAAGTCACTAAAAATAGATAAAATAGGCTTATCTCAAACATTTTCGACCCATATTTATGACCAAAACCGCTAAAAACTCACGAAAAGAGCAAAAAGATTTTGCATCAATAGGGGTAAATGTATAGACTACGCGCCCTTACAGAGCAGCAGTTTATTTAAATTGTTGTTTATACTTTTATAACGACAGGATTATGCATCAATGCCAAGTGTGCGTATTAAAGAAAATGAGCCGTTTGACGTAGCGCTAAGACGCTTCAAACGTTCATGTGAAAAAGCAGGAATTCTAGCTAAGGTTCGCTCTAAAGAATTTTATGAGAAACCAACCTGGGAACGTAAGCGTAAAGGCGCTGCAGCTGTAAAGCGTAACCTTAAAAAGGTTTCACGCGAATCACGCAAGTTCCAAAGGTTATACTAGACTCTCGCTAACGGCGAAGTATAGTTCAGTTATCTAGCAAAGAGCGCCACAGGGCGCTTTTTGTGTTTCTAGCAATCGAAGCTGTTAATTAATATTTACCCCAATGGAGTACGGCCATGAGTCTTAAAGCTGAAATCAACAATGCAATGAAAGACGCTATGCGTGCAAAAGATAAGCCGCGTTTAGGCGCAATTCGCTTAATCCAAGCTGAAGTAAAACGTATAGAAGTTGATGAGCGCATTGAGATCGATGACCAGCGTCTGGTGGCCATTATGGATAAAATGGTCAAACAGCGCCGCGACTCTATCACTCAATATGAAGCTGCTGGGCGCGACGAATTGGCCGCTATTGAAATTGCAGAAATTGATGTTATACAAGACTTTTTGCCAACCGCCCTTACAGCGCAGGAAATTGTTGAGCTTATTCAGGCTGCAATTGCCGCTACAGGCGCAGAATCAATGCGCGATATGGGTAAGGTGATGGGTATTTTAAAGCCGCAAATTCAAGGTAGAGCTGATGCTGGCGTTGTTAGCATCGGAGTTAAAAAAGCACTCGCTCAATAAACACCGTTTATTTCCTGCCATAACCAGTTACACTATAGGCAAATTAAATAGCTTACACTGGAATCATGGCAGGCTTAATTCCACAATCTTTTATAGATGATCTTCTAGACCGCGTCGATATAATCGATGTAGTCAATAGTCGTGTACCGCTTAAAAAAATGGGCAAAAGCCATAAGGCTTGCTGCCCTTTTCACGAAGAAAAAACACCCTCCTTCACCGTGGTTCAAGATAAGCAGTTTTATTACTGCTTTGGCTGTGGTGCCGGTGGTAATGCACTCAGCTTTATCATGGAGCATGATCGACTTGATTTCTTGCCCGCTGTGGAACTGCTGGCAAAGCATGTTGGCCTAGAGGTTCCCAGAGAGGCAGTTGCCAACCCCGAAGCCAAACAACGTCGTGATGACTTGTACAGCGTCTTAACTGAAGTCGATAAATTTTTCCGAAAAAAATTGCGTTCTGATGAAGCGAAAAGTGCCGTTAACTACCTAAAATCGCGGGGTTTAACGGGACAAATTGCCGCACAATTTGGCATCGGTTTTGCCCCAAAGGGTTGGGATAATTTAATCAAAGCCGTGGCCACCAACGACGAAAAAACCAAATTGCTGGCCGATACAGGCATGCTTGTTGTTAAACCCGAAGAAAAAAAGCAGTACGATCGATTTCGTCATCGCATTATGTTCCCCATTCGCGATCAGCGCGGTCGAACACTAGGCTTTGGTGGTCGTGTACTTGATGACAGCACACCAAAATACCTTAACTCGCCTGAAACACCCGTTTTCCATAAGGGCAGAGAACTTTATGGGCTCTATGAAGCGCGCCAAGCACTCAAAGAAATACCCTATCTACTGATGGTAGAGGGCTATATGGATGTAATTGCCCTTGCACAGTTTGGTATAAATAACGCCGTTGCCACATTGGGTACCGCCCTCACCGACAATCATTTGCAAAAATTGTTTAGATACACCAGTGAAATTGTTTTTTGCTTTGATGGTGATAGCGCCGGACGCCGAGCCGCCTCGCGCTCATTGGATATAGCCCTGCCAGAAATGCGCGATGGCGTCACCGCAAAATTTTTATTCTTACCCGATGGTGAAGACCCAGATACCATGGTGAGAAATTTAGGTACAGAAAAGTTCAAAGCAAAAATTGAAAATGCTACACCACTGTCTGAATTCCTCTTTGAAGAATTATCCAATGGCATTGATATTGAAACTGGCGAAGGCAAAGCCAAACTCAGCAAATTGAGCGCGCCAAAAATCAATCGAATTCCTCAGGGTGTCTTCAAGCAGCTAATGCTCGAAGAGCTATCTAGAAAGACCGGTATTGGCGTCGACGATCTTAAAACCTATGTTGGCAACCAAACTAGCAGCTATATAGAAGCTAGAGAGCCCAGTGCGAACAATATACAATCGCAAGCGCAGGCCTCTCAAGACTGGGCATCTGAACCCATACCCGCTTCTGATGACTATGGTTTTGTCCCCGATGCTGGTGCAGAAAGACCATCAAAAATACGTCTTACGCCAATCAAACATCTGACTGCATTGCTAATTAATCATCCACAACTCGCTGAGCATATTGATAACACTGAGTTGCTAGCGGCTTCAACAGACTCAGAGACAGCGCTATTTTTAAAATTACTTAAAGTGGTAAAAAGTAATCCAGATTACAAGCCATCACATATATTTGCATATTGGCACGGTACTTACAGCAACTCTCAAGAAACACAGACGTTGCAGGAACTAGCCGCAATCGAACTCTATCACCCGCCTTCGGGCACCGGTAGAGATGATAACCAAGAGTTTTGTGATGTTTATAAACATGTGATTAAAAATGCCTTTTATAGCCTTCCAGCAAGCGAAAAAGCTGAACATATACTCAAGCAAGAAAAACTGGATGAAAGGCAAATAAAACAACTACATAGACTAAGATTAGAGCTACCTGAGGATGGAAAATCAGATAGCCTCAAACAACAAATTAAGCAAAGATTGCTTACCCTGTAGTAAAAAATGCCAATATCTACAGTAAAATCCAAAATTACTGCGACATTAGATATTTTTTTCGATATAATTGCGCGCCATTTCAAGCGCATATAACAGTATTAAAACTATGAGCGATAATCTAAAAAGTCAGCAATCCGGAATCAAAGATCTTATTGCCAAAGGGCGTGAGCAAGGCTACCTGACTTATGCTGAAGTAAATGATCATCTCCCTGAGGGCATTGCAGACCCTGAGCAGGTCGAAGATATCATTCAAATGATCAACGATATGGGTATCACAGTTTTCGAAACTGCACCCGATGCTGAATCTCTACTGATGGTCTCTGGGGTGAACACTCCCGATGAGGTAGCGGCCGCCGAAGCCGCAGCCGCTTTAGCCTCTGTTGAATCAGAACAGCATAGAACCACTGACCCGGTTCGTATGTATATGCGTGAAATGGGTTCTGTTGAACTACTTACCAGAGAAGGCGAGATTGAAATCGCCAAAAGAATCGAAGAAGGCACAAGAGAGCTAATGTCAGCTATCTCTGACTGGCCTTCAACCGTAAGTGCAGTTATTGCCGAATGGAATCTTGTACTTGCTGGCGAACGCAAACTTACAGATCTAATCAGCGGTTATCTTAATCCGATGGAGCATGTTCCCTCAGCTCTTGCTCAGCAACAGGCAGCAGAAGCCGAAAAGCTAGCCAACGGCGGAAGCGATGACGATGATGATGACGAGGATGCAGAAGAAGAAAATGAGGGCGGTTTAGATCCTGAAGAAGCTAACCGTCGCTTTGAAGAAATTCGTGAGCAACTCGTCAAAACCGAGCGTAGCATTACTCGCTATGGTCGAGATGGCAAAGCTTCACAGCAAAATTTAGAAGACCTAGCAGACGTCTTTAAATATTTAAAACTTACGCCACGTCAGTTCGACCCTTTAATTGGCATGGTCAGAAGCGCTGTTGAAAGAATTCGGGCAGAAGAACGTGCCATTATGCGTCTGTGCCTACGATACGCCAAAATGCCACGTAAAGATTTTATCAAAAGCTTCCCAACCAATGAAACTGATATGGAATGGGTAAGCAAACTGGTTGACTCTGGCGCCGATTGGGCCAATGGTTTGAAAAACCAAGAACACGAAATTCTTCGCTGTCAGCGCAAACTCGCTCAAGTTGAATCAGAAAACCAACTTAGTATTGCGCAAATAAAAGATATTAATCGCCGAGTCACCATGGGTGAAGCTATGGCTCGTCGCGCAAAGAAAGAGATGGTAGAAGCCAACTTGCGACTAGTAATCTCTATCGCCAAAAAATATACCAACCGCGGCCTGCAGTTCCTCGATCTTATCCAAGAAGGAAATATCGGCCTTATGAAAGCGGTTGATAAATTTGAATATCGCCGTGGTTATAAGTTCTCAACTTATGCCACCTGGTGGATTCGTCAGGCAATTACACGATCTATTGCCGACCAAGCAAGAACGATTCGTATTCCAGTGCATATGATTGAAACGATCAACAAACTCAATCGTATTTCGCGTCAAATGCTTCAAGAAATGGGACGTGAACCCACACCTGAAGAATTAGCAGAACGCATGGAAATGCCAGAAGATAAGATTCGCAAGGTCCTTAAAATCGCCAAAGAGCCGATCTCGATGGAAACGCCAATTGGTGAAGATGAAGATGCTAATATTGGCGATCTAATCGAAGATACCACTATTGCTCTGCCAGTTGATGAGGCGACTAAGTCAAACCTTACCGACTCAACTCGCAATGTACTCGGTAGCCTCACCGCTCGTGAAGCTAAGGTACTTAGAATGCGTTTTGGTATTGATATGAACACTGATCATACCCTTGAAGAAGTTGGCAAACAGTTCGATGTAACCCGTGAGCGTATTCGTCAAATCGAAGCTAAAGCGCTACGCAAGCTGCGCCACCCTACTCGCTCGGACCATTTGCGTAGCTTTATAGACGAATAAATAAACAATTTGTTGCCTCGATTGAAGCCGCACAACAACTAGAGTGAGCATACAAGACGTATGTGATCAAGAATTGTGAGCACGCGACACCGCCTAGCGACAAAAAGACAATTAAAAGATAACGCAGTATTTTTGTTGATGGGCTAGGAGCCGCACAACAATTAGAGTGAGCATACACCATGTATGTGATCGAGAATTGTGAGCACGCGACACCGCCTAGCGACAAAAAGACAAGTTAAGGGCCCATAGCTCAGCTGGTTAGAGCAGTCGACTCATAATCGATTGGTCGTAGGTTCAAGTCCTACTGGGCCCACCATTTTCACTATATAAATCAATATCTTATAGCTCTATCTCAACTCCCCTGATATCACTTTCACTTATCAGGTACAGTAGAGGTAACAGTTATGGCTTCATTCGTTACAACAAATAACAAAACTAAAGTAATAGTTCGCAAGAAAGGCTATCCAACATGCTGTAAAACATTCCTAAAGAAGTCTGACGGCATCATATGGGCTAGAAAAGTTGAATCAGAGATGGAACGTGGCCTCTTTGAGGATACAGCAAAGGCTAAAACAACCCTTCTAAGCGATGTTCTTAACAAATATTACAATAGTTGTGCCTCAAGAAACCTCAAGGCGCTGCGCTTTATCAGAGCACATATAAGCATCATCAATAGACGCTTAAGGGACATCACTGTAATTGATGTTAATTCACAATGTCTTTCAAACTACAGAAATCATAGGCTAACCAACGCGAGTCCAGCTACAACTAAACTAGAACTAGGTATTATTCTCCGAGCTTTGAAATATGCTAAAAACGAGCTGGGCATTCATATACCCTCTTTTCCGAATGTTAAATACCCAATAGTATCAAACGCTAGAAATAGAAGAGTCTCTGATATAGAGCTAACCCAGATCAAAAGCAATATTTCAAATATAGAAATCAAAATAATCATTACACTCGCATTAGAAACTGCAATGAGACGCAGTGAAATACTCAGTATGAAATGGCAACATTTAGACTGGCAAAACAAGACACTCATAATACCTGACACTAAAACTAACAATCCTCGTGAAATACCTCTGACACCCTGCGCAATAAATACACTTATGAGCCTTAAAAGCCATGACATAGGTTTTGTTTTCAAAGTTAAAGCTGGCTCTGTATCCCAAGCATTCAAAAGATCATGTGCAAAGCTAGGGATTGAGGATCTTAGATTTCATGACTTAAGGCATGAGGCAACAACAAGGTTATTTGAGTTAGGTCTTAATGTCATTGAGGTAGGATCTATCACAG